>NZ_JBKORD010000010.1:0-329972 GCF_046764875.1 Nocardia arseniciresistens
ACCGGGATCGCCAGGCGCAGCACACCATCGGTGTAGTCGGCGCGAATGTGGTCGGTGTCGAGGCCCTCACCGAGAAATAGCTGGCGGCTGAACATCCCGCGAGAACGTTCCGCGGCGATCAGGCGTTCATCAGGTCAAGAGTCGTGGTGCTCTGCTGACTGGCTGAATGCGTGGGCTGCTGGCGATTCTGTGGAATATCAGGACTGGGCCCGTCAGTGGGTGTCACGAGCACCTAATTCGGCATTGCGTGCGTCGGGAAGCCTTGTAGACCACGCAGCGGAACGTCATGTCACCCGCAGGCTCCCAACGTAGGGGAAATCGGCTACCGCGCATACCGGCCAGCGATACTGATGCCTCGCGGCCGTCGACACTTCGGCATGTGCGGAGGGCTGGCCTGGCTCGCTGTCGGCTGGTGCGAGTCGTCTGCTCAACCACCTACCGGGGTGGTTCGGTGCTGCCGGCGGGTGAGCGCCGGATCGGGGATCACTCTAGCTTTCACCGGTGCGGGTCCGAAGTCCGCGGCCAGTTGGGCCACGATGCGGTCGCCGGCGTGGCCGTCCCCGAAAGGGTTGCCCGCGTTAGCCATTCGCTTGTACGCTGCGTGGTCGTCCAGTAGGGCGGCTGCCGCGTCCACGATCGCGTCGGGCTCGATGCCAACCAACTTTGCCGCGCCGACCTCCACGGCCTCAGGACGCTCGGTGGTAGTCCGCAAGACCAGGGTCGGTTTGCCGAGGGCGGGCGCCTCCTCCTGGATGCCGCCCGAGTCGGTCAACACGAGGTCACAGGCGGCGAGGGTGGCGGAGAAGTCCATATAGTCAAGGGGCTCGACGACCCGGATGTTGGGGTGATCGGTCAGTTCGGGCAGTAGTGCCTCTCGGACGGCGGGGCTTTTGTGCAGCGGCACCACGATCTCGACATCGCCGCGATCGGCGAGCCGCCGGATAGCGCTGCCCATGTGGCACATTGTGTCGCCCTGGTTTTCTCTGCGGTGCAGGGTGAGCAGGATGTGGCGCAGGTCGGTGCCGAAGTGGTTGCGCCCCGCACCCTGGGACAGGACCCAGAGCAGATTGTCGATGACGGTATTGCCGGTGGTGAATATCGTCGACTCCGCTACGCCCTCGGCCTGCAGATGTTCGGCAGCGCGGGCGGTGGGGGCGAAGTGCCAGCGTGCGACCCTAGCGATGAGCCTGCGGTTGATCTCCTCGGGAAAAGGGTTGTTCGGCATGCCGGTGCGCAAGCCGGCCTCCACATGTGCGACTGGAACACGCTCGTAGAAGGCGGCCAGGGCGCCGGCCAGCGCTGTCGTCGTATCGCCCTGGACGACAACGAGATCGGGCTGTTGCTCGCGGATCACCTCGCCGAGACCATCGATCAACCGGGCGGTCAGAGCAGATAGTTGCTGGCGCTCGCGCATCACATCGAGTTCGATGCGGTCGCATGCCTGGAACAGATCGAGCATCTGGTGCAGCATCTCGCGATGCTGGCCGGTCGTGACCACCAGTGGTTCGAACAGCGCGGAGGCGTTCATCGCCCGCACGACCGGAGCCAGCTTGATCGCCTCGGGCCGGGTGCCGAGAACGAGCATCGCGTGTATCGGGGGACCGAGCAGTTCCGCGGTCACAGGTCCGCCGCGGGTGCGGTCTCGATCGAACGCGAATATCCGGCAGACGAATTCATGTATGTCGAGGTGGTGACGGTGACGGGGCCTTCTTCGACACGTTCGGTCTTGGTCCAGCCCCGGCGTCGGCTGAGGATGCGCCACACTGCTCGCCAGGCCGCGATGAAGGCGACGTACATCCACAGGGGTTGGGCGTGGAGATAGGCGACCGATTTCCATAGCGGCTGATCACCGGTGCGCCGCCAGTACAGCACGGCCCAGACCACGAAGCAGCCGAAAGTCAGCGCATACAACCCCACACCACTCAGTATTTGCTGCCACACCGGGCCGGTCGCGAGACCGAACTGCCCCGGGTTGTGTCCGCACGCCAAGCGAAGGAGCAGATACTGCTGGATGATCGACCAGGGCAAGGTGATCAGGTACGGCATGAATAGATATCCGGTGAGTTCCGCTCGGACCGTGAGCTTGATCCCGGACGTGGACCACAGTTCGGGCAGGCGTGCCATGGCGCTCATATGCCCTTGAAACCAGCGGGTGCGCTGACGTAGCAGGCGACGAGCGTCGTTCAGTCCCTGCTGAGATACGAAGGCGCCCATGGTGGAGCTGACCGTCCACCCCGCGACCGCCAGACTGATGCCCAGATCCAGATCCTCGGTCAGCGAGTCCGACCACGGCCGCTCTCCGACCTCGTCGAGCGCGGACAAGCGGGTGAACTGACCGTTGCCGCCCATGCTCACCGCTCCCATGGCGACCCTGCCGAATTGGCTGAGCGCGCTGAGTGCCCAGAATTCGATGTCCTGGAATCGCAGCGCCACGGTGTCGCGGCCACGAATCCGCACCGCCAACTGGGCGCCACCGACCTGCGGCTGTTCGAAGAGTTCCGCGGTGCAGGCCACCGCACCCGGCGTCATCTGGCCGTCGCCGTCGAGCACGCACACCAGCACCCGTCCCCGGTCCAGGCCCTCGGTTTCGGCGCGGCCGCGTATGTAGCGCAGACCCGCGTTGAGAGCGGCCCCCTTGCCGCGCCGCGCCTGCGGCAGCGACCGCCGCACGACTGCGACGGAACCCGACCCCGCGGCCTCGGCAAGATCGGCGGTGTGGTCATCGCTGCCGTCATCGATGACGACTATTCGAACTCCGGGCTGCCCGTCGAGCAGACAACGCACCGTGTTCTCGATGACCTTCGCTTCATTCAAACAGGGGATCAGGACGAACACGCTCCAGCCGGCCGGAACCACAATGGGCGACCCCTCTCGCAACGCGAGTTGCTTACCCAGCGATCCATCGGCGCGGCGCGCGAACAGGACGCCCATGAGGATGAGCGGCCCGTTATAGGCCATGGTGATGAAGAATATGACAACGGCGATACTTCGGACAACGGCATCGAACGAGGTCACAAAATACCTTTCGTCGCGCATTCGGCAAATCAGCCCGCGACAGAACAGCGCGGACGTCGAAATTCGATGGGGCTGTTTCGTAGGCGATGAACAAATCGTTGCGCACTCGCCCTACCTGCGCAAACATCTACCGCGCGAGTCGCCGAAATTATCCAGAAAACCACGCTTCGGGTGCCCAACTCGACTACGTTTTCGGTTTCAGTCAGGCAGAGGCGAAGGTCGCCGTTTTTTGTTTGCCTGATTGACCACTGGGCCGACCGCAAGCCATTTACCGAGGAGGGTTGATGTCAGGTCTTGCCTGGTGACGCCTGCGCCGCTTACTGTCTGGCCATCGTCCGTGCAACCACCTGACGCTGTTGTCGTATTACCACGTGGGAATCACCCACAGTTCCGCTGCTACACATCGGCATGTGCGCGTCGCACACATTCTGGTACATCGGAATTCTCCCAACCGCCGGACCAGACTCAGAGGGCTCCAGTCACGGTGGACGCCGACAGCGATTATGGCACTAGCGCTTCGAGAGTTTCCTCGAGTACCGATAGATGTTCATCCACCGACGACGCCCCGAGCCCCAATGCGTCGATGTCGAAGTGAGTCGCACCCAATGCGCGCCAATCGTTCACGTACTCGATTCGTGCGTCTGCGGGCGTGGTGGCGAGGGTGAGTCGTGGTTGCAGCCCGATGTCACCGGGAGCCCGTCCGGCTTCGAGCGCGTAGGCGCGCATTCGCTCGACCATCGCCTCGGCCGTGGCGTCCGGAGCGATGTGCGGCAGCCAACCATCCCCTATTCGACCGGTTCGGCGTAGGGTCGCCTCCACGTGTCCGCCGAACCACACCGGAATCCCGCCGCGGGTCGGCCGCGGTTCGATCCCGGCGTCGACCACCTTGTCCCACCGCCCCGCATAGCTGACCGTCGGCTGTGCCCAAAGCGCACGCAGCAGTTCCACCTGTTCGCCGAGTTTCGCGCCTCGGTGCGAGAACGGCTGACCGAGTGCTTCGTACTCCACGTGGTTCCAGCCGAGTCCGACGCCCAAGCGAAGTCGACCGCCACTGAGTACGTCGACCTCGGCGGCCTGTTTGGCGACGAGCGCGGTCTGCCGTTGCGGCAACACCAGGACACCGGTCACCAATTCGATCGTCGTGGTGACACCGGCCAAATACCCGAAGAGCACGAAGACTTCGTGGAACCGATGCTCGCTGGTGTAGCCACGCCAGCCCGGCCGGTTGGTTGTTCCGGCCCCGAGTACGTGATCGAAGGCCATGATGTGGTGATAGCCCAGTTCCTCGACGCCCTGCGCCCACGCTCGCACGGCACCGGGATCCGCGCCGATCTCGTTGTGCGGGAACACCGCACCGAAACGCATTGGTGTCAACGGAATCACGTGGTCGGCTCTTCTTCCATCATCAGGTCGAGCACAATTCGTCCCCGCACATGGCCCGCCTCACCGATCGCGTGTGCGGTCGCGACCTCCACCAGCGGAAACGTCCGGTCAATTTCGATCCTCAGCGTGCCGTCTCCCAGATAGCGGGCGATCTCGCTGAGCGCCTCACGGTCCGGGCTGACGTATACGTATCCGGCTCGCACGCCTCGCGCGGCCAGGCGATCGCGGTACTCCGGTCGCTCCCCTTTGAGAGTCACGATGACGCCGCCAGGACGAACAACTTCGATCAAGTCGAGGAAGTCCGCACCTCCCCTCGGCTCTATGACCACATCAACGTCGGACACCTCGTCACGGATCTTTTGGTCGGTGTAGTCGATCACCCGGTCGGCCCCCAGGCCGGTGAGGAAGTCGTGATTGCGCGCGGAGGCGGTACCGATCACTTCCGCCCCCGCGAGCTTCGCGAGCTGCACCGCCACATGACCGACCCCGCCCGCGGCACCGTGCACCAACACCCGTTGGCCGGCTTCTACGCCAGCTTGACGGAACAAGGCTTGCCACGCGGTGATCCCGGCCATGGGTGCACCTGCGGCGGATTGGTGATCGACGTTGTCCGGCTTGATGATCAGCTGGTCGGGCGGGGCCGCGACGTACTCGGCATAACCGCCCGCCAAGGCCGGGAAGCGAAGCATGCCGAATACCTCGTCGCCCTCGACCAAACCGGTCACCCCGTCGCCGACAGCTGCGATCGTGCCCGACACATCCCACCCGAGAACGACCGGAAAATCGGCGCCGCCCGGACCTTGGCCGTTGCGGCTCAACCAGTCGATCGCGTTGACCCCAGCGGCGTGCACCCGCACGATCACCTCGCCCGCCGACACATGGGGAACCGGCAATTCCACGATGTGAAGGACCTCTGGCAGCCCGAAACGATCAATCACAGCAGCGCGCATCATAGTCCCGATCAACTGTTCCTCCGTAACAAGCGATTCATTCCCAATACCTCCAATATCTTTCGTTTTGTCCCAGATCCAGGCGGGGCATATCGACCGAGCAATCGGGCACGATTTCCCAAAGCTCGGTCGAGGACTCGATAGACGGTGGGCCGGGGGACGTTGAACAGTTCGGCCAGCTCGATGATGGTGTGTGTGCCGATCTGCCGCAGTTCGACCACTACGGCGGCATTCGTGTCATCTGGATATTCCCTTTCGCATCGCAACCCGCTCGCGATCGGGGCCTCGCAACCTGTCTGCGGCCCGGTAGCGGCGGTCCTGATACCGGTAGAAGACGCCTATGAGCACAGTGGACAGCACCACCGCGACGGGAACAGCCACTGTGAGATCAATACCGAACAGTCTCACCAGCAGCAAGACAATTCCGGCTCCCGCCACCACGCTGTTGATCGAAGCGATCGTGCTGGCGATGGTGAACAGACCGACCAACGGGCTTCTCGTCACCGCCAATGACGCCAGAGCTTGTCCGGTTTCGTCCTCCGCATCGCCCCAGGACTGGAAGAACTGGGCCGCCTCCGGCGAAAGGGTTCGGTAGCGAGCCCTGATCCGAGCTATGCCCGCCAAATAGGTGACGTTCTGAATTCCGGTGTCGACCAGCCGAACGACGGTGAGCACGCCTAGCAGAAGGAGCACCGGAATCACCGCGGCCGCAAACGCGGGAAAGATATCGGGTGACTGGGCAGCAAATCCCATGGCCACCAGCGAACTCGACAGCGACGATAGATACAGTGTGGCGCGCCCCAAAGCCTCGCTGACAGTTGTGCTGGCGGCGGATTGCAGCACGAAATGCTCGGTTACCAAGGCGTTCATCAACACTGGCGCGATCGGCTCATCCACCATGGCCCACCACCACATCGGCGGCCACGATTCCGCGGGAAAGACCCCCGTCGGGAGTCAGCGTCGCTCGACCTTGCCGCATGCTCTGAGCTGTGGTAATTGTGCCCATCGACCTCGCACCTTCCGTCCTCTACTGGAACGCGAGCAACGTTAGGTTCGCCGGGACCGCGATTGAATGGCTGATACGCTCGCATTTCTGTCCAAACGTCTTTTCAGGTTGCGGTGAGGTAGCGAGTGGATGTATTCAGCGACGCCCTCACTGCGCTGCGAACCGGTACACCGGTGTTCACCCGCACCGACGCCCGCGCGCCGTGGAGCATGCGATTCCCCGCTGTCTCCGGTGCCAGTTTCCATGTGGTCCTGCACGGCAGCTGCTTGCTCGTCCCGCCCGACGGCGGCGCCTCGGTCCGGCTCGATACCGGCGACACCGTGTTCCTGCGACAGGGCAGCGGACATACGCTGTGCAGCGACCAGGTCCTGGCTCCGGACGTCTTCACCCAGGATCGGGTCGACCACGGCTCCTACATCCGTCAGTTGCTGATCGACGGCAAGACGGTAGACCGCCGAGTGGCCGTCGAAGCGCAAGGGGATCAGCCCGTCCTCGGTTGCGGTCTGTACAAAGACGGGCCGGGCGAACGAACCGTCCTCGCTTGCGGCGCCTACAAACTCGACATAACCCGGCAGCATCCGCTGATGGCGGGGATGCCCGAGGTGATCCATCTGCCTGCCGCGAGCCAGCAGCCCGCACTCCGTATCGCAGTCGGCCAGCTGACCAGCGAGATGGACAATCCGGGCCCCGGCAGCGACAGCATCGTCGCGGCCCTGATCGACTTGCTCCTACTGCTGATCATGCGAGCCTGGTATCAGGGCATGACGGCGGATCGCGCGAAAGGATGGGCGGCAGCGGTCACCGACCCCGTCATCGCGCCCGCGCTGCGCGCCATCCATGCCGACCCTGGCCATCCGTGGACCGTCGAGGAACTCAGTCGAGCGTCCGGTCTGTCGCGCGCAGCATTCGCCAAGCGGTTCACCGCCGTGCTGGGGGAGCCGCCGCTCGGTTATCTCACCAGTTGGCGAATGACCGCGGCGGGCAGGATGCTGCGCGAAACCGATGCCCCGCTGGCGACCGTGGCCGAACGAGCCGGGTACAGCTCGGAATTCGCGTTCGCGAAGGCATTCAAACGCGAATACGGTGTCGCGCCGGGCAGTTACCGGCGCGCGTCCCGCAGTGGGCTGACCGACGTGCAGCTCTCCGGGTAGCCACGCGCGAAACTGCGCCTTCGTCCAGTATCGAGCCGGGATGTCTTCACGCCTGATGGTGTCGGGGTCGAGGGCATTCGCTGATTCGACGGTGACTCGACCAGTGGCCGGATCGCGTCGACACCGGTAACACCGTCAAGCGCACCGACCTGGGCCCCGACCTTGGAAGCGCAACCGCCGCAGGTCATTCCCGCGACGGGTGATGATCGAGGTGCTCATGTCGTCTCCTGTGATCGAGTAAGGGTCCACGGGTACATCCGGGATCATGATCGCCGGGCCGCGGTAGGGCCACTGCTGAGTGGGCGCGGTCCCGTGCGTCCGTGGCCATGGGTAAGTGGCATCCGGCAGAAGCCGCCCTCCAGCAGTGTGAAGACGCCTCGTGACCGTGCCTGCGGAACGGGGCGATCGATGCGGCGATGTTTCGCCGAGGTAACCGGTTGCTATTGCCTCTTGCGTTCGGCCTCGGGCTGGTACACACTGAATCTGGATCCAAAAGTGTATACACTTTGAGAGGATGGAATGATCCAGCATCAGACGGTGACGCAGCACCGGCTCGCGTCGAACGATCCGCGGTACGCGGAGGTCGTGGACTTCATGCTCTACGAGGCGGAGTTGCTCGACGACTTGAAGGAACGTCAGTGGCTGACCGAACTCGTCAGCCGGGAGATCGTGTACCAGGTTCCGGTCCGCGAAACGGTCGAACGCGCGCGCGGGTTCGGATTCTCGGCCAATACTTTCCACCTGAACGAGAACCTCGGCTCACTGGAATCCCGGGTCGCGCGCGGCGAGACGCTATATGCCTGGGCGGAGGATCCGCCTTCCCGCGTCCGTCACTTCGTCACCAATATTCGGGTGCGGGAGCACGGTGACGAGGATCTGCTCGACGCCCGGAGCAATATTCTGATCTACCGCACCCGGCAGGACCAGACGAATCCGCAGATGCTCTCCGGTGAACGCCGGGATGTACTACGGCGCGAGGACGGCCGGCTGAAGTTGCTTCAGCGCGTGGTCTATCTCGATCTCACCGTGATCGGCACCCATAATCTCTCTCTTTTCTTCTGAGCCCGCACGACTGAGCCCCACTCACTCGATTCGGCTCGAAATCACCCCATTTCAGCCAGGAGCACACCTATGACCGCGATACGGGAACCCTCGCTCTCGCCACAAGTCCGGACCCTGATGGATCGGATCGAAAGCGGACTGCCCGAAGGGCGGATTCCGTCGAGCATCTTCGGAAACGAAGATGTCCATCGAGCGGAATTGCGCAAAGTGTTCGGTCGCGCCTGGGTCTTCATGGCGCACGAATCCGAGATCGAGGCGAACGGTGACTACGTAGTCCGCCGGATCGGCGAGGACTCGTTCGTCGTGACTCGCGACGAGAACGGCCGGATCCATGTCCTTTTCGACGCGTGCAAACACCGCGGGGTCCAGATCTGCCGGGCGGACTCCGGTAACACCTCCCATTTCCGCTGTCCCTACCACGGGTGGACCTACTCGTCGGATGGCAGTCTGGTCGGCGCACCTCTGTGGAAGAACGCGTTCGGCAATATGAGCAAAGAGGACAACGGGCTGGCCAAAGCGGCGCAGGTGGAGTCCTTCCACGGTCTGATATTCGCAACGCTCGATGCGACCGCGCCCCCGTTGCGTGAGTACCTCGGCGGTATGGCCTGGTATCTGGACCTGCTGTTCGGCCTGGATCGTGACGGTGTCGAGGTACTGGGTAAACCACAGCGTTTCGTGCTGGATGCGAACTGGAAATCCGGTGCGGACAATTTCTCTGGCGACGACTATCACCTCGGCACATTGCACAAATCGGTGTACGCGATCGGCGCATTCCCGATCCCCTTCAGCGAGAACATGATGGGGTACCACATCCAAGCGTCACCCGGCCATTCGCTATCGTTCTCGATGGCCGAAGACGCCGACGAGCCGGGGCCGAAATTCTTCGGATTCCCGGAAAGTCTCGCCGCGAATTTCGACACCGCCAATATCTCGGCGCATCAACTGGAAGTCGCGCGGCGTTCACGGGTGATCGTCGGCAATGCGTTTCCGAACTTTTCCATCCTCGCCCTGCCGATGACCGAGGACGGTGCCAACCATCCGCCCACCGGAGTGCTGACCGTGCGCTGCTGGCAGCCCAAGGGGCCCGGGCAGGTCGAGATGTGGAATTGGTTCCTCGGCTACAAGAACATGACGCCCGAACAGAAAGACCGCGCGTATCGCGCCGGCCTCGGGACCTTCTCCCTCGGTGGCGCATTCGAGATGGACGACACCGAACCCTGGATCACCGTGGGACGGACCGGCAGATCGGTCGCGGCCGAACTACTGGATTTCGAGCTGAACTACCAGATGGGCATGCCCGGGATCGGCATGGCGCATCCGGTGCAGGACTGGCCGGGGCCGGGCAAGGTGTTCTGGACCCGCTACGAAGAAGGGGTCCAGCGGAATATGTACGCGTACTACGCGGATCTGATGCGGGCCGAGCCGGGGCAGTGGCCGGAGCACACGTTTTGAGCCGGGCGGAGACCGCCGCGGACGCGGACATCCGATCGCGCTACCGGGACGGGGGCCTGCTCGGCAGCCTCATTCCCGGAGTCCGTCCGGCGGTGCTGGTGGTGGATCTGCAATACGGGTTCACCGAAGCGCAGTACGGTCCCGGTTTCGATCTCGACGAAGTGGTCGTCGCTACACGGGATCTGGTGGCCACCGCTCGCGGCCACAGCGTGCCGGTGTACTTCACCACCATCGCCTTCCCGGTCGACGGTGACGGTATCGCCCGCACCTGGTTGCGCAAGATGCCGGCGATGACGGGTCTTCGGGCCGGGGACCGCAGTGCGGACATCGATCACCGCCTCGGAATGCGTCCGGGCGACCCGCTGGTGGTGAAACACACCGCCTCCGCGTTCGCCCACACCGATCTCGCGGCGCGGCTCGCCGCTGCCGGGATCGACACCGTTCTGATCGCCGGTGCGACCACCTCCGGCTGTGTGCGCGCCACGGTGGTGGACGCCTGCGCGGCGGATCTGCCGGCTTTTGTGGTCCGCGACTGTGTGGGCGACCGGGAGGACGGACCGCATCGCGCCGCACTGCTGGATATCGAGGCCAAATACGGCGAAGTGATCTCACTGGACGCCGCCTACATGATCACCGAGGGACTGTCATGACCGCTGCTCTCCGATCGGCGCTCTATCGCGCGCCCGCGCAGGACACGCCGGCCCGGGTGGTCGGCGCCTCCCCACCACGGCTGGTCGTACCCGGTGTCGAATCCGCGGACTGGGGACTCGAGCGCGAACTCGGCCTCGGCTTCTTCGGGCCGCCGGTCGACCCCGCGGAATTCCTGGCGGAATTGGCGGCATCGGGGCTGCGCGGACGCGGCGGGGCGGGATTTCCGGCGCATCGCAAGTGGTCGGCGGTGGCGTCGGCACGGGACAGTGTCGTGGTCGCCAACGGTCACGAGGGGGAGCCCGCGTCGGGGAAAGACGCGTGGCTGCTCACCCGCCGCCCTCATCTGGTTCTCGACGGCCTTTTGTCGGCCGCGGCCGTGACCGGTTCGAGCGAGGCCGTCGTGTACGCGTCGGACCCCGCGGTGCTTACTTCGGTGCGGCGCGCGGTCGCGGAAGTCAGCTCCGCCGGGCTGGTTCCGGACGGCGTCACGCTGCGGGTGCACGAGGCACCGCCCGGCTATGTGGCGGGCGAGGAATCGGCGGTGGTCCGCTCGATCAACGGTGGACCGGCGAAGCCGGTCAGCAAACCACCCCGCCCCTTCGAAGTGGGTGTGCGGGGTCTACCGACCCTGGTGAGCAATGTCGAGACCTTTGCCCACGCGGCCTTGATCCGCCGGTACGGCGCCGCCGAATTCGCCAGTGTAGGAAGCGCTTCCTCCCGAGGTACCGCGCTGTTCACAATCACCGGTCAGATCGCCGAACCGGGGGTCTACGAGATGTCGCTCGGTGCGCCGGTGTCCGAGCTGATGCGGGCGGCCGGTGGCGGCCGGGGCTCGATGACTGGTGCCCTGCTCGGCGGCTGGTTCAACGGGATCTCGGTGGGCGATCTCGGCGGGCTGGCGTGCTGCTACGACGCTATGCGCACGGCGGGGACGGGGTTGGGTTGCGCGGCGGTCACCGTGCTCGGACCGGAGGACGACCTGGTCGCCGTGGCGGGCGAACTCAGCGGCTGGTTCCAGGCCGAGAGCGCTCTGCAATGCGGGTCGTGCTTCAGCGGCACCAAGGCGATCGCCCGCGCCTTCCGGCAGGTGCTGCGCGGCGAGGACCCGGGACGCCATCTGGCGGATCTGACCCGGTGGGGTTCGACCTTGTCCGGCAGGGGTGTGTGCGGGTTCATCGACGGCGCCGCGGCACTGGCGCGGACCGGTGCCGAAGAACTCGCGCGCCGCGAGACACAGAAGGAGCGATGAGCATGCGGGTGATCGTGGACAACACCAAATGCGACGGGTACGGCACCTGTCTGGACATGTGCCCCAGCGTATTCCGGTCCGACGACTGGGGCTACGCCTCCGTTGCCGGGGACGGCACCGTCCCCGCGTCGGACGAGTCGATAGTGCGCCGGGTGATCTCGCTCTGCGCGGAGAACGCGATCCGCGAGATCTGACCCATAGCCGGGGGCCGCGCCGTACAGACATCCGGCGGCGCGATATTCGAGCAGCTGAAGGAGAGATTGTGTATCTGGGACTGGAAAAGGGGGTAGCCCTGGTGACGGCCGCGTCACGCGGTATCGGCCGGGCAACCGCCGAGCGGCTCGCGGCCGAAGGGATGACGGTGATCGCGGCGTCACGGTCGGCCGGTGGGGACCCCGAGACGATCGGCCCTGGTTCGATCGTGCCCCTCGGCCACGACCTGAGCGATGTGGCCGCCACGGCCGAACTGGTCGACACGGTGGTCGCGCGTTTCGGGGCACTGGATGTGCTGGTAATCAACACTCCAGGGCCCCGGATCCTACCGGTGCTCGACGTCGGCTGGGACGACTGGTGCGTGGCGCACGACATGCTGTTGCGGCCGGTGGTCCAGCTGGCCGGTGCGGCCGGACGGACGATGCGGGACAAGGGTGCGGGTTCGATCATCCTGCTCTCGTCGACATGGGTCCGGCAACCGGCTGCCGGGGGTGTGCTGTCCGCGTCGTACCGTTCGGCCGCTTCGGCATTCGCCAAGACGCTCGCCACCGAGCTCGCGCCCGCTGGAGTGCGGGTCAACCAGGTGATGCCCGGCGCCACCGGCACCGCCCGCATGTACGGGATCGTCGAGATGAAATCCGGTGCCAACGGCACCACCGTCGACGAGGAGATCGCCCGGGTGGTGGCCGATATCCCGGTGGGCCGGTGGGCGGAGGCCACGGAGATCGCCGACGCCGTCGCCTTCCTGGCATCCCCGCGTGCCTCGTTCATCACCGGGGCTTCTGTCCCGGTGGACGGCGGTGCTTTGCGCGCGGGGCACTGACCGCACCGGACACCGGCGGTATTGCCCGGTGACAGAACAATAGTGGAGAGGAAAGTACCCCATGCCCAAGACCTTGACCGAGAACTTCGTCGAGCAGTTCAGGCTGTGCAAACTCACCGAGGGCGAGACAGTTGCGGTGATTGCCGAGCTCGGCCAGAAGACCGAATACGTCGAGTCCGCGGTGGCCGCCGCCCGGCAGCTCGGCGCGGGAGTGCTGGTGCTGCACGCATCCAGCCTGTCCAACCCGATGCTGCCGCCGTACCAGCCGGACGGCCGCGAGGTCGCGCCGTTGCTGGCGGCGGCCGGCGAATGCGATTTCGTCGTGGACGTCACCGTCGGCGGCCTGATCCACTCCGATGTACGCACCCGGATCACAGGCAACGGCAAGCGGATGCTGTTCGTCGCCGAGCCCAACGATGTACTGGAACGGCTGATGGGCGATACCGACCTGCGTGTGGTGGTCGAGGCCGGGGGCCGGAAACTGCGCGCCGGTAGCACCCTGCGCGTGACCAGCGCGGCTGGTACCGAGCTGACCGCCGATATCTCCGGTGCGGATCTGCCGATCACCCACCAGTGGGGTTATGTCGACGAACCGGGACGGTGGGATCACTGGCCCTCCGGTTTCGTGGCCTGTTTCCCCAACGACCGCACGGCCGAGGGCCGGATCGTTCTCCAGCCGGGAGATGCGTTGATCCCGTGGCAGCGTTATGTCCAGGACCCCGTGATAATCGAGGTGGAGAAGGGCTACATCAAGAAGATCTCCGGCACGGGCATCGACGCCCATGTGCTCAACGACTACTTCGAGGCCTGGAACGACGGCGAGGTCTGGGCAACCAGCCATATGGGCTGGGGCCTGCTGCCGCACGCGCGCTGGTCGGCCTTCGATGTCTACGACCCGCGATCCCTCTACGGTCAGGAACTACGTTCCACCGCAGGTAATTTCATGTGGTCCACCGGATCCAACCGTTTCGCCGACCGCGAGACCCCCGCCCATCTCGATGTGCCCATGCGTGGCTGCACCGTGGAGATCGACGGCGAAGCGGTGGTCCGTGACGGTGCCCTGGTCGTCGAGGAGTGAGTGCTGTGGACAAGAACGCTATCGAACAGGCCATCCTGGCCATGGCCCGCGATCCCGAACTGCTCGAGCAGGTGAAGGCGCAATCGTCGCGGGCACCGGAACTGGTGGGTGTCGACCAGGAATGGGCCGAAACGATCCTGTCCGGGAACCGGGATCGGCTGCGCGCCATCGGGCTCAACGACGGTTTGACCATTCTGGTGAGCCGCTGGTTCAACGACGATCTCGGTGACGCCGCCAGCCAGGGCGGATTTCTCGTCGACGACAGCCAGCCGCTGCCGAACCCCGATGTGCCGACGGGGGTGGTCTTCGCGGGTGGCTGCTCGCACGTTCCGGACCTGCTGGCCCGCCCGGAGATCGATCCCCCGGACGCGGTGGCCCGGCTGCTGGACGGCTATGACCGGTTGAAGCGCGATATCGCCGCCGCCGACCCTGATGTCATCCTGGTCACCGCGGACTGTCATTTCCAGAGTTTCGCGACCGGGCACACCGTAATCGGCACCGGGGCCGGGCATTTGGGTTCGATGGAGTTCTTCAAACGCGGAGACCTGGATCTGTCCCTCACCGGTCGGCCGGACTTCGCGCGCGAACTGGCGGCGGCGGTACGTGGCGCGGGACTCGAGGTCGAGGAAGCTGATCGGGTGGATCTGGATCACGGTCTGATCGTGCCGTTGCGACTGCTGCTACCGCGTCCGGACCTGCCGGTGATTCCGATCATCACCCAACCGCACCGCAGCTTCTCACCGTTCAACGCGCGGCGTTTCGGTGAGGCACTGCGGGGTGTGGTAGCCGAGTCCGGGTTGAAAGTGGCCTTCCTGGCCACCGGCGGCCTCTCGCACTGGTTGGATCCCGGTCACTTCGGTGGCGTCGACGTCGAGTTCGACACCTACATCCTGAAACTCCTGGAGACCGGACGCGGCCTGGACCTGTGTTCGCTCGAGCCCTACCCCTTGCTCGCGCACGGCCAGTACGAGATCCAGAACTGGATGATCATGCTCGGCCTGATCGGGCCTGGTGTGCACGGCGACGTGTACACCTACGAGCCCATGGAGGCCTCCGGCGGTGGCTGGACCGTGGTCGCCATGGACCTAGCCCGCGCCCGGGCCGAGCGGTCGGCCGCAGTCGGCGCGGGCGCGTCGTGACCGGGCGGAGGCTGCGGATCGGTGTGACGCAGTGGCACGCGACCGCCGATATCGCCGCCAACCTGACCACCGCCCTCCGGTTGATCGCCGCGGCCGCCGCGGACAGCGCGGACCTGGTGGTACTGCCCGAGAACGGCCTCATGCTCGGCACCAACACGCAGATGCGGGCGGCGGCGTTGCACGAGGACGCCGACGAGGTGCGGGAACTGTGCCGTGCCGCCGCCGCACACGAGGTGGCGGTGGTACTGGGCGGGATGAAGAACCGCACCGCCGCCGGCACCTTCAACTCGGCACTGGTGATCGATGCGGCCGGGACGATCGCCGGACGCTACGACAAGATGCACCTGTTCGATGCCACGATCGGCGGGCAGTCCTTCGAGGCGTCGTCGGTCGAACGCCCCGGCGCCGGGCCCGTGGTGATCGACCTCGACGGGGTCCGGATCGGCCTGACCATATGCTACGACGTCCGGTTCCCGGAGTTGTTCCGGGCACTGGCCACGGCCGGCGCCGAAGTACTGCTGGTTCCGGCGGCATTTGTGCAGTCCACGGGTGCTGCGCACTGGCATACGCTGCTGCGTGCCCGAGCCATCGAGAATCTGGCGTACGTCGTGGCTCCGGCGACGGTGCATTCGCCGACCGCGGAGTACACCGACGCCTTCGCGACCTACGGTCACGCGCTCGCGGTCTCCCCCTGGGGCGAGGTCCTCGTCGATCTCGGCGAAGAGCCGGAGGCGGTGCGGGTCCTCGATCTAGACCTGGACGCGGTGACCAGCGCGCGCGCCGCCCTCCCGGTACTCGCCGGGCGGCGCGCTGCCGAGGAATACGGCGCTGACCCACGGGTAGTGACCACCGCGACCCGGATACCAGAAGGAACCCGATGACCGAGCCGACAACATCCGATCTCCCCACCGGTGTGGTGCAGGCCGGTGAATGGTCCGGGGTGGGCAACGAATTCACCGGCGTGCAGTTCCGCAAGGTGTGGACTCGTAACGGCGAACGCCTGGAGATCGTCGTTCCGCGTACCGGACAGCGCATCCTGCTGGATGCCATGGCCCTCGAGGCGATCGCCGGACAGGCCCCGGAGTTCTTCACCCGGATGATCGCCGTCGGGCTGGGTGCGGCGGACGAGTAGCGTTCTCCGCCAAAAGTATTCGGTGGAATTCTGATGGTAACGGGTGCGGCGGCGTGACCGGCCCACGGCGTCGCAGGCCCGCGCACGACCACGTGACCGACCGGCAGATTCTGGCGTATCGGTCCGGTTGCCGACTATCACCCCGGCCGACCGGAGCGCTCCGAACGGCCTTCCGGACCATCGACGTGGTGCTGGGCCCGACCAAGGCCGATCAGCCCGTGGCCGAGACATATTCACACTCCGCAGCATCCCGCCAGATGTTCCCACTGACCTATCCGTGGCCCCTGCGGGCCCGGTTCCTTCCGAACCCGAACGAAAGAAGACCGACGATGACGAACCACCGGGTCGGCATGATCGTGCCCAGTTCCAACACCACCATGGAGACCGAGATCCCCGCGATGTTGCGGGCCCGGGCCGAGATCCGCCCCGAGGAGCAGTTCACCTTCCACTCCTCGCGGATGCGGATGCAGCATGTGACCCCGGAGCAGCTGACTCGGATGGACGCCGATTCGCTACGCTGCGCCGCGGAACTCGCCGACGCCCGGGTTGATGTCATGGCCTACGCGTGCCTGGTGGCCATCATGGCGCAGAGCCGCGGCTATCACGCGGTATCCGAACGGAAACTGGCGGGAGTAGCGGAAGCGGAGAGCGGCGCGCCCATCCCGGTGCTCTCCTCGGCCGGTGCCCTGACCGAGGCACTCGCCCATCTGAACGCTCAGAAGATCTCGGTGGTGACCCCGTACATGAAGCCGCTCACCGCGACCGTGTGCGATTACATCGAGTACGAGGGATTCCACGTGGTGGATTCGCTCAGCCTGGAGGTCCCCGACAATCTGGCGGTGGGTCGCCTCGATCCGCAGAACCTGCTCGAACATGCCCGGCGCGTCGATACCGCCGGTGCGGACGTACTGGTCATCAGTGCCTGCGTCCAGATGCCGTCGCTGCCGGTTCTGGACGCGCTGCAGAAGCAGTTCGACATCCCCGTGTTATCGGCTGCCGCGGCCACCACCTGGCGGTTGCTGCGTTGCCTCGGCCTCGACCCGGTCGTTCCGCGGGCCGGCGCGCTGCTCGCCCCGTAGCGGCTCCGAGCCGGGCCGCCCCCCGAACCTCCCCAGCACGCTTCTCGAATCTCCCTACAGCCCAGACACGAATCGAGATCTCCATGAGCTACGACGCCTTGTTCCAGCCCGGCCGGATCGGCACGCTCGAGCTGCGCAATCGCGTGGTGAAATCGCCGAACAGCAGTGCCACGGCCAATATGGACGGCACGATCAGCCGCCGCACCGTCGACCACTACCGGCGGTTCGGCGAAGGTGGTGTCGGCCTGATCATGACCGAGTACACCTACGTCGACGACGACGCCAGCAAGGCGATCCACAATCAGCCGGGGATGAGCCGCCATGAGCACATCGCCGGATGGGGCTGGCTCGTCGACGAGGTACACGCGACCGGCGCGAAGATCGGCCTGCAGCTCGCCCACGGGGGCCGGCAGAAATTCCTCGGCACAGCCCCGATCAAATCCGCCTCGGACAGTTCCTGGGACTATGTCGAGGCAGTGGCCGGGGTGATACCGCAGCCTGTGACGGTCGCGGAGATCGACGAGATCGTGGCTGCCTTCGGCGCCGCGGCACTGCGTGCGTGGAAGGCCCGCTTCGATCTGGTCGAGGTGCACGCCGGCCACGGGTACCTGATCACCAATTTCCTATCGCCGCACACGAATTCACGGACCGATGAATACGGCGGCAGTTTCGAGAACCGCTCGCGGATACTCATCCGGATCATCGACGCGATCCGCGCAGCCGTCCCGCGGGAGTTTCCGCTGAGTGTGCGCCTGTCGGTCACCGACTACGAACCGGACGGCATTCCGATCGAGGAGACCGTGCGGCTGTGCCGGCTGCTCGAAGAGCACGGCGTCGATGTCCTGCACGCCTCGGGTGGCCACCACGCCACCATGGAATGGGAGGTCAGCCCCTGGTTCAATTCCCGGGCTCCGCACCGCTGGGGGTGGGAGAAGTTCCGCACCGAAGTCTCGATTCCGGTGATCGGTTCGGGCTCGCTGGTGTCACCCGAGGTCGCGAACGAGATCATCGAATCGGGCTCGGCCGAATTCGTCTCCCTGGGACGCGCCATGCTGGCCGACCCCGACTGGACGCGCAAAGCCGCAGAGAACCGCCCGCTCGAGATCGTGCCCTGTATCCGCTGCAACGACGGCTGTCTGCACCGTGGCGTGGACAAGGGCCGGTCCGTCGGTTGTTCCGTCAACCCGACCGTGGCCGAAGAAGGTCGGTTCCCGCTCGTCCCCGCTACCGTGGGAAAGGACGTGGTCGTTGTCGGTGGTGGTCCGGCCGGGCTGCGCAATGCCGCCCTGCTCAGTGACCGCGGTCATCGGGTGCGGTTGTTCGAAGCCGGTGAACTCGGCGGGATGCTCGCGCATGCGCGCGGGTCCACCGTGAAACAGGACATCGCGGCGCTGGCCGAGCATCTCGTGCACGAGGTCGAACGGCGCGATATTGATGTGGTGCGTGCGTGGGCCACGGCGGTGGATCTCGTAGCGAGCGGGGTGGATACGGTGGTTCTTGCCACCGGTGCTCCCCTGCGCGAACCCGATTTCCCGATCAGCGGGCCGATTCCGGTGACCCACGCCGCGCAGGTGCGCGCGCAAGCGCCGTTGTCCGGCCGGATCGTCGTGATCGGCGGTGGGCTGCAGGGCTGCGAGACCTCGCTGCGCATCGCGGAGATGGGCGACACGGTGGTGACCGTGGTGGAGCAACGGGATTCGCTGCTCACCGGGGACGAGGTGGTCTACGACGTGATGAAACTGCCGCAGTTCATGGACCGGGCGGGCGTCCGGGTACGCACCGGTGCCCGGGCCACCGCAGTGACGCCCGAGGGAGTTGCGGTGGTCGCCGGCGGTGCTACGGAGATCGTTGCCGCCGATACCGTGGTCCTGGCACTCGGCCGCACGGCGGCGCCGCGTGAACTCGCCGATGCTTTGATCGCTGCGGGTGTCGATGTGCACATCATCGGTTCCGCCTTGCGGCCTGGACGGGTGTACGACGCCGTCCACACGGCGTTCTTCACCGCGCGGTTGATCTGATGGCCCGTCCGTCCCGATGCGTGCAGCCCGGAACACCGGGTGCGCGGACGAGGTGTGGCGGCGGGTCCGCGCACCGGCTAGGACGATCGTGCCGGAGGGGCGAGCAAAGCCAGATTGGAGGTCGTGAAGTCCGGGAGTACTGGATCGGAATCAATCCAGTAGATGGGTGCCGGCCGCTCGATATGCCCCTGTTCATCGTGCTCGATGACGATCTCGCGACCGCGCATGGCAACCAGCAGGGAGTCGAAACAGTGGTCCGGGTCGGCGTCGAGCACGAGACCGAGCGCTGCATCGATCAGGTGGAATTCCATGATCCGTCGCGCCGAGGCCGCGTTGCGCCGGCTGATGGCGTCGAGAAAGTACTGGTCGCTCTCGATGAAATCGTCCGGGGTGCGGGCATGCGAGAGATACACCCTCTGATGCCGGTAGATCGTGGTGTGCAACATGCGGGTGAGGTCGGCGAAGTTCGAGGGGTAGCGGTCCAGGACGACATCGTGAAAGCGCTGGTGCGCTTCCTGGAACCGTCGGCTGTGGGCGCGATGTTGCCGCATGGCCTCGAGATGGGTCCGCATATCCTCGATATCGGTTTCGCGCAGCGAATCGATGATCGCGCCGACCGTCGGCGGTTCCACCAGCAGGCGCAGCGCATAGCTCTGCTCGGTCTCGGAGTTCACCAGGGGTGCGACGTACATGCCTCGATTGGCATGGGCCACCACCAGACTGTCCGCTTCGAGTCGTTGCAGCGCCTCGCGCAGCGGGGTACGGCTCACGTCGAGTTCGGCGGCCAGTTGCTCCTGCGACATCCGTTGTCCGGGGGAGTAGGCGCCGGTGACGATGCGCTCCCGCAGCGTCCGGTACAGCGCGTCGACGGTGGTGCCGGCGCGTGTTCGTCGGGCAGGGGTGGTCATCAGCGTCATCCTAAGGTCATGGTCCGGTGCACCGCGTAACCGTGACGTGCGGTGGGATGACTGTATCCAATAATGTGTACAAATAGTGAGATGTGTTGCCTGGGCAACACCTTCGGCAGTATGGAGAGGACCCCGTCATGGGTGCACTGGATGGACAGATCGTCGTATTCACCGGCGCGGGAGCGGGGATCGGCCGCGCGGTCGTCGAACGATACGTCGCCGAGGGAGCATGTGTCGTAGCGGTCGATATCTCGGAGCGGGTGCTCGAATTGGCGAGCGAGCTGGGACCAGCGGTCCGTCCGCTGGTGGCCGATATCGCGACATGGGAGGGAAACACTGCCGCCGTCGATGCGGCACTCACCACGTGGGGACGGCTCGACGTCTTCGTCGCCAACGCCGGTATCACCGACGCTGCCCGTCCGCTCGAGGATATCCCCGGCGAGCGGCTACCCACTGCGTTCGGCGAACTGTTCGGCGTCAACGTCCTGGCGCCGCTGCTGGGCGTGCGGGCCGCACTGGACTCCCTCCTCGAATCTCGCGGTAGCGTGATCATCACCGGCTCGTTCGCCGGCAGCAACACAGCCGGCGGTGGCGTCCTCTACACAGCCTCCAAACATGCGGTGCACGGTCTGGTGCGGCAACTCGCGTACGAGCTCGCTCCCGATGTGCGGGTCAACGGGGTGGCGCCGGGGGTGGCGCCGACCCGGCTGCGTGGAACGGTCGCGCTGGGGCAGACCACCGCCGATTCGGTATTGGACGGAACGCGGGAAAGGTTACCGCTACAAGCGATTCCGCCGACTGATGCTTACAGTGGAATCTTCACGCTGCTCGCCTCGCGTACCGAAGCCGCTGCGATGACCGGGTCGGTGGTCACGGCCGACAGCGGCCTTTCTGTGCGGGGCATCGCCCGACCCGGAGGGCGGGTATAGGGGGCGCGCGGAACGGTTATCGCCGATCGAGGCGAGAATCGAGGCGTAGGAGTTCAACGATCGGTTTCGCTTCGAAATTGCGGCGAACTGAGCTGGAGCGCACGGCGGCGGTCATATGTCACGCGGCGAATCCCCAAATCCTTTGGCAGATCCGGACAGGCCCGACAGCCCCGCGTCGACGAGCATCGCGTAGCCGACGGTGGTCTGCAGCGGCCCGGGGTACTCGGCGCAGATCCGAAAGTCGTAGTGGGCGGGCACGTCCGGCCGGATGGTGCCGAAAACCTCGGCGGCACAGGCGAGTTCGAAGGGAGACAGTTGGCGGCTATCTCAATGTTGACGGCGGAACCAGCAGCCGATGCGGTCCGATGGGGAATAGGAGCAGAGCTGTGGTTATCAGACTGAGCCGCTTCTTACGAGTCCAGTCCTACCATTGGGACAACGCACCCGCTCGGCGATGGCCGAACCACCCGACCAGGACCTTCATGCCGCCCACCGCGTCCTGGTCACTGTCATCGATGCCATGCGCGGCCACTTCGGTCACCTCAATTCGCAGTAACACGGTCTGCGTGTTCGCAGGCATCGGCGAGATCGCTGTTGTCGCGCCAGTCCCGAAGCCACCGTTCGTCTTACCGGCCGGGGTTCTAGCGAACGCTGCGACGCCTCAGCCGGAGGGGGGCAATGGAATTCGACGGCGCAGGCTCAATCATCCCCGCTCTGTCGGCCATCCGAGTCGCCATGTAGTTCGGACAATGCCTCGGGAAGGGTTCGCAACAAGCGGGTGCCAGGTGGTAGGTCGGATGCGATCCACCCTGGGCCGGCTGGACAGACCTGGGCGGTGCTCGCTATGGCGAGCAGCTCGCGGTCGGCGGTTTCGGGGCTATGTGACCAGACCACGGCCGTGCTGCGGCGGCTGAGCCGGGCCAGGGCATCCGACAGTGCCGCGGCGGGAAGTGATGCGCCGAACATGTCGGCGTGGACACCGGTTTCCGCGAGCGCGGCGCGCAGAACTTCTATCGGGAGGGAATGGAATTCGCCGGGCGCACACGCGAGGACTACCGCACCGTGGGCAACCCGGTGCGGTGCGGGCGAGACTCTGTGCAGGGTATTGATGATCGCCCAGGAGAGCAGGTGTTCGACATCGATACAGCCTTCACCACACCCTTGGCGGGTCACGATGTCGGCAAACGCAGGGCGGCACAAATCTTCCCAGGTGTCGACCACACCATGCTCGAGCAGCTGCGATTCCAGCACGTCGATAACCCGCGTCGAGTCCAGGTGGAATGCGGCATCCAGCAGTGTGTCGATACAGTCGGCCGGCCGGGTGACCGCGCGAACCGGGTTGACCGCGCGGGCCGCACTCGCCGGGGTGACACCGGAACGCACCAGCGCGAGCATCTGCGCGGCAATCTCGATATCCGCGCGCAAATACAGCCGGTGCCGTCCGGACCGATGCTGCTGCGGGCCGATTCCGTAGCGCTGGTTCCAGCTGCGCAGAGTCGCGACCGGCATCCCGAGCTGTTCGGCCACCACCCGGACGGGATACGCCTCCTGTTCCTGGGCTGCGGTCACCGAGGATCTCCTTTCGGGCGTGCGCCACCCGACGAGACCGGCGGCACCGAGATTAGGTTAACTCCGCCACAGACCGTGGGTGCGCCACCGGCTCGCCTTCTCGGGTTGGGCCCGGCCATTACGGCCGATGCGGGGCCAGTGACGAGGAAGTCACGCTCAGGAGTGAGCTGGCGAGATGCCCCGCTCCGGCGAGGTGACTCCGCAAATTATCTGCGGTAGCGCCGATAGGGTTCCGGTGACCGGCGCAAGGACTCGGCGTGGGACAAGTGCGGACGCCGCCGGTGCGCGGGGTGCGGTTGCAGGACGCGGTTGGTCAGGTCAGGTCTGGCGCGGCCTGGCGGGTGTGCGACTGGATCCGCCCGGGCCGCCCAGGGACAGCGGCATCTGGGCTCGCCGACCGCGCGCCCGAGGCGGGCGCGGTGGTGTGCAGAATGGGGCATATGACCGAATTGACTCCTATCACCGCCTGGAAGGCTCTGCGCGAGGGTAACGACCGCTTCGTCGAGGGACGGTTGCGCCATCCCAATCAGGGTGCCGCAGATCGGGCGAAACTGGCCGCGGGGCAGCACCCGTCGGCGATTCTGTTCGGGTGCGGAGACTCCCGTGTGGCCGCTGAGATCATTTTCGATCAAGGTCTCGGGGACATGTTCGTGGTCCGCACCGCCGGGCACGTGGTCGATGCCAGCGTGCTCGGATCGATCGAGTACGGCGTGGCGGTCCTGCGCACCCCGTTGATCGTGGTGCTCGGACACGACAGCTGCGGCGCGGTACGGGCCACGATCGACGCCCTCGATACCGGAGCGGTCCCCGGCGGGTTCATCCGCAGCGTCGTGGAGCGGGTGTCACCGTCGATCCTGCTCGGCCGTCGCGAGGGCCTCGACTCGGTCGACGACCTCGAAGCCCGGCACGTGGCCGAGACCGCGGAGTTGCTGCGGCAGCGCTCGCAGATCATCGCAGACCGCATCGTCGCCGGAGAGTGCGCTATCGCCTGCGCCACCTACGCCCTCGCCGACGGCAAGGCCAAGCTGAATCGGGTGATCGGCAACATCGGCGAACTCGAGTAGCCGCGCTATCCACCGGTCGATCCCGCAGCGTCGGCACCACCGCGCGCAGACGCTCGGCGCTCATCGCGTTCGCCCGCGTGAGTACGGGCACCGCGGCGGTGAGATCCACGATCGAGGAAGCGACCGCGGCTGGTGTGGGCCCACCGGCGAGGTCCAACAGCCGCGCCTCGCCGAATGCATCGCTCTTGCATCGTTTCTCCGTCCACTTCCACCTCATTGTCGGGCCCTGCCGCCATTGCGCTTGGACCCGGTGCGAACGTGACCGCCAGTGGGGTGCGTCCCGGCCTAGCGATCGGTTTCGCCGGCCCAGGTGCCACCGTCTCGGTCACCGGCGTAACCGCACCCACCTGCACTGGCGGTATCGGGTTCGCTGGCGACTTCCAAACCCTGCAGGGCTGCTTGTCGATGAGGTGACAGCCCTGACCGTGCCGAGTGCGCGACGGTCACGAGCATTCTCATACCCGATGTGTGCGTAGCTGATAGAGGCGTTCGGCATAGGCCATGTCGTCCCGCCACAGCCGTGTCGCCACGTGATTCATCATCGGACGCAACAGCGGCAATGCCCGGTGCGCGTGCCGGAATCCTGGGCGCTCGGAATTCGCGACGGTCGCCTCCACCACCGCCGTACGCGCACGACCATCGGAACCGGGCCCCAGTGGGGTGGCGTGAGTTTCGACCACACTTCCTGCCCCTTCACCCTCGACGATGCGCATCACGATGGTGCGCGGATCCGGGCAGCTGAACTCCGCCTGCACCGGGACGCCGAGGCTGCGGGTCACTCGGAACGTCACGTCCAGCAGAAGCTGGTGATTGCCTTCGGTGATTCCCTCGCGCGGCGGCGTCCGCGTCACTTCCAGGCGGGTGAAGGAATAGGGATGGAACCACGCGCCGTGCCACGGGTCGAGCCGGTTGGCGATGATGTCGCGCGGCTCGCACTTCCCGATCAGCCGGGTCACCGCGTGCACTGTGGTGTCCGGCGGGCGCGGACCGATGATCGGCGTGTCGGTCGGAGGTTCGCCACCGGCAGCGTCCAGCCGCACCCAGGCCAGCACCCCGTCGTCGAAGCTGGGGTAGGGACACCACCGCGAGGCGCTGTTGTCGGGGCCTACCCGCAGACCGTGCCATCGGCAGATCAGCGCGTTGTTCTCGATCTGTGCCGAGACCAATGGTGCACCGAGATGCGGACACGCGCCAGGACCGGCGTGCAACTCGCCTGCGTGGTCACGCCAGGCGACGATTTCCCGGCCTCCGACCGTGGTACCGAATGGACGATCGCGACGTATCGCTGTGCTCGCGGCGATGACGAACCAATTACCAGAGGGGCGTTGCTGCGACCAACGCAGTGCGGCGGCGATCAGGCCGGGATCGGCGTCTTGATAAGCGGGTTGCTGTCGCGACCATTCCTCGGGCGAAAATCGTTGTAGCGGTGATCTTTTCGGCCTCTTAACGGGTTCGGTGCGAGTGCTCATCGAGTGTGCCTTTCGCGAGTCGCGAATGCGCGCAGCAGCGCCGAGCGCCCCTGGGCTGGAACCGAGTGCAGGGTGTGTCCGGCCGCGTCCCATTGGCGCAGTACAGTATTGGCCGCCATCCAGCCGGTGGTCGCGGCGCGTTCCATCAGGGCCACCGGCAGATCGACACGGATTCCGTCACCGGCCAGGGCCAGCCGTGGGTGCGGGGTATCGACGCCGGGGCGCGCGGCGAAGTCTCCTGGTGAGAAACGCGGGCAATCCTGACGCCACAGCATCCGCTCCCCGAGGATGTTCGCTACTGCGGTCTCCGGGTACATCGTGTGCAGTCGTGCCAGCAGCCTGTTGCGCAGCATTGCGCGTGCCGCGGGCGGCGGTGTCGCATCGGCCACCGCGTAAGCGTGCAGTTCGACGACGCTACCGCTGGTGGCCTTTGCCCAGTTCGCAGCCTGTTGTTCATAGCGATTCAGCACGCTGATGTTGTCGAGCGGGTCCAAGCCGCCGGTGCCGAGGAAACACGCCCGGTCGGTGCGCACCGGCCGATCCAGCCAGAGCCGGTGCACCGCGAATGCCGGTGCGAGCGCCAATGCTGCTACCCGTGAACGCCATTCGGCGTTACCGAGGGTCGGTGACGCGGCGACGATCCGGCGCAGACCGGCGATATCGGTAGCGAGCACCACCGCGTCGGCTGTCAAGGTCGCTCCGGTGTCGTCGACCAACCGGAATCGGTCGCCTTCTGTGTCGATGCGATCGACCGACACACCCAGATGGAAGCGGACGGCGCCAGGCCGCCCTGGCACATTGGATGCGGTCAAATACTCCGCGAGCGGCGTCCACAGGCTGACGTCGAAATTATCGCGCGCCACATCGAAGACCAGCCCCTCGCTGGATCCGAGGAAGTAGATGTGGAACATTGTCGCCAACTCAGCGGCGGACATGCGCTCGGGCTCGATGAAGAAACTGCGCGAGAACACCTCGAATGCCAGATGCCGCGCGGCCTCGGGAAAGTTGATATCGCGCAGGAACGTTTCCGCGTCGAGGTGATCTAGCTGGGCATAGATATCCGGGACCGACACCGCGCCCAGCGGTGCGGCCGCACGCCGGTCCATCCGGACCAGGTCACGTAGCCGGAAGGTGGGGCTGCGCAACGCGAAGGCCAGCGCGTTCCAGGGTGGGGTACGTGGCAGCCCACGGAAGGTGTCGCGGCGGCCGTGTGCGTCGACCAGCGGATAGTCCTCGAGCCTGCGCAGCTGCTGTAACTGAGGGTCGCTGCGTGCCAGTAGCTTTCGTAGGTTGTAGTACTGGGCGAAGAAGGCGTGAAAGCCGCGGTTCATGCCCACCTGGGTGCCGTCGGTGAGCTGTTCGGTCCATCCTCCGACGCGCCCGCCCAAATATTGCTCTCGTTCGACGACTTCGACGTGGCATCCGCGTTCGGCCAAGCCCGTCGCGGCCGCAAGGCCCGCGATTCCGGCGCCGACCACGACCACGCGCGGCGGCGACCCGCCCTGGCTCAGGTTGCGATGTCCTGGCCCGGCTGGATAGCGCACGCGGCGGCGATCTCGCCCGTAACCGGTGCCCGGCGCGATCATCGCCGCGCACCCGTCTGTCGTTGCCGGGTGTGCTCCCAACCGAGCAAGACCGCGGTCACCAGGGAGAATCCGAACAAGAAGTCCTCCACCGGGATGTCCCACGGGAATCGGAGTCCGAGAATGTGATCCGGGTTGTACACCACGATCGGCGCGTCGAGCCTGGTCAGCCATCCGTCGACCAGGATCTGGAAGCCCAGGACGATCAGCATCGTCAGCCAGTAGGCCGGGCGCCGCAACAGCCCGGTGTGCAACAACATCCACTCGGCTAGGCACACCGAGACAACCGCGCCGATCGCCGGCAGCGAATATCCGACACCCGTCACGTTCATCGCTGCGCTGTGTTCTTGGTATAGGCGACTCGTCGGTGCCGCGCCCCGAGCAGCGTCTCGACCGCGACGAAGGTGAGCAGGCCGCAGACCGGCACGACGAAGAAGAACAGCAACTCCTCCAAGGGCATAGCGGCGGGTAGCCCCACCCCGAGGGTGTAGCGATCATCGAAATCCCACACGCCCCCGGCGATCGCCATCACGTCCCAGATCACGAACAGCGCCGCGGCGGGCCACAGCGCGCCCGCCAGCAACCGCGGCCGCCGATAGACACCGGGGCCGAGGAACTCCAGCGGCGCCGTCAGCACGAGGCACACCACCAGTGCGAGTAGATAATGCCAGTGATCCATGCGATCTCCTCAGCGCTGTTCTCGCGGATCGGCGGTATCGAACGGCGGCAGCAACAAGTATTCCCCGGCCTGCGGCGTGCTGGGATCGGCCGCGTGGCGGGCCCGCCACGCCCGCAAGAACCCCGCCGCGCCGACCCGGATCCGGCGTCGGCTACCGACCGTGGCGCGATGACCGAACACCTCGAAATCAGCGGCTTCGATGCGATCGAGGATTTCGCTGTACAGCACCGACGCCGTCTCGACGCACGGACGCGAGCGCGGTGCCAGCAGGTCGATCCCGCTGCGCGCGAATGCGTAGATGCCCCTGGTGATCTCATGCTGCTCGGCCAGCGCGCGCCGCACCCTCGAGTCGACCCGGCGCTGTCGTCGGCACCAGAGCAACCGCTCACGGTCCACCCCGTGTGCGGCCAGTTCGTCGGCGGGTAGGTAGATGCGGTCGCGCGCCAGATCCTCGTCGACATCGCGCAGGAAGTTAGTGAGCTGGAAGGCCTTTCCCAGGGCCGCGGCGTACGGTGCGGCCGCCGCCACCGACCGGTGGTGCCGAGTACCGGCAGTAGTTGCAGACCGATGACTTCCGCGGACCCGTAGACGTAGTCGTCCAACGCGCCGCGGTCCGGGTAGTCGGTGACCGACAAGTCCATCCGCATCGATGTCAGAAACGCCTCGAACAGGTGCCCGGGTATCCGATAGGTCTCCGCGGTGTGCAGTACCGCGGCCAGCACCGGGTCATCGGCGGTATCTGCGGCGCCGAATTGCCCGGCGAGCACGTGTAACCGGTCCGCTCGTTCGGTCGGGGTCAGCTGTGGATGGAACTCGTCGAGAATGTCATCGGCGCGCCGAGCGAAGCCGTAGAGCGCGTGCACGGCCGGGCGCTGGTCGGGCGCGAGCAGCCGGGTGGCGAGGAAGAAGGTTTTGCCGTGGGCGGCATTGAGCGAGCGACAATATAGGTACGACTGTCGCAGCTGCGGATCTGTGATGCCCGCCGCGTCGAGCTCGGTGCGTGTCATTTCGATATCCGATCCGCCGTGGAACCGACCGCGAAGGTGGCGCGCCTGGCCTGCCGGTGCCCGGTGATGCGGTCGGCGGCGAGACGTCCGGAGATCAGCACTGGCGGGATGCCGACCCCCGGCACTGTCGACCCACCCGCGAGCACCGCATTGTCGATACCGCGAATCATGTTGGCGGGCCGGAACGGACCGGTCTGGGCGAAGGTGTGCGCCAGCGCGAACGGGCTGCCCGCCAGCATGTCCTGCTTTGCCCAGTCAGCGGGGGTGACCACGCTCAGCAGGTCGGCGTCGCGTAGTCGCGCACCGCCGAGCCTGCGCCGCGCGAGCTCCAGGATTTCTCCCGCATAGTCGGTTCCCGCACGCTCCCAATCGATCTCTCCCTGCTCGAGATTGGGCACCGGCACCAAGATGTAGAGCAGATCACGCCCGGCGGGGGCAAGGTCAGCATCACCTGCCGTCGGCCGGGTCACCAGCAGCGAGGGATCGGACATGACCCGCCCCTTCTCGATTATGTCGACGAAGGCGGCGTGCCAGGCCGCGCCGAACAGCAAACTGTGATGGGGTATTCGCGCATCTCGCTCACAGGCGACATGCAACACGACCGCTGACGGCGCGGCCCGCACGGCGACCGGGCGTCGGGAGCGGTGGGTGAGCAACTGGTAGGCCCGATGGCGTTCGGTCGTCAATACCACTGCATCGCAAGCGATCCGCTCACCCCGGTCGGTATGCACCGCGAGCACCCGCCCGCCCGCCCGCTCCAACTCGGTCACTGTGGCGCCGTAATGGAACCGAACACCTGCCGCTTCGGCGACCGTCGCGAACGCGTCGGGCACCGCATGCATACCGCCGCGCGGAAAGTAGACCCCGGCCATGGTGTCCATGTAGGCGATCACCGCGTAGGCGGCTAGTGCGCGGTCGGGTGCGACTCCGGCGTAGAGCGATTGGAAGGTGAACACGCGTCGCAGGTCCGGATCGGTGATGAACTCGCCGACCTTGCCATCCCAGCGGCGGAATCCGCCGAGTGCTGTGAGGGCGGCCAGCGCCGGTATCGACATCGACAGGGGCGAGTCGAAGTTCGCCGCGATGAACCGATCGAACTCCGCCGCGTACAGCCGGGTCAGCCACGCGCGCATCTTGCGATAGCCCATGGCCTGGTCGTTGCCCGAGAATTCGGTGATAGACCGCACCATCCGGTCCTCGTCACTGTGCACGTCGAGGGTGCGCCCGTCGGCGAAGATCGCATGATAGGCGGGATCGACCGGAATCAGATCCACATGATCGCGAGTCCGCTCGCCCACCGCGGCGAAGACTTCATCGATCAGTTCCGGCATTGTCAGCACCGTCGGGCCAGTATCGATGCGGTAGCCGCCCACGTCGAGTCGGCCCATCCGGCCGCCCGGCAACGATTCTCGTTCGACGACCGTGACCGCCCTGCCACGCCCGGCCAGGTGTATCGCGGTGGACAGGCCCGCCAATCCCGCCCCGACCACCACAACGTGGTCACTGCGTCCAGTGACTGTGCGCATCGTTTCCTCTCCTCACCGCTGCCGTGCGGTACACAGCAGCGCCATCTGTTCCAATGCCGCGCGCTGGTCTCGGCCGAGCGGGCTGGCAGGCCATGCTTGCAGGGCATCTCGGACCCGATCGGCGATCATCGCTTCGATGCGTTCGGGCGCTCCCGACAACGCGATCAGCGTTCGGCAGCGGCTGATCGCCGCGGCGTCGAGTTCGGGTCCGTTCAGCAGTTCCGACAATTCGCGCCGCGTGGTCGCATCGGCCATCTCCAGCGCGGCGACCACCACGCTGGTGGCCTTGCGCTGCCCGAGATCGCTGTCCTGCGGTTTGCCGGTAATCGAGGCCGCGCCGAAGATCCCGAGCAGATCGTCACGCAGCTGAAAAGCCTCTCCGATACGAGTCCCGTAGTGGCCGAGGGCTTTCAGTGTCGACTCGGTGCTACCGGCTAACGCCGCGCCCAACTCGAGCGGACGCCGGACGGTGTAGTTGCCCGACTTCGCGCGGGCGATGCCCAACACCGTGTCCAGGGTCGGGTTGTCCCGCGCGTCGTTGCCCAGATCCGCGAACTGGCCCACCGCCAACTCGATGCGCATCGCGTCATATCGCGGCCATAGCCGCGCCAATGCGCCGCTGCCGACACCACTCTCACGCAGCATCTGCTCGGCCCACACCAGGCACATGTCGCCGAGCAGGGTCGCAGCGGAGGTCCCGAAACCCGGTGCCGATCCCGGTCGAGCCCGGTGCCGCGCGGACAGGCGCAGGTGCGCCGCGTCGGACCCGCGTCGCAGCACTGCATCGTCCATGACGTCGTCCTGAAGTAATGCGAACGCGTGTAACAACTCCAGGCTGGCCGCGGCGCGCAAGGCAGCGGGGCCCGGCTCGGCGGCGCACAGCCAGCCCAGGTACATGAAGGTCGAACGCAGGCACTTACCGCCGAGGGCGTACTGCGCCAGCACCTCGTCCACACCGGCCGCACCTAGTTCGGCCACGCGTATCTGCCGTAGAAACGCCGTGAGCTCGTCGAGCACAAGGGATCGGGTATCGGCATGCCAGTGCTCAAAACCCGCGGCGAGATCGGGCGCCGACGGATCCAGCGGCGCTCGCGTGGGGTCGAAGGACAGGGTGCTCACCAAGATTCTCCGTTTCGCGAAACCGGAACGTCTTCCCGGGCGTGACCCGAGCCCAGTTCGATGAGGACGTCCGAAATCACCTCGAATGCAGACACTTTCATCATTTCCCGCGCCAATCCGGCTGATGCGATACGGAATTCATCGGTCTCGAGGACTCGGTCGACCGCCACCGCCACCGCTGCGGGGCGCGGCCGCGCGGTGCCGAGATCGATCCCGGCTCCCGTGTATGCCACCCGTGCCGCGATCTCCGGCTTGTCGGCGGTATCCCCGGCGACTATCAGCGGCACGCCGTGGCGGAGTGCCTGTTGCACACCGCCGTAGCCGCCATTGGTGATCATCACCGCGACGCGCGGCAGCAGTTGGGTGTAGGGGAGGGAATCGGTGACATACGCGTTGGCCGGAATTGGCCCGAGCGCAGAACGCGAACCACCCGTGCATGCCACGACAACTAGATCTGTGTGCCTGCTCAACGCCGTGAGCGTCGGCCGGATCAGCTGATCGAAATCGGTGTTGTCCCAGGTTCCTTGGGTTAGGTGAACAATGGTCTTCGCGCCGGAGAGCTCACTCCACCAACTCGGACGCCGAGCGTTCTCTGGATCGTCGATCGGAATCGGCCCCGTGAATACGACAGAAGCTGGCAGATCGCCGCGCGGATATTCGAAGCCAGGGATAGTGAACTGGAGCAGCCGGTCGGCCAGTATCGGCCAATCCAGCAGATAACTCGGTGCGGTTCCGAGACCGAGCTCGCGCAGGGTCGCATCGAGTCGTCGCTGTTCACCACGGAACAACACCTGCCGGACGAACCGATTCATCGCCGTATAGTCGCGGTCCGATCGCGGCTGCCAACCCATGCCGAACGGCGCAGTGTCCGCGCTGGAAAGCATCAGCGGAACCACCCCGCAGGCCAGCACCGCAGGACGGGGCTTTCCCGCCAGAAGCAGCGGAATGGCGCCGGTGAACATCACGTCTACGAACACGGCATCGAAATCAGTGCGCTCCAGTTCGGCGGTCAACGCACGAAACTGTCCGGCGATCGGGTCAAGGAAGCTCGAGCGCAGCTCGCAACGCCCGGTTCGCCACCGCCGCAGCCAACTCGACTTCCGTCCACGCGGACGCTCGGCCCGCGCCACCGCAGCATCTGGCGGCAGAACCGAACAGGGAATGCCCTGCGCCTCAGCCGGTTCGCGGAACGCCGGACCGGTGAGCAACCGCACCTTGTGACCGCGGCGCCGCAGGTCCGCCGCGAGGGCAAGCATTGGCGTCACGTGACCGGGTATCGGACTCGCTGCCAAGAGATATCGACCCATACGAGATTCCTTCACTGGTCCATTCGCCGCACCACCAGGCGCCGGTTGTGTCCACGCCCATCAGCGACACTCGATTGCGAGGGGTCCGCCACGATCCGGAAACAGCGGCCGAGCGGACATTCATTGACGCAATCACGAGCGCTGCCGTGAACCACGATACTACAAACGATGCAAAACCGATGCGTATTGCGCCGGGCGCCACGATGCCCAATCCACAAGGGGGCGGAGTGCCCCAGCCGTAGACGCCACAGAATTACCTGCGTCATCAAGTATTCAGAGACTCAACGACAGGTGGAGACGTCGCTTCCCGATTCGCAGCCCACAGACGGTTTGATGCCCACGACGTGGGAAATCGCGCGTGATCAGCGCAGATTCGATGCGACCGCGGTCTGTAGCTCCGCAATGGCCGCCTCGAGCGTGTCGACACGAACCGCTGCTGACGGCGCCGCACATTCCCGCCATCCGGGCCCCGCCAGCAGCACCCGCGCCCAGCTCTCACGCGGGCCGAACGCCGGAACCGCGATAGCGGTGCGGCTCGATTGCGACCACAGCACCACAACCGGCCTGCGATCATGCTTGGCCAGCGCATCGGCAAGGGCGGCGGCGGGCACCGACGCGCCGAGCAGCAGCGCAGGCAGACCGAGTTCAGCCAAGGCGGCGCGCAATACCTCCAACGGGAGCACGTGATTCTCCCCGTCGGTACAGGCCAGCACGATCGGCGGCCCCTCGGACACGTTGCGTAACAACGGAATCAGCCGGTGCAGACTGGTAGTCACTGCCCAAGACAGCAGATGCTCGACATCGACGAACCCGGTTCCCCCACCCTGCTTTCCGACGATCTCGGCGAAAGCCGGGCGGCACAACCGATTCCACGTCGCCACCACACCATGATGAGTGAGGTGGGCAGTGATGATGGCAAGCAACTCGGCGGCGGCGAGCCGCTCCGCGGCGGAGATCACCGATGCGAGGTCACCGAGCTGTGGCACCGGCACGGCCACCGCGCGCGCAGCTACCGCGGCACTGGCCGGGCTCGCGCCCGCCCGGACCAAGTCGACCATCCGAACCGCAACCGCGAAGTCGGTCGGCGTGTAGCGCCGATGCCTGCCCCGGCGGCGCTGCGATGGCCCGAGGCCGTACCGCTGATTCCAACTCCGCAAGGTCGCCACCGGCACTCCGAGCCTACGAGCCACCGCCCCGACGGAATACTCGACCAGCAGCTGTGCGGGACCCTCATCACTCCTCACAGACCCACCGCACTTACCCCGATCCCCTGCACCCCACGACCTGACCGCAGCCACTCATCGCCAAGCCTCCTCCAGTTGTAGCGGGTCGAGGAGCGGGTCGTCGAATCTTCAGCTCGATGAGGGCGCGCTCGCGGCGGGGGTGCGTTCGGCGGTTCCAGTGATATTGCGGTCCATACCGCCGAACACGGCGTTGTGAAACGGTGTGATCGCCTTCCAGTAGAGGTGCCCGGCAAGTCCGTGCGGCTGAAAGATGGCGCGTTGCCGGTAGCGGGAACCCCCGCCGGGGTAGGACTCGACGCCGAGCTCGAGCCATGCCAGTCCCGGGACCCGCATTTCGGCGCGAAGTCGCAGCAGGTGAGGGCGGTCGATGTGTTCAACGCGCCACCAGTCCAGGGCTTCGCCGGCGTGCAGGCGATGGGGGTCTCTGCGGCCGCGACGCAATCCGACCCCGCCGGTGATCCGGTCGATCCAGCCGCGCAACGACCAGGCAAGCGGAAACGAGTACCAGCCGTTCTCACCGCCGATGGATTCGATGACCGCCCACAGAGTGTCGGGGTCGGCGTGGGTATGGCGTTCGCGGAGGTCCTCGTAGAGTGAGCCGCCGGACCAGGCCGGGTCAGTGGGCAGCGGATCCGAGGGCGCGCCGGGTGTGCTGGCGTCCGACCAGCGGGTCGGCACCTCGGCGTTGCGGATGCGGGTCAGTGCCAGTTCCATGGCACGTTCGCAGCGGGTCAGGCCGTTGGGGGGGTCGGGGATGTACGCGGCGATGTCGTGGTCGCCGCACACGACTTCGTGGACGAGAGATTCGATGAGCGGGACGGCCAGGGCGCGCGGCACCGGGGTCACCAGATTGACCCATTGCGCCGACAGCCACGGCGTGAGCACCGGGACCGGCAGCACCACCCGCCGTGTCAGTCCTGCGACGACGGCGTATTTGCGCATCATGGTCAGGTAGGTCAGGACGTCGGGGCCGCCGATATCGAACGGACGGTTGACGTCGGCGGGCAGGTCGGCGGCCCGCAGCAGGTAGTACAGGACGTCGCGCACGGCGATGGGTTGGATGCGGTTGCGGACCCATCGGGGGGTGATCATCGCGGGCAGGCGTTCGGACAGGTAGCGCAGCATCTCGAAACTGGCCGAGCCGGATCCGATGATGACTGCCGCGCGCAGTTCCGCGGTGGGGACCCCGGATGCCCGCAGTATTTCTCCGACTTCGGCGCGGGAGGCGAGGTGGCGCGAGAGCTCCCCGCGTTCCGGGATGATGCCGCCGAGATAAACGATGCGCCTGACTCCGGCCGAGGTGGCCGCAGCCGCGACAATCCGCGCGGCGTGCTGGTCGATATCGTCGAAGTCGCGGCGGGTCAGCGAGTGCACAAGGTAGTAGACGACCTCCTGGTCGGCGACCGCTGCGCGCACCTCGTCGTCATCGGTGACATCGCCGCGGACCACCTCGACCCGGTCCCGCCATGGCACCTCCGCCAATTTCGATGGTGTCCGGGCCACTACCCGGACTCGATGACCGGCCTGCACGAGTTCAGGCACCAACCGTCCGCCGATGTAACCGGTCGCGCCGAAAACCACACACCGCATGCTCAATCATCCCTCTTCCCGGTCATGGTGCACGAACTCTGCATATCGAGCCGCAACGTTTTACGTGGGTGGCATCAACACCGAGTCGATCAGGTAGACGGTGGCGTTCGCCGTCTGCACTCCGCCACAGATCACCGAGGCGTCGGCGACCTTGATGTCGTCGCCCGACCGAGTCACGCTCACGGTGGCACCTTCGACGGTCTTGTGTTCGCCCGCGATCTGGCTCGGCGCCAGCCTTCCCGGCACCACGTGATAGGTGAGAATGGTTGTCAACTTCGCCGAATCGGTTCTGAGCGAATCGATCGTCGCCGCATCAATTTTCGCGAATGCAGCATCCACAGGCGCGAAGACGGTGAACTGACCGCCATTGAGCGTGTCGACCAGGTTGACCTGCGGATTGAGCTGACCGGATACCGCCGCGACCAGCGTCTTCAGCAGAGGGTTGTTCGATGCCGCGACAGCAACCGGCTCTTGCGCCATGCTGTCGACCGATCCAGGTCCGGTCGGCACCTGTTTCGCATAATCAGCGCAACCGGGCCCGACCAAATCCGCCGCCGCACTGTTCGATGCCGCCGAAGTAGGCGCGGCCGAGGTGGGCATCATTTTCGATGTAGTGGACGAGGAATCAGCGGTGTCGTCGGAGCATGCCGAGGCGCCGAGCAAGGCTGCCGCCAAGGCCAGGCCGGTCATTACCGAACATTGGATTTTCCTCATTGTTCCGTCGCTTTCGTCGATTCGACCTCACAAGGCGGTCTGTTTGTTGTGGCGGCTGGCATCGCCTACCGCGCCGCCAGCCGTGGCGAGGGTCCGGAAGGTCCGTGCTGCACCTGCCCCGCCATCACTGCGCTCTATCAGCAGCGCGACCATCTGAGTGTTGCACCATCTCGACTCGAATGCATCGCTTTTGCATCGAATAATCGGGATAGTGATCTTTGCCGGGCTCGCGGGGACGACGGTCACTGCCAGGTCATGGCACACCGTCAAGTCGGTGGCAACACAGATATCCGTCGCGTCCATGGTGAGCTCGGCGAACGGGGGTTGATCACTTCGAACAGCGGGAAACGACGTCAAGTACCCGGACTCCCGCGCTGCACGCCTTCACCATCGGCGCGGCCATGATGCGCGGCGGAGTCGTCGAGCTGATCCTAGGGGCCGCCGGCCGAGATGAGCGCTTAGCACTCTCGCGACCGTCCGCTTCGCCATGTGGTGCTCGAGCTTCAGCTGAACCATCGACGCGCCCGCCTCGTACTTGGCGATGATCTCGTCGACTTCGTCTGGCCCCAGTTGCTTTCTTCGGCCCTCCCGACGCTCGTGGCCTTGAACGCCGGTTCTAGCGCAAACAGTGTGACAGTGCCTGATGTTGGTCGATCCTGCTGCATACTGGATGATTTGGACCGCCATGTCGGTATCGGGTCGGAAATAGCAGTTTGGAGGGTATTTCGCGCCGGTTTGCTGGACGAGCAGTGTGTCCCAGGGGATTCGCGCCGATTCGGAGTTCGGTGGCTCGGGCGTCGAAGCGAGCACGGAAGTCGCGGTAATCGAAAAGTGTTTCGCCACCGGCGATTACGAGGCGAAGCTGCGGGTGATCGCGTCGCAGGAGGGCGAAGGCCTCGAGGAGGTCGATGCTGCCCTTGCGTGGTTCTATGCCGCCGAGGGCCAGGATGTAGCGGCCGAGTCGGCGCTGCCATGCGGTGCGGGCCGCGGTGGCGTCGGGATGGTTGTCGGCGGCAGTGGCGAAGCGGTCGTATTCGACGCCGTTGGGAATGACGGTTGGTCGTAGCCCCCAGCCGGCACGGACTTCGGCTGCGACCGCGGCGGATACGCAGATGTGGGCGTTGGGCTCGATGATCGCGCGTCCATGGCAGCGGGCCAGTGCGGGTGTGGTGAACGTGTCGAGGTGGTGAATGGTGCGGATGCGGTTGTCGACCGCGTTGGCGCTGATGCAGTCCTGGGCGTGCAAGATGTCGTAGGCGTCTGGGGTTAATGCGTGGCGTAAGGCGTCGATGGAGTGAATGATTCGTGTGCCAACGGGTTCGGCGTCGATGCTTGCGAACGGGACCACCCGCAGTTTTACCGACGGGTCGACCGGGCGGAAGAAGGCGCAGTCGCCGCCGCGGCCGAGTGTCCACACGGTGATATCGGCTCCGAGCCGGGTGAGGGCTTCGGCGAGATTGAGGGTGTGTACGACTCCGCCTCGGGTTTGGTGGAGTAGGTGAGCGGAGCGGGTTGCCATGAGCCGAAGTGTCCCGGGAACAGGTCACCTGGCCAGGGCCGGTCGCCGCGGTCGCGAGTGGACGGTCCGATTTTGCGACAGCCTGACATGAGGGAGTTCACTAGGAAGAAGGCGTGGGAAGACGTTCCCGATGCCGCGGTCGTCGCGGGCGATGTCGGCGAGAATTTTGATGAGATTGCACGCTCGGAGGAGCGCGGGGCGTTCTTGGGAAATTCTCGTCAGTGGGCCTGCTCAGCGCGGGGTTCGGGTACCTCGCTGTCCGAGTCGCCGAGGTTGGCGCGGGCTGTCGTGACGGTTGCGGCGGCAGCCGATCGAGCGTCTTCGACGGTGCGGCGGCCGAGTCCACAGGCGGTCGCCACGCCGTACCCTGTACGGCCCGACGCTTGCTCGAAAAGGGCCAGGGCACGGACGCTGCCGTCGACATCATCGGGGGAGACGACGCCGGCGATCAACTGCCAGTCCGGGGCCAACCGGCGCAAGGGGTGGTAGAAATTCGGTTCCAGGGGTGCCGGATCGGCGCCGTAGGCGCACGGGATATGCACCGCGGGCAACGGCGTTCCGCGTTTCCGCAGCAGCCGCGCGGTGCTATTGAGCAGGTTGACTGTCGGCAAGAGGGTGCGCGGAGTCAGCAGGTTCTTGTGCTGATAATCGCCGTAGCACAGGTGCAGGATCGTTGCCGCACCGATGTCATGGGTACGGTTGAGAAAGCTGGCCAGTTGCCGAGCCAGCATGGGAGCCAACGCCCACTGCGCACGCAGTTGCTCGGCTTTGACCATGCCGAGTGTCGCGATCGGCGACTCCACTTGCCACACGACGCGGTCGCCGTGCCGAACGGTCACTTCGGTCATCTCCTGCAACATCGCTTCGACGAATACGGGCAGATGCCGAAGCGCCGTGACAACCACACTGGAATGGCGAAGTGCCTGTCCCATGGGGAGGCCGAGTGAGACCGCCGCGCCCGCGAAGACGAACAAGGCGAGATCCAAAGGGTTGGGCTGGCTGATCTGAACTCTCGTACCGTCCAGCTCCGGATGGCTGCGCTGCAACGACTCGAACTCGGAAATGATTTCACCGATCCGTTCGACCCGCCCCATCGACACATGCCGCGGCTCGAGCCTGCGACCAGGCCGCACACGGTAGCAGGGCATGTCGCTGTAGTCGGCGAAATCTCCTGGGCGGACAACTTCGAAAGCGTCGTCGTGTTGTTCGCGGTCACGCAGGTAGCTGACTATCCAGTCCGAGTCCAGGTCGCGTGGCACGGCGGTCAGCCGCAATCCGTCACTGTGTTCTACGAACCACTGCATGACCTCGAGGTCGCTCGTCATCAGTTCCCGGGGCAGGCTCCCGACGAAATGGGCATATCGAGTCATGTTGGTTCCTATCGACCCACGATGGCGGGCAACCGCCGGGTACCTCTTGGTGACGCGAGCCGGTGGATGTGCTGCATGAACGCTGCACATTAAAAGTACGGACTGTTCTGTTTGTCACATTTTCCAGCGGCGGGAAGAGTGCGTTGCCGCCAAGGGAGTCGATCCTCGGCACCGCACCCAGGGCCGCAATTCAGCGAGCGGGTCGCCTCGGGACGGTCAAAGGCTCGCGCATCTTGCGAGGTCGGGTGGGAACGTACGCACCGGCAAGGACTGGCGGGCCGGGTGAGGGGGTGCCGGAACGCCGATCGCGGTGCTGCTCGTCCGATGTCACATTTGGTTGGCCAGCTCTGCGGCGGCCGCGATGGCGATGTCGATGGCTTGGGTCACGAGTGGCGATTGGGTGCGCTCGGCTGACCAGTGCAGGTAAATCTCGCGGGCGGGCGAAGGTCGCAGTTGGTGGATGCTGAGCCGGTCATCGGACCAAGCATCGGATCCGTGCAGGGCGAGCGCTGGCAGCACGGCCGAGCCTATGCCCGCCCGAACCATTGACAAGATGGTTTCGTGGCCCGCGGTTCGAAACACGATCTGTGGCCGCGCGCCGCCGTTGGCCAGTGCCCGCTCCAACCATGTTTGGTGATAGGTGGGCGGCCAGGCGACCATCGGAGCATCGTCGAGCAGTTTCACCGGTACCGCGCCATCGGGGAATGCGCCGGCACCTGCCACCAGGAGGTAGTGCTCGTCGAGCAGCTTGACGTACTCGACGTCGCCTTCGATCCGGCCGTCGTAGAACAGCAGGTCGAGATCTCCGATCTGCGGATTCTCCGGTTCCATCTCGGAAAGCCTGATGTCGCAACCGGGGTGCTGGTCAAGTAGTCGGCGCACGACGCCCGGCAGGATCAGGTTGGACACGCCCGGGAAAGTGCCGATGTCGATCCGGCCGTTACCCGCTCTGAAGCGATCGACGGCGTCGGCCAGCGCCTTCGCCTTTGTGAGTAGATCGCGCCCGTGGGCCAAGATCACCTCGCCAAGGGGAGTGATCCGTACCGGTCGAGGGCCGCCGGGTCGGTCGAAGACGGCACCACCGACGGCCTTCTCCAACGCGGCGATCTGCTGGCTCACCGACGATTGGGTGTAGCCGAGCCGACCCGCCGCCCGCCCGAACGTGCCTTCCTCGGCGATGGCGACCATGGTCCTCAGGTGGCGCAACTCGACATCGAACACAGTCCTAACATAGCGAATGCCGATTGATTCCATCAGTAATGATCGCTTTTCTTAATGCGTTGGCGATTCTAAGGTCATCAACATGACGATCTACGGCACACACCGCAGCAAAGAGATCCTCCAACTCAGCGGCACCGAACTGGCGATAGAGCGCAGCGGACCCGACGGCGCACCCGCGCTGCTGCTCATCGCTGGCGGCGGCCAGTCGATGGACTGGTGGACGCCCGAGTTTTGCGACCTGCTCGGCGCTGGTGAGCTGCAAGTAATTCGGTACGACCATCGCGACACCGGTCAATCGAGCACATCCCCGCCGGGTCGGCCCGACTACACGGGCGATGACCTCGCCGCCGATCCACTACGCCTTCTCGATGCCCTCGGCATCGAGAAGGCGCATCTGATAGGTATGTCGATGGGCGGCGGTATAGCGCAGAGCATCGCGGTGCGCACTCCCGAGCGGGTGCGGTCTCTCACCCTCGTCGAAACCAGCCCCGCAGGCGGCGACCATGGCTTTCTGCCGCCACCGACCCCTGCGGTGGCCGCAACCTGGGAGGAGCCCGAGCCGGAGATCGATTGGGCCGACGAGTCCGCGGTCATCGACTATCGAGTCGAGGTCGAGCGGCCTTTCGCCGGCCCGCTCGGGTTGGACGACGTACACGTGCGTGCCCTGGCAACGCTCGAGGTGCGCCGCAGCCGCAACGTGGCGTCGTCGATGGCGAACCACTTCATCGCCGCACCTGGGGCTTCGGTGGATCCGGCTGAGATTCGCGTGCCGACCCTCGTGCTGCATAGCGCTGACGACCCGATGTTCCCTCTCCCACACGGGGAGACGCTCGCGCGAATGATCCCGGGAGCCCGGCTCGTGCGCATGCAGGGAGTGGGTCATGAGATCCCGCCGCCTGCCGTGTGGGATGTGGTCATTCCGGAGCTGCACAGGCACCTAATGCACTCCTGACAACGAATTATGTTGCCGCAGGAACAAAGCCGCGGACCGTCCCCGCCGCACTGAGCTGCCAAATCTGGTCAGGTCGTCGCGGCGACTCACTAGGGAGCGATGCATGACAGAGTCGAAGCCGACCATCGAGCGACTGTCCAGCCCTCGCGGGGCACCACTGACCGCGCTCAGCTGGGCGGACCTACGGACGCGGGTCGCCGCGGCGGGCGACTTCCTGCTCGCAACTACCGACCAGGATGGACGGCCGCACGTGGTGCCGGTGCTGGCTATATGGCTCGAAGGAACGGTCTGTTTCGTCACCTCGCGACAGACCCGCAAGACCCGCAACCTCGCGCGGAATAACCACTGCGCGGTCACGGTGCCCGGTCATGATGTCGACCTGGTCCTCGAAGGCGCCGCCCATCTCATTCGGAACGCACTCCGACTGCAGAAAGTTGCGGACCTTTTTCCGGTCAAATATCCGTGGTGGCATCCGTTCGTCAGAGATGGCGAGTTCTACGATCCTGCCGATTCCGCCCTCAGCGATCCGCGACTTGTCTACGAAGTAGATTTGGCGCAGGTTTTCGCATTCGGTAAGGAGGAAGGGTTCAGCGCCACCCGCTGGCGCTTCTAGACGTTCCGACCGCACAGCGCAGTGTCACCGTGACGAACCCGCCTTCGCCCTGTCGCCACGGAGTGTCAAGGGGCAGAGTCTGGCTCGTGATCGGCGCATCGCAATCTGCGTCAGCGACGAGCGGCAACCATACAGCTTCGTAACTATCGAAGGAGATGCACGAATCTCTGCCGAACCAGACGAGATCAAACGCGTCGCCATGGGCATCGCCGACCGCTACTACCCCATCTCAGGCTCCACAGGAGATCGCTGAATCATTCGTACAGGAAGGTTTCACCGCAGTTCGGATCAGCATCACCAAGATCATCGCCCGATCCGGCCTGGGCTGACACCTTCCCGGCATCAACCCTGTAGTCCAGCGGTTTTCCTCAGCCCGGCCTCACCCGCGGTCTCGCTCGACCGGCGCAACCCCCGCTCAACCAAACCGGTGGTCTGGCAGCGGTTCCGAAAAATCTTCGCGGACAGCGATGAGTTCTCGAACGGTGCTCCGTCCTATCTGTTGAACGCGCTACCAACCCGGCGCGACCGACCAGAAGGACCAGAAATGACCACCGCGAACCCCTCCGCCACCTTCTCCGACGACGTCACCGACCGTCCCGGTAAGGTCCGCAACCGCGTCCTGTGGACCTTGCAGATCCTGCTCGGCCTGTTCTTCATCATCGCCTCGGGCGGGCCGAAGCTCGTTATGCCGAACACCTTGATGGACAACGCCCCCGAGAATCTGACCATCCCCTTCGGGCTGCTCATCTTCATCGGAGTTGTGGAGGTCGCGGGGGGTATCGGCCTGATGGTGCCACGACTCAGTGCCCTGGCCGCCGCGGGTCTGTCCGTTCTCACCGTGCTCGCCGCCGGAACGCAGGCTTTCATCGCCGACAAGCCCTTGATGGGGATCTTCCCGCTGGTGCTCGCCGCGATCTTCGCCTGGATCGCCTACGAGCGCCGCGCCAGCATCACCGATCTGCGTAACTCGCTCACGCGATGACAAATCCATAAGTACGACCGGCGATCGGTGGCCCAGCCACCGATCGCCGGTCGTGCGTGCTCGGATCGATCGCTCGTCGGGTTGGCGGCGATCGATCCAGCGGCCATCTGGTCCGCGGCACCCGAGTTCGGGCGCCGCGGACCAGATGGCCCTCGTCGCGTCCGGGTGTATAACGACTCACCGATCCTCCCGCGCGGTCTTGCACGCGGCGGCCTTCGCGGTCCTCACCATTCATCTATCGCCGGTTTCGGAACCTCGGTGGTGCTCTTCCACTTCCAGGGAAGCGGAACAGGTAGCTGGTAGCATCCCGACCGGACAGCTTTCGAGAGGGAGAGCGAGCATCCGATGCCAGAAGTGATCCGCGGCGTTGCCCTCAGGATCATGGTGCTGGCCGAGGGCGGCAACGAACCGACCGCACCGAGAATCCACCGCACGGCACCGACTACTCGGAAAAGCTCATTGGACGAAGAGCGTGATCGAGTCGTGCTGTGATCGGAAGAAGTCTCCGTGAGGCGTGCTTGGCTGTCCGCGACAAGTTGAAGACCGGCACCGTACCGGATATCGCTAAATTGCAGGCGCATCCACCCTCCGTTATCGCAGACGGTGTCCGGGCTGCAGAGCGTGCATCCAGCGGCGCCGACCAATCGATCGCTGGACGAATGAAACACTCTATAGCGGACACGGGTGCGTCCAAGGCGGCCAAGAATAACGATTTACAGACTGCGGCGGAGCGGAGTATGCAACAGCGCCGCTTGACAACCTGGCAAAAAATTGACGACTGGAATAAGTTTGTTTTCCGTGCACAATCGGACAACGGTGCCACTAATGCTTACAAGCTATCCAATAGTAGGGAAATGCTCCCCATCCTGCTCAGATGGCTACCGGCTCGACCTGGTGTGCTGGCGAAAAATGAAGTTGCGGCCTACCGAGTAGATGCGATGCTTGGATTCGGCCGGGTGCCGCCCACTGCGATCATCCACGGACCCGAGGGGCCCGGTTCGGTTCAGCAATGGGTGTTCTCAACCAAGGGCCTCCCCTACAATGAGTACCCAATTCTGCACCAGGAGCAGATGGCCATACTCGATTATATTATCGCAAATTCCGATCGAAGCCAGCTCAACTACCGCACGGATAGGGACGGCGGCATCGTTGCTATTGACCATCAGCTCTCCTTCCCTGAGAAACCGGGAAGTGATCACGGAATAGACTCCGATTTTGTCAAGGCGTTCGTTGCCGATCCGAGCAGGCGATTCAGCGACGAGGTGATGCGGAGCGTGAATGCCATCGACACAAATGAGCTACGGAAATCTCTGTTGGACGTCGGCCTGAGCCGGAAGGCCGTTCAAGGTGCGCTCGATAGGTTGAGCGAGATTCGCGCCCATGGCACGATCACCGGAGAAGCCTGGCCCGGCAAGATTTCTGGGACTCCTACATACTGGCCCGACCAGATGTCGCAGGCACAATCGCTAGACGATGAGTGGTGGCGTTGAACAGCAGCATGTCGTCGTAGTTACGCCTGCTTCCAGCGCGGTCGGCCTGGGTTGCGGCACAGCACATGGTCCACGATGGCTTCAGTAGACGATGCCCGGTTCATAGTCCGCACACTCATTGCGGGAGGGCGGTTTCCGGGTCTTTCCGGCGTCGATGTCGTGGGCTACCCGGTTGGCTCGAAGCGCACGGACAGGGCCTGCACCCCGGCCGGAGCTTTCCAGATGAGATCGACACCCTCGATCTCGCTTCCCGCACCGCACGCGGAATCGCCGAACAGGTAGGCCCGGTCGCTGGTGCCGTTCTCGAAACGCACTGTGGCATCCTGCAATTGGATACAGGCGTTGCTGTCCGGCGTTGTGATCGACAAGATATTTCCCGCCACAGTGACGTAGGAGGCCCGGCCGATGGCCGCCTGTGCGGTACCGGGCAGCAGCGCGAGCAGTGCGAGTGTCGCGATGCCCGCACCGCCGACCTTGCCGAATTCACTTGGCAATCCCATGATTTCCCTCTCTCGGCCGCCGCCTGGCCGACTACGCTGATCGATCCCACTTTGGCGTTTGTCAAATATGTTGGGAGACAACGTCCGTCAACAGTATGACCGCACCGCGGGATCCATGCTCCCAGAGTTCCTCGGAGTAGGCGAACTCCGACTCCGAGCGCTGCGCGGTTGAGCCGATCACCGGCGCGGACTCCGTCTTTGCCGGGAATCGTCGTGCGATGTCTGCGGCCTCTGACCACGCCGTTCATGCCCAAATCGCGCATGAGCCGGTCCACGGTGCAGAACGCTGCCTGATGCCCGTGGCGACGCAGATAGCGAGTGCGGCGTCCATACATTTGTTCTGGCTTGCCGTGCACTGCCCGCAACGCGTTCTCGAGGTAGGCCTCGGGTTGATGCTGCCGTCACTTTCGTCGAGTTGATGTGCGAGGCGCAGGTCGATCCGGGCACATTGATCAGAAGAGCAGATCTGACGGTCTTATTCGTTCCCTAGGCGGCTGAGCAGTCGAAACGAACGGTTGCCGGGCCGAAGCCCGGCAACCGTTGTATTCAGCTGTGGACTCTTCCGCGAAGAGCCGATTCGCCTATTGGCCGTGTTGGTGGGCGCGCTGACGCTGTTCGTCCACAGCGGCTTCGGCACGTTCCTTTTCGGCGGCAGCTTCCTTCTTCGCGGCTTCGCGCTGGGATTCCGCCTTGTCCTGCTGAGCCTTGCCTTCCTCCCGCAGGTCGTCGTTTCCGAAGACGGCTCCTACGGCCTCCTTGGCCCTTCCCTTGATACCTTCGACGGTGCCTTCGACGCCTTCGCGGGGACCGCTGTTGTGTTCGGGCACGATATCTACCTCCGGAGTATCGGTTGTCAGGTGGACGCTGACCGCATACCCGCGATCCATGGGCTCAATCCAGACGCTCGAGCTTCGGACGCGTTCGGGGTGACCAGAGGTTCGGCGCGGGGATAGCCCCGGGTTGCGCTTTTCCGGCGGCACTGCGCCGCACGTCGTGTCCTCGCGCGATCGGGGTCTATCGCTGTCAGAGCTACAAGATCGGCCGACCGCCGGTAACTGCCACACGCGCGCCGGAAATATAGCTGCCGTCATCGGAGGCGAGCAGGACGTAGGTCGCGGCGAGTTCGGCGGGCTGGCCCGCGCGCCCCAGTGGAACGTTGTCGCCGAAATTCGCTACCTTCTCCGGTGGCATCGTGGCGGGGATCAACGGTGTCCAGATCGGGCCGGGAGCCACGCTGTTGACCCGAATCCCTTTCTCGCCCAGCAGTTGTGCGAGACTGGCAGAGAGATTGGCGATGGCCGCCTTCGTCGCGGCGTACGGTGCGAGCGTGGGTGAGGGCATGTCCGAGTTCACCGAGGAGCTTCCGATGATCGATGAGCCGGCACTCATATGCGGCAGCGCCGCCTTCACGAGCTGGAAGTACGCCCCGACGTTGAGCCGAAAGGTGTAGTCGAATTCCTCGTCGCTGATCTCCTCCAGACTCTCGTGGGTCATCTGGTAGGCGGCGTTGCTGACCAGGACGTCGATGCGGCCGAATTCTTTGGCCGCTCTATCGATGACTTCACGGCAATGCGCCGGTTCGGACAGGTCACCCGCCACCAGCACAGCTTTGCGGCCCGCGTCCTCGACCAGGCTCGCGACCTGCTGGGCGTCCTCGTGTTCGTCCAGATATGAGATGAGTACATCGGCGCCTTCGCGGGCGAACGCGATCGCGACCGCTCGGCCGATCCCGCTGTCACCACCGGTGATGACAGTGGCCTTGCCGGTCAGTTTTCCGGAACCGCGGTAACTGTCCTCACCGCAATCCGGTGGCGGACGCATCAGCGCTTGCGTTCCGGGCACTTCTTGCTGTTGTTCGGGAAAACCCATGGTTTCTCCTTCAGTCGGGGTGTCGTGCCTCGGTTGGGCGGCCGATCCGGAATGGTCACGTTTCGATAACACGGCTGGCGGTCATTCGGCTACAACACAGAGCGTGTGCAGATCCGGGTCGGCTGGGTCGGGGATGTTCATCCCTGCTGCGTGACCGGTGGCCAGGTATTCGACGACTGTGTCGTTGATCAGTTCGCCGGGCACGATCACCGGAATGCCCGGCGGGTAGGGGGTGACCTGCTCGGCCGCTATGCGCCCGGGTGCCCGTTCCAGTGGCACCGACTCGACGGGGCCGAAGAAGGCGTCTCTCGGCAGCATCACGGTCTCGAGTTGCAGCTCCCGCGGTGACGGCAGCCGAATATGGGGAGGCTCGGGGTCGTCGAGCTGCGCGCGCCAGGCGCTGATTCCGTCCGTGAGGGCGCGGAGGGTGGTGTCGTCGTCAGCGGTCGAAAGCGTCGCGAGAATTCGCCGATGATCATTGAGTCCGACGTCGAGGTAGCGATGTTCCCGCAGCCAGTCGGCGGCGTCGTATCCTGTTGCGCCAGTGGCAGACACATCCATCAGGACTTGCATCCGGTCCAGATCGTGTGATGCCTCGACACCGAGCAGTTCCTGCTCCATGACCTCGATGCCGTCGATCTCGCCGAGGCTGGAGCGTGCTCGGTCGCTGCGGCGCAGTGCGTCCTCGAGTAGTTCGTATCCGTGCTGCACCATCTGCCGCCGCCAACCGTCGATCGCCGCGTAGAGCAGCACATTGGGGCTGGTCGTCATGAGCAGGTCCGCGCAGGCGCTCAGCCGGGCATAGTCGACGAGATCGCCCTGTACGTGGAACACCGAACCCTGTTCGAACCCAGCGCCCATCTTGTGCACGCTCACCACGCACACGTCGGCGCCGGCATCCATGGCCCAGGTGGGCAATTCGCTATGGAACGGTAGATGGGCACCCCATGCCTCATCGACGATCAGCGGCTTGCCACGCCGGTGGCATATCTCGGCGATCCCTGCGAGGTCGGTGCAGGTTCCATACGGACTTGGGCTGACGATGAGCGCGCCGGCTGCATCGGGATGCTGCTCCCAGCTCTCGCGGACCTGGTCCACCGACGGCGGATGGGAGAAATGCCGCTCGGCGTCCCAGCGCGGGGTTATCCAATGGGGTTGGACGCCGGAGAAGATCAAGCCAGCGACGATCGATTTGTGACTGTCGCGCCCGAGCAGCAGCCCACCTCGATCCCCGCCCGCCACCGCCATCATCGCGGCCTTCACCGACAATGAGCTGCCGCAGGTGGAGAAGAACGCCATCTCGGCGCCAACGGCATCGGCCATCAACTCCTCAGCGTCCTTCAGATACTTTCCGCGCGCAAGCCGGTCATCGAGCCCGCCGGAAGCCAACACATCGCAGCGGAGCGCATCGCCGAGCACCTCTCGAACCCGCTCGTCGGCACCTCGGCCCTGACGGTGACCCGGCGGGGTGAAGCCGTACCGGCCCAGTCGTCGATAGTCGGCGAGTGCATCGAGAATCGGTGCTTTCGAGTGATCCATCGTGTGGGGCGTACCCATCTTCGCACCGGATACGCGCTACCGGACATACCGAGCGATCCATACACGAAACCGGCCGCTGATCGCCGGAGCAGCCCCACAAGGTCTGCGTTTGCCGGATGTTTCCCCGATATAATCAGCGGGCGGGGGATGGCGTTGAAATGAGATCCGATGGGCCAACGTACGGTCGGAGTCGAGGAGGAGTTCCTCCTTGTCGACTTCGACGGTGTGCTTGTTGCTGGTGCGGATTCCATGCTCGGCTGGCTGCAAGAGAACCTCGAGCCAGTTCAGTCGGCAAGGTTCAAGCCTGAGCTCCAACGCGTTCAAATCGAGTCGGTCAGTCAGGTGCATACCGACATGGACACGCTCCGGACCGACTTGAGCGCGGCCCGGGAACGACTGGCACATGCGGGGCATGATGCGAAACTATTCGTGCTCCCGTTCGGCACCGCGCCCGTCTGCGGCGGTCATAACTGTGATGCCGCAGAAGACAGCCGATACGCACGCATCCACAATCGCTATCGTGAAATGACGCGCGCATATACAGCGTGTGGAACGCATGTGCATGTCGGCATCGATGGGATGGAGCTGGCCGTCGCGGTGGTGAACCACTTGCGCCCCTGGCTGCCGACCTTGATCGCGGTAGGGGCCAACTCGCCGTTCACCGACAGTCGTGACTCGGGCTACAGTTCGTGGCGCATCGCCGAGCAGGCTCGATTTCCTGGTGCGGGGTTTCCGCCGTTCATGCGCTCGGCGGACGAGTACGAGGCGCGCGTGGCGACGTTGGTGGACTGTGGTGTTCTTCTTGATGAGCGGATGTCCTTCTGGCTTGCTCGGCCTTCGGCTGTGTATCCCACTGTCGAGGTTCGTGCCTCCGATGTTGCTTTGACGGTCGATGATGCTGTTCTGCAGGCGGTGCTCACCCGAGCATTGGTGCAAACTGCTGTGCGCAAGTTGGCGGAAGGAGTCGAGGGCCCGCCGATCGATGAGCAGGTGGCTGCGGCGGCAGTATGGTCAGCGGCCCGCCATGGCCTCAGTGGTCCCGCGGTTGACCCGATTGGTGAGATTCAGGTTCCCGCAGTGCAAATGCTGGACGACCTGATCGTGTGGATCGTCGACGAGCTCGAAGAGGCGGGTGACATTGCTGTGCTGAAACGCTTGCTCGCCGTGATGGCGCAGCACGGAACGGGTGCGGTGCGACAGCGAGTTGTGGCGAGGACCGACATCAACGACCTCGTCGGATCGTTCAGATTGACAGCCGACGACGCCTGACTCGGACTGCCGCGCAAGGTCGCACGCTGGGTCCGAGCCGAAAGAACCGCAGTGTCAACGCGCAGCGTATGGCCAGTGCCCGCTTGCGCTGTTAATACCATCGCGTGGTGAACCCCCACGGATCGGAATCACGGGCATATATTTCGTCGAAATAGCCCTGCCGTCAGGCGTGTCTCGCTCATACGAAGAACGTTTCCGTAGCGCCGGTGAAGCGGGCGAGCAAGTGCGGCGGCAGGATTGGTTGGTCGGCGGGATCCTCCGACAGGGCGCTGATCTGACTGCGGAAGTGGGCAATCGCACGCGCCTTGGCGTTGATGACTGCCTCCGGCAGCATCAACATCCGCGCGCGAGTCACGCGGACCACGGGGTGAGCAGGGGTCGCCCAGTGCCACATCCACACCGGAAATTCGAGCAATCGGGTCGCGGTTCCGGCGCACGCCACGGCCGCGGCACGGCCGACGGCTTCGTGGTCGGGGTGACCGTCACGCCGCCAGGTCGTCGCACACCAGCCGCCGGTGCGCCCGCATGCGGCGAGGATTTCCGCGAGAGCATCGGTCACTGCGGCTTCGTGTGCCACTACGGCGCCGTCTCCGATTCGGAGCCGAATGGGTGGTTCGACACCCAGTTCGGCTGCCGCACGCCGAGATTCCTCGACACGTAGGTCGGCGAGTTCGGTCGGTGAGTAGGTGGGCGAACCGGGATGTGAGGCTTCTCCGTCGGTCACGGTGATCACCGTGACCGGCAGATCGCGCGAGCGCGCCAGCGCGATCAAGCCCCCGACGCCGAGTATCTCGTCGTCGGGATGCGCGGCGACGACGACCAAGTGTCGCCACCCGGCGAGGGACAGTTCGGGGCGACGATGCCGCCACGGCGCCCAGACGTCGTCAGGCGTACCGGGAACGGCGAGATCGATCATCGGCTCGGCAACCATGAGAACTCCTTTTCCGCGTAATCGCGGCCGAGATCGGCCAGGTCTCGCTCCGCGTGACTCTGGCGGAGATAGACGGTGAGGTCGGCGACACGCTGTGCGTGCTCGGCATCCGCGCACAGTGGACCGGCGCCGAGCGCGCGCCCGACACGGTCTATGGCAGTGGTGGCGGCGTCTTCGACCACCGCACGCACCGTCCTGGCGCGCAGCCGCGCCGTCGCCGACGCATCATAGGGGTCTTCGTCGATCCGGTGCGCGGCGTCGGTCAGGCCCAACCGGGCGGCATGCAGTCCGCTCAGCACCGCGCCCAGATGCGCTGAGGCGTGCTCGTCGGCCTTGCCCGCGGCGACATAGTCGTGCAGCATCCCGGCAATGGCGCAGGCGCTGCCGTACCAGCAGGCGGCTACTCCGATCGCGCCGTGCCAGAAGCCGGTACGCGTCAGGTAGGCATCGGGTTCGCCGATGGGTTCAGCCGGGGCTTCATCGAAATCTACTGCACCGGAGTCGGATTCCCGCATGCCGACGGCATGCCAGGTACCGGGCGCGGTGCGGACCGAGGGCTGTGCGAGGTCGAGGGCGAACAGCCTGCGTTCGTTCCCCACGCGGGCGGTGACGAGGGCATGGGTGCAGATGGTCGCTCCCGAACACCACAGCTTGCGACCCGTCACGGTCCAACCGCCGGGATCGAATCGCGCGTGCAGCACCGGCTTCGGCGGCTCGGCTGCCCATACTCCCCAGATCTGACCGCGGACCACGCCGTGGCCTCCGAGCTCGGCGAGTATCGCGTCCGCGTCGACGTGCGCTTCCGCCAGCCGTCCGACCACCGTGTTCTCGAAAGCCAATGCGGCCAGCATGCGCCAGCGTTCGACAGTTCGGCCCGATCCGGGATACGGCAGCTCGAGCCGACCCGAATCGGCCAGTTCGCGTATCGCATTCGGCACCCGGCCAGTGGAACGGCCGCGGACCTGTTCGGCAATGTCAGGCACTTCGGCTCTCCTTGCGATGGGGGTTCACCACCCGTTCGATGCGGCGTAGGTGGTCGGCGAATCCGTGCGGTGCGCGTCCGATGCGCCGGGCGGAGGTGGTGACGACGACGTCATCGGCCCACGTGACCCGCGCGCCAGCGGCGATCATGCGCGCCGCCATTTCGATATCCTCACCGGTGTGCAGGTGCCGAAAGCCACCGATCCGCCAGTATGTGTCGGCCCGGAAACCGAGATTCGCACCGTGCACGTGGCCGTGCGCTCTGGTCGTTCGGTATTGCTTCTCGTAGGCGCGCCGGGTGGCTGCCGCCTGATCGGCCCAGCTCCGCACACCGACGATCCCGGCGACGACATCGGTGCCGTTGCGCGCGTATCCGAGCTGCGCCCGCAGCCACGAGTCGTCGACCTCGGAGTCGGCGTCGGTGGTGGCGAACCAGGTCTCAGGCCCACAGGTCGCGCCTGTCTCGGCGAAACCCAGCGAACGGGCCGCGCCGACGTTGCGTTCGTCGATCTCCATTACCTCGACGTTCGAGGTCGGTACCCGCGCGGAGGCGTCGGTACACGCGTCCAGGACGAGCTGGATCCGAACCGGAACATCCACCCGCTCCGCCGCGCGTGCCAACGCGGTCAGGCAGGCGCGCAACAGCCGCTCTTCATCCCGGACCGGAACGACGACCAGAACTCGGGCGATCACGCCGGTATTCTCGTGTCGGTCGGTGCTCGAGAAAAGGCACCGTCGCATCTCGAGTTGCTCATGGTGCCCGGCTACCCCGCGACTCGGCGAGCAAACAGCCAGCGACGCAGGTAGTTCAGGATCTCCGACCGCCCTGGATACCGCGTGTACCGGTCGTGGTAGGGCGCGAAGGAGAACGAGTACAGGTGCGCGGTGAGCCGCTTCGAGGTATGCGATGAGCGCGACAGCGGCTGTCGCACCGGAGAATGCCGCGAGTCCGGCGGTACTGAACGACGCCTTACTGGATCGCGATTCCAACCCCGGCGTACAAGCCGGCAAGCTCACGGCGGCGATCAGCGGCAACCGAGATTTCCCTGTTTGACGTGCGGTTTGCGGGGAATGCGCTAACGCATGAAGGACGTACTCGAACGTGAAAGCAAATGGGCGGTCGACCGGGACTTCACTCTTCCAAGGCTCGACGACCTTGTCGCGAATAGCCACATCGAGGAGACGCCGGTCGAGCTGACCAGCACCTATTTCGACACCGCCGAACGAGACCTGCTCGCCCACGACCTGACGCTGCGTCGCCGTGAGGGAGACGACGAATCCGGCTGGCAGCTGAAGATCCCCCACTCGAGTGGTCGCGTCGAAGTGACCGCCCAGCTGTCGGACGAGCTGCCACACGAACTCGCCGAGGTCGTCAACGGCGCAGCGCTGGGCAGACCGTTGAGTGCGGCCGCCAGGGTTCATACATTGCGCCGCCGCCACCGCATCCTCGGTTCGGACGGCGAACTGATCGTCGAGATCGATGACGACACTGTGGACTCGACCGTAGCTGACCGGCCTGCGGAACTGGTCGCATGGCGGGAGATCGAGGTCGAACTCGGCCCGCACACCGACAAAGTCCCGGCGATATTGCGGCACCGGCTCGCCGAGGCCGGCGCACGCGAGTCGCGCTATCCCTCCAAGCTGTCTCATGTACTACCGGAGCGATCCGGACCGGCCGTCACCAACTCGCGGGCGGAACACGCCGTGCACGAATACATGGCCACGCAGATCGACCTGATCTTCGCCGGCGACGTCGGGCTACGCCGAGGCGAGGAACCGATCCACGACACCCGTGTCGCGACGCGGCGATTGCGCAGCACCCTACGTGTGTTCGGCAAGCTGCTGGCCCCCGGCGCCGTCAGCGAGATCGACAATGAGCTGAAATGGTTCGCAGCGCTGCTCGGCGACATACGCGATTGCCATGTCCAACGCCGACGCCTCGCCGATCAACTCAATTCCCTGCCGCCCGAACTCATCTTGGGTCCTGTCGCTGCTCGGATAGACGCGACGCTGCTGGCTCGGCAGGTGCCGAGCCGCAATGCTCTCGCTGAGGCCATGAACTCGCCCCGCTACCTGCGACTGCTCGCGAGCCTGCAGAAATGGAAATTACAGCCGCCGTTCGAGCGACGGATCCGGCGGCGCCAACTCGTGAAGCGGGCCCGCCGGGCCGCGGGCAAGGCCGACCGCCGGTTGGTGACCGCGTTACACAACCAGCGACACGAATCGCTGCACCGCGCGCGTAAAGCCGCCAAGCGTGCACGCTACGCCGCCGAATTACACAAACCCGTTCGAAAGCCCGCCCGCGCGAAGTCGAACATCAAGTACTACAAGAAGATTCAACGCTTACTAGGCGACTACAACGACAGCATCGTGTCGACCGAATTCCTGTGGCGAACCGCTACAGCAGCGGGCACGGCAGGAGACGAGAACGGTTTCACCTACGGCCTGCTGTACGCGAACGAGATGCGGGCCAGTGAAGGCGCGCGCCAGAGTGTCGCGGAAGTTGCCGCAGGCGAATAGGTACAGCCTCCTGCTGCACTGCCGCGGCTTCTCGACGGGATTATCCAACCGAACGAACGTAGTGAGGGATGATCCGCTCCTCGGTGTGTGCTGTCATCTGGGTTGGAGTGTTGCCCGTCATCGACGTAATTCGCGAACTTTCCGGAATTCTTGCCGACTGGTCGAACGACTCCCGACCCGCGGGGTCGCTGGGAAGGCGACCCGGCTGCTGGCCATTCACGGGTATTCGCAGGCAGACCCCATCGACCCATCCGATAACTAGGCATACGCTGAGATGCGGCCATTTCAATGTGGTCTACCCCACTCATACGGGTGTCATAGCTCGACCGACCCGGGTCGCATCAGTGCAGTGGCAGTCGAGCGAGCAAGGAGTGAGCATGGAAGGCGGAACAAGAATTGCGATAGGGGTGGGCATCGGGTACCTGCTGGGCCGCACGCACAAAATGCGCTTTGCGTTGATGATGGCCGGTGCCGCAATGTCCAGGCGGTCCTCGGGAGTGCCCGCGGAGCTGCTGAAGCAGGGGACTTCGTTGCTCAAATCGTCGCCGCAGCTGACCCAGCTCACCGATACCGTTCGCGGCGAGTTACTGGGCGCAGTCCGGTCGGCCGCGGTCACCGCCGCGGGCAACCGGATCGACGCGTTCAACGCCCGGTTGGAGCAGGGTTCGACACTCCTGGCAGACAAGGATGATCACGACGAGTCGCGAGAAACGGACCCCCACGAAGACGAGTACGACGACCAACCGACACAGGGTGACGAGCAAGCGTCGGCCGACGAGGACGAGGATCTCGAGGACGAAGACGATTCCGGACAAGGACACGGCGAGGACGACGAAGAGGACGAGGAGGAGGCCACCAGGCGACCCGCCGCGCGGACGCGGGCACGCCGGTCGGGGACCACCAGCGGGCGGAAAACCGGCTCCCGGGGCTCGGTCCGTAGGTCCGCGTCCGGGGATCGCAAACCAACTTCATCCGTCCGACGCCGTAGTCGGTCCGACACCGACGAAGCGCCCGTGCGACGCACGAGGAGATGAGGTCGATGGCGAAGGCTCGCGACACCACAACCGGCGCCAGCAAGGCGGCCACCGGCACTGCCCGCCGGGCCACCAAAGCCGCGACCCGGGCTGGGTCGACGGCCAAAAAAACAGCTCAACAGGCCACCCCGACGAGCCTCCTGCAGCAATCTGTGCAGAACCTCGCCGGAAACCTGGCCGACCGCGCGGTGTCCGGGCTGTCGGACCGGGTGTCGAAGACCGCCGGTCGGCTGAACGAGTATGCCGAAGGTAGCGGAGGAAACCTGCTGGCGGCGGTGACCGGTGCGGAGAAGCTGGCCGGGGGTGCCTCGCCGTTCCGAGCGGCCTTGAGCGGGGGTGTGAGCAAGCTCGGGCACTCGGTCCGCGAGAAGTTCGAGGCGGCCAAGGAGTCACTGACCGGCGGCAAGGGCAAAGGCGGTGGCAAGAAGCTGAAGCTGACCAATATCGTCGAACACATCGACGTGGGGGTTCCGGTCGATTTGGCCTACGACCAGTGGACCCAGTTCGCAGACTTTCCGAAGTTCATGAAGAAGGTCGAGCAGGTCGAACAGGTCGCCGACGAGAAGCTCAGCTGGACCGGCAAAGTGTTCTGGTCGAGACGGACCTGGGAATCCACGATCCTCGAGCAGGTGCCGTTCGAGCGAATCGTCTGGCATTCCAAGGGCGCCAAAGGCTACATCAACGGCGCGGTCACCTTCCACGAGATCACGCCGGGGCTCACCCGCATCCTCGTGGTGCTCGAGTACCACCCGCAGGGAGTGTTCGAGAAGACCGCCAATCTGTGGCGCGCGGCAGGTCGCCGGTGTCGCCTGGAACTCAAGCACTTCCAGCGGCAGATCATGACCGAGGCTGTGCTGCACAGCGACGACATCGTGGGCTGGCATGGCGAGATCCACGACAGCGAGGTCGTCAAAGACGACGAAACCGCACGGCGCGAGGAAGAAGAGAACGAAGAAGAGAACTTCGAAGACGACCGCGCGGACGACGAAACGTCCGAGGACGAAGAGCTGGACGAGGACGAAGAAGACGAGGGCGACGAGCAAAGGGCCGACGAGCGAGACTCGGGCGAGGAGGAGGAACGAGAGAAGCTGCCTCGCCGCCGTCCGGCCGCCCGCCGCAAGAGCCCAGTGCGCCGGTCGCGCGAGAGTGGAGGAGTAAGCAAATGACGATCGAACCCGCAGGAGGCGGTGGCGGTGGCGGAGCCGGCACGTTGGCGCGGCCGAACTCCTCCAGCCTGGCTGATGTGATAGACACGATTCTCGACAAAGGGCTGGTCATCGACGCGTTCGCGCGAGTGTCGCTGGTCGGCATCGAATTGGTGACCATCGACGCGCGTGTGGTGGTGGCCAGTGTCGACACCTATCTGCGTTTCGCCGAGGCGGTCAACCGGCTGGAGATCTCGAGCAGCGAACCGAAGGGCCTGACCGATATCGTCGGCGATGTCACCGAGGGCGCGTCGAAGCACAAGACGAAGGGTGTGCTCGAAGCGGCCGGCGAGAAGGTCACGGACTTTCTCGGCGACGTGCAGGACAAGCACCAGACAGCGCCCCGCTCGTCCAGACGCCGGGAGCAGTGATGGCTGCCGACGCAACCACCGTGTACGTCTACGGCATCGTGCCCGCCGACGTCGAGCCCGTACCGCACGCGACCGGTGTGGGCGATCCTCCCGGTGAGGTTTCCGTGGTGCGGCACGGCGAAATCGCCGCATTGATCAGCACGCTCGAGTCCGATCGGCCACTGGGCACACCCGAAGACCTCACCGCCCATGCCGAACTGCTGGACGGGTCGGCCACTGTCGTTCCGGTACTGCCGCTGCGGTTCGGTGCGGTCATGACCGACATGGAAGCGGTGGAGAACGAATTACTCGAAACAAACGAGGACGAATTCCGCGCCGCGCTCGAGGAACTCGAGGGCCGGGCGCAGTTCGTGATCAGAGGACGCTACGTCGAGGACACCATCCTGCGAGAACTGCTCGATGAGAACGCCGAGGCGGCCCGACTCCGCGAGGAGATTCGCGATAAACCGGAGGACGCCACCCGTAATGCCCGGATCGCGCTGGGCGAGCTGATCAATCAGTCCATCGAGGCCAAGCGAGCCGAGGATACCCGCACGACGGTTTCCGAACTCGAGAAGTTCGAGCCACTTGTCAACCAGCGCAAGCCCAGCCACGAGCAGGACGCCGTCCACATCGCGGTGCTGGTCGAGTTGGCCCGGCAAGCAGAGCTGGAGGAAACGTTGCGTCGGCTCACCGAGGACTGGGACGGCCGGGTAGAGCTGGACCTGCTCGGACCGATGGCGGCCTACGACTTCGTGACGAAACGAGCCCCCGAGGGGTGAGGTATGGGTCTGCTCTCATCGATATTGTCGTTGCCTCTCGCGCCGGTTCGCGGCGTGATGTGGCTGGGCGAACTGATCCAGGATCAGGTCGAGCAGCAGCTCAATGATCCCGCGGCGCTGCGGGCCGAGCTCGAGGAGATCGATCGCGCCGCTGCGGCGGGTCACTTGTCCGAAGAAGAGCAGAAGCAAGCGCAGCAGGCGGTTCTGAATCGCATGACCGGGGCTGCGGATGACATGACTGCGATCGATCGGAAGGAGTGACACGCGTGGCCCGCAAGACCACTTCCGATGATTCCGAGGACGTTCATTCGGCATCGGACGAACAGCCTCCCCTGACCGCGGCGCAAGCCGCCGCGGTGGTGATCGAACACCTCACGGCACTCACGTCGAAACACGTGCAAGGCGTCACGTGCATGGAACCGACGGAGGATGGCTGGTTGGTGGAGATCGAGGTACTCGAGGATCGCCGCATCCCATCGTCGGCGGACATCCTGGCGCTCTACGAGGCGGAGGTCGATCTCGACGGGAATCTGCTGGCCTACCGCAGAATCAAGCGCTACGGGCGTGGCAACACCGACGTCGGCGGAAGCGGGCGGCGATGACGGTGGTCGGAGGGGGATCTTCCGTCCCGCAGCCCTACGGAGGCGGGCATCAGTCCACGAACCTCGCCGACATCCTGGAGCGGGTCCTCGACAAGGGTTTGGTGATCGCGGGCGACATCCAGGTGAACCTGCTCGATATCGAACTGCTCACGATCAAGCTGCGCCTGGTGATCGCGTCCCTGGAGACGGCCAAGTCGGTGGGCATCGACTGGTGGGAGACCGACCCCTGGCTCAATAGCAAGGCCCGCACGCTGGAACGTCAGGATAAGGATCTCGAACTCGAGAACCGGGAACTTCGGGACCGGCTCGCCCGACTGGAGGCGGCGAACGAAGAACGTCAACTCATCGAGCGCGGCCGCGAGCCGAAGGAAGAACGATCGTGACCGGTGGTCTCGGGGTCTGGTTGTACGCGGTGACGTCCAGCCGTGTGGGGGAACCGCGAGAGCTGACCGGGGTCGCGGGCGAGCCGGTGCGGACGGTGGTCTCGGACGATCTGACGGCGGTCGTAGGGTCGGTGCCGCTAGAGGTTTTCGGGGAGCAACCACTACGCGGGCACTTGGAGGATCTCGACTGGTTGGAGTCGACAGCCCGGGCGCACGACGCCGTGGTGTCGGCATTGGTGCGCCGAGCTCCGACCGTCCCGCTACGATTGGCCACGGTCTTCAGCGACGACAACCGGGTGCGCGAGCTGCTCGACGAGCGGCAAGCGGACTTCGGTGCGGCCCTGGCCCTGGTGAGCGGCCGCACCGAGTGGGGGGTAAAGGCCTACGGCGATCGTGCTGCCCTGACCGCTGCTGTGGCCGAGGCTCGGGCCGCGGACCCAGGCAGTGGTACGGGGGCAGGGGCCGCGTATCTGGCCCGGCGTCGTGCGGAACTGTCCGCGCAGGAGAGCGTGGAACGCGACGCGGCAGAGCGCGCCGAGGAGGTCCACACGCGCTTGGTCCACCATGCCGCGGCAGGACGACGTCAGGCGCTGACCGATCCAGCATTGAGTGCCCGCCGGGATTGGATGGTGCTCAACGGGACATACCTCGTGGACGACGATCGCGCCGACGACTTTGCCGCGACCGTCACGATGTTAGGCACCGAATTCCCTGGCATCCGGCTCGAACTCACCGGCCCGTGGCCGCCGTATTCGTTTGCAGGCGTGGAACGAGAGCCGGCATGAGCCAGGTCGACCACAGTGTCGACGATGGGCGCCGCGTCGCGCTGGTCGATCTGCTGGATCGGGTACTGGCCGGTGGGGTGGTGATTTCCGGCGATGTCAAGCTCGCCATCGCGGACGTCGACCTGGTTCAAGTCTCGTTGCGAGCCCTCATCTCCTCGATCAGCACTCTGTCGGCGCCGGATGGGTCCGCGATGCACGATGTGCTGGAACCGCCCGGCGATGACTGAATTCGGCGGCATCCCACCGCGTATCGACACCGAACCAGAATCCGTCGAGCGCGGGCTGGTCACCCTCGTCCTCACGCTGGTAGAGCTACTGCGGCAACTGATGGAGCGGCAAGCGCTACGCCGCGTCGACGCAGGCGACCTCACCGACACCCAGATCGAACGCATCGGCACCACCCTGATGCTGCTCGAACAACGCATGGACGAATTACGCGAACACTTCGGCCTGACCCCAGAAGACCTCAACATCGACCTCGGCCCCCTTGGCACCCTGCTCCCGCGTGACCCGACCGAACGCTGACGCCAGTGAGCACCATGATCAACGGCACAACGCTGCAGTTTCACACAGAGCCTTCCGGCACGTACCGTTGATCATGAATCTAGGGCCTGCGGCCACATACCCTGAACAGGGTTGATCGGCGCAACCATCGGACTGGTCCGGCCAATGACCCGACCCCGAACAGGAGTCAAACCTAGAGTCGCCATCTGCACGTTCCGCAACCCCGCCCACAAGCAGCCGCGTGCCTCGTGGACGCCAGGGACAACGATCTACGCGGCGTGGACGTCGGGGATGTGCATCAGGGGAGATGCATCAGCTGTCGAGCAAGGCCGAACAGACGGCTGCCGAGCTTGATGACGGGAAGCCCCAGCGGAATCAGGAGGATCGTCGCGCACAGCACCGCACCGAGGATCCACACCACGGCCGCGAGCAACCCGACTACCGTGCCGAGCACGGCCGTCACGATCCCCAACACCAATTTGAGTAGGCCTTGTATCGCTCGCATGACGACCTTTCTGTTTTCCATTCTGCGCTCTTTTCACTCGATGCGTTCCTGCAAACCACCTCGTTGGCGCGTGGAAAGCCGCCGGAGTTCGGCGAAATCTTGTGGCACAGAAGGTCAAGAGCGTCGGGTCTACCTGGACGCCCTCGGCGTTGTAGAGCGCGGTGTAGCGAATAAGGAAGGTTCGCCGGAGTCGGTTATGGGAACGCCACCGAGTGGAACACACACCCGAGGAGGTGTGGGGTGGGACAGAACGAACGCGAAGCGCCGCCGTTCGAAGCCGACGAGATGATCAACTCACCGGCCGATACGGGATAGCCCGTCGTGGGCTCGTAAACAAGCCGCCGCTGGGCTGACTTGGCCCGCATACCGGAACAGAGGCCGTTTACCGTCCGCTCCCTCGGGTAGGGCGATATTGATCAAACCGGCTGACCTGTGTGGTCAGCGGTGTCGGTAAACGGGAATGAACTCCGGAGGCAATCGAGGAGGACGCCGTGAAGGTCGGATACAAGCTGTCGGCAGAGGGATTCGGTCCTGCGGAATTGATCCGGCAGGCAGTACGCGCTGAGGCGGCGGGTTTCGATTTCGTCGAGATCAGCGATCATTTCCATCCCTGGCTCGACGAGCAGGGGCACTCGCCCTTCGCGTGGACGGTGCTCGGGGCAATCGCGGCGCGCACCGATCGGATCGGTTTGGCTACCGGGGTGACGTGTCCGACGGTGCGGTACCACCCGGCGATAGTCGCTCAGGCCGCGGCCACTCTGGCGTTGGTGTCGGACGGCCGCTTTACCTTGGGAGTGGGATCGGGTGAGCGGCTCAACGAGCATGTCGTCGGTGCGGGATTCGCGGGTTCGGTCGGTGTGCGTCACGAGATGCTGCGTGAGGCGCTCGAGATCATCAGGCTGTTGTGGCGGGGCGGTTATCGCTCGTATGGAGGCAAATATCTCCAGCTTTCCGACGCGCGGATCTTCGACTTGCCGCAGCGGCTGCCGGTGATCGCGGTCGCCGCGGGCGGCCCCGCTGCGGCCCGAGTAGCCGCCGAGTTGGGTGACGGCCTGTTCGCGACCGCGCCCGACGCGGAGGTCGTCGAGCGATACCGAGCCGAGGGGGGCGTTGGCCCGCGTTATGCCGAGGTTCCGGTGGCCTGGGCGAGCGATGAGGCTACCGCCGCGCGCGCTGCCTGGGCGACTTCACGGTGGGCGCTGACCGGCTGGAAGGTAATGAGCGAATTACCCAACCCGGTGAATTTCGCCGCGGCCAGTGCCATGATCGGTGAAGAGGATGTCCGCGGGCAGTTCACCTGCGGTAACGATCCCGAGCGATATATCGCCGCTGCACGGGAATATACCGATGCGGGTTTCGATCATCTGGTGCTGCAGAACGCCGGGCCGGATCCAGACGGTTTCATCGACTTCTACGAGAGTGAACTCGTAGGCCGATTCGGAGCCCTGACATCGGCATAACGATCGGTATCGCCAGCCGATCCCTCGCTGGACCGATCCGAATAGGGGGTCAGTGGCCCTGCCGGTCCGCAATCGGCGGACCCCGCCGGTTCATCCGCCGACGCTCCACCATGAGCCAGGCCACTCCGGCGATACCGCAAACGACGCAGACCACACCGGCGATCACCGCCCAGCCCGCGAAACCGTATCCCGCTGCGGTGAGCGTGATCGCGAGCGCCACCACGGCCAGGCCGCACAGCACGATGCCGGGGACGTTGTAGGTGTCCTCGAGCCCTTCGCCGGCGTGGCGCCGGCGCAGTGACCGGCGTCCGGTGGTGCGGCGTGACGTCTGCTGGTCGGTTCGAAAGGTCTCCGGTTCGGTCATGATGTGCCTCCCACAGGTGGTGTCGGGCGCGGACCCTGGCGAATTGATTCGCTATTGGTCGTCTGCCCCGAATCATGACCCGTAAACGCCCGCGCGATTGTGGGCCCGGATGTACGTGTGGGGGCTGTTGGCGCCGACCCTGTCAGCCTCGGTGCACAAGTAGTGTTGCGGGATTGTTGGTCCTGGCTATCGCCGACCGTTGTGGTGATCCGACATCGCAGTGCGGATCGCGGCGGCGAAGGCATCCGGCGCCTCGATGTGTAGTAGGTGGCCCGCATCGGAAATCACCTCGGTGTGGATCGACGGCACGGCAACGGTGATCCGCTGATGCACCTCATGGAAGAAGGCGTCGCTGTTCGCGCCGATCAGGAAGGTGATGGGAACCTCGATGTCGCTGATCCTGCGGATCGGGAAGTGCTCGAACATCGCGCCGAACGGGTGTGGGTCGAGTTCGGCCAAGATGTTGCTCGCGTGGGCACGGATCATGTTCTGTTCGTGCTCGGGCAACGCCTGGAACGACTCATCGCCAGCGACGAAGCGAAAGAAGATCTCGGCGCTCTTTTCGGGCCTCCCGCGTAACTGGGCCCATTTGGCCCTTCCGATCATGCGCAGCGAACCGGCCGTCGGATGCCGCAGACCGTGCAGCGGCGGCTCCACCACAATCAGTCGCTGCACCAAATCGGGACGGTCGGCGGTCAGCGCCAGTGCGACATTGGCGCCCGAGCTCCAGCCGACAACGGTGGCCGGTCTCGCGGCCACCCGCTCGAGCATGAATATCGCATCGGCCACGTGGTGGCGGTAGTCGCGCACCGGCGAGTGCGTCGACGCGCCGTAGCCGCGGCGATCGTAGGCGATAACGCGGTGCCCGTCCGCCGCCAGGTCATCGATCGTCCGACCCCAGATCGCGGCCGGTACGCCGGACCCATGGATCAGCAGCAACGGTTCTCCGGAACCGCGCACTTCGTAGGAAAGGTCCACCCCTTCATGGGTGAGCAGCATATGCGCCGAGTCCTTTCCGGTCATTTGGCTCGAGGTGACAGTGGTCTGCGCGACCTCGAATGTCGTGGCAGCGTATTCGGGTTTCCGATCTCCCTATTGCCTTGGCTGGGAAGCGCTTTCGTGGTGATATGCCAGCACCGAGGCATCGCGGGAGGTCTGCACTCAGGTGACCAGGTCCGGGAAGAGCTGCCTTGAAGAAATGGATGACACATTGCTCGAGATATTCGGCGACCTCGATGAGGCGCTGTACGCCGACGGTATTTCGCCTGACGTATTCCCTGCGCGCTGAGGGGGATTCTGCTCGAGTTCCGAGGCTGGCTGAGATAAATCTCGGATGCCGTGGAGCCCGGCAGCTGCGAAAGCCATAGACAGCCGCGACGCTCGACCCGGCCCAGTAGCGTTCAGGGTGAACGAAGGAGATCGAACATGGCTGGTGGGCGCAACGGATTCCTGCTGCTCAGTGGTGCGGCGTCGGTCGGGGCGGGTGCGTTGCACCTGTTCGCCGCGGGACTGCATACCGAGCACGCCACCCTCGCCCGGCTGATGGTCGTGCTCGCGGCAGCACAGTGCGCGGCCGGGCTGCTGGCGTCGGTGAGCACGCGAAAGGCCATGCCGATCACGGTGATCGGGGTGAATCTCGTCGCGGTGGCGACCTGGGGGTACACCCGGTTCGCGGGGCTGCCGTGGCCTGACGGCCTCGGCACAGCGGAGGCTCCGCAGTTCCTCGACGGCACATGCGCGGCGTTGGGGTTGCTCGCGATCGCCGGTGCGAGCGTCTCCCTGGCGCGCCCAGGGGCGACACTGCCCACAGCACCGACCGCGACTGCCGCCGGTCTGGCCGGAGCCCTCGCCGTCGCGGCCATGCTCGGCGGCGCCGGACATGTGCACAGCCACGACGGCGACCACACCCATGCCGCTGGCGGTGACCACACCGACCACGGAACCGGCACCGCATGGCCGCGGCCGTGGGATCCGGCGAACTCGATCGACCTGTCCGCCGTGCCCGGCGTTACCGCCGCGCAGGAGCAGCGCGCGGCCGCCCTGATTCGCAGCACCCTCGACCAGCTGCCCGCGTTCGCCGACGTCAGTTCCATCGGCGCACTGGGCTTTCGCTCCATCGGTGACTCGGCCACCGGTTACGAGCACTACGTCAACACCGGCTACATCCGCGACGACCGATTCCTCGACGCCACCCACCCGGAGTCGCTGGTCTACCAGGTCGACGGCGCCGATCGGACCCTGGTCTCGGCGATGTACATCGTCAATGGCAAGAAGATCGACGACCCCGAGCTGGTGGACTACGGCGGGTCTTTGATGCAGTGGCACGTCCACGACAACCTGTGCTGGAAGACCGGCTCCAATGGTCCCCAGGTTGCCGGTGCCACCGACGCCCAGGGCAACTGCCCGCCCAACTCGATCAACCCCGGCGCGGGCAATCCGATGGTCCATGTCTGGATCGCCGCCAATCAGTGCGGACCGTTCGCGGCCCTGGAAGGCCATGGTGCGGGGCAGGCGGCCACCTTGGACGCCCGTCGCACCGACACCTGCTCCCACGATCACGTCGGCGGGCACCCCTGAGCTCCGCACCAGGAGTCCACCCGGCTATGGCTCATTTGTAGCCTTTCCCAATGGTGCGTCGGTTTGCGGCCCGCAGCGTGCTGCCCGTGTTTACAATCCGGCGGAAATATCTGTGGAGGCTTCGGCGAGACCGCAAGTCGGGTGTGCGGAGGTAGCATGTCGGTCCCGAAATCCAGGGGCGTGACACGAGGTCTGGTCGGCCGTGTCGAGGAGATGCGAACGTTGACCGAGTCGCTCGCGGCGGTGCGTTCGGGCGGAACGGCGGCGGTATCGGTGACCGGTGAACCCGGGATCGGCAAGACCCGGCTGATCCAGGAAGTGTGTGCCGAGGCAGCATCGATGGGCTTCGGGGTCCTGCACGGTCGCGGGTCCGAACTGGAACGCGAGATTCCCTACGCCGCCGTGGTCGATGCGCTGGATCGAATGCTGGGTTCGCTGCGTCGGTCCGAGTTGCGGATGCTATCCGACGAGGGACGATCCGAACTGGGCAGGCTGCTGCCGTCGCTGGGCGACTGGGCAGGTCCGCTGGCGGCGCCCTTGCAGGTGGAGCGGCACGGCTGCCACCGAGCCGTGCGGTTGGCGTTGGATCTGCTTGCCGTCCGGCGGCCACTGTTACTGGTTCTGGACGATGTTCATTGGGCCGACCATGCTTCGATCGAGGTGATCGCGTATCTGCTGCGGAACACGGTGCCTCGGATGATGGTGTTGCTGGCCCACCGCCCGCGCCGGACACCGACGATATTCGCGACGGCGCTGGCACGCGCTACCTCCGACGGCACTCTCACGACGATCGGGCTCGGGCCACTATCGCATGCGCAGGTGGCGGAGCTGTTGCACGATCACGTGGCCGGGCCTGAGCTCGACGAACTGCATCGTGAGTGTGGGGGCAATCCGTTCTATCTGCAGGAGCTCGCCCGGGTTTCCTATCGGGGTGGGCAGGGACTTGCGCTCATGCGCACCGCCGCCAGCGACCGGGCCGGGATCCCCGCCACCGTTCTTGCGGCGCTCGAGCACGAGGTGCGCGCGTTGTCGCCCGCGGCGCAGAGCCTGCTCCGTTCGGCCGCCGTCGCCGGGGACCCCTTCGATCTCGACTTGGCCGCCGAGATCGCCGAACTCGAGGCGACCGAGGTGCATTCGGCCGTGGATGAATTGATTCGCGAGGACCTCGTCCGTGATTCCGATGCCCCGGGCCGACTGGTCTTCCGTCATCCGATTGTCCGCTACGCAATCTACGACGGCGCCGGGTACAGCTGGCGCAGGCTGGCGCATGGGCGGGCTGCCGCGGCGCAGGCCACCCGGCGTGCGGGACTGTCGGTGCGGGCGCACCATCTGGAACAGTGCGCCGACGTCGGCGACGTGGAGGCGGCCACCCTGCTTGCCGAGGCAGGAAGGGCGGCGGCGGCGCGTGCTCCGGTGGCCGCCGCGCGGTGGTTCGAGGCGGCCCTGCGACTGCTTCCCGACGACGACCCGAGTGAGCGACGGGTATCGCTGTCGCTCGATCTCGCCGAGGCGCTGACCACGACCGGCCGGCTCGGCGACGGCAATGCGGCGCTGCGTCGCGCGCTTGACCTGCTGCCCGCCGCCGCCGCGCGGGACCGCCGCCGGATCACGGCCATGATCGTCCGGATCGAGCAGGGCCTCGGCAACGCGTCGGAAGCCAGACGCTTGTTGTCCGCGGCGCTGGCACAGCCCTGCCCGGACGGTGCGGAATGGGCCGAACTGCAACTATTGCTTGCCAAGAACCACATGATGATGCGGGATTGGGCCGAGGCAGCGCGGACGGCGGCAGATGTCCGCGCGATAGCGCGACGCGACAACGACCGGCGGTTGTCTCTCGTCGCCACCGCAACCAGTGCATACCTGGGCCAGATGCCTGCGAACTCGCTTGCCTGCGCACTCGCCGACCTCGACGAAGCCGCCCCCGCTCTCGATGCGCTCAGCGACGACGACGTTGCGCCCGGGCTGTTGGACGCGTTGACCAAGGTGGTCCACGCGGAAGTGTGCTTCGAACGCTGGGACGCCGTGGTCGAGCACGCCGATCGAGGGATTCGACTGAGCCGCGCCACCGGTCACGGCGGGCAGTTGGTGGAGATCATGCACTTGCGGGTGGTCGCGCTCATTGTGCTCGGTCGACTGGACGACGCCCTGTGCGCGATCGATTCCGCCACCGAGACGGCGCTGTTGCTCGGCAACGAGCCCATGTTGGCGCTGAGTGAAGCCGATCGCTGCTGGGTGCTCGGGCTGCTCGGCCGAACCGAGGCCGCGCTTGCCGCGGGTGCGCGCGGCGTGGCCGTGTGTGAGCACACCCCGCACGCCCCCAGTGCGTGGTTCGCTCGAATGCTCTACGGCTCCGTGCTCATCGATGCTGGTCAGTACCGACGTGGCCGCCACGAGATCATCTCGGCCGGTGGCGGTGTCGAGCTCAGCGGGATCTTCCCGGTCACCCGACCCCGCTACCACCGGTACCTCGTCGACGCGGAGTTGGCCCTGGGGCGCATCGACGCGGCAGAGGATTCGACCCGCCGGATCGAGAAGATCGCGCGGACGGTGCCGATGCTGCACACCCGCGTCGGCGATGCGCACTATGCCCGTGCACGAGTGTTGCTCGCCCGCGAGGAGGTGCAGGCGGCAATGCGCAGCGCCGAACACGCCGTGGCCGAATACGAGTCGAGCCGCTCTCACCTCGAGGTGGCTCAGGCCCGTCTCGTGCTCGGCGAGGCGCTCCTGGACGCCGATGTTGCCGCGGCCAGGCGCGAATTCGATTCCGCCTATACGGTATTCGATTCCTGTGGGGCAGCTCGCCTGGCCGACCGTGCGCGGCTGGCCTTGCAGCAAGTGGGTCGGAGCCGACCGGGAACATGGCGTCGGTCGCATGCCGCTGTCGGCGCGCTCGGCGATCTCACCGAACGCCAGGCCGACATCGTCAACAGGGTCGTGCTCGGCAAGACGAACCGACTGATCGCCGCGGAGCTGCGCCTGAGCGAGAAAACCGTCGAGGCCCACCTCGCCCGTTTGTTCGCCAAGACCGGCGTCTCGTCGCGGGCGGAGCTAGCCGCCCTCGCCATGAGCAGGACCAATACCAAGAGGTGACATGTCGGTGACACCACCGGAGGACGACGCCCACAAACTGGTCGGGCGGATCAGGGAGATGCATACCCTGAGCGAGGCCCTCGCCGCGACCGAGCGTGGCGAAAGTGTGATGGTCATGGTGACCGGTGAGCCGGGCATCGGCAAAACCCGCCTGCTCGAGGAGGTATGCGCACAGGCGGTGCGGCTGGGATTCGAGGTCGGCCGCGGTCGCGGGACCGAACTGGAACGGGAGATCCCGCACGGCGCGCTGATCGAGGCGTTGAACCAGACGCTTCGTCTCGTGCGACACGAGGATCTCGATGCGTTCGGCGCCGATGTACGGTCCGAGCTCGGCATGCTGTTGCCCACCCTCGCGGATGGGGCGGCGCCGTTGACGACGCGACTCGAGGTCGAACGGTATCGGCTGCATCGGGCGGTGTGCATGGCACTGGACCGGGTGGCAGCTCGACGGCCGTTGCTGGTCGCAATCGACGACGTCCACTGGGCGGACCACGCGTCGATCGAGTTGATCGCGCATCTCATCCGACACCGGGGCCCGCGGGTGATGCTGGTCATGACCCAGCGCCCGCACCAGACGCCCGCCGCCCAGGCGGTGGTGCTGGCTCGGGCGACACGGGACGGTGCGCTGATCTCGCTCGAACTGGGGCCACTGACCCGGCGGGAGGCCGCCGACCTGCTAAGTGACCGTCCCGATATGGCCGATCTGTACCGCGAATGCGGCGGCAATCCGTTCTACCTGCAGGAGCTTGCGCGTGCATCGGTTCGGTTCGAGGCACCCGCTGCGCAGCAGACGGCCCCTCCCGGGTCGGCCGACGTTCCGGCGGCCGTCCGGGCGGCGCTGGAGCAGGAGCTGCGGGCGCTGTCCTCGACCTCCCGACAGTTGTTGCAGGCCGGGGTCATCGCCGGAGAGCCGTTCGAGCTGAAGCTCGCGGCGGAGATCGCCGAGCTCGACGAAGCGATGGCATGGCCTGCGGTGGACGAGTCGGTCGAGTCGGGCCTGGTCCGCGACTCGGGGATCCCGGGGCACCTGGTTTTTCGCCACCCGATCGTTCGTCGCGCCATCTACGACCAGGCCGGACCACAATGGCAGCGTTCGGCGCATCGGCGAGCGGCCGTGGCGCTGGCGCGGCGCGGCGCGGCCCTCGGGGTGCGCGCGCATCACGTGGCACAGTGTGCCGACATCGGGGACGAACCGGCGATCGCTCTGCTCATCGCCGCAGGCACGGAGGCCGCACCCCGTGCCCCGATGGCCGCCGCGCAGTGGTTCCGCGCCGCGCTGGCATTGCTTCCCGGCGGCGTCGCGGACGAACGGCGACCGTCGCTGTCGCTGGCTCTCGCGGAAGCGTTGGCTGCCACGGGTCGACTCGGCGAGAGCGGCACGGTACTACGGCAGGCGCTGGATCTGCTTCCGTCCGATGCCGTTGCGGCCCGCGGCCGGTTCACGGCATTGATCGCGCGGATCGAACAGGAACTCGGCAATGCCGTGGAAGCCCGGCGACTCCTCACCGCGGCCCTGGCGAATGCCGCTCCCGGCACCGTGGAGACAGCGGCGCTGCAACTCGTGCTCGCCAAAAACCAGGTGATGATGCGGGACTGGGGCGAGGCTGCGCGCACGGCGACCGATGTCCGAGTCGTGGCGCGTCGGAACAACGACCGGCGGCTGTACCTTATCGCGACCGCCACCAGCGCGTACCTGGGACAGATGCAGTGTGGTGCCCCGCTCGTCGAGGCGTTGGCCGACCTCGACGAAGCCGCCGCCGCGCTCGACGCGCTCACCGACAGCGAAGTCGCACCCACGTTGCTGGATGGGCTGACCAATGTGGTCTACGCAGAGGTCTGCTTCGAGCGATGGGATTCGGCGATCGTGCACGGAGACCGCGGAATCCGACTGTGCCGCAGCATCGGTCACGGAACTCACCTGGCTGAGATCATGCACCTGCAGTCGGCAGCGCTGATGTTGCGCGGCCGACTCGGCGAAGCGCTACGCACGATCGACGCCGCCGTCGAGACGGCGCTGCTGTTGGACAACGATCCGCTGGTGGCCTTGACCGGCGCGACCCGTTGCTGGGTGCTCGGCCTGCTCGGCCGCACCAACGACGCACTGGCCGCAGGAATGCACAGCATCGAACTGGGCGGCCGTACACCGCAGGCCATCTACGCCTGGCACGCTCGATTGATCTACGGTTCGACGCTTGTCGACGCGGGGCAGTGGCGGCGTGGTCGCCGGGAGATCGTCACGGCCGGTGGCGACGCTGCGCTGAGCGGGGTCTATCCCAGCATCCTTCCGCACTTCTACCGATTTCTGGTCGATGCCGAGCTGGCCCTCGGACTTCTCGACGCCGCCGAGGAAACCACTTCTCGCATCGAGGCCATCGCCGACAAGACCCCGGTGCTGCACATGCGCATCGGCGACGCTCACTATGCGCGCAGTGGAGTCCTGCTGGCTCGGGACGAGGTATCCGCCGCGCTACGCAGCGCGCAGTGCGCCGTCACCGAGTACGAAACGAGTGGAACCAGGGTGGACGCGGCCCGTGCGCGTCTGCTGGCAGGTAAGGCGCTGGTCGGCGCGGGCGAGATGACCGCGGCAAGGCGCGAGTTCGACGCCGCGCTCGCCACCTTCGAGCTCTGCGGCGCGGCCGGTCTGGCCGAACGTGCGCGCCGGGCGATGCGGAAAATGGACCGAGGCGCGACGGGGCGATCGAGTCGGTCGCATGCTGCTGTCGGCGAACTCGGTGATCTGACCGCGCGGCAGACCGAGATCGTCCGCCGGGTGGTGTCGGGGCACACGAATCGTCGGATATCCGAGGAACTGTTCCTGAGCGAGAAGTCGGTCGAAGCCCATCTCACCCGCCTGTTTGCCAAGCTCGGCGTCTCGTCTCGCGCCGAACTCGCCGCCGTCGCCGCCGGTCTCCGGCATCGGCCACGACTCGACCGGTAACCGATTTGAGGGGTTTCCCTACTACCTCCGCTGTCCGACGGTATCCGAAACTTGTTGTGGCAGTGACGTCGAACGTCTGACCGACGAGATCTCGGCGAGCTGCGGAAGCTGAGACCGGAGGACGTGCGCTGTGAAACCCATCCATCCCGACCTCTGGTACACGGCGTCGCGGCCGGACCGCCGATGAGCGCGGCATTGTCAGGTCCTGTCGTCGTATGGAGCACCCAGATGGAGCCGATCGAGACCACTGCCGACGACCGGACGGCGAACCGTCTCACCACGGAGACGTTGTCGTCGCTGCGGAACTGGGTGGGGGCCGTGTGTGAGGCGGAGCTGCGTCGCCTGGAGTCCCGTGCGCCCAGGCTCGACGTCGACGCGCGCGCCGAGGTGGCCCGCGCCATCCAGCGGGTGGTCGATGGCCTCCTCGGCGACCTCGGATCGCGGGTGGCCCGCGATGCCGGACTCGTCGACGCGCTTCGGACCTTCTTCGTATTCGACCGCCCAGGAGGCAAACCTTGACCAGAGTGGGTGTGGTAGTGCCACCGGCCAATCCGGCGGTGGAGCCGGAGTTCGCGCGCCTCCTCGACGCGCGTGCGGATCTGCACGTCACCCGGTTTCCGGTACGGCCGGGCCGCCCGCTGGCGGAGCGTTTGGACGCCTACAACGACACGTTGCCCGACATGATCCGTTCGTTCGGCGATCTGTCGCTCGACGCTCTGGTCATCGCGTGCAGCGGCTCGCGTTATCTGCTCGGCCCGGCCGAGGATCGTCGCCAGTGCGCCGAGCTGAGCGCAGAGTTCGGCCTGCCGGTCGCCTCCGCCACCGAAGCCATCAGGTGCGCGCTGGCACACCTCGGCGTCGCCGAAGTCACCTTGGTCTCGCCCTACCAGCCGTGGCTGACCGCATGCGCCGAGCGGTTCTGGGCGGCGGCGGGCGTCCGAATCGCCCAAGTGGTCGCGGTGCGGGCCGGGACGCGTTTCGCTCCCTACGAGGTGACAACGGACCAGCTTGTTGCGCAGCTCGAGCAGGCCGCGCCGCCGCCACGGGACACGGCGCTGCTGCTGACCGGCACCGGCATGCGCACGCTGCGCGCGATCGACGTGCTGACCTCGCGTGCTGAGCGGATCGTGCTGACCGCCAATCTGTGCAGCGTCTGGTGGGCGCTGACCAGCGCAGGCCTGCCCGCCTCCTGGGGACGCACCGCGCCCCAGACGCCGTCCGAGTCGGTCGCTACATGAGCCCCGAGGTGATTATCGCGGGTGCCGGACCGGTCGGTTTGGTTGCGGCCCTCACCCTGGCCAGGGCCGGCGTGTCGGTGTCGGTGCTGGAACGAGAGCCACGGCCCGCGACGCGGTCGCGCGCGGCCACCTTTCACCCGGCCACGCTCGAACTGCTCGACGAGCTCGGGGTGGCCGCGGCCCTGGTGGCGCGCGGTGTCGTCGTGAACCGCCTGCAGTGGCGCGACCTGTCCGGAGCGGTACTTGCCGAGATGACGATGGCCACCTTGAGTGAGCTGACCCGGTATCCCTTTCGGCTGCACGTGGAGCAATCGGAGCTCGTCGCGCTGCTGCTCGCCGCCCTCGAAGCGCATCCGGAGGTCGATGTCCGCTTCGGCACCGCGGTGCAAACGGTCACCGACACAGGCGCATCCGTGCGTGTCCGCGCCGCGGGCGGCTGGTGTCGGGCCAGGTACCTCATCGCTGCGGATGGCGCGCACAGTACCGTCCGGGCCTCGCTCGCTGCGCCATTGCCACTGTCCGTCTACCCGACGCATGCGTTGCGGATCTTCACCCGCGCACCGCTGGACGAACTGCTTCCGGGCTTGGCTTCGGTGACCTACGTGCGTGACCCAATTCAGTCGTGCAGCTTGTTGCGGTTGCCCGACCACTGGCGGCTCATTCTCCGGCTCGCCCCCGACGAGCCCGTGCCGCGGTGCGTGGCCGGTCTGGAACTGAGCACCTTGGACATCTTCGATGTGCACCGCTACAGCTTGGCGAGTGGCGTACTCGACGCTTTCCGCCACGGCCGGGTGTTGTTCGCGGGCGACGCCGCCCACGTCACCTCCACCGCAGGCGGTCTCAATATGAACGCCGGTATCCACGATGCGGTCGATCTCGGCCGGACACTCGCCGGCGTGCTGGCGGGACAGGCCGCACCGGACGCGCTGGCGGAGTGGTCGCGGCGCCGCCGCGCGGTCCTGGTCGATCATGTCGTCCCGGCCAGTGAGGCCAGGGTCGCCGGCGTTCAGGACGGCGACAGCGCGCGGCTCAACGTCGCTGTCGCCGCGCTCACAGCTATCGCCGCCGATCGCGAGGCCACCAGGAACTACCTCGTGAACGCCGCCATGCTCGACACAGCCCCATTACCGGTAAGGGAGATCTGACATGCGAATTCGGTTCCAGAAACATGCCGTCGAGGGGCGTTCGCAGCTACTCGACAAGCTCTACGCAGACCATCTGGCAAAGGTCTCCGATCCCACCACCGAGGTCGAGATCCATACCCTGCCGCCGCTGCTCTACTCGACCGAGCTACCCGAGGACTTGGTCGGGTTCGGGACGATCGGGCTGCTTTTCGCCGACTATTTCGCGCGCACCGCCGTCGCCGCCGAACGCGACGGCTGTGCCGCTTGGATCAGCGGTGCCGGCCAGGACCCGGGGCTGGTCGCGGCACGGGTGCGCGCCACCATTCCCGTCGTCGGGTACGGCGATGCCACTTGGCAGACCGCCAGGCAGGAGCGTCATCGGCTCGGCCTGATCGGCTTCATTCCACATCTGGTCGAGCCGATTACCGACAACATCGCCGCCGCGGGCGCCGCGTTGGCCTCTTATCAGTTGATCGATGACGGCGCGACCGTCATCTCCCGTGCGCTGGCCGGCGACTTCGAACCGTTCGTACGGGCCTACACCGTCGCCGCCGAGCGGGCGGCGACGGCAGGCGCTCAGTGGTTGGTGCCCGCAGAAGGCATACCCAACGAGCTCCTCGTCCACCTGGAGATCCAGGAGCTGTGCGGATTGCCGGTCATCGACCCCGGCGGATTGGCGATCAAGACCGCCGAGCACCTGGTAGGACTCCGCGCTCTCGGGATCACGGCCAAGGCCACGACCGGATACTGGCATCGGCGGCCATCCCCGGACCTCTTGGCGCACATCGAGCAGATCTTGGAGTTCAGGGCATGAGCTTCCCCTCCGACCGCCCGCGGCGACTGCGCCGCACCGCCGCGCTACGAGCGTTGGTAGCCGAGCATCGGCTGCACCCATCGGACCTCGTTCAGCCCATGTTCGTGCGCGAGGGCATCGACGAGCCGAGACCGATCCCAGCGATGCCCGGCCAGGTCCAGCACACGCGCGAGAGTCTGCGCAAGGCGGCTGCGGCGGCCGCGCAGGCAGGCGTCGGCGGCATCATGATCTTCGGTGTGCCCGAGCACAGGCACCCGGACGGACGTGGCGCGTGGGATGAGCGCGGCATCGCGCAGCTCGCGATCCGCGACGTCGCGGCCGAGGTGGGCGACACGACCGTGGTGATCAGTGATGTCAATCTCGACGAATACACCGATCACGGCCAGGTCGGGCTCATCGGCAATGACGGTGACGTGGATAACGACGCCACGCTCGACGCCTACGCCCGAGTCGCGCTGGCGCAGGCCTGCGCCGGAGCCCATCTGGTGGCGCCGAGTGGAATGATGGACGGTCAGGTCGCCGCCATCCGTGCCGGACTCGACGCCGCCGGACACGAGCGCGTCGCCATCCTCGCGTATGCCGCTAAATACGACTCCGCCTTCTACGGTCCTTTCCGCGCGGCTGTCGAATCCTCGTTCACCGGAGCCAGATCCACTCATCAACAGGACCCCGCCAACCTCCGGGAGGCGATGCGCGAGGTACTGCTCGACGTCGAGGAGGGCGCCGACCTGGTCATGGTCAAACCCGCAGGCCTCTATCTCGACGTGGTGCGCCGAGTGGCCGACGCCGTGAACGTGCCGGTTGCCGCCTACCAGGTGTCGGGGGAGTACGCCGCGATCGAGGCGGCAGCGCAGCAGGGGATGTTGCAGCGCGAGAGGGCCATCGAGGAGAGCCTCATCGCGATCCGCCGGGCCGGAGCACGGATCATCCTCACCTACTGGGCCACCGAGTTCGCTCAGCGACTGCGTGCTTAGTCGACGACCCACGTTCACACCCGCAGACAGTCTTCGCAGATGTGATTGGCGGGCACGATCGTCGGACGAATCCGGAAGGCGACACCCATGTCCGCTGTTGCTCGCGCGGATTTCGCAGGTCGCCCGGTTGTGATCGTCTGGCAGCAATGATTGGCAGAAGAGGGTTATCGGATGGACTCGCAGCAACATTCGCCCGGCACGGGGCTCGGCCATGCTGACAGGCAGGCACGCAGCCCGCGGTTGGCCGTCGCGGGGATGCGTGCCGACCGGGCCGCCGTGATGTCGCCGGTGCGGATGGAGAACGAGCTGCCGGATCTTCGGGTGCTGTGGGCGAGGTGGGCGGTGCTGTCGGCGGCGTTCGTCGCGGTCGGCTCGGAACGTGGGCCGCGAATGCTGCCGTCACTGGGATGGTTCGAAAGTTCCCGGGGTGCGGGTTCGACGTTGTATCTGCTGCCGGGCGGGCGGGCGGTGCTGTCGGGCGGCGTGTGGAATCCACCTGAGCTCGATGCGGTGAATAACGAGGGCGCCGAGATGCCGAATTTCTATGCGGGAGCGCCGGATTGGGTGGCCGATTCGGTGCTGAACCCACGGGCCGCGGCCGGGCTGCTGTCGTTTTGCTACTGGTGGGACGATGGTCGGTGGTGTCGGGGGGAGTCACCGGCTGCGGAACAGTCCAGTTCGGCGGTACCGGGGGTGTGGACCGCCGGCAGCGTCGTCGACATCATGCCGAGCATGCTCGCCACTCTGCCGGATCAGCGGTTGCGTGAGGCGGCCGATGCGCTGGTATCGGCCGCGCAGGTGGGTGTTGTCAGTCGGGACACGGTGACCGATGTATTCGACGACGAGGAACTCTTCGATATCGATGCCGCCTTCAACCAGTTCTCGATTGCGGGTTTGGTGGAGCGGCCGCAGCCCGAGATGTCGGCACTCGAGGCCATCGATCGTGTCCGCGCGTACGTGACCGATCGCGGGTTGGATACGACCGGCTATCCGCTGTCGCGGCTGACCGCTGATCGGATCGATGCGGGGTGGATGGTGTTCGTGCCGGTGCCGCGTGGTGAGATCGCGATCGACCGTGCGATCTTCTTTGTCGCCGACGACGGCGTGCTCGAACATTCGTCGTCGTCGATCGCGCCGTCGGAGTATATGACGGGTTTCCGGCAACGCTACCGCCAGCGGGCAGGGGTGGACGGGGGTGTCGAGTGACCGAGTCGGGAGGTGACGACCCCATCGAGTCGGCCGATCGGATTGTGCAGGCTGGGCGAGTCGGCGCCGCAGGGGGCAAGGTAGCTGCGGGCATCGACGGCAGCCAGGCTCTGTTGACCACCGCGCGATCGCACTGAACAGCACCAGGGCAGGCGCCTGCCCCGGTGCGACCGTGACTGTGCCTCGCTTGCTGGGTCTTACTTGTCGGCTGCCGCGTACACCAGTTCGAGGACTCCGGACGGGAAGGCCGTGCTTTTCACCAAGCGCAGGTTTACGGGCTGATCCAGCTCGGGGAACAGCGGCGCGCCCTTGCCCGTGGCGGCGGGCAGCACCCACAGCCGGTACTCGTCGACGACGCCGAGCTTGATCAGCGAGTGCATGAACTCGGTGCCGCCGGCGGCGACGAGGGCCTTGCCGGGCTCGGCCTTGAGCTTGGCGATTTCCTCGGCGGTGTCACCGCTGGCGATCCGGGTCTCGGGCCAGTCGTCGGCGGATTCCAGGGTGCGGGAGAACACGACCTTAGGGATCTCGTTCATGGCCTTGGCGGACGGATGGTCGGAGGCGGGCCAGTATCCGGCCATGATCTCGTAGGTGTTGCGGCCCATGAGGAAGGCCCCAGCCTCCCACAGTTGGTTGACGAAGTATTCCTCCTGCTCGGCGTCATCGATTGCCATCATGACGTCCCGGATTCCGTTGTCGCCGTCCGCGCTTTTGCCGTCGAGCGAGACGTAAAATCCCAGAATCAATTTCCGCATGCCACTGCCTCCATGTGCTGTCGATGTATCCAGCAATATCGACGACGGATCCACCCGAAATTCATCGGTGCAGTCAAGATTGTGTACACGCTCGTGCGAACGCCGTGAAATCGGCATGAGCGTGCGTTCGGCGGGCTGAGCCCGCCTGTCCTGAACTCCCAGAGCTTGCTGTCAACCGGGGCGAAGTCGGTATCGATGACCAGTGGACCGGCAAGAAGATGCTGGTCGGCACTGCGCCCATGTACGTGGAACCCCATCGGGGGCACGAACCTGCGACGCGCCCCGCCGCGGCCAGGTGCGGCCGGCTCTCCGGCGGAGCCACCACCCGATCGAATGATGCGTGACCATCCGAAGCGTGGGCGTGGGCGTGGGCCGGACCGTGTGCGTCACACGGTCGCAAGTTTGCCGCATTTCGGCTTCTTCGGCCCGCCGCCAACGGTGATGCGCTCAGGTACAACTCAGTTGCCGGTGGGAATGGTGGCGACGTCATCGGCGGGGACTTCGTATCCGAGATCGTCGATGAACGCAACGTGGACCGGCCGCTCCGTGCGTCGGGCTTTGCGAATCATTGTGGGGCCTTGAGCCCGGGAAAGGTGTTGGTCGCCCCATTGCTGGAGAGCGCCGATGAGGACGTGCAGTTCGCGGCCGGCGGGGGTCAGGTGGTAGGACGGGCGTCGTCGTTGACCTGGTTCCTGGTAGGACTCCTTGGTCATGACGCCGTACTCCACCAGCGTTGCGAGGCGGTCGGCGAGGCGATCCGGGGGCAGGCCGAGGTTGCGTTCGAAGTCCGCGAATCGGGTCGTCCCCAGGAGGGCCTCGCGGAGTATAAGGATGGTCCACCGTTCGCCCAGTACCGTCATGCTTCGGGCGACCGAGCACTGCCAGTCGTCGACGTTCTTCATTGCCACCTGATGAACTCTACTTGTCTGGCTTGGCAAATGCTAGTCAGGCGAAGTCGCTTACCGATCGCGTCGAGGTGAGGTCTGGACATCCTGTGGTGGCGGGGTCCGGGCGGCGTTTTCGTAGTCAGGCGGCCGCCCCGCCGATAAGGGATATGGCCGCGGCCGATATGGCGGCGAGGCCTGCGACGGTGATGCCGAATCCGATGGCCGTGGCCTCCAGGCCGACGTGGGTGGCGATCAGTCCGGCGATGACCGCTGGGGCGGCCAAGGCGAGGTACGCGGCGGTGAAGATGGCGGAGACCAACGCTCCCCGTCGGCTGGGGCCAGTTCGATGAGTGTCCTGTGGTCGGACTGAAGTGCCTGGCGTATCGGTCGTAGTGAGTGGTGGGCGTGCTCGAGGCGGCTAGGAAAGAACGCCAGAAGCGTGGCACTGAGCCAGAATCCGCGTGGTATGGCACTTGGTGGATTCACGAGTGGGCCGCGGTGAGGATGGCGTGCACGGTGCTGATGGCGCTGGCGCCTTCTCCGACGGCTGCAGCCACTCGTTTCATGGATCCGGCGCGAACGTCGCCGGCAGCGAGAACCCCGGGTGTGCTGGTCTCGAAGGGCATCGGTTTGCGTTTCGCCTCCGCCCAATCGGGTCCCAGGGCGGACTCGGGTATTCGGGAGTCGGTGAGGATGAACCCGTGGTCGTCGAGGGTGATGGCGGTGAGCCAATCGGTGGCCGGTGTGGCGCCGATGAAGCAGAACAGGCCGCACACGTCATGATCGGTGTGGGCGACGGCGCCGCGGGGTGTGGTGGTGGCGGTGGTGATGCTGCGCAGTTGGTGGTCTCCGTTGACGGCGGTGACTTCGGTGCGGGTGTGCACGGTGATGGAGGGGTGGGCGACGATCCGGTCAGCGAGGTAGGCCGACATCCCGCTGGTTAGTGAGTCGCCGCGCACGATGAGGTGCACCGTGCCGCCTCGTTCGGCCAGGAAGAGTGCGGCCTGTCCGGCGGAGTTGGCGCCGCCGATCACCGCCATGGAGGTGTTGCCGCACACGCGGGCTTCCAATTCGGTGGCGGCATAGTAGATTCCGGCGCCCTCGAAGTCATTCCATCGGGCCAGCGGCAGGGCGCGGTAGCGGGCGCCGGTGGCGATGAGGACGGTGTGGGTGTCGATGGCCGTGGCGTCGTCGAGCAGCACGCGCAGATGTCCTGGTGTGGTGTCCAGATGGACGGCTTGGGCCGGGGTGGCCAGGCGGGCCCCGAACTTCTGCGCTTGGATGACCGCGCGCCCGGTGAGGTCGCTGCCGCTGAGCCCGGAGGGGAACCCGAGGTAGTTCTCGATGCGGGAACTGGTGGCGGCTTGCCCACCGGTGGCTACGGCGTCCAAGAGCAGGGTGCGCAGTCCTTCGGAAGCACCGTAGACGGCGGCCGCGAGGCCCGCGGGTCCGCCGCCGATGACGACGACGTCGAGGGTTTCACCGATGATCGGGCGATGGGACAGGCCCAGCACGTCGGCCAATCGGGAGGGGGTGGCTTGGCGGATGATCGCCGTCGAGGTCAGTATCGCAGGCAGATCCTCGGTTCCGATGTCTGCCGCCTTGGCCAGGACCGAGCCGACGTCGGATGCGTAGTCAGTCCAGGTGTGGGGCAATTGTTGACGGTGGAGGTAGGTACGCAGTGCCATCGACGCGGACGATGCCGGGCCGGCGAGCACTTCGATGCTGCGGGCGGCTTGTCCGTCGCGCAGATTCTGTCGCCGGGCGACGAGCGCGCGCAGGATCAGGTCGGACAGGTCGGCTTCGGTGTCCATCAGCCGACGGAAGTCCGCGGGGCTGATCCGATAGATGGTGGCGGCCTCGGCGGCGCGGGCATCGAGGTAGGTGGCTTGCCCGGTCAGTAGGTTCATCTCGCCGCTGAATTGTCTTGCGCCGTAGTGTGCGACCACGGCTTCGGGGCTGTCGGCGGTGCGGGCGCGGATGATGTCGACGGTGCCGCTCTCGACGAGCAGCATGTCGCAGGACTGTTGGCCGGCGCGGAAGAGCCAGGTGCCGGGTCCGGCTGTTTGGGTGGTGCCGTAGCTGCGGAACCGGTCCCATTGGGCGTCGGTGAACGTGGGCTGCGCCGGGCTGGCGGTGCCTGCCGTGGTGGGCATGTCGGGCTCTTTCGTGGTCGGGGCGACTGCCGACCCGCCCGGCGTTGTGCGTCCGCCGGGCGAGTGGGCAGGGCGGTCAGTGTCGGGCGAGCCAGGACAGGGTGAAGTCGGCGACCTCGCGCCACTTGGAGTCGAAGACCAGGGAATGTCCGCGGTCGGCGAACACGTGGTAGTCGGTGACGGCGCGTGAGTCGGCGTAGAGCTGGTAGGCCTGTCGAGTGACGGCTTCGGGGACCTGGTGGTCCTTGCCGCCGCCGGTGATCAGCAGCGGGCCGCGGTCGCTGCTTGCGGTGTCCACAGCGGCCGGGGAGTTCGGGTCCTTCTTGGCGGAGGTGGCTTCGAACAGTGGTTTTCCGGGTCCGGGGATGGACCAGCGTCGGTAGAGTTCGCGGGCTTCGTCTTTGGAGACGGCGTTGGCGAAGCTGTAGCGGAACTGGCGCTCGGTCAGGGTGACTGCGTTGTCCCGGTTGGACTTCTTGCGCAGGACGGGCAGCGCGGCCCGTATTTGGCTCAGCGGAACCTTGGTCACCCCTTTGGGCGGGCCGGGGTCGATGGCTACGGCGTGACTGGCGTGCCCGCTCGCGAGTAGCTGCTGGGCGATCAGTCCGCCGAAGGAGTGGCCGATGATGATCGGATGCTGCGGTAGGTCGGCCACGATCTTGGTGTAGTGCTCGGCGATGTCGGCCAGGCCGTGACCGGCGACGGCTGATCGGTTGCGGCGGGTAGCTTCGACGTCGGCGGCGTCACCGGGCCAGCCTGGGGCGAGCGGCGTGTAGCCGGCCGTACGGTAGAGCTGGATCCACGGTTCCCACGCGGCGGAGTGCACCCACAGGCCGTGGATGAAGACGACGGGTTGAGCAGTCATGATGTGCTTCCTTCGGTTGCGAGGGGAACTACGGATTGAGGCGGCTCTGCCAGTCCCGTCGCACGCGTCCAGCGGGGCCGGGCGTGGGTTGATCGACGGGATGATGGTGGGGCCCAATTAACCGCGGACCGGCGTGCGCTCTGTCGGTGCGGTAGTCGTAGAACCAGACCTCGCCCGGCTCGAAGCTGGCGATGGTCGGGCGGCCGCTGTCGTGGGCGTGGTGGAGGAATCGACCAAAGCTGAGTTCGTTGAATCACCCATGCCGTTCAGTCGCCCATCTGTATTCGACTCTTGAAGTGACAGGCTCGGAGTAGGTGATCTGTAAACCGTGCGCCATATGTTCGACCGTACACAATCTAACTTGTAATTTCAAAGTGAGATGGTACGGTCCTCGCATGGCCTTCATCGATGACTTCGCCCCGACCCACCTTCGCCTCACCGAGGTTTCCCCCACGCTGTGGCTGGTTACCTTCGACAATCCGCCGGTCAACGTGATCGGACCTGACATGATGCGTGACCTCAAGGAACTGCTGACCGAGTTGGAGTCCAACGACACCGTCAACGTGGTCGTCTTCGCCAGCGCCGATCCTGACTTCTATCTGGCTCACTACGATTTGTCCGCCGATCACGCGGTGACCGAGGCGTTGCCCAGTCCCACCGGGTACGCGGCCTGGGTGGATATCACCGTGCGAATCAGCAAGTTGTCCGCGGTCACCATCAGTGCTGTGCGGGGCATCGCCCGCGGGGCGGGAAGCGAGTTCGTGCTGGCCACCGACATCCGGTTCGCCAGCCGCGAGAAGGCCATCCTGGGGCAGATGGAGATCGGGTTCGGCGCTGTGCCCGGCGGCGGTGCGGCCGGGCGGCTGCCTGCACTGGTCGGGCGCGGCCGGGCCTTCGAAATCCTACTCGGGGGCGGCGATTACGACGGCGACACCGCCGAGCGGTACGGCTACGTCAATCGGTCGATCCCCGATGAGGAGTTCGTGGCTTTCGTCCACGACTACGCCGAGCGAGTCTCGCGCTGGGACCATCGCGCCCTGGCCGAGATCAAGTCGTTCATCAACAAGTACACCCGCCTGCCCGACAGCGAATACCCTCTGCACTCCGACGCGTTCTGGTCGGCCGTGCCGACCCCGGGCTTCCAACAGGTCACCAAGGGCCTCTTCGAGCGCGGCCTGCAACAGAAGTCCGACATCGAATACCGCCTGGGCACCGACATCGCCGACGTCGTCGCCAACCCCTCAGCGGCCACGGACTGATTTTCCGCTCTAACCCTCTCGGCGTGGTCGGCCATCCGACTAGCCCCGCCTCCTCATCGCATTTCATGACACTCGAAGGAGAACTCCCATGACCGTCGTGTCCGGACACGCGCAGTGGTACGGCTCGTTCAAAGGCGGCACCGGATCGCTGTCGACGAAGACCACCGACACCATCCATGAGGCGCCGTACACATACGCCAGCCGATTCGAGGGAGCACCCGGGGCCATCCCCGAAGAACTGCTCGTCACCGGCCATGCCGGCTGCTACAACCATGCCCTGGCCAACATCGCCCTCAAGGTCGGCGTCACCGTCGAATCCATCAGCACCACTGCCGAACTCACCATGGGCACCGACGATCAAGGCTCGGACGGGCACGGCTACTCGGTGGAGGGCATCCACTTCATCGTGAAGGCGGACCTGCCGGGCATCACCGACGAGGCGTTCGCCGAACTCACCGAACAGGCACGTGCCCTGTGCTCCATCTCGAAGATCCTGAAAGTTCCCATCACCTTGGACGCGACCCGCGCCACCACCTCGACACAGGTCGAGCGCTAGCTGCGGCAGCCCGGGGCCCATGGGGCCCGCATGCTGCTCCGGTGTGGAGGGGGACCGGAGCGACCCTTCAACCCGGAGCTACGACAGGTCGCGGACCCAGTAGCACGTCCATGGCCCCTCGCAATTCCCAAAGCATCGGGACGAGGCGTACAGAGTGCGCGCACGTTCGCCCGCTCCAGCCGACTTTGGAATAAGCGACAATAAGATTCGCGCCTGAAGCGAAGTGAAACGACGCCAGCAAGCGTCGTTTATACCGAAGTTATGAATTACAAGGCATTATCTCGCACTTGTCACTTGTGCGCGGAAGTAGCATCGCAAGGACGCCACAGAGTCCCCTGAATAGGATTAGACAAGAACAGATGGCGCAACGATCGGCTTGCTGCCAACGATCAGCGGACGAAGGACGACATGGTGACACTCGACGACGCAGTCGGTTTGGCCGCGGCTGAGAAGGGATTGGCGATCGTGTCGACGCTGCGTGTCGATGCGACCATCCAGGCATCCTTGGTCAACGCCGCCATGATCACTCACCCGTCGACCGGTCAGCAGGTTTTGGCGTTCGTCACCTACGGCAAGGTCAAACTCGCCAACCTGCGGATTCGGCCGCAGATCGCTGTCACCTTCCGCAAAGACGGTCACTGGGCCACAGTGGAGGGCCACGCCGAGTTGGTAGGGCCCGACGACCCACAGCCGTGGCTACCTGACCCCGAATCGCTGCGCCTGCTGCTCCGCGCAGTGTTCGCCGCCGCAGGCGGCGTGCACGAGGACTGGGAGACCTACGACCGCGTCATGGCCGAGCAGCGCCGAACCGCAGTGCTCGTCGCGCCCACCCGCGTGTACTCCAATTAAGTCCCCCGCGGGTCGAGCGTCAGCGGCGACGATTGGTCGGCGGAGGGAACCTGACATCCATTGCAGGCTTAGATTCCGAGACCCAGGCCCTGCAACATAGTTCGGTCGATCAGGACTTCCAAGGACCCGTTCAGGCCACCACGCTGACATTCGGGGTGATCCGGGGGGAGTTCGGCCGCAATCCGAATACGTGGAACCATCCAGTGTAGGTCGGGGCTCGTCCGAGCACACATGTGTGGTTTCGTCCCACGATCGTCCGAGCGCGAGCCGTTCCCGTTTCTGCCGAGTCTTCAACTCCCGCAACGCCGTTGCGACGTTATCGGGCAGGGGCAGAGTCCGGCGCGACTGCTTCGTCTTTGGTTCGTCCACGGCGTGGACGTATTCGGCGATCGCCGCACGGAACTGTGGCACCAAATTCGATAGTGCTGAAACAGGCGGGTTGCCATCGGTGGCAATACCGGCGTCCGCTAGAGCTGCGGCTTGTCGGCGGTAGGCGAATCCAGCGCGGCATACAGTCACGCAGTGGCCGCGATAGCGAATTCCGTGCACTTGGAGCCGCGAAGGGTCCTCTATCGCGCGGTGAACGGGCCGATGCCTGTCGAAGGCGATCGAATTGCGGGGTCGTAGTGTGCCTGCGGTACTCGGAAATGGAAGTGTTGATGGTGACACCGGGCCGATATTCTGTGCATATTGTGGGGAGGCTGACCATGGACGATGCTCTGCAAATACCGCATCTGAGAGCCACCGCAGACTTGGAACTCCGCCCGTGGTCGTTGTCTGCGGCAGACCTCGAGCTTGTCAGGGAAGCCTCTGCCGACGACCTGATTCCTATCACCACGGCGTCGGCGACCTTCTCGCGTGAGGCCGCAACGCGGTTTGTCGAACGCCAGCGGCAACGAGCGACCGATCGAACCGGATACCCGATGGTGATCGTCCGGCGACGGGACAACACACCACTGGGAAGTATCGACCTGTGGTTGAAGGACATCGACGAAGGCCGCGCATCGCTCGGCTACTGGGTGGTCCGCTCTGCCCGCGGCCATGGCGTCGCCGCGCATGCTCTGGCGGCAATGGCTACGTGGGCGCTGGAAGAGCTACATATCCCACGGCTCCAGCTCTATGTGGAGCCTTGGAACCGCGCTTCGATCCGCACTGCGGAGAGAGCCGGTTTCGAATGCGAAGGGCTCCTCAGATCGTGGCAGAAGGTCGGCAATCGACGCCGCGACATGTTCATGTACGCGCGCCTGGCAACGGGAACCCTCGCCGGGGCGGATCGGGTTTGCACCGGTTAGACCTCAATGACCGGGTGCCGGCGGTCGCGGGTGATCGTGAACCGATATCACTGCTGGCACCGTGTTCGATAGGCCCCGCCGGTGCCGGGGTACTCGCCTCGGCCTCCACGGCCTCGCTTGTAAAATTTGTCGGGACTATGCTTGGTCTGCGTTTGTACGCACAGCCAGTGGATAAATCCGCTCGAAAACATCTGATGAATCGCTCACCCTCTCTATGAGAGGACCGTCCGATGGGTTTTGCAGAGATGCGCCGGTTCCGGCGTGATCCGTTGGGTTTCCTCGAGAATCTGCGCCGGACCAGCCCGGTAGAGGTGTTCGGGTTGCCGTGGGGCGGGTGGTGTGTCGGCGATACGGGTCTGGCGCTGACGGTGTTGAGCGACCGCGCTTTCAATGCGGGGAAGTCCGGGTTCTTCGGTTCTATGCTGCCTTCGCGGTCTGCTCAGGTCGATTTCGGCCGCGCGGTGCGAGCGATTCTGCGGACGCATACGCCCGAGTATCGCGAGTCCCTGGCGGCGGCGGTGATCGAGATGCCCTCCGTCACCCGCTGGCCCGCAGCGGGGGTCGAGCTGGTGTATCGGTGCACCGCGGACGTGTTGCTGCACCCCGATGGTTCTCCCGAGTTGCGGCAGTTACTGGAGCGAAATGCACGCGTGGGCGCGCTCCGCCCGGCCCGAATGGCGCAGCGGGCGCGGGCGCAGCTGCTGCGCGCCAAGCTGTCCACCGCGCTGAACGAGCAGATCCGGGACCGGCGCAGCGCCACCGGCCGCACAATGGAAGCCGAACCACGGGATCTGCTCGATGCCGTGATCGGTGCCTGTCCCGACGGCGTCGCCGATACAACGGTGGCGCAGCTGTATGTGCTGATGTTCCGGTCCATTGTGGGACCGCTGGGCTACTCGCTCGCGTGGTCGGTGCTGCTGGGCAGTCTCCACTCTCCCGGCTCACCATGGCCTTGGCCCGTCGACTGGGTGGTACGTGAGGCCCTGCGGTACCGGCCGGTCTCCTGGATGGTCAGCCGTCCCGTCCCCTGTCCCGCCGAGTTCGGGGGGATCGCCTTCCAGACCGGCGACTTGCTGTCCGTCAGCCCCTATCTGCTCCATCACGACAACAAACACTGGACCAGACCAGGGGCATTCCAACCCGACCGCTGGATTCGACCGAGCGAACACGGCCCATTTGTGCCCTTCAGTTCCGGCCCCTTCACCTGCGCCGGCGCCGCGGTAGCCCACGATCTGGTCACCGATGCAGCCACCACCCTCATCGAGAACACCTCTCTGCGCGTCATCGGCGGCGGTGATACCCGCCCGATCGTGACCAATGCCGCGACCCCCAGGCCGTTCACCCTGCGGCGTACCCCACAAGCCCTGTCCGCGCCCGACCGAGCCCCAGGAAGGAGGTGACATCATGATCAAGGCATTGCGGTTCATCTTCACCAACAAGCCGACCCGTACCTGGGACCCCGCTCAATACGGATGATTCTGCTACCGGCTGGATGGCTCGACCAACGCCAACCAGCTCTCGGTCATCGGTCCCCGATGGCATCGCGTTTCCACCGGGGTCTTCGGAGTGGATGAAACGTCCCGAGATCCCCAACCTGTATGGGGGATTCGGGGACACCATTGTGGTGGGACAAGATCGTCGACTACGTCGAGGGTGAGGTGTGGCCCAATCCAAAACCGACACCGCGTATCGAGCGGTTTTCAGCTGCTCGCAGCCGTGCAGGCTGAGCTCGGTACCTGGTCGTCGATGGCCTGGTGTGGCGCCATGCCGCCCCACCAGCGTGTTCTCGGTCGCGTCGAACGCTGCCCGAACCTGCTCGTCGGTTGCTATCGGGAACAGCCCGTGTATGACCTCCTCCAGCTGATCCAGCACCGCAACCACGGCGGCGTGTACTTCGGGGCGGTGATAGAGGTTGCGGGCCAGGTCAACCCTGGTCATCGGTGCGGGTGCCTGGTACTGATTCTGTCCGGGTTTGCGGAGGGGGGAGTGGCTGGGGGTTGGCCTCGGGCGCGTCGACCGATTGCTGTGGTGCCGCCGCGGCGAGTCGCTCCGCAGCGCGAGCGCCCCACGGTGTCGGCGATTGGTCGGTGTCGATCCAGGACCGCGCCGCCGCGCTCGGGGCTTCCGTTTCCAGAGGGACGTCTGGTTGCTGTGATTCGCCCGCTGCGGGCGGCAGTTCCGTTGGGCTGCCCGCAGCGGGTGTTTGCCGGTTGCGCCACGGTATCGGCGCGGATTCGGCCTGGGCTGAAATGTCGCGGGTTGTGTCGCCGGGCGGTTGAACTGGTTCAGGGGTGTCGGGTGCCGGCGGTGGCGCGGGAAATTCGCTGAGCAACTCGTCGATGTCTCCGGTTATGGCTTCAGGTGGACGGCGAACCGGCGCTGCGGCCGGCGGCGCTGTCGGTGCCGGGTCGATTTCCCCGAGGATCGCCGCGATGTTGCCGAGCACTTCGCCGGGGTCGACTGGAACCGAGTTCCGCGCAGGTTTTGTGGGAGCTGCCGAAGTACCAGGGCCCCCGGTGGTAACGGCAGCGTCGGGCAGGTCGAACCCGGCCCAGGTTATTGTGCCGAAACGCCCGAGGGGCTCTATCCCCGCTCTGTCTGCGAGCTCCGGGCTGATCAGGTCCCTGGCGCGTGAAATAACCTGCGGAGCTCGGGAATGTCGATCTGCCAACGTAACTCGGCACTCCAAGCCTGCCGGTCCCATGGCAACGGTCACGGCGACGACACCTTCGCGACCGGGGTTCAGCAGCAACTGGTCGACCAATGCCTTGAGTAGCCTGCGGGCTCTCGCGCGCACGGCGGGCACAGCCTTGACGGCTGTATCGACCAGTCTGTTGATCTCCGTGTTTACGGCTGTCCGATCGGCACCCGCATCGGCGGTCACGAACCGTTCGACATGTGAATGTGAGTCGGTGCCCTCGAAGATATCGCTCGCGTTCGTGATCGAATCCGTGCCGGCGGAGAAGAACAGCTCGTCGAACCATCCGTTGCCGCCGAAGAGCCGCCTGATAGCGCTGGAATTCGGGTCCGACTGTGCAGTGCGCTGGAAGAGCTCGATCACCGCGGGAGTTTCTTCGGTCTGCGTGTCCGCAGAACCAATTTTGACGGTCACAACCTTGGCACCCGGCTCGCCGGATACCGCCACGTTTATCCGCCACGGCTGGTCGATGTGATCGGCTGTCCACAGCGACCGCAGCTTCCGCGACACCACCAGGTCGGCGGCGTCGAGGTGGTCCGGAGCGGTCCAGCCGTGCCGCAGCATTTCGCTGCGGATCCGGCGAGTGATCCGGGTGACCGCGGCATCGACCTCATGCCCTTCCTCTACGGACCACCAGGTGGCCTCCATACCCGAGGAACGGAATACCGCATGGGTCGTGGGGCCGTCTTCAGCTTCGGCCACAGCCGACAACAGCGGTTGCGGCGTACCGGAACGGTCGGAGACTACTAACTGAACCTGTCCGGGACCCACCTCGGTAGCGGTCAATGCCAGATCGCCGGTGCAACCAGAGCGTGCCGCTGCCGTCAGTTGAACGATGCTCATGTGCGTCGCCGATCGCAGCGCATCGCTCAAACCTCGCGGTGCCGGATCTGTGACAACCGAATCATCCATCTCCGCTTCACGATTGGCGATGGTGGTCGCCAAGTCGGCCCCCTCGGCGGTGTCGTCGCCGAGAGTCGCCCATACCGTGAAACTGTCCGGTCCGGTCACCTCCACGCCGAAATGATCGGCGTAGTAGGGGAGTAGCCCCAACACCGCGGTTTCGTCGATATCGCCGGTATTGCGAGAGCTGACATTCACTTGAAGTCCGACAAACTCGCGGTCGCCGACCCGGACCATGCTCGCCACCAACTCACCAGCAGCACCAGGGTGATTCACGATATTGCCGATCATGGCCTCGGCGAAAAGTACTGACAGGCCGTCTTGTTGCGGAGACCAGACGAACTGGCCCGCATCCTCGATCAGCGCGGCCGCCGCCTCGGTGGCCTCAGCTGGATCGGAATCAGGCTCGATAACCAGTTCCTGCAGTACCGCGTCTGCGACGGGGGCGCCCATCGGCTCGGGTTCGACCACAGCCTCGAAGACGGTGTTCTCGTACCACGACGATCCGGTGGTGAAAATATCCTGGATGCTGCACTGCAGCACTCGGACGCCGGGGGCTCCGTCGACCTCGATCGTGAATTGGCAATGCAGCGTCGGGTCGCCGCTCTGCTGCGCCGTGCTTTCTCGCAGTGTTCGCTCCGCCGCGTTTCTTGCGGCGAGATCCTGGCCCGGCGGCCACCCTTCGGTCAGCGCTCGAACCACTCCTCGAGCGGCGGTGATCGCGACACTCGGATTCTGTTGAGGCTCGATCGTCAGTGCGATCTGCAGCAGCGGCTCGCTCGATCTGCCACCGTCCGGTACTGCCAGCGTCACCTCGGCGATGCCTTCCTCCCCGCCGATCTGCGCCAGCAGCTGCTGCGAGTCCTGCTCATCGAGAGCAGAAGTAACCTGCAACCAGCCACGGTCGATCGTGGTGAAATGGTTGGCCAACTCCGCTAATGCCGCACCCCCTGCCGCCGACTGGTCACCCAGTGGCCAGAGCGCATTGTCCACCATAAGTTCAACTTCGGAGCTTGCGGCCGAGAGTTGCGCCACCCCCAATTCCCACGCGTAGGGAGTCTCCACGAAGCAGGTCGCCACCTGCTCGGAACCATCCCAGAGCTCGATCAGCACCGGCTGAGCTGCCCATTCGTGCATGCGCGTCACCGTTATCAGACCATGCTCGATCGCGTCGAATCCCGCGGTCAGCCCGATCATCCGCCGCACCAGCTCCTTGCTGACCGCCACCGTCTCCGGAGGGAATCCCGGCGTCACTTGATCGATCAACTCGGCGGTCTGCTGTAGCACTTCTTCGGGATTCGCGCCGGCTCGGAACTCGAAGGAACGGGCCGCCCCGTCTTCGGGGACAGATGCTGCAACCTCGCCGGTCGGCGACCCCGGCCCGTCTTCCGGCTCATCCCGCGGCTGCGGCTGTCCGTCCTCGCTGCGGCCGTCGGCACTAGAGGGTTCGGCCGTCGGGGCAGCCGGATTCGCGGCACCGGCGTCGGTTGCCGCGGTCGGCGAGGTTTTCGGCGTCGGGTCGGGGTCTGCGTCGGCGGGCTTGCCGAGGATGGGGACTTTGGCTAGTTCGTCGGCGGCGTTGTCGTCGATGTGCAGGGGGAGCCCGGTGTCTTCCGCGGTTCCGAGGAAGGCGGCGTAGTAGCGGAGGTTGGGGTTGGTGTCGTCGCTGTAGGGGGTTTCCCAGTCCTCGATGGGGCGCATACGGGGGATACCGGGTTCGTCGGGGATGAGGTTGTCGGTGACGAAGAATTCGCCGCCGATGTTCTGGATGGTCCATGCGTGCGCGGTTCTGGTGTCGGCGGCGGTGACGACGGCCATTTCCCCATCGCCCAGTGCGTTGCGGATTGCTGTCAGAGGAGTGATAGTCGTGCCGGTTTGCGGGACTTGTTGGGTGGGGACCGGGTGTAGTCGGGCGCCGATGGCGCGGTGTAGGGCGTCGAGGTCGGTGGCGTAGTACTCGGGGAGGACTCCCCGGTTGTAGCCGTGTGCCCAGACGGTTCGCGCCACATGGTTGACGCACCCGATGGCGCGCAGAGTAGTCACTGCCTCGTCTACGACCTCATGCAGGTCGGTGAGAGTTTCGGCGACTCGCCGGGAAGCTTGTTCGTCGGTGGCCGCGACAAGTGCCGTATGCAGTTGTTCGAGCTCGGCGCGGGCGGTGCGGGCGGTGCCGATGGTGGGTTCGATCGCGGTGAGGATTTCGACCGCGGATTTCAGATATGTTGTGCCGGTGGCGATGTCGCCGGTATCGAAGGTGTGCCCGGCTGCGATCATCAGGTCGCCGAGGTAGGCGCCGGCGGTGCCTGCCCGGTCGGGAAGCGACTCGGCGCGGGCGAATGCTTCTGCGCGATAAGGCAAACGGTCTATGGCCTCGGTGATGGCGCTGTCGTCCGGGGCCGCCGGCGGGGCCGCCCGCGGCCGCCGTGCGGCCGCATCGGGATCGAGGGGAGTGCGGAACCAGGAGTCCAGGCCGGGAGTATGTGCAGGTGCGGGGTACGGGTTCCTCGATTCGCCGACAGGCGATGGTGAGGTCACCTTTCCGTGGTCCCCCGCGGCCGGAATCACGCTCGGCTGTGCCGTCGTATTCGCTTGCGGTGCAGGCAATCCCGGCTTGGCGACAGGGATGGCAACGGTCACGCCGTGGAGACCATCGCCGAGGGCCGGGGTGCTGTTCACCAGGTCTACCACCGGTGTGCCGTTGTCGCGGCGAACGAGGGCTTTGAACAGTGGCCGTTGGCGTGGCAGGACTTGTGGTTGCGGCATGGCAGCCGGTGTGATGAAGCTCTTCGGTTTCCAGTCGGCGCGCCCGACAGCTATTCCTCCGACGGCCGATCCGGCCATCAGGCCCGCTTCTATCCACCCTGTTGCGTTCCCGAAGCTGCTCAGCATGGAGCCGATGACTGCGCCGCCAAGGAATCCACCCGCGTTGCCGACGGTATCCAGGGCCGCCCAGGCGCTGCCGTTTACCTTTCGGTCGACTACGCGTGAAAAGTGCGCGTTGAAGATCTTGTTGTTGAACGCGTTCATAAAACCGACCACACCCAGAAGAGATCCGATGACAATCGGATCGCCGGTGGTCGCATACGCGATCGCGGGGCCGGCCCAGGACAGCTTTGAAAGGATATCGAATTCTCTGGTACCGGAGGGCCGGTCGATGACTCGGTCGACGAGTTTCTGCGGCACCGCATACGCAATCATGAGTCCGATAGAATTTGCTGCCGAGACCGCGCTCAGTGTGCCTACCGAGTACTCATTGGCCGTGGCGACCGCCGCCATATGCGTACCCATTGTCGTGGATACGAATAGTGCAGGTAAATTCATTGAGATGAAGCCGCGCATGAAGCGATCTCGCCATATCTCGCGGAAGCCATCCTTTAAGCTCGGTTTTGCTCCCTCTCCCGGCTCCGCCGCTGGAAGCGTGTTCAGTGCCAGGTGATATAGGGTGTTGGTCGCCGCGGTGGCCGCGTACGGGAGTAGCGGGATTGATTGCACGAGTCCGGTCATGGATCTGCCGCCTGCACTGCCGAGGGCATTTTCCAGAAGCTTGAGGTTGTCCGCGGTCTTTTCTTCTGCCTTTGATTCCATCAGCTGTTTGGCGTAGACAAGGTTGGCTGTCTTGATGAGGGAGGCGAGGGCCGTGACGGAGAGATTGGTGACTATGATGGCCCCTACGGTTCCGGGTAGATCGGCCGCGAGATAGGCGAGGCTGGCAAACCCCACTCCGGCCGCACCGGCTGTTGCCAGTTTCAGCGTTTGGCGGGGGTCTTTCCCGTCCGCAATCGGCCCAGCGACAGATGTAACTATAAATTGGGTTCCAAATGCGAGGGAGGTCGTCCAGCCGGCCACATTCAGCGAGCCGCCGCTGGCAAGTATCGAAAAGGGGGTAGTGGCGATCAGGCCTTGGGTACTCAGAGTGGCTCCCACCGAAGTGTAGAAGCGGGTTTTGATATCCGATTTGAAGGTTTTTTTCAAGATGCCGGGCTTTGATGCCACATCGGGTTCGGTTGCCGGTGTGGCAGGAAGGCTCGTGTCATCGGTGCCCGCGGGCGTGCTGTCTGCGCGTCGCCGCTTGAACCACGGTGTCCCGTCCTTGCGATGACGATCGACATACGCACCATTGCGCACCGGATCGAAACCGAACGCCGGCGCTGCTGTCCGGCCCGGGAGGTCCAGCGCGGTGTTCACATCGACGACGGGGGCGAGGGGATCGGTCACCTGCGGAACAGACGTGCGGTGCGCCCGATGATCGCGTTTGGCAGACGTGCGGTGCGCCCGATGATCGCGTTTGGCAGCCGGAAGTTGTTGCGGGGCAGTGCTATCAGCGACACCTTCGGGTACGAAAAGTTGCCCGGCACGCTTGAAGCCGTCGGGGGCAGGCAGCTCCGCGAGCCGCGATTCGGCGTCGACCGGCTTGGAGTCCTTCGGCGTGCCGGCGCCGATGAGGACGCCGGCGGCCAGCGAAACCTCGGGTTGTTCGAGCCTGGTGCGCAAAACTCCGGCGACGGCGCGGATGGCGCGAAGCTCGCGCATCTCGAATGTCTTGATGGCGACGCCTACCTCGGCGGCGGCCTCCGTGCGGTTCAGTCCGCGCACGAATCGCAGCGTCAGCGCTTGCTGGAAGCGAACATTGGTGAGCTCGGCGATGGCGGGCTCGAGGGCCTCCGCCGAGGTCTGCTGGACCAGTTCCCGATCGACGTCCGTTTCCGGCCGAGCCTGAGCGTCGCCGAGCTGGCGAAGTTGGATGTCGAACTCGTGACGGATCAGGGCGGCCGCTTGTTGCGGTGCACCGGCGTCGCGATGTCGGCTGGTCAGCTGGCGGAGCTGCTCTGAATCGGATTCACCTGCGCTGCTGTGCGATTCGGTGGCCTGTTGGTCGCGGGCGGTACCGGTGTCGGTCCATGGTGTTGCGGATGAGGCCGAGGTGGCTCGCTGCCGGGGTCTGTTTCCTGCCGCCGTGGGGTCCTGGCTGTCGTCGCCGAGATCGATGGCAACGGGGTTGATGCGATTGGCGGATGTCCCGCCCCGCTTCCACGGTGAGGACGCGGTGGCGGAGTTCGACTGTGGCGCAACAGTTCGGGTGGTTGCCGCCGGCCCGAGCTGATCGGATGAGTTCTGTGCAGGCCCAGGTGTTTCGGTAGATGCGACGTATGCGGGCTGTCCGTCGGCGCCCGGCCATACAACGGGTGCGGCGGGCAGCCCTGAGTCTGCCGGTGCCACGTTGTGTTGCGGTTCCCCCAGCATCTCGGCGATATTGCGCATCCCGCGGTCGGCCATGCCGTAGTTCTCTTCGGCTTGGGCGGCTCGTAGTTTTCGTTCGGTCGCCGCAGCGACGCGGCCTTCAGCGTCATCGCGAATTTCGTTGGCCGCCAACAGGTCCGATACAGCACGGAAGTGATCAAGCAGCAGTATGCGGCGCGCCCGGCTCATCGTCGCCGGATCGGGCTGCTCCGCGAAGGCGAGCAGTTGTTCCAGATACTCCGACATGTTTCGCAACATGTCGTATCGCCGCGTGGCCTCGGCAAGCTGCTCGCGGTGCACAAGATCGACCTTGTCGGCCTCGTTCCCGGCGTCCGCCATATCCGTGAATATCGCCTCGGCCACATCCTGAAGCCGCTCGAGCTCGCCGGTGACAAGGTGTTCCGCGGGCTGTGCCGGAATATCCTCGGGCGCCTGGTGAATTCGGTTCCAGACCGCCGAGAACGTGGCGAGCGCCGTTCCCAGCCGAATCTCCGCGGCCTCCTGCCGAGCACGCAGGGCAGCGGTTGTCCCTTCTCTCAGGCCCTCGTCGTATGCGGTGCCGGCAGCCGCTGCCTCATCCGAACGTGCCAACCACCCCGCCGTCTGGTACGCGAGTTGCTCCAGCAACCGCAGCCGCTCCTGCGAAACCGGAATATCGGTCCCGCGCCGCACGGCCAGCAACTCATCAATCAAGCCGATCACGCGATCCAGCACCGGATCAGCCTCTGCGCCATAATGTCTCGCGGCGACCGCATCGCGGAGTGATTGCAGGTGCGCGACATCCGAGGATTCCGCGTCGTGGTCGAGGTCGATCGCGACTGGGTCGATGCGTGGCGTCGGTTCGTTCGGCTGCTGATCGAACTGCCGGACGAGGTCGTCGAGGACGTGGGTAACGGAGCCGTCGCCCTCGTCGATCACCAGGTCCGGTTCCCGCTCCCTGTACTCGGCTCGAGCCGCGGCACTCATCCCACGCCACTTCCGGGTCAGCCCGGCGAGGACACCGTCGGGTGCGAAACTAGCGACCGTCCCTGAACCGACCGGAACGGAGCCCTGGTTGTACAGGGGGGCAGTGGCGGCATCGGCCGGCCCGTCGTCTTGCAGAGCTTGCTCGACCGTGCGTCCGTTCAGCAGGCCCCGCAAGGCATACACCGGATGCGTGGGATCCACCGGCGCCGACCGGCCGAAGGAAATGTCGGCTTCGGCCAGAGCCTCAACGGGATTGAAGACCAGCTCCTGACCCCACCAATCCTCACCCTCGTCGGGCTGGTCTCCGGAGCGGTATGTGGCGTTCCTCGGCTCCTCTTTTCCTACCTTGCTGTATGTGTCGAGCTGGTCCAGCCACTGGTCGAAACGAGCGTTCGGCGGCACCTTGCCCTGAGCGCGCAGTCCCATGAAGTATTCGTGCAGATATCCGAAGGCTCTCGGGGCCAGCTGATTCCGATAGTCGGCCCTCCTGTCGAACCTGGCATCCGTGGGGAGGTCCCCTGAACGCCGTTGCTCCACGAGTTGCGTGTAGAGGACGGGGTCGATCGGCGGCGGGTTCCTCATGAGGGTCTCGGCCGCGTCTCGTGCGTGCGCCAACTCGTGGCGCAGCGCATCGTAGACGGGGTCACCCGTCGGTGCCGCAGCGAAGCCGCGGCTGACGTCGTCGTTTCTGGAGGCGGTGAACAGCTCGGTATCGGCGAAGTACGTCTCGTTCAGGAATACCACGACGCCCGGCTCACCGAGAACCGGAAGGACGCTGGCGTACTGCGAACCGGGCAGGGGGGTGACAACGATCGCGTTGGGGCGGGCAGCGGAGTCCTCGCCCAGCGCATCGACAACGGCATTCCGAATGGACAGAGCCGTCTCGACGGTGACGCCGGGCTTGTCCAGCCCCAACACCTCGATGCCGAACGTCGTGAACAACTGAGCCGCGATCGCCTGCTTGATCTCTTTGTCTCCGTCGGAGGTGTCGCCGAGGTCGATGGCCGCCGGATAGCTTCTCTGTGTGGGTGTTACGCCGGGTTGCTGCCACAACTCCGCCGGAAGGGCCGATTTGTCCTTCCAGCGTTCACGCGCCTTCGCCGCGGCTGAATTCTTCTTCGCTGCAGTCGGTTCGGGTGTTTGCGGGGGCGTCTGATCGGCGCTTGGGGCCCCGTAGGAGGCGGCGGTTTCGCGGTGTTCGTTCTCGAGTCGGTCCAGTTCGTGGAGGACGAAACCCTGCGGCCCGCCGGGGTTCAGGAAAGCCGGAGCCTGATCCGCGCAGGCCGCGCGGTCCTCGGGAGACATGGCGCGCCATGCCTGGGCGAGCTTTCTCGCGATGCCGTCCGGACCGACGCTGGGACGGAAGCTGGAAGCGACTGGGGTGAGGCCGGGATTGCTCGCGCGCGCAGCGGCAAGGGCGTTGCGGTGCTCGGCGTTTCGCCACACCTCGGCGACCGGGACTCCGCGCAGCAGCGCTTGAAGTGCGTAGGCCGGATGGGTGAAATCCTTCGGCGCGCTCCTGCCGAAGGCGTTGTTCGCCTCGGCTAGTGCCTCCGCCGGGTTGAACACCGGGAGGGTGCCCAAGGTCGGCTTCGAGCCGGGCTCGGCCTGGATGATCCGTTCGCGGGTGCCGACGTCGAGTCGTTGTAGCCATGCCTGGTACAGCGGTTCGAGCTCGACCTTGCCGTCTCGGGTCGACAGCCCGGCCCGCAGTGCCCACGCCTCGATCGACTCCTGGCTGTCGAAACTGCTCACCCACGAGTCGAACGCCTCGAACAGCCGGTCGTCCTCGCGCAGCGCCTTCCTGCCGCGGCTGTATCCGTCGAGCTGTCCCATCCAGTCGTCGAACCGAGTGTCACTCGGCAGCGAACCGGCCGCCCGCAGACCCATGAAATGCGAGTACAGGAAGCCGAATGCCCGTGCTTCCACCGAATCGGCGTAGTTCCCGAGTCGAGCGGCCTGGTCGCGTAGGTGTGACATCTCGTGACTGATGGAGTCGTACACCGGATCGCCGGTGGGAGCCATCAATCGGCCCTTGCGGACCGCCGTGTCCATGGCATTGCGAAACTCCTGCGGATTGCCGAAGAGATTCTCGTTGAGCACCATGACGACCGGTAGCGTGTCGGTAATGCCGCCGGCGTCCCAGATGACTGCTCCCGTCATATCCGCCATGGGCGCCACCAGAATGACGTCGAGACGGATGAACGGGTCCTCGTCGAACGCGTCCACTATCGCGTTCCTGACGGACAAGGCCGTGGCCACCGAAATACACGCCTTGTCCAACCCGAGGACCTCGACGCCGTAGGCATCGAACAATTCGGCGGCGACGGCCTGCTTGGTGAGTCGCTCGGACTCCGCGACCGGTGCCGGATCCGCAACGGCGGGTGCAGCGTCCGCAACCTGCCGGGAATCCGTCCGCGGCGCGAAGACCTGCGGTCCCGCACCGGCGACGACTCGTTGCAATACCGCCTGCACCACGGTCGGAATCAGGCCGACCGCACCGAGTTTGCGGCCGGCGCGCGCGAGATGGGCCGCGGCGGCATCCTTGGTGATCGTGAGCTGTTCGCCGATCGCGGCGGGTGACAGTCCTACGGTCGCCAGCTCCAGCACCTCGACCTCACGCGGGGTCAGGGTGCCGTGGGTCGCCGCATTCGACAGTGGACGGCTGTGGTCGGGCGCACCGACGGCGAGCTGCCCGCGACTCAGCGCCGCTGTCATCGTCGCGACATCGCCTCTGGTGCCGAGCTTCATCCCCGCCCGGGCGATGTGACCGCGCACCGCCCGCTGCGTCATCCCCAACGTGGCGCAGATGGTTTCGAGCGCTATGTCGTTCGCGACCAAGGTGAGTACCTCGGCCTCGATGGCCGCCAGATCCGGCATGTGCTGTGGGGCGTTCTCGCCCAGTGCCCGTAGCTGCTCGCCCAGCTGTGCGATGGCCTCGGTGTGCGCGGCGGTGAGGCCATCGCCCTGCTGCACCGTCTGCGCCGCGTCGGCGACCAGTTGCCGCTGTTCCAGCGTGAGGTGGTTCAGGCCGGTGTGCAGCATATTTCGGGCGGCTTCGGTCAGGTCCTCGCTTCCGGTGGGGTGCGTCCCGGTCTGTGTGTGCGTTGCCGCGTCGATGGCCTGCGTCACCGGCGCGAAGAGCGCGGCCTGTGCGCCGGGGGCCCGCAACGCCCCCACGATGTCCTGGAAGACGTTGTCGCCATTCGTATTACGGGTGTCGAGGACAGACGGTGAATCGTTCTGCCGACCGCTGGATGGCACATTCGTGTCGGCCGCGGGGTCCCCTGCTGAGCGCGGGTTCGCGGCGGTTCCGGCAGCGTCCTGGTCGTCATTGGGTCGGGCACCGTCGGTGGCCGGCATGCCCGGCGTCTGCACTGCTTCGGCAGTGGGTGCTGCCGCACGGTGCTGACTGCCCTGTGCGCTCGTCGGATGAGCGGCGGACGTCGCGGAGTCGGCACTGCCGTCGGTCGTGCGGTCGTCCGATCGGCCTTCGTCCGATGCGCTCGCTGCGGCGGCAGTCGCGGCAGCACTGACGATGTGCTGGGTGCCAGTCGCTTTCGCAGCATCGGCGGCGAGTGGTTCGAAGTCCGGCCGATCGCTCGGCCTTCCCGTATCCAGCCTGTTCGCACCGCCATTGTCCGACGCGCCGGGCGCCGTAAATCCCGGTGTGCCGGCCGGGACTGCCGCAGCCGCGGCCTGCGCACCGGCCGTAGCCGGGGGCGCAACCGAAGCCGGTGTACCAACTGCGGTGGTCGCGGCGACAGAGTCAGCCGGAGCGGTGGTGGTGACGGCCGTGGCCTGTGGTGGAGGCTCTGGCGGCTGATGTCGTGGTTGTCCCGAGGCCGGTGTGGCGGCGGGATCGTGCCCCGAGGCCGGTGGCGCGTTGGGCAGGTGAGCCGAGGCTGGATCGGTAGTGGGGCGGACGACGCCAGCGGGCTGGAGTTTCGACACCAGCCCGCGGACGTCGGCTTCCGCCGCGGCGAGGCTCTTTCGGCTGTTCTCGAGGTTGTTGCCGGCGGCGTCGAGTTTCTGCCGGGATTCCGTGGTGGGCGCTGCGCGATGCTCGGCGACAGCGGCCTGATGTTGGGCGAGCGCGGACTCGTGCTGGGTCTCGGCGGCGATGTATCGGATGACCGAGATCTGAGCCCGGGGGCTCTTGGCGAACAGGGGATCGTCCAATGCGACGTAGTACTGGACGCTGCCCTTGCCGCCGCTGCGAGCGGTGCGGTTCTCGGCCTGGATGTCGATGTCGCGGTGTTCGGCCGACCGGCTGGACTTCAGGACATGCAGCCCACCACGCTCGTTGATCTCGGGGCTGATGGGAATGTCGACACCGCGCGCACCCTGCCGGTTGATGACAAGGACCATGCCCTCCTTGCCGGCCTCCTTGAAGATCGCCAGCAGATCGGCTTCGGCGGTGACACCGTGCTCGAGGAACCATTTCGCATCGACGGCAACGTGTTCGATGCCTCGCGCGGTCAGCTTCGCCGATACCGAGGCAACCTCACTGTTGCGGTCGCAGATTACCTCTATCGGGCGACCGGTGGCGTGCATCTCGGCTACGCCGGCGGCCATCGCCTCGTGCTTCTCTCCTTGGGTGCCGACACGGATGTCGTTGGCGGGGTCGGCCCCCTCCAGCTGCGACGGTTTCAAGCGGGGAATGTCGATGATCTCCCGCGTGGAATTGTCGGCACCGCCCGTTCCGATCTGCCGCAGTTCGGCGTCGGCGTTGTCGGTGGTGGCAGACAGGCCGCTGAACTCGTCGCACAGCTCCGAGGAGAACAGCTCCCGCACGGTGACGGTTTTGGTGCTGGTGGGATCGGCGCGGATCCGGATGCCGTGCTTGGCTTCGACGGCCTGAGCCAGCCCACCGTTCCAACGACTCTCGGTCGAGGTCTCCGCATCGAACATCACCTTGTGCGTGGTCTGATCGATGATGTAGACCTTGTGGGAATCCGGGTTCAGTACTTTCTTGCCGTCGACGACCAGGACGTTCCCGTCGCTGTCGGTACGGAATTCCGGCCCGAGTTCGGGGTGATGCCAGACCACGTAGTCGTCGTTCTCGGTGTAGCGCCACTCGGCGGTGGCGGCCATGGCGATCCGGTGCGCCTCGGACTCGCTCGGGATGCGGCCGATGATTTTCTCGAGCTTCGCGGTCAGTTCGCCACCGAGGATGTGCTCGACCTTCGCGCGGTCGCTTCCGGTCAATGTGGTGTGGTCTTCGCTCGCCCCGGCGGCACGAACGAAATCAGCCCTGCTCAGCAGCCCGGCCTTCACAGCGTCCCGGAGGAAGCCGTGGACATCCTCGACTCGTGCGGTTACCTCCGGACTGGCAGCGTTGCCGGCACCCTCGGAGAGGATGAACACCGACCCCTTGACGGCCGCGTCGACTTCGTCGACCTGTTTGATCCTGCCGGGCGCGACATTGCCGCGGAGTTCGCCGAAGCCGTCCGCGTGCAGCGTGCCGAAGGAGATCGTGGCCTGGCCCTCGGCCACCGGTGCATAAGGATTGTCCGGGTTCATGAGGCGGATATCGAAGCCGTAGTTCCCGAACAACTTCTGACCGATGTCGTATGCCTCGAGTGCGAGGGTGTCCATGGTCGTGAGCACCCGCACCGGCTCGCCCCGGGCGGCTCGCAATGCCGACGCGGCCTGGAATACCAGTGTCTTACCCTCACCCGCCTGCATCCTGCCCACATGACCGTCGCGTACGGCCAGCATTCCCATCACCTGGGTCCAGCGCAGGACCTTGCCTTCGCCGCGATTGATCACCTCGATCACGGCCAGGGCGGCCTCGCGGTCGTTGCCGCTGAACAGCATCGCCTTCAGCTCCTGGTCCGAGACGGTGCTCCAGTCTCGGGACTCGTACTCCATGAGGATGTCATCAGCCTGGGCCCGATACGCCCGCGCCAGCGCCTTGGCGGAATCCTCGCCTGCGTCGGGTTGCTCGTCACCACGATGCTGATCGCCGTCGTCGTCTGCGCGCGCATGCTCCGGCTCGGGCTCACCACGCGTGCCGGTGGCCTCGGGGTCGTCGTCGGCCTGCGTTCGGACGCCCTCCTCGTCCGAACGCGTGTGTTCCGGCTCGGGCTCCTTGCCGGTGGCCTCGGATTCGGGCTTGTCGCGAGTACCGGTGGCGTCGGGATGGTCGTTGGCCTGCTGCTCGGGGCCGTCATCGATCGCGCGGCCGTGTTCGGGCTCCGGCTCGCGCGAAGGAGCGTCGTCCTGGCCGCGGCCGCGCGACGCCTCGTGCGGGTCGACCGCCGGAGGACGTTCTCCCGCAGCGGGTTTCGGGGCCGAGACCCGTGGTGGGCGGTCTCCCGGGGCAGCGCGCGAGTCGGATCCCGCGGGCGGTCTTTCCTCGCCGGTCACGGCTTTTCCGGCGGGTCGCTGCCGCGCCGCTGCGGCGGGCCGGTCGCCGCTGTTGCGCCCGTGCTCCTCGAGCTTCACAGCAGGCGCTTCGGGCTCCGCCACCGCCGTCATGGTGGGCGCGGGACTGTCATCAGACGCCTTCGGGGCCGAACCGTCGGGTTGTCCGGCCTTGGTGTGCTCGGAGTCGACCACGCGGGGCGCCCGAGCAGCCGGTTGGGCGGCTTCGGAGTCCGCCGGAATCGGTTGCTCTGATACGTCTTTCGCCGCCGCGGGTGCCTCGCCCGTATCGCCGTCGGCGCGAGTCCGCACTGCGCCGGAGCCGGCGTCGGCGTCGGCGTCGGAGTCGGTGGAGTGCCCACCTCCCTTGGTTTCGGTGGCTTGGTCCGCACGCTCGGCTGCCTTCGGTGAGGCGGCGGGCCCGTCTTGTGTTCGGTCACCGCTCGTTTCGGCGTGACCGCGTGCCTGCCCGGCACCCGATCCGGATTCCGAGTCGGCGGGATGCGGCGTCGCTGTGCTTACTTCAGGGCGCGTGTGTGTGTTGTCGCCCTCCGCCGCTGGCCGGGCGCGATTAGGTGCGCCGTCTGCCGGGTGCGGCGTGTTCGGTGCGGTAACCGTTGCGCGTTCCGGTGGGACGGAGCTCGGCGATTTGGGGCTTTCCCCTGGAGCGGGGTGCGCCGTGACCGCCGCACCATCGGCGGGATGCTTCGGCGCGGGTGTTGTTCCGGAGGCGGTTTCGCTGCCTGCCTGTTTCGGTCCGCTCCAGTTCTCCGAGTTGTGGCGTGCGGCGAGGATATCCCGGAGCGGAGTGGCGTGCGGCTCCGGCGATTTCGGTGCGATTGGGTTCGCGGCGGCCGGGTCGGCGGCCGCGGAGCCGGACCGGAAATCGACCACTTCGGCCGAATTGACATTGTCGGGCAACGCATTCCGCAATCCAACGGGATTCCAGTCCGATTTGTTGACGGCCGCGGACGGCGGGGCGGACCGATCTCCAGTGGCCTCCGGCCCCGCCAGTGCGATGAGCTCTTCGAGCTGCATCTGCCCACGCCCGGCCGGTGGGGTGCTGGCATCGGCGGCGGCCGCGCGTATGCCTGCGGCACCGTGCGCGGCAGCACCGACGAATCCACCCGTGATCGCGGGCAGCAGTCCCTCGGAGAAGTTACCGAGGGTGAGATCTTCCCCGGAGAGTTTCAGCGCCACTGCGGCACCTGCCAGACCACCGGCGATGCCGCCGCCGGCGCCGACTACGGCGGTCCCGGAGACCTGAACCAGCAGACGCACGCCGGTGCGGGCGGACCGCCCGGCCAGGGCGGTGGTCGCCGGTATGGCCCAGCGGTTTCCGAACCACCGGCCGAAGAGCATGCCTACCCCGCCGCCGACACCGCCGGCACCGCCGGCGATACCTGCTGCTTTCCGGTCCATCTCGTCGCGATGGCCGTCGGCAACCTGGTTCAGCTGCACCGCGGCGTTGATGCCGCCACCCTGGATTGCACCGATCGCCGCCATCTTGCCGGCCAGCCTGAGCGCGCCACGTTCGGCCGCCAGCCGCATGCTCTGCCCGGAAATGTACTGCAACATTTTCGCCCAGGCCCACCGCACCGCGGTCTTGGTTCGCATTGTGGCGATGTAGGCCTCCAGCGCACCACCGAAGGTGAAGGTGATGGCGGCGTGTGCCAGGGTCCAGGTCAGGATTACCGCGAATCCGATGACGGTCCACTTCTGCAGCTCTAGGCTGTTGGCTCCCTCGTACTGCTCTTCGGCGAGCGTGTCGGTGTCGTCGGCTTGGGCACGGAAATACTCCGCTGTCCGGCGGTACCCCTCTTCGGCGCTGTCACCGGTCTGCCCCCGGATGATGTGCCGCAGCGTGGCCTTGTTGTCGTAGTGTTCCGCCTGTTTGCGGAACCAATCGGCCTGGTCCGACAAGTAGTCGCCGCACCGGCGCATCGCGTCTTCGTTGCCGACCGGAAAATGTCCCGCCACGCACTCCACGACGGGTGCGGGCAGCCAGGAAGGGAGGTATAGCGGCATAGTCGAGCCGGTCCACTCATCCGGCGGCCGGCGGCCGCACCCGTGGCGTCGCCACCGTCAACCGCACCAGCACGGTGGCATTCTCCTGCCCGTCGCCCGTCTTCCTGCCGGTGGGAATGGAGTTGAGCGGAATCGTGGTGTTCGTCCGTCTGTCACGGGGTCGATGTGCCGGTGTTCCGGAAGAATTCACGGATGTCACGCAGAGTAGGTCCCTCGCCCATGATGTCGGATAGATCAGGCTCGTCGTCGAGGGAGGCGGCAACCGGCGCCGCGGCATTCTCGCTGTGCTCCCGGGCCTGGCGTGCGGCCTCCTGTGTCGCTTGCAGGATCAAGCGGGCGAGTTCGTCTGCCGTCCTGCGGAGCGCGGCCGGGGTCAGCGACAAATCCGTGAGAACACCGTTGGCGTCGACCGTTACTTCGACCGATCCGTCGGACGACCGGGTCTGCAGGCGAAGGGCATCCAGCTGCCGATGGATCTCGGTCAGCCGGTCCTGCTGTTCCTCATAGGAGTCGATCAGTTGCTCCACCTGCTTGCGCAACGCATTGTTGGCCGAACGCAGACCCTCACGCTTCCATCGGTCCATTCCCTCGTCCCTCCCCATCCCGTTTGCCTGACCGCATGTCCAACCGCGCCATGACCAGCAGCAAGCGGTGGAGCACCTTGGCCGGCCCGGGTGCCTGGGCGCCGCCCTGCTCGACCGCGGCGTATCCCTCGGCCAATGCTCGGCCGGGATCCAGTACGCCCGTGCGGAAGCAGTGTTCGCCCAGCTGGTCTCGCCAGCGTCGATAGCCGTCGACGACCTGTGCCAGGGTCCGGTTCTCGATGCCGGTGACTCGCAGGTATTCGGTGATCAATGCGCGCTGGGCCGTCTGCCGCGCCCGGAACCCGCCGGCGAGATCGGCCACGTGACCGAATTCGCGCAGCATCCGTGCGTGCATCGGGCGGTGTGTGTTTTCGCCCGGCCGGGTCCAGGGCCGGGCGCGGCCGGCCGGTCCACCCGGGTCCGCCACGGTCCGGCGGTCCAAGACGATCCACGGCTCCGGTGTCGCCGGCTCTGCTCGGTTCTCCACTCTCGACAGGTCGCCGTCGCAGTCTCCGATCTCGATGCCGTGCAAGGGGAGTGGGTATTTGTCCAGCACGGTGTCGACGGCGTCCGCGATTTCCTGGGCCGACTGCGTGGAGATTCCCGACGACTCGAATCCGGTGATCCGCAGGTTGTGCCGGGCAGCCATGGCGCTGATAATCTGCATCGCCTCGTCGGCCGTGATCGGCTGCGGCGGCGGTTTCCGGTCCGGAGCCTTGCGCTGCTTGGGTTCAGCGGGAGGTTTCGGTGCGCCGGGCCGTCGAGGCGGTGAGACCCGTGGCGGTGACTGCTGCTCCGGTGAGGTCCCCTTGCCGGGTTTCGACCATGGGGACGCGGAATTCCCGGGTGCTGCGGGCGGCGAAGCCTGCCGACCGCCAGGTGGCCGGGTGTGCGGTGTGGCCGTGGTATGAGTGCCCGAACTGCGACCGGACCCCGTGGGCAGCACCGACGATGGTGGCGCGGAAGCCGAGGACCGCGATGCCGGTGTGGTCGGGGTCGAGGCGCTGGGGCCGGAAGTTGCGGGCTGGGACGGCGTTTGCTGTCGGTGGCCGCCCTGTTCCTGGGAACCGCTGCCATTCGGATCGGTGTTGTCCGGCACGGCGCCGGAATCAGCACCGGGAGAATCGGTTCCGGCGGGCGAGTCCGTGGAACGCTGTCCCGTGGGCTGCCGTGCGTCGGTGCTGGTGTCGCTTGCTGCCGGTGAGCCGGAGTTCGATTGCTCGGTATCTTCCTGTGTCTGCCTCGCACCGGACGATTGCCGGTTCGGTTCGCTGACGTGGCTCGTTTGGTCGGTCTGCGGAGCAGACGCTGTTTCGGAACTCTTTGGCACCGCGATATTCGGAACTGCGATATCCGGCAACGAGTTCCGGACTTGGTTGCCGCCGCCGCGATCCTGATTTTCGAAATTCTCGGCGGTGGCGCGGAGATTGGAACCCATGGTCGTGACGTTATGGACGAGGTTCTCGAATCCCGTCATGTTCCGTTTCAAGCCCGGTACATACGATTCAGCGAACGTCTTGCCGGGTTCGTCGTTGCCCCAGCACTCGCCCTCTCCGGCGAGGTCGGCCTTCAACTTCGCCAGCATCCGTGCCGTCTCTTCGGCGAGCGTGTGGAGTTCGTCGGCGGTATTCCGTAACTCGTCCGGATCGACATATAACGATTGCTCCACGAGCCCTTCACTGTGGCCGTACTCACTTCGGATGTGCCTGCGCCGATGTCGGCCCTTGCCATCTCCCGGTGTTGCCGGGAAGACGATTCTGCACCGGCGACCCTCATCGCGCATGTCGCGTCTTCTCGCCAGTGGGAACTTGCTTCCCGCCGCATGCTTCCTGAACCAGGCACCGAACATGTCGAACGACGGAGCCCGAATGTGGTGAAGAACGCTATCCGCGAAGCCAATTCATGCTTCGCCGGCAGGTCCCAACCGATGACGCCGCCGAAATCATGCCCGATGTAGTGGACTCGCTCCTCCGGGGCGAAGTTCTCAACCACCGCGCCGAAATCTTCGACGAGCCGGTCGAGAACATACGAGTTCACATCGTCTGGTTTTCCAGAATTGCCCAAGAGGTGCCGCCGGAATACGGCAAACCTGCCGGACATCACTGCTCGGGGTTGCCGTCCGCGTCCCAGCGCTGTTCGCTTTGCATCCTTCCGAACTCGTCCGCGTGCATCTCGTAGGCCAGCAGTCCGTTGCCGTGCCATCGGCGGCCCTCGCGGATGATGCCGAACTGGTAGATGTTCTCCACGCTCACCGAACCGTCTTCGCGGAAGCTGCGCTCCGGGCCGTCCTGCACGCCCACGCGGAAGCTGGACTCGGCGAGCACACCGTCTTCGTCGGCTTCCACAGCGATGCCCGTGAAGGGCTGGCCACGATAGGTGAGCCGGTCACCATCGTCGAACTCGGCGTCATCGAGAGGTACCCGCATCGTGCACTCCTGTTCAGGCCAGTTCATGACGTTATACGCGAGAGCGTCACGCCTGCGCGTCATGATCACGAACTAAATCCCCCTCTCGAGTGGGAGAAATCCCGCCGCCCAGGCGACTACGGTGCGGCTGCTACTGCTCGGCGGGTGGTGTGAAGTCAGCGGGCACAGCTGCCGTGGGATGCGGTGCGCCCGCCGGTCAACCCGTAACGGGTGTAGCGGGCTCACCGCCGGGTCGCACCATGTGCACTGGAGTACAGAACGTCGTCTGAGCCGCGAAGCTGTATCGCTGTCTGTGGCTGCTGTCCGGTTGTGGATCGGGGTGTCTGCTCGGGCGCTGACCGCTGTCGGCAAACTCGGCCGAGATAGGGCGCTATCCCGCTGACTTGTCGAGGAACGCCCGCAAGTACGGATCGACAGCGTCCGCGTCGGTCAGACTCAGGAAGTGCGCACCACCGTCGATGATCACCGGTGGTGCGGCATTCGGCAGGGCAGCCGCCAGCTCGCGGGCCCGATCGACGGAATACGCGGCATCGGCCGAGCCGTGCAGAACCAGCGCCGGGCAGTCGATCGCAGGCACGCGGTCGAGCACGTTGTCTCGCTCGACCGCGTGCTGAGCACCCGGTCGATCTGGTCCCCGGACAGCTGGCGCCACTTGGCCTGCCATTCGGTCGCGTCGTGGCTGCCCAGGCAGATCGCGGCGTTGAGGTCGAGCAGTTCGGGCGTGGGACCGAGTTCGCGCCATGCCGCGGCCGCCTGCCGGTAGCCGACGGCGACCTCTGGATCCTCCGCGCTGCCCGAGGTGCCGAGTAGCGCGAGCGCGGTCACACGCTCCGGTGCCAGCAGCGCCATCCGCAGCGCGATGAACCCGCCCTGGCTGGTGCCGACCACCGCGGCCCGGTCGACCCCCAGTTCGTCGAGCAGACCGAGCGCGTCGCGAGCCACATCCCAGTAGGTGAACGGACCATCGGCGGGAGTACTGCCGTGCCCTCGCTCGTCCATCGCGATCAGCCGGAATGTCCCGCTGAGCGTCCGCACCTGCGGGACGAACATGTCGGCGTCCATCAGGTAGCTGTGCAGGAGCAATACCGGGGGACCGTCGCCGCCGTAATCGACATAGCTCACCGGTTGGCCGTCATTGACCTTCGCCGTTGTCCGCATGGGCCCCAGTCTATTTCAGAGCGCCGCCACCTCCGGCGGTTTGTGGTGGCAGCTCTGCGTCGCCAGTGGTAGCCCGGCCGACGGAGCGCAGGCGTACCGCTTGGCGTATGACCCGCTCACACCCGCCGGGTACTCACCGGCATGATGCACATCGCTCGCCCTTCGACCGTCGAAGAAGGTAACGGGTGGAGGGTGAGCCAGAAACGCATGGTGGTGGTCGAAGCGGGCGGTCAATGCCTCGATCAGGGCGGAATGCCTGCCCCGGAGCCGGCCGAGCGCTGGCTCGGCCAACGCCTTCAGCATTGCGCGCCCGGCCGCGATGACCCATCCCGATCAGTACGAGGGTCGTCCCACCGGTCACCGGTCCCGCGTTCGGAACTGCCAAGAATTCCAGGACTGGTCCTGCGTGGCGTATCCGGTTGTGGCAATGGTGTTTCCACTGCGTTTTCGCCTACCCGCGGAGTACGGTGAGGTGCTGTGAGGAGAAGGCGGATGGCGTGGTGGCTGCCCACCGCGTGTGTGGTTGCGACCGTCCTGGGTTGTGGCTCCGAACAGTCGGCCCCGCCGGGGACGACCAGCGTGGGCTCGGCGCTGTATGCGGTTTCGCCGCATTCGGCCGCGCAGTCACCGCTCGCGGGTACCTCGGGTGCCGTTGCACCGCAATGTCAGACGTCCGATCTCGCGGCCGGTCTCGGACCGGAAACCGCGGCCGCTGGAACCGTCGCTTTCCCGATCGTATTCACCAACAACGGGTCCGGTCCGTGCGTACTCGAAGGATTCCCGGGTGTCTCCTACGCTACCGGCCCGGACAGCGCACCCGTCGGCGCGCCCGCCGCGCGGGACGGTGCCTCATCCGGCCCGGTCCAGTTGTCGCCTGGTGGGCAGGGGTCGGCGCTGGTGTACGCGCTCAACGTGAGCAACATCGCGCCCGAGCAATGTCAACCGGTGTCGGTGTCCGGGCTGCGAATCTACCCGCCTGACAACACCGTATCGCTCTACCTCGAACGCGCCGGGACAGCATGCAGTCTCGCGCAGGCGACCACGAGCCAACTGAGGATCCACGCTGTCGTTGCGGGCACCAGCGACCGTTAGCCCGCCGGGTGGCGACCGGGCGTCGTTGCGGCATGGCGGATTACGACGCGGTCACAGTAGTGCGCTACTCCTGACGTCGCGGTCGGGTCCCCGGAAAATCGGTAGCTACCACGTCAATTCCGGTCCTGCTCTAGGGCCGGTCGACCTTCTCGGAGGGGTAGCCATGGTTGATTCCCTTTTCGCCGATGTGTCCGAGTTCCAAGTACCGGTCGACGACTCCTACCCGTATCAGATCTTTTCGTTCAGATCCAACGACGGCACGTACCGGGACCACAACTTCTTCACGAATTACGCCTGGGCCGCCGACGCCGCCGACGCCGGACGAATCTCCTGCTTCATCGTCTACTTCTACTGGCGACCGAACTGGCTCGAGACCGTCGACACCCACAGGAGCATGATCGGCCAGGCGGGTGGCCCGCACCCGAAGATGATCTCCATGATCGACGTGGAATCGGGCGGCAATCCCGGCGGAAACCAGTCCGACGGCATCAACCGCGCCTATTGGCGGCTCACCGACTGGCTGGGCTCGACCCGCCGGGTCATCGGCTACGCCAACCGCCCCGACTTCAACAGCATGTGGCCGGTGCGCCCGGACGGACTCGACATGATCGGCGCCGGCTACGGCAGCAACCCCAACCTGCCCGGCCAGATCGCCCACCAGTACACCGACGGCCAAGGCTACGGCGGCGGACTCCCCGAGGGTGCCCCACCTTTCGGCAACTGCGATATGAACTCCGCCGACGGATTCTCGCCGGAGGACTTCGCCAACCAGTGCGGCGTCGGGGTGGTCGCGCCGGATCCGGTCACCGACATATGGATTCAATTCATGGGCATCGGCGGCAACGGCTGGCCCCAACTGGCCGGCCGCACCCTCGTCGACGGCGTCGCCATCGTCGGCCGAACCCTGGGCCTGTCCGGGTTCGCGCCACCCTCGGGACCAACCCAGGTGCCGCTGCCCCGCGACCCCGACGGCCGCATCCGCGACGAGTGGATCCAGATGCTCGGTGTCCAAGGCCAGGGCTGGCCGCAACTCGGCGGCCACACCCTCGTCGACGCCGTCGCGGCAATCGGGCAGGAACTCAACATCCCCGGCTTCCAGCCGCCCACCCAGTAGCCCCCTGATCGGAGTACACGTATGCCTACGATCCCCAGTACAAACGGTCGCTTCTTCGTCGTCACCGATTGTGTGCCACAGGTCCGGGCGGCCGCGACAGCCGCCGCCCGCGGCGGCATCCTGGCCGGCCTCACCTCCGCCGACCTTGGCGAGTTCGCCTTCCCGGATGAAGCATTCAACGGCATACAAGCCTGCGACACAACACAATCCGGCCCGATCGCATGGTTCGGCACCTTCAACGGCGGGGTCCCCGAGGGCAGCGTCTATGCCATCGACCTCACCACCGGGCAGGTCTTCAACCACAACTCCGGACAGGCCGCGGCATGGACCCGATTCGTCCTCGCTGAATCCACATAGACCGAATACGCCGCAGCCGAAACCTGGCTGGCCCGCGGTCGATGCTGCGGCACCGGTCCCGTCCCGCGCGCCGGCGGTGAAGGCCGCCGTCGGCCCGGTGACGACGCTCCACCAACAACCCCTACTGGGTGATGCAATTCGACGGCATCACCCCATAACCATCGGGTCCACACCATCGAACCTCGACGTCGACCACATTCACCAGCTGAAATGCGTGGCACGTCAGCGCGTCCGGGAGACGCTGACCGGCCGCGATCGTACGCGGGATTGGTCAACTGGAGATTGTCCTGGGCGGGCTGGGTGCTCCCGCCGGACAATGGTCGTATGACCACCAGTGTCGAACTGCGTGTGTATGCCGAGCTGAACGACTTCTTGCCCCCGGGCGTGCGGTACGCGGCGCAGCTGCGGCCGGTCCGGCCGCACCAGACCGTGAAGGACGTCGTCGAGGCCGCCGGTATTCCGCACACCGAGGTCGACCTGATGCTGGTGAACGGTGAGTCCGTCGACTTCGGCCGCCATCTGCAGCCGGGCGATCGGGTTGTCGTCTACCCGATGTTCGAGACGCTCGACATCGGGCCGCTGACCCGAGTGCGTCCCCGCCCGCTGCGCGATCCGCGTTTCATCGTCGATGTCGACCTCGGCGGGCTCGCACGGCTGATGCGGCTGATGGGACTCGACGTCCGCGGCGTTTGGGAGGCCGACGACGCAGCACTGGCGAAGAAAGCCGCAGCCGAGCACCGGATCCTGCTCACCCGCGACCACGGACTTCTCGAGCGCCGCACCGTGACCCACGGCGTATTTGTCCGGTCGGACCACCCGCTCGAGCAGATGGTGGAGGTCGTCCGCCGGCTCGATCTGGCGGATCGGCTGGTGCCGTTCAGTCGCTGCATGCGCTGTGGCGGCGTTGTCACCGATGTGGCCGAGCAGGGCATTATCGATCGGCTCGAACCTCTCGCCCGCCGCTACTACGACACCTTCCGGCAGTGCTCGGGTTGCGGCCGAATCTATTGGGAGGGTTCACATCAGCAACGTCTCGAGGCCCTGGTCGCCCGGATCCGCGCGGCAATCTCGTGGTGATAAGGCGACGGCGCTCGGGTAGGTCTGTGCTGTAGTTCGTCGGTGAGTTCGAAATCTGGTCCCGTCCACACCTCGAGTTGCCCGCGCATGTCTTCGGCAATGTACATCAGGGTCGGGCGGTGTACGCGGAGTACTGCCGTGTACCTTCACGCGCCAGCCAGGTGGTGAAATCCAGCAGTTCCGGATGGCATCGCCGCAGCGCCACGATGTCGGCATTCCAGCCTCCGCCCTGGTTGGCGAACCGGTAGCCGGCGAGGGCGTCGGGGTCCTTGTCCAACAACGCTTCTCGTGGGATCGCTCGGTATTCGATCGGTTGTCCGAGGGACCGGCTCATAGCCTCGGTGATCTCGGTCATTGTCAGCTCGTCGCCCGCTAGTTCCACTGCGGCTCCGATGTATTCGTCCGGGTGAGTGAAAGCCCGCGCGGCGAAGACGCCGATGTCGGTACCCGCGATCAGCTGCACGGGTACGTCCGGATGGATGACATCGGTGAGTACTCCCTCGCGTAAGCCGAAGCGGGGGTCGAGCTGGTTCTCCATGAAGCGCACCGGGCGTAATGCGGTGGTCGGCAGGCCGAGCCGAGTCGAGTATCTTTCCAACTCCGCCTTGCTCTGCCAGCGGCGAATGCCGTGATCGGCGTCCGCAGCGCCGACCGAGGCGTAAACGAAGTGAGCAACACCCGCTGCCGCGGCCGCATCCGCGACATTGCGGCCCAGCCTCAGTTCGTCGTCGACGGTGAAGCCGGGAGGTGTGCCAGGGTATCCCGCGGTCGGTTGCACGCTGAACACCCCGTGAACACCCGCCGCCGCCGTATCCAGCGCGGTTCGGTCGCCCATATCGCCACGCGCCAGTTCCGCACCCGCCCCTGCCAACACCCGAGCACCCGCCGTGTCCGGGTCACGCACCAGCGCGCGCACCCGCCAACCCGCCGCCAGCAGCGCGCGAGCCGTTGCACCACCTTGGGTGCCCGTCGCTCCGGTAACCAACACGATGTCCGACATCGCATCCTCCTCGAGTAGCGCTTTTCGCCTGTATCGGCAATAAGTGGGGATTGTCCCCGTTTGACTGTCGGCTACAATACGGGGACTATCCCCGTTTTGCAATCGGAGTGTAATGACACCAGCCCCGAGCAGACCTCCCCGCGCCGACGCGCTGCGCAATTACGAACGGCTCATCACCGCCGCCACCAGTGCCTTCGCCGAACACGGCCCGCAGGTGCCGCTGGACGACATCGCACGCGCCGCCGGGGTCGGCAATGCCACGCTCTACCGCCATTTCCCGACCAGACAGGCACTACTGGAAGCGGTCCACCACGACCACATAGCGGCACTGGTCCACCGAGCCGGCGACTTGGCCATGGCACACGCCCCCGCCGAGGCGCTCAGGTTGTGGCTCGACACCGTTGTCGCACAGGGCAGCGCCACCCGCGGCCTCGCGGCCTCACTGCTCGCAGTCATAGGCACATCAACCGAATCTTGGTGCCGGAAAGAAATATTCGCCGCGGCAACCGGCCTTTTGCAGCGCGCTCGGGACGCGGGCGAGATCCGATCCGGGCTGACCGCACCCCAGTTACTGAAGCTCGTCAACGCGATAGCCCTTGCCACTGAAGGAGATCCGGACCCAACCCAGCAAGCCCGCACACTGCTGGACTTCCTCTTCGACGGCCTTCGCGTTCAAGCGTGACTCTGTGCACGCGACAGACCTGTGCGCAGCTCGAACGGACTGGCCGAACGTTCGCCGATGCCGCCGACTCGCAGCGAAGATCTCACCGTGACGAAACATAGCCTTCGACTCAGCAATTGGGCGGAAAACATCCTCCTCTGCCGCCACCCGTGCGTTCGACGAACATTTGCTTCTGCCGATGATCGGAAGTCGGTTCCTTATGCTTTGGCTCGCACTCTCCGAAGGTGTGGGCTGTCCGGAACCTAGTGCGTCTGGTTCGCGGCAGTCGATTCCTGGAAGTCGACGAGTGCTTCTCCGTGCACCTGCGCCCACTCCGTCAACATCGCTATCGGCTCCTGGAGCGTCCGGCCGAGCGGGGTCAGGCTGTATTCCACCCGTGGAGGCGCTTCGGCGTACCGCTGTCGATCGATGAGGCCGTTGCTCTGCAAGCGGCGGAGGGTCTGGGTCAGCACCTTCCGGGAGATCCCGCCGGACAGGGCGACAAGTTCGCTGTGCCGCTTGGGGCCGTCTGCGAGCGCGTACAGGGTGACTACGGACCACTTGTTCGCGACGATCTCGATTGCTGTGCGTGCAGGACAGTCGGACATGAAGATGATTCCGGCAGGAGGGCTCACGGTCCGAAGGTTACCAAAAGGTACCTATCGGATTCCTAGCGTTGTCATCATGCACATCGCAGCCCTGATCCTGTCCGTCCTGCTCGCTCTCGCGATGCTCCATTCCGGAGTGATGAAGTTCGTCCGCCCAGCGTGGCTACGCCAATTCGCGGAAGCGGTCCACCTCACCACTTCCCAGCTCACCGTGCTCGGCAGCCTGCAGATCGCCGCGACGGTCGGTCTCCTCGGGGGCATCTGGTTCCCGCCCTTCGCGATCGCCGCCGCGATCGGTTTGGTGCTCTACTTCGGCGGCGCGATCGTCGCCCACATCCGCAGCGGCGACCGGAACATGCTGGGAGCGGCGGTCTTCCTCGCGTTCTCGATCGCGACGTCAGTCGTGCTCGTTCTCAATGTTCGCCTCGCCTGAGCTTGCGGCAACACGCCACCCCACATCAGGAACGCCCAGTAATGCCGCTGCGCGCGCGTCGGTCAGCTGATCAGATGGCCTGGCTGACAGGGGCTTCCGACGTCCGATCGCGTCAGTGTCATGGGTGAAGATCGACGGCGTGGATGAATTGACAGCAGAGCTCGAGCGAGTGATGCACGGGCTGAACTACGCGCCGAGCTTCGGGTTGCTGCGGTTGCCAGCGGGGTTGTCGCTGGGAGCCGCGCAAGCGGCAGTAATCGCGACCTACCCCCAAGCGACGTTCCCCAACCCGATCCTCTCGGATGTCGATACTTTGTGGGACGAAATAGATTACGGGTTCCACTACCGCGGCGACACTGGCAGCGGATTGACGCTGTCTCTTGCCGAAGAGACCAGACTTCAGGATCTTCAAGAGCGCTACCGGAACTTCGCCCGCAGCTCCATCGGCCCAGGTTCGGTCATCTACACCGGCGGTTTTGCTGGTCTTCCCGGTTACCCCGTGTTCTGGGACTTCAGATACATCGTGCTCAACGAAGACCGTAACGGACTGCTGCTTTTCGGCAGCGCATCGGATTAGCCACACGGCAACCACGATGGCCGGACACCGGCTTGTGCATGACAGGTCCCTTCATGAATTACGGGTCATGTCCCGGCCGGGACGCCACCACGGCATTCATTGCCGCTGCGGATCTGGTTGCCGTCCGGGGCCGCTGACCGTGGTGCGGTAGTTCGTGGTGATATCGGTCAGGTTGTCGCCGCCGCGCAGGCTGTTCTCCATGGTCCGGTTGGCGAGGACCACCGTGGTGGTCGCCGGGCGGCGCTCGGATTCGTATTCGGTGAGCGCAGTCTCGGCGGAGTGTTCCGGCAGTGCCCGCGCGAGTGCCTCGGCGTCCAGGATCGCCTGGGTGGCGCCGTTCGCGCCGACCGGATACATCGGATGCGCGGCGTCGCCGAGCAGGGTGACGCGCCCCCGCCCCCAGCGATCCAGGGGGTCGCGGTCGACCATCGGATGCCGCAGGATCTCCGGTGTCGCGGCGATCAATGCGGCGACATTCAACCAGCTCAGCGACCAGTGCTCGAAATAGCGCAGCACGTCGTCGGAGGACACGAGACTATTGTGAACGTCGGTGGCGGGCAACGGTTGCGGCTCGGCGAGCGGGACCATGGCCACCCAGTTCAACAAGACGCGCCCGTTCGCGCGGCGGCCGATCGGATAGGAGACGAAGCGCCGACCGTGCTCGTCCTTGCCGACGGCCATCGACTGCCCATCGAGGAACGGCTCACCTTCCACCACCCCACGCCAGATCTGCATTCCGGACCAACGCAGCGGATCGGGGCCTTGATGCAGCCGGGCACGGACGACCGAATGGATACCGTCCGCGCCGACGAGAGCATCTGCGGTGACGGTCTCGGTGTCCGCACGAAGGCGATCGTCCAGCTGTACCCGGACCACGTCGTCGGTCTGCTCGAAATTGCTCAGTCGCGCGCCGGTCCGGACCGCGGCGTCGCCGAGCCGGGAGCGGACCGCGGCCAACAGCAGCGACTGCAGTTCACCGCGATGCACGCTGTACTGCGGCAACCGGTGACCGGCCGCGGTCCCGCGCGGCTGCGTCGTTTGCACCGTCCCGTACCGATCGATGTACACGTGTTCGGTGGTCGCGACGGCCAGGTCGGCCAGTTCGTCGGCGAGGCCGAGTTCCGTCAGCACCGCCACCGCCTCCGGTTGCAGGCTGACGCCCACCCCGAGCGGACTGATGGTGCGGGAACTCTCGATCACCGCCACCTCGTGGCCCGCGGCGTGCAGAGTCAGGGCGGCGGTGAGTCCACCTATGCCAGCCCCGGCGATGAGTACAGAACGATTGAGCACGGGATCCTCGGAAGGTGCGTAGACGGTATTCGTTTCGATATCGCCCCGGCGCGTTCGAAATCCGCGCCGCGCAATTGTCGGCCCGTACACCGGGGTGGGCCAGCCTATTCGATTTTGCGGGCTTGCACGATGCTGTCCGGTGTCGCGGTTGGGGATGATGCGCACCGGTTCGAATCCGGTGGCCGCCAGCAGTGCACGGACGCACGGCGAATTCACCTTGCGCGGTCGTCGATACGGTCAACCCGAATGGACAGGTGTTACGGCTTCTGTGTCTGCCCCCGCGGGCATACACGATGTCGGAGCTGCCGCCTACGGTGATACCGAACGCGAGTCAGGAGAACAACATTGGCGAAGCTACATCGGCCTGGGCGTCCTGAGGACCTGCCCGACGCACGACTGCTGTGGGCGCGGTGGGCCGCCGTGGCGGTCGCGACCTACGACGGCGACGGAGAGCTCGAGCCGTCACACCATCGTTCGGGCTACTGGATCGATGACGACGGCTTGCACTGGGACGACTGCGGTTGCACCTGGTGGGTGCTGAAGTGGTTCGGCGACGGTCGCGCTGTGCTCGTCGGGGAGGATGAATCGAGCAAGGTCAAGGGGTACGAGCCCGCGATCGACCTGCTGGCCGGTGCGCCGGAATGGGTGCCACGGCATTACCTGCGAGGACTGATCGATGCCTATATGGTCGGCTGCGTCTACTGGTTCGACGAGGGAGCCTGGCACCGCGCGCCCTACCCGGACGATCTGGCCGACGACGGACTCGACTGCGGCATGTCGGCTTTGACGACCCGGGCGGGCGCGGTCGGTGAGATCGGCGAACGGCTGGAGTTCGACGCCACCGACGCCGGTATGCCCGAGTTGTGTGCGCAACTGCTCGACGACGCAGAGCGTGGAACTGTCACAGAGAACGTCCTTCGCTCCTTCGCCGAGACGATGGTGCGGTTGGCTGCGCAGCATTACCCCGAGAACGATCCAGAACCGCGCACCGGCGACGACCTTGCCGCCATGTTCACACTGTCCAGACGCGCCGGTCTCGACACCCATAACTGGACAGGCGCACTCGGCGCCCGCAGCTGAACCCGACGGGCATCAAGATGCACGGTTTTCGGCTACGTTCCAGCGGTGTTGGTGGCCAACCGGATCCGCGGCTCGCCACCATGGGCTCAGATCGCGCGCCATGCGGCTGGTGCCGATTGTGAGTTCGGCCGGGCACGCCCAGCTGATCTATCAACGTTGACGCCTCCGCGGAACGCCAGTCGATCCTGTACCGGGCGCACGGTATTCGGCAGAAGCGGAGGTTCGTCGATCTCGTAGTAGTCGTCCAGTCTGTCGCGGGTTGTCGACGGTTTCGAACCGGTCAGTGATCGGCACCGCTCCGCTCCATCAGTGGACATGGTCTCGCGATCGCGGAATACCGAGAGATCCAGCTGGTTGCCCCACGAGCTGCCCGGAATGGTCGACGCTCGACCTGCTCCTGTCGGTCCTCGGGCAGCGAAGTCGGAATCGCGGTGGTCGGCTGTCGTGGTGCACAATCCTCTTCATGGCACAGTCTCTGCCCGAGGGCGAATCGCTTCTGCTGCGGACCGACTTCACCGACGACGCGGCGTGGGCCCAGACCCTCGCGGCGGTCATCGCGTCCTACGACGAAGACACAGAGACGGGGCTGACGCCCATCGACGAGGCGGCCTTCGACGGGCTGACACTCGATGAACTGGTCGAGCTGGTCGACGGCCAGACCTACGTGTTCCTCGCCGACGCCACCACGATGACCGACTCCGAGCACCCGATCCTGGCGGTCGACACCAGCGACGAGGACGACCGCGGCGGCTACCCGGTGTTCCGGATCGCGCCGAGCGCGATGGCCGGGGTCGAGGTCAACTTCTTCCTCGCCAACATGGACTTCGGCGACTTCGCTGACAACGTCGACGACGACGGGGTATATCGCGGCTTCGACCAGTAAGCACGGGCACCATTCTCCATAGCGCCCTGACCGCGCAAACCGGCTTGGATGACGGGTAGCTGGCTGATGAGGTCGTGTACTCAGCTGTCACGGCCCCTGGACCCGACGCTCACCTGATGGCCAGGAGCGGCATCGAGCATGCGACCGTTAACGCCGACGGACTCATCACGAGCCCGCGCGCCCCACTGAAGGGGCTGTTGCCGCCAGAGCCCGCGACCGCACGTTGTCGGCCTATGTCTGTTGTCGGCCTATGTCTATGGCAATGCCCTCGCTCTCGCCTCTGTCGGCGATCGCGACGACCGCCACTATCAGCGACGGCACCGCCGCCGCACTCGGGACGATGTGACGGTTCGCGGTGAATCCTGGCTGTTGGCAAGCGAACCCGACGCTCAGGGTCATCCTGGGAAGGGCGCTATACCGCTACCAGCGCGGGTAGCGGCAGCGTCCCTATCGCAACGAGCGGGGCATTGGGGATGCCGAAGTACGTTAGCTCCCATCTATAGGCGGGGATTTCTCAGCCGGTGGTGTCAGATGCACCAGACCACGCTGCCGAGGGGGAAGCATAAGGCCAACGATCCCTGGACCGGCGTGACCGTAGCCGATGTCGAAACTGCAGACGTCGGAACCGAACTAGCCGAAGCCACCGGAGTTGCGATAATTCCCAGGGGCAAGGCAATGGCGGTGGCGGCTACGATCTTGATCATTGTGTGGGACATGTCTTGTTCCTTAATCGACGTAACTCGGTCGACGCGCGTCGAATAAGCCAACCCGTCTTCGCTGATCTATCGTCGGGCTGATTGCCGCCGAGCCGCAGATGAGCGGGTCGGTGCGAATCGTTATCCGGCAGGATGTGTCCACCGCTGCCGAGCGATTCGCCGACCCTGATGCGGCCCGTGACGTGCCTCGTTTTCGACCCTGACCCAGTTGTCTGGTTCTGATGCGTGGCGAGCTATGGCCACGCTGCGAGATTGCCGGACCAGATCCTGTCGCGAATTGATCCGGCGCCAGGCCCTGTCGCGGATGCGCCGACCTGGCAGCTCCGGCACCTATGCCTCGACCGAAGCGAGCCTTCTTCGCAGCGCTGGGAAAAAGGTGCCACACAGTTTACTACCGGCTACCAGAACCAGGGCCGAATTCGCCGCTGCGAACTTCGCCGGTGCGCGATGGCAGACGACCTAACCGATCTGCCGGATTACAGCCGCTGGCACGCCGGCCACCAAAGTTCCCGCAGGTACATCGCGGGTGACCACGGCTCCGGCGGCGACAACCGCGTTCGCACCAACGGTCACGCCCTGCATGATCATCGCAGAGGCCCCGATCCAGACGTTGCGCTCGATCCGGATCGGCGCCGAGGTTATCCCGGTACGGCGCTGCGCCGGTTCGACCGGGTGGCCCGAACTGATCAGGCTGACGCTGGGCCCGATCATTACGTCGTCGCCGATCTCTATCCCACCGATGTCATTGAATCGGCAGCCCTGGTTGACGAAGACGTTGCGGCCGATCCGGATGTTGATTCCGTGGTCGGAGTAGACCGGCGGGATGAGATGGAAAGTCTTTTCGACAGCTTGGCCGGTGAGCTCGCTCCAGCCTTCTTGGATCGCCTTTTGATCGGCGTACCGAAGCATGTTGAGCTCCTCGGTCAGTCGGATCGCACGCTGCACTTTCTCCACGAAACTCAATTTCTCCCTCTCGTCGAACAACCTTCTTCCAGAGGAGGAAATCAGTAACAGGTAGCGCTGGGCAAACAACCACAACAGCGTGAGCCACAACCCGCTGTTGTCCTGGGCGGTGACCTGCTCATCGGCCAACTCTGAACGCTCACACCAGAACTCGGCCGACCGATCAGCGACCCTGCCGCCTCGCGACCGGCGACAACTTCATCAACACCGGGGGTCGACGCACCCTCCTCCAGTGACCAGCAGATACGCGAACTTCGTTGTTTCTTGCGCCATTACCGCCATTTGTAGCTGACCTGACGTTTCATCGCGTCCTCCTGGTGGGCTTCATCGCGGCGGCCAGGGAGAAGCTGGTGTGGCTGAGTTCACGGTGTTCGCGTCGTGTTGGTGAGTAGCGTCTCGAGTATGGAAAATGAGGAACCCAGCCGGACAGCGCTCGTCACTGCCTACGCCCGTGCCTATCATCAAATTGTCGACCGGCCAAGGATTCTCACCGATCCACTGGCGGCACGTCTGCTGGGTGTCACTGTGGATGAGCTGACCGAATTGGGCCGGCCCGCAGCGGATCATCCCGGTAGCGGTGTCGGCTCGGGAATCCTGCGGCTGGGTGTCGGTGATCGGCCGCGCCGCCTGTTCCTCGCTGCTCGTGCCCGTTACGCCGAGGATCGTGTGGCCGAGGCCGCCGCTGCCGGCGTGCGACAGGTCGTGATCCTCGGTGCGGGGCTGGATACCTTCGCCTACCGCAACCCTCATCCTGGCCTGCGTGTATTCGAGGTCGACCATCCCGCTACCCAAGCGTGGAAACACCAACGCCTCGCCGCATCCGGTATCGACCTGCCCGAGCGGTTGACTTTCGTGCCGGTCGACTTCGAAACCGACACACTGGCAACACGATTGGAGGCCGCCGGGTTCAGCCGGACCGATCCGGCTGTGTTCGTTTGGCTCGGTGTCGTCTTCTATCTGACCCCGGACGCCGCCCGCAGCACCCTCGAATACATTGCTCGTCAATCCGAGCCGGTCGAGGTGATCTTCGACTACCTGCAGTCGGCAGACACCGACGAGGATCGTGCGCGGCTGCAGGCGCGCGCAAATCGAGCGGCAGCTGTCGGTGAACCCTGGTTAAGCTACTTCACTCCTGACGACATCGCCGCACAGTTGCGCGCGCTCGGCTTCACCGACATCGAAGACCGCTCCGCTGCGGACCTCATCGCTGGGTACCTCGATGGATCCGCGGAATTCGAGGGCGAACCACCCCAGGCACTGCGCCCGGTCCGCATACTGCGGGCGAGCCGCTGAGGATTCCCCTCGAGTTCCTTGCCAGCGCAGGCCCAGCCGCGGCCGGTCTCCGGTGATTCCGGAGGCCCCAAGTCGGTCGCGCATGCTTATTCGTCGTCGGCGGTGTCGCGCACCGGTCTGCGGATCCGCCGAAGTCGGGTAGGTGGGCGCTGTAGTGCCCGTCGACGCCGGTATGGGCGCGCACGAACGCCGACAAGCGCTCAGGAATACCGACTACTCGATCAATGGAGGTGCCAGTCCGGACCCCTTGTCGAACGGACGCCGCACGATCGGCCTCCTGCTGCTGCGCGCTGACGGGGCAAGCCCGGTCAGGGCTCCTTTCGATCTGTCGGCGACCGCCGACCCGGGTGATAGGACGACTCGATCTCCTTGGACACGATCCCTTCGAGGTGATGCTCGCCCGCCACCGCGATCATCCGATCCGCCGGAACGTCCAGCCGACACGGGGGCGTGCTCACCGCCGGCGCCGAGCGGAATCAGCATCGCTGACGGGATCGACACATCGCATACGTAGCTCATCGGTATGCGATCACCGCTTCATGATTCGCCATCGCATCTCTAGATCACGATGAACCCCGCTGGGGACCGATTTCAACCTGCAAACGTCGGCGTAATTCCCGATTCGGGCGCGTGCTCGCGTGCATGTCGCACCAGGTACCTACGTGTGTATTCACAAAGTATAGGAACATACTGATGCACCCGCGCCACCGAGGCGATAAGAATCGGAAAATCGGCAGATAGGCGAGAACACCCTCGTCGCGACACACAAACACCATCCCACCTGTCGGTCGCGATTCCCTGTGGCATACAACGAGGTAGCCGAGGTCGAGCAATGACGCTCGGTGGGGTCGGAGAAGTTTTGTGGCATCGCTGACGGAGCGTGGCCGCTGATCCTCAGTGTGCCATGTCCGTGTCCGCTCACGCACTATCCTGAAACGCGACGGCCGGTCGAGTCTCTTGGTAGCCGACTGGCCAGAACCGACAATTCGAATGACTACACTGTTACCTCTTGCCTACGGGTATATCCGCGAAGGTCTACTCCATGATCTCAACCAGCGCATGAGTGAAGACCAACTGCGAAAAATTATCAGCTCGCTCGGGTACGAGTTGGGCACCGTGTTCCGCGAACCCGCGCCAGAGAACGGCTTACTGCCTCCGGCGTTCGTCGATCTTGTCCAGGAATGTCTGCGGGCTGAAGTGCACGCCGTCATCACACCGCATGGACATATGCCAGATATGTCGGTATGTCGGATGGTTCTCGAAGTCCGTGCGCATGCCGCAGTGCATGAAGTGGAATTCTGAACGATTGGATTGCTCGCGGTACGCGGGCGCCGATTCAGATCGTATTTCCGAATCTGGATTGTATTCACATAATCCCCACGTATCCCGATGTCAAAAGATCAAAATGACCCTGTCCTACTTCGAACTGAATCAACGTCTTCGAAGGAGTTCGGGTGCATTTCGGACCAGACGCGAAACTACGCGTTGTCGCCGCACATCTGGATACGATGTTCAGTGACGCCACCGCGCATACCAGTGCATCTTGGCGGCATCTCGGCGATGAAGTCGCCAAAGGTGGCGAACGAATAGCGTGCTCCGATAAAAGCTTCCAACGGGGTTTTCCTCGCGATGGACAATTTCAATGGTTTCGCCCCACCGAAATCGAAACTTCGAACGAATCTGCCCGCAAGTCCTTTCGGACCGTCTCAATGCAACCCAAATATGTGGGGGAGCATCTTTCAGGTAATGCGGTCTTTCCTGGTAGGAAGGTCAAGTACGTAACCGATGTTGAGCAGCGGAAGAAATTTCAACTTCAAATAATTGATGGGAAGCTCTGTGATGCCAAGGGTAATCTATTCGATACCGGTGGCCGTGAAGCAATTTTCGTAATGGACAAATGGGGACGGATCTTCGCTTCAAAAATGAGCATGTCCGGTAAGTTTCATCATTCGAGCCTTATGGCTGGTGGACCGGTTGCCGGTGCGGGCGCCATGCGAGTCATACAGGGAAAACTGCAACGCTTGACCGATGAAAGTGGGCACTACCGTCCGCCGCGGTATTTTACACGCCAGGTTATCGAGTATTTGCGTGACCAGGGCATTGAAATGGATCGTGTGTCCGTCTTTCTGGCGGCTGAGAAATAATGTGAGGATCGATGAACGAAGATCGGCGCGCGGTTGTAAATGCCGTCCTCCATGAAGTGCAATTCGCAGCGAATCTGGATAAGCAGGAGGCGGAACGGGTAGCTTCGTCCTTGCTGGCCAACCCGCTTTGGTCGCTTACGCCGGAACAGGAGTATCTGGCGCTTGTCGAGGCGCTCGAAGTGGGTGCAGAACTCGGAGTGATCGATATACCCGGGCATGCCGAGGCTATCGTGCGAAATTTTCTGCAGCAGGTTGTCAGCAGCCTGGATGAACGCCGGCCGTGGCCACCCCTTCCGTTTCGGGAGCTACCGGACACTCGGTGGAGGGAATTTGCTGAGGCGCCGGTGATAGCGCGAGTGGAGGTGGACTGGCCGGAAATCGAGGCGAGAGTGGGGAGGATATTTACCGAATCTGTTCCGGATTCGCGGCAATTCCTATTGGTGCAACTCCGCTCGGGCGCGGAAATCGGATTCGTCTGGTCCGAACAGAATCACTATTCCCATACTCTGATAACAGTACCCGACACTCTCTTTTCGAGACGGCAGATTGTGCAAGAAATCGTGAGCATTACCGATCTGAGTTCGGAAGAGTTCGTTATCTTCGAAGAGCCTGTCGGGCACGATTCGAAAATCTGATCGGGAGAAATCACCTAGGAGACCAGCTGAAATACAGCGCCGCTTCGAACCCGCGGAATATGCTGTCGTACGACCGTCCGCATCAGGTGGGCGACGCTGCGTCACCTGTTTGCTGCTCGATACCCAGTAGGTGATCGACGGCGTTACGGGCGCGGGTCAAGGCGTCCTTGCGGCCGAGAAGCTGGCGATCGTGATTCGCCTGAAGCACCATGGCATGCAGTTCGAAGACGAGCTGCTCGACGTCCGTGTCCGACGGAAGCTCGCGGAGGCGCCGGGCAAGTTCGACGTCTCGTTGAAGCAGGGCGTCGGCCCGGGCGACGGCGTCCGCGACGGCGTCTCGGACGGGTCCGGACCGGCCGTCGAGTTCGCTTGCGGCAGCAACGAAAAGGCATCCGCCCTCAAATGTCTCCAGGTAGTCGATCCACAACGACATCAGCGCCCGCAGTCGCGGGAGTCCGGCGGGCTGCTGCTCGGCGGGCAGCAGAACATCGCGCTCGAAGACCCGCGATGCGGCAGCGACGATCGAGAGCTGGAGTTCCTGCTTGGTGCCGAAGAGGGTCTGGATGCCGCTCTTGCTGGTGCGCAGAACTTCCGCGAGGCGTCCGAGCGTCAGACCCTCGAGCCCTTCGACCGATGCGACGTGCATCGCGCGATCCACGATCGCGGTGCGGCGTGCGTCACCTGTACGAGTCATACGTACGATCATATCTAACTATACGACCATACGTATTGAAACGTACGATCGTATCCCTTAGTGTGGTGTATCCGACCTGAGGAGAGCCATGACAACCCCATCGACAGCCGAGGATCTCGCCGCGATCGCGAAGCCATATTTCGCCGCTTGGGAGGCGCACGACATTGATGCGATCGTTGCTCTGCATACCCCCGACTCGCAGTTCCAGGCCCATGGTCGCGGTGCCGCAGTCCATGGCCGTGAAGCTCTGCGCCGCGAGTTCGCGCATGTCTTCGATCTTTACCCGGGCTTCGGCTTCGAACAGCGGCGTCTGCTGTTCGGTAGCGGCCATTGGGTTCTGGACTGGACGCTGACTTTCCAGCGGCCGGGCGAAAATCGTCGGGGTGTTCATTGCCTCGACGTCGTCGAGGTGGCGTCCGACGGTCTCGTCGCGCGCAAGGACACTTTCTTCGACTTCGCCGAGTTGAAGGCCGCGTTCGGGGGTGCCTCGTGAGCGCCGTCGGCCCGACCACGCCATTGTTCGATCGGGCATTGCTCGATGTGTTGCCGGTCGAGCATCTTTGCGATCTCAGCATCGACCTGGAGCCCGCCCAGATAATCTCGACCCCGCTCGGCACCCGAATGGTCTTCGTGACCAAAGGCGGTCGATTCCAAGGGCCGGGCTTCCGGGGCGAAATGCTGCCCGGAGGTGGCGACTGGGTGTGGCTGGGAGCCGACGGGATCAGTCGTATGGACGTTCGCGCGACCCTGCGCACACATGACGGTGTCCTCATCAACTACGAGTCGAACGGAGTACTCCGGTTCCCGCCCGATGGTCGACAGCGTCTGGCCGCCGGGGAGCGACTGTCGGTCGATGAGAGCTATGTGCGACCAACGCCGAGGTTCGAGACCTCCGACGAGCGCTACTCGTGGCTGTGCGGACTCGTCGTGGTCGGCTACGGCGAATACGGTCAAGGCCGCATCGACCACCGGATGTATCGGATTCTGTAGCAGCAAGTTTGTTCGCGGCCGCCGACCATGAAGTGGAGCGTCATTTTCGGCGGCGCTGTGACCCGATCATAGATTCCTGATAGATGTCGGCGTAGGTCCGTGAATCTTTTACCAGGTCATCGCAGAAAGCCGCGACATCATTGCCGATGAGTTCTATGACTCCTTTGTTGGATGCGACCCCTTCCTCGAAGAAATCGACAATCCCCGAGAGCAAGCTCCCATCGACCAGTTCGACCGGCCCGATCTTGAAAAGATACTTTTGAATCTCCTTGTAGACAATCTGATAATCGGGTGGGAGCGCGTCGACCCGCGCTATGTGCGCACGCCACTCCCTCTTACCTTCGATGATGTCGCGGATGCCCACCCTATCCTCCTAGCCGGCTCAGTTTCCTTGCGACGTTCTTGTTCAACTGTTCACGCCACCTGTCCCGATAACTCTTGGCCCCATCTGCGCCGGCAATCGCGGCACAGAAGCCTTTAATGTCGCTGCCTAGTGCCTCATGGACACTCTGACCCTCCGACGCTGTTACCTCTATAAATCCTAGAGTGCCGTCAAGAATTGGCATCAAGTTGCGACCGGTGAAGCCCGAGTAGGGGGAGAGATGGATATTGATCTGTTCCCACGCCGCTTGATACTCGGTCGGAAGTGCCTTGGCTCTAGTTTCGAAGGCTTTGTATTCCCTGGTGAGATCGCTGCCTGTGATTGTCTCCCAGAAGTTCATTTCTTGGTTTCCTCGAGCTTATTGATGCGTGATGAGACGTAATTCCATTTCGTCCAGAATGTCGCGAGTTCTTTGCGTCCCGCGTCGTTGAGTGCGTAAAATTTGCGCGGCGGGCCGAATTCGGAAGGTCGTTTTGAAACTTCGACCAGTCCGTTTTTCTCCAATCGAAGCAGGATGGCGTAGACCGTCCCTTCGATGACGTCTGTGAAACCGAGTTCATTCAGCCGACGCGTGATGGCATAGCCATATGTCTCCTCGGTGTCGATGATCTGGAGGACGCAGCCTTCAAGCGTGCCTTTCAGTATCTCCGTCAAATTTTCCGTAGCAGCCTCCTTCGGTCGACATGTGCTATTCAGTGCTACTGACTACCACTAGACTGTAACACAGAGTAGTGGTGGAGATAGGGAGAGGTATGAGGGTCGAGGAGTTCAGCGACGGCATGGTCGACGTCAGCGGTTCTGCGGAGGAGTTCGAAGGGCTGGCCGTCGTGGTGGCCCGGGGCGAGGGGAGGTTCGAGACCGAGGATCTCGCGGCTGTCGAAGTCCGCTCGGACGCTGGTCCTCGGCTGCTTGTTCAGGTCGTTGAGCAGCGCAGCGTCCTGCTTCTGGTGAGGGACCGGGAGAGCCGAGCGCTCCTCGCGGAGGACCTCCGCAGTATGGGGTCCATGACGGACGGCGGGCATCAGCACATCGAGTACAACGAGGACTTCGGCTATCTGCGGAAGGGCTCGGCCCCTCTGGTGCTCAACAGTCCGCACGGGGGCATGCCACAGCCGTAGAGCCGATCCTCAGAGTCGGTCGGGGCGGTGGGTGGGTTTGCCGCGTTTCTGGGCGAGGTGCAGCAGGCCGGGGTCGTGGGCGTTGACGAGCAGTAGGTCAGGGTCGGCCGCATGCCATAGTTCGGTGAGTCGACGGTGATTGGCCCGAACCTGCTTCCAGTCGTCAGCGATGAAGCGTTCCATCGCGGTGAGAGCCGTCGGTGCTTTACCGGTTCCGTCGATCTGACCGCGGTGGTAGAAGGAGTCGCCGACGTGGAGGACCCAGTGGTCGCCGGCGTCGACGGCGATGGCGGCGTGGCCGCGTGAGTGTCCGGGCAGGCTGATGAGAACGATGCCGGGGGCGACGTCTGTGAGCTCCTTGGCTCTGGGGAAGCCACGCCAGGGCTCGCTCTGTGCAGGCGTGTGCTCGACGATGCTCGGGCCGTGCGCGCGGTGCGATGACAGGTACCGCCCGCGTTCGACGACTCCCCGGGGGTGCACAGCGGCGACGTTCTCGGCTGCGGTCAGGTGAACCATGGCCCAGGGGAAGTCTGCCAGCCCTCCGGTGTGGTCGGCGTCGAAGTGGGTGAGCACGACGTGGCGAACGTCGCGCGGGTCGAAGCCGAGTCGGGTCAGCTGGGTGATGGCCGCTTCCGCCTCGTCGAAGACCGGCCGGACGTAGAACCGTGCTGGGCCGAATCGGCCGGCCGGGTCGGCAGTGTCCTGCAAGCCAAGGCCGGTGTCGACCAGGACGAGGCCGTTCGGGGTCTCGACGAGTAGGACGTGGCAGACGAGCCCCGCGGGGGTCGCCAAGGGGTGCATGGTGCCGCAGTTGAGATGGTGAATTTTCATCCGAGCGCCTCGAGCATGGCGGCCTGCGCGGCGGGATCGCCGCCGATGAGGCCGGCGTCGATCTGCTGGATCGGGTTGCTTCCGTCCCAGTTGGCGGCGGCGATTTTGATGAGGTCGAAGATGAACTTCTTGGAGCCGCCGAGATCGGAGATCTCGATGACGGTGCCGGGGTGGTGCTCGGTCTGCAGGTAGGCGAACCGGCCGTCGGCACCCCCGATCTGGCCTTCCTGGCAGACGGTGAAGCCGACGGCCAGTGCTCGGTCGTAGAGCTGTTGGTAGTTCTCGGACCAGTAGGCGACATGCTGCACGCCCTCGTGGCCGGCTTCGAGGAAGTCGCGGTACATCGACGGGGCATCGTTGACGGGGGTGATGAGCTCGATCTGGATGTCTCCGCTGTTGGCGACCGCGACATCCATCGCCATGTCGGAAGGCTCACCCCGGTAGGTAAAGTTCGTCGGCTCGAGGCCCTCGAGGTAGAACCAGGGGCCGATGCCGCAGGCGGCGAAGTGCCGCATCGAGGATTCGATGTCACGGACGACGTAGCCGATCTGGGCGATGCTTCCCCACATGTTCGCGGTGGTGCTCGGCGTGGGCGGGGTGCCGGTGTGGGCGTCGGCGAAGGACAGGACGATTTTGCCGGTGGCTGCGTTCGCCCGAAGTCGGTCGGCTGCGGCCTTGGCCTCAGCGGCAGTGTGGACGCAATCGAGATGTGGGGTGATTCGACCGTCCTGAACTGCCGGGAGAACCTCGGGGATCAGCGCCTGGACAACGTCGCCGAGCTCTGCCCGGGTGCGGATGCTGAAGGTGGTGCCGATGAGTTTCTGTCGGCGGAAGGCGGCGGTGTCCAGGTTCATCTCGATCGCCGAGCCGGCGAGGCGCCCGATACTGACGATCCGTCCGGCGATGGCAGTCGCGGCGGGCAACTGGCTGAACAGGTCGCCGCCGACATGGTCGAGGGTGATGTTCGCTCCGTGACCGTTCGTCGCCTCGAGGACGGCGTCGGTGAGGTTGCCGGTCGCGGTGTTGACGGTGACGTCTGCGCCGACGGCCACCAGGGCAGCACGCTTGTCCTCGGTCGTGGTGGTGGCGATCACGGTGCCCGCGCCGAGCGCTTTGGCGAGCTGGATGCCGACGAGCCCGATCGAGCTGGTGCCGCCGACGATGAGAACGGTGTCGCCGGGAGTGAAGCCGGCCTGGGTAACAAGCGCGTCGTGCTCGGTGATGAGCCCGACCGGCAAGGTCGCGGCCTCCTCGAAGCTGAGATGATCGGGGATCGGGACGAGCATCCGCGGGTGACACAGCGCGTAGTCGGCGAATGCGCCCGCGGTGATGCCCATGACTCGGGTCCCCACCGCAAGATCGGGAGCGAGCAGGCTCGACCGTTCGACGATCCCGGCAACCTCCATGCCCGCGGTGAACGTGCCGTCGCTCTGACCGGCAGCGGTGTAGGTGCCGTCGAGTGCGTACAGGTCCGCACGATTGACACCGGCGGCCATCACCTGGATCCGGATCGCCCCCAGCTGCTCCGGACGTTCGATCTCCGCAACAGTCCATTCGGGGCCGTTGCCGCCGATCAGCGCGCGCATGGTCATGGTTGTGTTTCTCCTGGGTCGGTCAGATGTCGAGATCGGGGGCGACGGTGTCGGTCAGGCGCGGGTCCGGTTCGGCGCCTGCCATGGCGAGCGCGCCGGTCACGACGCGGGCGAGCGTGAGCAGGTCTGCCGGGTTCTTTTTGTCGAGACCGGCGACAAGTTGTTTGAGGATGGTGAGCTGGTCGAAGTAGATGCGCTCGACGACGAGGTTCTCGTCGGCATCGAAAAGGAAGTACGCGGTCATCCGGGTGCGGTGCCGGGAACCTGTCGGCGGGATCTTTCCCAGTGGACCCAGATGCGTGCCGAGCAACCAGAACTCGACGATCACCGCATCGCTGGTGTGGCGGAAGGCGATGATCTCGTGGTCCTGATCGGGGAAGGCCACGCGCGTGTCCTGGTAGTACTCGCGCACTTCGGCATCACCGTCGTGGACGGTCATCTGGGCGATGAGTTCGTAGTGTGGATGCGGAAACGTCGACAACGTCGCGTCCCAATCCTGGCGGACCTCGTCGTGGAAGTGATCCAGGACGAGCTTCTCGCGAGCGCGCAGAACGTCTTCGGGCGGCAGGATGAATCGTGACATGGCGGAACTCCTTCAGCCGTGGGTGATGTGGCGGTGCGCGAAGGTGGGTTTCGTGCCCGGATTGGTGCAGGAGCCGGTGAGTTCGCTGGAAGGGAAGAACTGCAGGAACTGCGCATCCCGCTGGCTGTGATCGACGAGGGTCTTCTCGAGGATGATCGAGTTGTATTGGTCGGCAGTGGTTTCGATGGTGTTGGCGTTGAGCACGACCTCCTGCTGCCAGGACCGGGCCCACTTCGCCAGGCTGGGAAGCGCCGAATGCTCGGGTGTGAGCGCCTCGGCGGCGATAACGTTCTCGCTGCTCACCCACCCGTCGACGGGAACTCGCGCCGAAACGCCAGTCCCTGGTCTCGGGCCACGCGTAACCGTGCCCCCGGCCCGCCGACCACGTCGGTCAGGGTGTTCAACGTATCGATCGAGTCGCCGATGCCAGGCAGATCCACCACTTCGGTCGAACTCCACGGAAAGCGCATCGCCAGCTCCTTTATCCACAGTGTGGGTTTATTTTGGATAGGCTATACCCACGGTGTGGATTTATGCAACGGTGTTCCGGCATGATGAGATTCATGACCGCCGACACCCCACGCAGAGGACGTCCACCCAAGAATGAGAGGCAGCTCTCCCGCGCGGCGATCGTCGAGGCGACACTGAAGGTCATCGACGCCGACGGCGTCAGTGCGGTCAGCATGCGTGCGGTCGGGCGGGTGCTCGGAGTCGACGCCAAGAGCCTCTATAACCACGTCGAAGGCAAAGACGGTCTACTCGACGCGGTAGCCGAGCATCTCCTGGGCTCCATCGCTCTGCCGGACATCACCGGCGACTTACGAGCCGATCTGTCGGCAATCGCCACGGCGTTTCGTGAGAGTGCGTTGGCCCACCCGGAAGCGGCGTCCCTCGTCCTCACGCGTCAGCTCGCTTCGTTCGAGGGCCTCGCCCCCATCGAGGCGGTCCTGGATGTCCTCCACAATGCCGGGTGCACTCCCGATGAGTCCGTCCACCTCCTTCGAACGTTCGTCGCCATGCTCATCGGCACTCTGCTCCGCGAAGTCAACGCCGGGCCCACCTATGGCACCATCGACACCGCCGTGATCGCCCAACGCCAGGCGACACTGGAGCGCAGTGGGCTCCCATCGGTCGCCGCCGCCGCGCGGCATCTCGCCCGATTCGAGGGCGCTGAAGAGTACGAATTCGCGATGAATTTCGCGATGAATGCGCTCCTCGCACGACTCGCCGATCAGTCGTGAAATGAGTGCGACTGCTCGCGCCGCGCTGAGCGGAGCCCCCTTGCTCGGCCGCTCATCAATGGAGCGGATAAATCCGACTGCAATCGCATCGACGACGATCCGCGCGGCCACTTGACCTCCGCGTGCTCTGTGCTGGCCGGTTGGGGCAGCACGATCCTGCGGTAGATCTAACAACGCTAGACAAGCTAGCGGATGAATGTTACTATCGCTCCAGTTTCTAGCGCTGCTAGAATTTAGGAAGGGAAGCTGACATCGAGATCGGCGGAGGTGGCCATCCTCCGCGACGTCGCGGTCCCGCTGAACCGTCGACGCAAGACGCACTTCCGGCTGATCGCCGGGGGCACACCTGATATCGAATTCGCTGAGGGAGTAATCGACATGACCTTCACCATCAATGAACAGCAGTTCCTTGCGGAGGCCGGGATCGGTCGGCTGGCCACGGTCTCGCCCGACGGCGTTGTGCAGAATAACCCGACCAGCTATCGGGTGAACGCCGACGGCACTATCGACATCGGGGGCATGCGGATGCGTGCCAGTCGAAAGTATCGCAATGTCGAGGCGGGCAGCCGGGTGTCGTTCGTCATCGACCAACAGGTTTCATTGGAGCCGTACGTGATTCGCGGCATCGAGGTACGCGGCACGGCCGAGGCGCTCGATGACGAGGAGCCACCGTTTCAACCCCAGGAGCGCGCGGTCATCCGAATTCACCCCGAACGGATCATCTCCTGGGGCATCGACGGCGGATCCTTCGACTTCGCCAGTCGCGGCGCCGAGTAGTCGGGTACCCAACTCGGACACACGGTGAGCTCGAAATTATCGACCGCAAGATCAAAGCCGCCGACAAGGAACTGCTGCGGTTGGTCTGCGACCGCGGCTCCACCTTGGCCGACCTGCACGGCATCGGATCCTCCAGTGCCGCAAGGCTTCTCGCCGACACCGGTGACATCCACCGGTGTCGTGACCGGGGTGAGCCCGGCTGGGCGTCTCCCCGCGACCTACTCCGTTCCTCCGATAATGCGCTCGAGGATCACCAGCGGGATATCCCGATCCGTTTGATCCCGGTACGTGTCGTAGAGCGGAAAGATCGACGTCATTCGTTTCCACAGCAACCGCTTCTCCTCGGCGGTGGCGGTGCGTGCTCGCGCGGTGAACTTGTCGCTGCCGACCTGGACGGCGACATCCGGGCTTGCGAGCAGGTTGAGATACCACCCGGGGTGCCGTGGCGACCCCGCGTTCGAGCCCACCACCAGGTAGCGATCACCGTCCTGGCCATAGATCAACGCGGTGCGCCTCAGCACGCCCGATTTCCGGCCACGGGTGGTCAGTAACAGTGACGGCCAGCCCTGGTACAGGTGGCCGTTCTCGCCATCGGATTCGAGGTAGGCGCGGACGTGGTCGGCTACCCAACCTGTCGGGCTGTCGCGGATCTCATCCACCTCCGATGGTGCCGGTGCCGCGGAAAGGCTGCCCAGCATGCTGTATCGCCGGAATCCACCGCTTTTCACGCCAGGGAAGTCCCTGACCCGCTCCCATCCGGATGCGGACCCCACCATGCCCTTGTCGGATCTTTCGAGGGCGTCGCGATGCGCCTGTTCGTCGGTCCACTCCGCGTAGGGGAGCACTCGGGTGCCGTCGGTGCTCACGTGGAAGTGGCCCGAGATACCCCCCGGCGCCGGCTCGGCTTCTTCCGCCATCGCCTCGAACACGGTGTCGACCCACCGTTGTTGCCGCTGGTGATCGGGTCCGTCGAACTCGACATCGAGGATGACCGTGCATCCTGGAACCGGCCGATCCGGCCCTACCTGGCTGCGATACAGCCGATACTCGATCGGCTCGGCGTCGGTGAATCCGGCCACGAACTCATGGCCGGATTCACCGCTCGCCCACTGCGTGTAGGTGAGCACCATCTCGCCGTCGTTACTCGAGAACGCGCTGAACGAGATCAGCCCTTTCGGCCACGGACCGTGCTCCAGCTCGGCGAGCAGCTCCTCCACCGCGACGCGCTGGTGCGCGGGCGATTCGGTGACCAGGACGGTGCTGGCATCCGGGCGAGTAATGTCGGGCAGCCGACTACGGCTGGCGATCATGTCTTTCTCCTCTGTCACGGGTCGTAATCAGGCGGCGTATGGGTGCTCGGCGCGCGCCGATCTCAGGGCGCGTCCCCACCAAATGAGCTGGGCGAGCAGTCGATCGGCGGCCTCCGCGGGCGCGGACGGATCTGTCAGGCGGCCCATGGAATCGAACTGTTGTTGGGCTCCATGAAAACCACGATCACCGCGAGTTGGATGGGGCTTCCCGACATGCCGATTCCTCTCAGGATGTTGATCAGTGCTACACCTGAAAGCATCAAACTTAAACATGTGTTCAAGTCAAGTTACTGTGATCCGCATGGCATCTTTACCGGCGGAGAACACCAAGATCACGATCGGTGAACTGGCCGATCGCAGCGGCGTTCCGGCTTCGGCATTGCGGTTCTACGAGCGACAAGGCTTGATCCACAGCAGTCGCACGACCGGGAACCAGCGCCGCTACGCTCGCGCGACGCTTCGCCAGGTCGCGTTCATCCGCGCCTCACATCACCTCGGCATCCCACTAACAGTGATCGGCGACGTCCTCGCTCTGCTGCCCGAGGCGGCAGAGCCCACTCGCGAGTTCTGGGTCAGGGCGTCGGAATGCTGGAGTGCCGAGATCAATGACCGAATCGAGCGGCTGGAACGGATGCGGGATCGATTCACCCAGTGCATCGGCTGCGGCTGCCTGTCCTTCGAGCAGTGCGCATTGGTCAACCCGAACGACAAGCTCGGTCACGAAGGCGCAGGCCCGCGGCGGCTGTTCAACTCCCCCGATTAGCTCGTGGCAATCGTCGCGGTGACGACCAGCCCGCCGATCACCCCGAGCACACCTGGCAGCTCATGGGTTGAAACTCGGGCTTCATGGGGTGCTGCCGCGGGATCCGGCCCATGCAACCGAATGGTCTGCTGCTTCTTCCTCCGCATCAGGGATCTGCAAATTATCGCCAGTGAGGATGGCGGCGGCGGCCAGGTCTCTGATGAGGTCGGTTTCGGCGGATCGGCGCCAGATCAGGGCCCAACGGGCGGGTGGTACATCGGGCATGGGGATGTAGGTGACGTCGGGTCTGGAGTAGTAGCGGGCGGCGTGGGCGTGCACCGGGGTGATGGCCTTGCCCGCCGCTACGAGCAGTATCAGGTCTTGGAAGTTGGCGGCGTGGGCGGTGCGGAGGATGGGGCGGCCGCTTGGGGTGAAGTAGGGAACGGCGGCGGCGGTCCAGTAGTCGGGGGGCAGGTTGACCGGGTCGGACGGGGGCACTCCGAAGACGCCGTAGTCGGCCAGATCCTCGTAGGAGGCCGATTCACGTTGTGCCAGTGGGTGATCCGCACCAACGAGCAGCATGAACGGTTCCTCATAGAGAGTCGGGCCCACCACCAGATCGGGCTCCTCGATGGGAAGCCAGCTCACCAGTGCGTCGATGTCGTCGCCACGCAGAGCGCCGAAGGGGTTGCCGAAGTGGACGTGCTCGATGTGCACGGTGCAGTGGGGATGCTGGGATTGGAAGGTGTTCAGCAGCGGGCGGACGTTGCCGAGGTTGCTACTGGTGATTCCCAGCCGCAGTATGCCGGCGTCGCCGTAGCGGGCTGAGCGGGCCGCCCGGCCCAGGCTGGCCCGCAGATCACGATAGTTGGTCTGCAAGTCGTCACGCAGCCGTCGTCCGATCGGTGTCAATGTCACTGTGCGACTGGATCGTTCGAAGAGTTTGCCGCCGATGCGGCGTTCCAGTTTCCCGATCACCTGACTGACCCGCGCTTGTGAGAGGTGCAACCGCTCGGCGGTCCGCCCGAAATGCAACTCGGCGGACAACATCAGAAAGATCTCGATGTCGCGCAGATCCAGATCGCGCAGGTCCATGCGGTTTTCCTATCAATCACGTTGGCTTATAGCATTATACGTAGTTCGCCGTTGACGAATTCCCACCGCGAACCGAGGCTGAATACCGACAACCTTTGAGAAGACGGCAGTTCGTCGCCGCTCTCCTGATCGAAAAGAGCAGCCAATGCCAACGCTTCCGTGGAAGTCGGTCGGTAACCCCACCACCCCCGAGGTCCAATGCATGGCTTCGCGCCTCGAGGTCAAGTCGTTGGTAAACGCCCCCGGCTTCCTCATCGCATCACTGACGTTGTGGTGGCAGGCCCGCCGTTCCGAGGGAGCGCTGGGTGTGGCCTTGAAAGCGGAAATGCTCAAAGGCATCTTCTGGACGTATTCCGCTTGGGACGACAAGGCGGCAATCTACGCCTATGCGGGCTCCGAGCCCCATAAGTCGACTGTCGCGCGCAAGCGAAGGGTCATGCGGGAGGCGACCTTCGTGTTCTTCAACGCACCGGCGCACGAGTTACCCCTGTCGTGGGGCGAGGTCAGCCGCCGAATCGCCGAGAAACGCGAGTCGGCCGCACCGGATTGCGAAACTGGGCCGACCGCCTCGCCGGCGTGAAACCCGAGGTGCAATACGCCAACTCCGCCGCAAGCGGAAAATTCGCTGGACAGGTCCTTGAAGGGAGCTCGCCGGTGACCGTCGAATTCCGCAATTCCCTGAAGATCGCCCGTGACTTCGGCCGCCATCCCGGCACCTGGTTCCCGCCACTGTTCGTAATGCTGATCCTGGCAATGGCTCTGCCTGCGGTCTATCTCGGCGGTACCCTCGACCCGATCGGAAGCCTGCGCGGGCTTCCCGTCGCCATGGTCGTCGAGCCGCAGACCGCCAGCGGTATCGGAGCCGCCGATCAGGTCAGTGCGGCTATCACACAAGGCGTCGACCATGAGGCAATCGAGCTCATTTCGATGACTGCCGAGCAGGAACGCGAGCAGATGGATGGCGGCAAGATCTTCGGAGCCGTCCGTGTACCAGCCGATTTCGATGCCGAGATCGCCCGGCTCGCCAGCGGCGCGCCAGGCCCTGCCACGCACGCGGTGATCCATCTCGACACCAATCCGGCTGCCGCGACGATGAGCACTGGATTGTTCACCGGGTACCTCGCGCCAGTAGTCGCCGCAGTAAACGCGGGCTTGGGTGCCGAGTTGCCGCAGAACGCGCCGACCGCTGCCGCCACAACTGCGCTGGCCAAACCGTTCTCGGTCGCGACCGCACCTCTGACACCGCTACCGGCGCACACCGGGTCCGGGACCAGTGTCTTCTATTACGCGGTGGTCTTGGTTCTTCTCGGCTTCGTCGGCGCTTCGGTGATCCACCCGGTGGTGGACTCCGCCAGCGGGTTTCAGCCCACTGAGTTCGGACCGAAAGTACGACGTCGCGGCTACACCCACCTGTCCCGGCTACACATGCTGGTTGTCAAATGGTGCGTGGCGCTGATCGCGGCACCGCTGAGCGCTGGATTGATCCAGCTCCTGGCGACCAAAACACTGCACATGCCTGTCGCCTCGCCGTGGCAGCTATATCTGTTCTCCGCCAGCACGATCGCCGCCGTTGCCCTCGGCGCCCTGACGATCTTCGCGATCTTCGGGTCTCTCGCTCCGTTGCTAAACATGTTCTTCTTCGTTGCCATGGCCATGACATCCTCGGCGGGCACAATTCCCGTCGAAGCGACTCCCGCGTTTTTTCGCGTGATCGCGAAATTTGAACCGATGCGGCCGATCGTGGCCGGCCTGCGCTCGATTCTCTATTTCCACTCGACAGCACTGTCGGGACTGCACAGGGCGTGGATCCATGTCGTTATCGGTGGCCTACTGGCTGTCGTTGTCGGTGTGCTGATTACCGGCCTCTACGACCGGAAACCGTCCTTCACCCGGCAACCGGTCCTCGTCACTGAATGAGCCTGGACCGATGTTTCGGTCGTAGCGGGCGAAGTTCGGTTCACCGCGCAGCTGTGGGCCCGGTTGCCGCTGCCGGACCGGTCGCGGTTCCTCTCGGAGGACCTGCGGTCGTGGGAGGTGCACCGGCACCGCATGCCCGGCGTCACCGCCAGCGCGCTGGTGCGCATGCGCCGGGCGGGCACGGCGCGGGGATCACCGACGTGCGGCCGTCGGGTGACCGGGTCGAGCTGCGGCTCGGCGACGGCAACGTGCTGACGGGAACCGTGATCAACTGCGCGGGCGCGCGGTACGACGCGCGGCGGAGCGCCGATCCGCTGATCACCGACCTGCTCGCGAGCGGGGCCGCCGCGCCCGGTCCGCTCGGCCTCGGGTTCGACACGGGCCCCGACGGCAGGCTGTGCGGTGGAAGTCCGCTGTGGACGCTCGGTGCGCTGCGCCGCGGGAACCTCTCGGAGACGACGGCCTTCCCGGAGGTTCGCGGCCAGGCGAGCACCGTGGCGAAGTCCGTTCTCACCTCACTGGAGGAGCTCACGTGCCAGCGCTAGCCGAGCACGCCCAGGGGATCGTCGAGCACCGGCTGCCAGGCGAGTTCCGCCGCACCGACGAGACTGCCGTGCGCCAGGGTCGATCCCATCAGCGGCACGCCGCGGCCGCGCCCCCACAGGCTCCGGTCGGCGACGAGCGCGGTCAACCGGTCCGCGTCAAGGTCGAGCAGGTGGCGGTGCAGGCCGCCGAGCACGACGCGGTCGGGGTTGAGCACGTTCACCAGGCCCGCGAGCCCCGTGGCCAGCCGATCGACGACGGTGTGCGCGGCGGCGCGCACCAGCGGGTCCGTCGCGTGCTCGTCGCGCAGCAGGTCGATCGCCTGGCGCAGCAGCGGGACGTCCGGGTCCGGCACGCGTCCCGCCGCCTCCAGGAGCGCGGGCGGGTCGGCCTCGACGTCGAGGCAGCCCCGGTTGCCGCAGTGGCACGGCCTGCCCTCCGGGTTGACGGTGAGGTGGCCGACCTCCATCGACAGGCCCGAACTCCCGGTGTACAGCTTGCCGTCGACCACGAACGCGCCGCCGACGCCGCGGTGCCCGGTGGCGATGACCAGCAGGTGGGTGGCGCCACGACCGGCACCGTGCCGGTGCTCGGCGAGCGCGCCGAGGTTGACGTCGTTGCCGACGAAGCAGGGCGCGTTGAGCCCGGCGCGCGCGATCTGCTCGGTGAAGACGGCCCGGACCGGCGCGCCCGCCCGCCACGCGACGTGCAGCGGGTTGAGCGCCGTGCCGTCCGGTTCCGCGACGGCCGACGGCACCGCGAGCCCGGCGCCCGCACAGCGGCGTCCGCTCGCCCGCAACAGGTCGTTCCCGGTGTCGACGGCCGCCCCGAGCACGTCCGACGGGTCGGCGGGCACGTACCGGCGACCCGCCGTCGTCGCGACGACCTCTCCTCCGAGGCCCACGATCGCCACCCGGAACCCGTCGACGTGCACCTGGACGGCGAGGACCACCGGTCCGTCCGGATCGATCGCCAGCCGGTGCGACGGCCTGCCCGGGGTCGCGGCCGGATCACCTGATCGGGTGTCGATGCTGATCAGCCCGAGCGCAGCGAGCTCAGCCGTGACCGCGCCCGTCGTCGCACGGGTGACGCCGAGTTCTGCGGTCAGGCGGGATCGTGTGCGCGCTTGACCGAGGTGTACCGCGGTCAACGCCCGTCCGAGGACGGCGTGCCCGCGCGTCAACTTCTGCCGACTCTCCATCACGGCCCCTACACTGGGTTTGTGCCACCGATAAACAAATTATCCACCACGGAGAATCCGACGGCACCAGCGGTACTGGTCCGGCTGCGGATCGCGATCACGCTGTTCTTCGCCTTGGGCGGTTTCCTTTTCGCGGGCTGGGCGGTGCGCATCCCCGCGATCAAGGAGCAGACCGACGCCTCGCCGGGCGCCCTCGGCCTCGCGCTGTTCGCGATGACGGGGTCCGCGGTCGCCGCGATGAGCTTCGCGGGCGGCCTCTGCCAGCGCTTCGGCAGCAAGCAGGTCACCATCGCGACCGCCGCGCTGCTCTCGGTCAGTGTCGTGCTGCCGACGTTCACCCACTCGGCGCCCACGCTCGGCCTGTCGCTGCTGCTGTTCGGCGTCGCGTACGGCGGCATCGACGTGGCGGTCAACAGCGTGGCCATCGACCTGGTCGCCGCGATGAACCGCCCGGTCATGCCGAGCCTGCACGCGGCGAACAGCCTCGGCAGCCTCGCCGGAGCGGGCCTCGGTGGCCTGCTGGCGTCACACCTGTCTCCCACGTCGCACATGCTGCTCCTCGCCCCGATCGGGCTTGTGGTCACGGTGGTCGCGGGCCAGATGCTGCTCGCGGACCCGCTGCCCGGATCGCACGGGACCGACGACGACTCCCCGGTGCGCCGGATGCTGCCCCGGTTCAGCACGGGCGTGCTGCTGTTCGGCCTGATCGGCCTGTGCGCCGCCTACAGCCAGGGCGCGCTGGACAGCTGGGTGCCGCTGCACATCAGCGAGGACCTGGGCGGCAGCCAGGGCGTCGCCGCGGCGGGCTACGCGGTCGTGCAGGGCACCATGACCGTCGGCAGGGTTTTCGGCGCGCGGTTGCTGGAACGCCTCGGCCAGACCAAGGTCGTCGTCGGCGGCGGCGCGCTCGCCTGCGTGGGCACGCTCGTCGCGCGCCGGACCTGCCGCTGGTGTTCGCGGGCTTGGCCGCCACCGGCATCGGGCTGGCCAACATCTTCCCGGTCGCCATCGCGCGAGCGGGTGCGCTGGGCGGTCCGAACGGCGTCGCGGTGGCCTCGACCCTGGGCTACGGCGGCATTCTGCTGGCGCCGCCCACCATCGGCCTGCTGGCGAACGGGGTCGGTCTGCCGCTGGCGCTCAGCCTGATCTCCATCATGGTCGCGGCGGCCGCCACCATCGGTTTCGTCGTGCGCCGCCGCTGACCCGCACGACTCCGTCGGTACGCGACGGGGTCGTGTCGGCTCACGACTCCGCGCCCGCCTCCCGCACGGCGGCGAGGATCGGCTCGCTGTGCTCGGGCGCGCAGATCAGCAGATCGGGCAGGTACCGGTCGCCCGCGCGCGTACTACTCAGCGAATAGTGCCTGCGCCTGGAATCAGCGGGAGATCGAGCGGGGTGACCCAACCGGGGGGCAACTCATTGACCGCGGGTACGGCATTGAGGGCCCGTAGGCCGGTGGCCAAGCAGCCTGCGACGGCGGGGGTGCGACCGGAGCCGTCGGTGAACCGGAACGAGGTTTCCTGCGAAATCGACGGTGAGCCGACGATATCCACGCGGTAGACGTCGTCGCGGGTGCCCGAAGGCCATTCGGGTGCGGCGTCGAGTCCGATCCGGTTGACGTGTTCGAGGGTGATCACCTCGCGGCCGCGATAGATGCCGTTGATGCTGAAGCGGATCGCGGCGACGTTGCCCGCCTTGATGATTCCCTTCACGGTCGGCCGGTCCTCCGGTGTGACCCATTTTTCCCAGGTGGTGGTGATCTCGTCGAGTTCGATACCGACGGCGCTGGCGATCATCGGGACGGTGGCGCCCCACGCCATGATCAGCAGATCCGGCAACTCCAGCATGGCCTTGAACTCGGGCGGATGTCCGATGCCCATCTCGAATTCGTAATCGCCTTCGTAGTCGGTGTAGTCGAGCAGTTCCGAGGCTCGCACCGACTCCACTTCGCCGCACAGACCCATCAGGGTCATCGGGAACAGGTCGTTGGCGAAACCGGGGTCGATACCGGTGGTGAAACAGGAGGCGTTTCCCTCCGCGCAGGCGGTGGTGATCGGGTCGCGCCACACGCTGGGGGTCTGCACCATAGTCGGCCATACCCATGGCGTCATGGCGGTTGAGCACACGTCGATGCCCGCGCGCAGGAAAGAGCTGATAACACGGATATTCTCATCGGCGAACTTAGCGGTCGGACCGTAATGCACTACGGCGTCCGGTCGCAGGGCGATCAGCTCGTCGATCGAATCGGTGGCCAGTACGCCGGTTTCGGCGGCACCGCACAGCTTTCCGGCATCTCGGCCGACCTTCTCGGAGTTACTCACCCCGACGCCGACGAGTTCGAACCTGGGATGCCGGATGATCTCGGCCAAAACCATGGATCCGACGACTCCGGTCCCCCACAGGACGATTCGCTTCTTCTCGGATGACACCGATGCCTCCTGAATTGATGTGACTTCGCGGGTGACTCGGCTCAGCTGTGGTATTCGCCGCAGTCGACGGTGAGGGTCTGCCCGGTGACCGCGGAGGCCAGATCGCTGGCGAGGAAGAGCGTCGCGCGCGCGACCTCCTCGGGGCCCGCCAGCCGCTGGAGGTCGGTCGGGGCGGCCTTCTGCCGGTAGATTTCTTCGTGTGTGACACCCGCCTGCGAGGCGAGCCAGTCGAAGTACGCCTTGTTCAGGTCCTCGTAGATATAGGACGGCGCGACACTGTTCACTCGGATACCGCGTGGACCCAGTTCCGTGGCCAGCGATGAAGCCAGGTGCGCCAGCGTCCCTTTGGACAGTTTGTAGCCCGAATACACCGGTTCCGAATCGAACTGGACACATGAGTTCAGCATGATGATCGAGCCATGAGATGCGGCGAGAGCATCGGCGAATAGGGTCGAAAGGCGCAGTGGTGCAAATACATTCGTCTCATTGACGGTGCGCAGTGCGGCCAGGTCGATTTGGCTGATCGGGTTCATCGGCGGAATGGCGAAGGCGTTGTTGATCAGGCAGTCGACTCGGCCGAATTCGGCAACCGCTCGCTCGACCAAGGCCAGGCGCGCTTCCTCGTCGGTGATGTCGGTCGGCACGGTCAGCGCTTTGCGGCCGTGTAGGCGCACCAGTTCGGCCATCGTTTCCAGCCGCTGCGGGGTGCGGCTGACCAAGACGAGATCCGCCCCCATCCGGGCCGCCTCCTCGACGAGCGATCGGCCGAGGCCGGGACCGACACCTGAGACGACGATGACTTTGTCTTGCAGCAACGGCACCGGTCGATATGTATCGACGAATGCGCTCACCTGTGCGGCAGCGGACACGGCTCCTCCTCGAATCCTTAGTAGTTACACTTTGTAACGACTTAGGTGTGACAAACTGTAACGACTGCTGACCGTGATGACAAGGACAAGGACGGAATTCCGTGAGCACACGCCATCGGCTCGGCCCGCACCGCGACCCCGCGGTGGATCAGGCGGTGCTGGAGGCGGCGCGCCACCTGCTCACCGAACGCGGTTATGCCGCAGCGTCAATCGATGCGATCGCGACCCGAGCGGGTGTCAGCCGCCCGGCGATCTACCGCCGCTGGCCCTCGAAAGCGCATCTCATCGCACAAGCGGTATTCCCCGATGTCGGCGCCGACGTGGTCGCCGACGACATCTACGCGGAGATCCGAAAAGTTGTTCGCGGCACCATCCAATTATTCAGCGCTCCAGCGGCTCGCGAAGCTATGCCGGGACTGATGGCCGATATGCGCGCAGATTCGAGCCTCTACCGAAAACTCTCGGCCCGAATGGATACCCCGACCCGGCACGAGCTGGCCGACTACCTGCAAGCCGACGACGAAGCCACCCCCCACACCGACCCGAACACCCTGCTGGACACCATCGCGGGCGCCGCCCTCTTCGCGCTGTGCATCCGCAATATCGACGACCTCGACAGCTTCGCTGATTCCCTCGAAAACCTGCTGCTCTACGGGCTCGTAGGCAAGCCCGCCGACCAGCCCCCGGTCTGACGATATCTGCGGCGCGGACCTCGGGATCGCCGTCAGCGGCGGATGCCCACAATCCCTTGCCGTTCGGGCAAGATGCCGCGTATGAAAGTAATCCTCTTCGGCGCGACCGGCATGATCGGGCAGGGTGTTCTCAACGAGTGCCTCCGCGACGAGCGGGTCGAGCAGGTCCTCGCCGTCGGGCGCAGCTCGCTGCGGGTCGAGAACCCGAAGCTGCGTGAGCTGGTCCAGCCCGATCCGACCGATCTCTCCGTGATCGCCGGCGAGTTGCCGGAGTTCGACGCCTGTTTCTTCTGCCTCGGTATCTCCTCTGTCGGCATGAAAGAGCAGGACTACCGCCGGATCACCTACGACCTCACCTTGAAGGTCGGTCGCACGCTGGCGGCCGCGAATCCCGAGCTGACGTTCATCTATGTCTCCGGGCAGGGCACCGACAGCAGCGAGAATGGCCGGTCGATGTGGGGGCGGGTGAAGGGGAAGACCGAGAACGATCTGCTCGCGCTTCCCTTCCAGGCGTACATGTTTCGGCCCGGAATCGTACAGCCGATGGACGGTGCGGTCTCCAGGACCCGGTTGTATCGCGCCGCCTACGCAGTCACCGGGCCGCTGATCTCGCTGGTCAAGCGGCTGGCGCCGAACGCGGTCAACGACAATCGGGAGATCGGTCGCGCCATGATCGCCGTCGCGGTTTCTGGGGCGGACGCTCGCGTGCTCACGCCTCGGGAGATCACCGCGCGAGCTACGCCCTAGCGGGCAGTGGAGCGTTCGCCATGGCGAGGACAGTGATGGCGGTGACCGAGCGCTAAAACACCGCAATCGCGGTGATTACATGGACGACGCACGCAAACAAAGGCCCAGCAACCATTTGCACTTCTCTACGCTGGGCGCCGATCGCCGCATCTCCTGCCTGAGCGAGCGCGGCGACGACCAGGACGAGAGCGCTGACGGCGCCGTGTGAGAAGAAAGGCACCGCGCCGGCGAGGAGCCCCAGGGGGACCGCTCTCGCCGCGTACGCCCTCGCGTAGAAACGTTCTCCCGCAGTGGGGTCCGCCTCGTGACTCGAGACCGAAGGACGTAGTGCCGCAGTCACTCCGAATCCGATGCCTATCGCGGAGACCACGCCGTTGAGCACGGTAAGCACGATCATCCCGGCGCTCATGCGTTCCTCCTGAGTGTCGTCCTGGGAACCAAGCGACCTGGAGAGACCAATTTCTGAGTCCGGCCGCGATCGTTGGCCACTGTAGTGCTCTGAACAGGGTTGTTCGGGGGCTTCGGAGGCGGGCGCGCCGCAGAGGCCACTCAGCCTCCGACGGGCTGGACAGGGCCGCAGCGGGGTGTCGCGGCTCGGGTGGTCGGCCGATTTTGACACTGCCGTCTGACGTGCCCGCTGAACGGCAATCGCTTGGCATCGCGTAGGGGGGATCGAGAAGTCGAGTCAAACTAGCGTCGCGATGCCGATAGATGCCCTTAAGGGGCGCTGCACGGCCCCGTTGGGTAGTATGGAGAAGTAATCAGCGGCGAACCCTTCGGCGCGTTGCGCGCAGCACGCGCGAGGACCCGTATCTCTCGACCACACCGACTCGGGCCATCTGTGTGTCGTCGCGCTGCGTCGGGAGCAAGTAAGGAGACCTACCGAGCAGTGGCTGCCAATAAGAAGCGCACCGCGAGTAAGAAGGCGACCGAGCAGGACTACGGTGCCTCCTCGATTACGGTCCTGGAGGGCCTGGACGCGGTTCGCAAGCGTCCGAGCATGTACATCGGCTCGACCGGTGAGCGCGGATTACATCATCTGATCTGGGAGGTCGTCGACAATTCGATCGATGAGGTGATGGCGGGCGCGGCCACGCGGGTGGATGTCACGGTACTCGCCGACGGCGGCATCGAGGTGGCCGATGACGGCCGCGGCATCCCAGTGGCGATGCACGAGAAGGGCATTCCGACCGTCGAGGTCGTCATGACCCAACTGCACGCGGGCGGCAAGTTCGACTCCGACTCCTATGCGGTCTCCGGTGGTCTGCACGGCGTCGGTATCTCCGTGGTCAACGCGCTCTCGACCCGAGTGGAGTTGGAGATCGACCGCGACGGCCACCACTGGACCCAGAACTACCGCTATGCGAAGCCCGAGAAACTGGTCCGCGGTGCGCCGACCGAGCGGACGGGCAATACCACTCGATTCTGGCCCGACGCAGCGATTTTCGAGACCATCGACTTCGATTTCGAGACGATCGCGCGCCGCTTGCAGGAGATGGCGTTCCTGAACAAGGGCGTCACCATCGTCCTCAACGATGAACGCGTCACCGATGCCGAGATCACCGATGAAATGGTCAGTCCAACCGCCGAAGCGCCGGCGTCGGGTGCGTCGGTCGAGCACAAGGTCAAGACGCGGACCTACCACTATCCCGGTGGGCTGGTGGATTTCGTCCGGCACATCAACCGCACCAAGCAGGCGATCCACAATTCGGTCGTCGGTTTCACCGGCAAGGGCACCGGGCACGAGCTCGAGGTTGCCATGCAGTGGAACTCCGGCTATTCCGAGTCGGTACATACCTTCGCGAACGCCATCAACACCCACGAGGGCGGCACGCACGAAGAGGGCTTCCGTGCGGCGCTGACCACGGTGGTCAACAAGTACGCCAAGGACAAGAGGCTGCTCAAGGACAAAGACGGCAATCTGACCGGTGATGACATTCGCGAGGGTTTGGCCGCCATCGTGAGCGTGAAGATCGGTGAGCCGCAGTTCGAGGGCCAGACCAAGACCAAGCTCGGCAATACCGAAGTGAAGTCGTTCGTCCAGCGCACCTGCAACGAACATTTGGCGAGCTGGTTCGAGGCCAATCCGGCCGACGCCAAAACCATTGTCAACAAGGCGGTTTCCTCAGCATATGCGCGTCTTGCCGCCCGCAAAGCGCGAGAGTTGGTGCGGCGTAAGAGCGCCAATGATCTGGGTGGTTTGCCTGGCAAGTTGGCTGATTGCCGGTCGAAGGATCCGAGTAAGTCCGAGATCTACATCGTGGAGGGCGACTCCGCCGGCGGCTCGGCGAAATCCGGGCGCGACTCGATGTATCAGGCGATCCTGCCGTTGCGCGGAAAGATCATCAATGTCGAGAAGGCGCGTATCGACCGTGTGCTGAAGAACAACGAGGTCCAGTCGATCATCACCGCCTTCGGTACCGGCATCCACGACGAGTTCGATATCGCCAAACTGCGGTATCACAAGATCGTGCTGATGGCCGACGCCGACGTGGATGGTCAGCACATCTCGACGTTGCTGCTGACGTTGTTGTTCCGGTTCATGCGGCCGTTGGTCGAGCACGGACATGTGTATCTGGCGCAGCCGCCGTTGTACAAGCTCAAGTGGCAGCGCTCGGAGCCGGAGTTCGCTTACTCCGACAAGGAGCGTGACGGTTTGATGGAGGCGGGTCTCGCCTCGGGTAAGAAGATCAACAGGGAAGACGGTGTTCAGCGCTACAAGGGTCTTGGTGAGATGAATGCCAAGGAGTTGTGGGAGACCACGATGGATCCCTCGGTGCGTGTGCTGAAGCTGGTCACTTTGGACGATGCGGCGGCGGCCGATGAGCTGTTCTCCATTCTGATGGGTGAGGACGTCGAGGCGCGTCGCAGCTTTATCACCCGCAATGCCAAGGATGTTCGCTTCCTCGACGTGTAATCCCCGGGGCCGCCATCGACAATCTCTGAAGACAGAACCACGCGGGCCTCGACCCGAGACCGCCGGTCACGCACACACCTGGAAAGGGCCGTCGACATGGCCGTTGCCGAAGACCTTGACAGCGCCACCGACTCGCAGTGGGACTGGGTCGCCGAACAAACCCGCACCTACCTGGCCTCGGGCGGCACCGAGGGCCACGAGAACAACGGGTTGCACACGCTCGTGCTCGCCACGACCGGACGCAAGACCGGGCAGCCGCGACGCACCTGCCTGATCTACGGCCGCTCGGGCGACGAGTTCGTCGTCGTCGCCTCCAAAGCCGGCGCCGACGACGACCCGGCATGGTTCAAGAATCTCCTGGCAGACCCGAGCGTCGGAGTGCAGGCCGGTACCCACCGATTCACCGCCAACGCCCGGGTCGCGTCCGCAGCCGAGCGCGAGTCCCTCTGGACCCAGATGGCACAGATCTTCCCCCTCTACGACGAGTACGCGCAGAAGACCGACCGCACGATCCCAATCGTCCTGCTCACCCCGCAGACTTAATCGGACAGCGAAAACCATTGAGCGGCAGGTGATCTCGCGGCAAACCGAACCCGCGAGTTCAGGGTGTTCGCAGGAGCGTGCACATGATCTCGGCGGCACCGATGAGTTTCGGGTGCATCCGTCGTCAATACCTCTGGATGTACCGAAGGAGATGATCACGGGCCCCCAAATGTGGCCGGCAAGCGATCTCGCCTACCGCAGAGAGGAATTCAGGCATGACGAGACCGTTTCGATTCGGGGTCGTTGCCCCGATCAGAACTGACCTGCCGACGTGGCTGGACCGGGTGCGCCGCATCGCCGACAGCGGCTACTCGACGCTGCTGATGCCCGACGTCCCGCAATGGCAACCGGCGCCCGGCCCAACGCTGGCCACCGCCGCGGCCCTTACCGATCTGCGCGTGGGCACCTGGGTGTATGCCTCCCCGCTACGCCCGGCTTGGATGACGGCATGGGAGGCGCACTCGTTGTCACTACTGACCGACGGTCGTTTCGAGTTGGGTATCGGCACCGGCAGGCCAGGAATGGAGGACGAGCTCCGTGAAAAGGGGCTGCCCGTCGTCCCGCCGACCGAGCGGTTGGCGCAGATCGGTGAGACCGTCAAGGCGCTGCGCGATCTCGATGGTCCCGAGCTGTACACGCCGGTGGCGATGGCCGTACGCGGTCCGAAGGCCCAGGCGTTGGCGGCCGAGGTCGCAGACACGGTCACCTTCGCACTGATGCCGGATGAGTCTCGGGTCGAAGTCGCGCGGCTGGCAAGTGACTTTCGCGCCATCGGTGACCTCGAACTCGCGCTGCACGTGCCGGTTATCGGCGACACTGTCGCGCCGTTCATGGCGCCTCCGGACACCGACCCTGCTGTGCTTCGCGCGGCGGACTCGCTGGCCATACTTCCGGATGACCCGGCGGCCGCCATCGAGGAAATCCAACGGCGACGGGAGGAGATCGGCTTCTCCTATTTCGTCTTCGGCGCCGACTGCGCCGAAAGGTTCGCTCCGGTCGTCGCCGAGCTCGCCGGACGTTAGTCGGGCAGCCGAGCGAGACACGGTGCGGCTCAGTACAAATGGCTGTCCGACCAACGGGTGAGCGTAACGGTCAGCGGACCCACTTTCGGGTCTACTGCTCAGCGGGCGGAGTCGGTGCCACGGTTTTCAATTGTCGGCACCCGGGCTAGGGATATCGCCTCCCGCCCGCACCGGGCGACGAGGTTGGGCGGCGGCGCGAGTGAATCGGGCCGCCACCCTTGGCGCCGGCCGAACGGGGATGTCCGCTCGGCCTTCACGCTCGCGGGCTAGTTCGATGGTCTCCGAAAGAGTGGCTCCCGCTCGTAGAAGCGCGATGGAGCGTTCGGTGAGGGCCTCGAGTCGCTGGTCGAGCGCGTTGAGCGAGTGGCTGACATCGTGAAGTTCTCGAACGGCCGTGATCGCGGCCTTTACGTCCGGGATTCGGTAGCCGCCTGCGCGAAGAACTGTGGTGATGCGGGCCTCGCGGATCGCCGTGAGGTGGTAGCGCCGCGCTGTGCCTGCGCGAGTGGCGGTCCGCTCAGGTGCCACCAGGCCGACCTTCTCCCAGAAGCGGAGTGCGGAGGCATTGACGCCCAGCGCCTGTGACAACTCTGTGATGGTCATGGAATCGGCCTCGACGGGCTCTGCATCGGTCGTTGCTTCGGCGCGGATGGCTTCCAACGCCGCACGAGCTACGAGTGTTTGCTCGCGCTCGCTGTTGAGGCGCACATGGAATGAGCAGACCAGCGATGCCGCCTGACCCGACGGGAGCGATCGAATCTCTCGCATCGCCCGACGTGCGTCGACCGGTCCCACAGCTGAAGCCAGGTCTCTGTAGGCGCGAAGGTTGCGGACGTGTACTTCGGAGAACTGTCGATAGCCGTTGGGCTTTCGCTGCGCGGTGGGGATGACTCCCAGGCTCTCTAGGTCACGGATCTGCTGTGCCGAGTAGCCGGTCGACGCGACAATAGCGGCGATGTTCATAGGGAACCCTCCATAAGCGGTTCAAGTACACGCTTGAACCATGAGTATGGAACAAATCCTCGAGACAGTCCGCACGTTCGACGGGGTTCTCGAACTCGCGCCCGCCGTTGGCAGCGAGTTCCCGGAGATTGCCTGGGGAGACCACTTCTTCTACTACGCACCCGATGGGCTGGTGCCGGAGCGCGAGCAGCCCTACGCGACCATCGTGACGAAGAACTACCCTGACGACACCCTTTGCGACCTCGACATCCCTGATCGATGGAGACTGAACATCCACGTCGGGAGAAGCGCGTTCATCGAGCTCATTGGCGAGGATCCCCGATCCGAACCAGCCTCGTGCGACTACGCAGCCACCGACATCGTCCTGCCTCATCCGGTCTACCGAGCACAGGGCTGGGTTTCGATCATCAATCCTGGGGAGAGCGCCTGCCGACAGGCGTTTCGCCTGTTGCGTGCGGCGCATGAGGACGCCAGGCGGCGCACCCTCAACAGGCGTGGCGCACAGACTGGTGACGCAGATTCGGGCCGAGACCGATGACCCACCAAAACGCGCCCGTTTCGATCGAAGGCCACCGTGTCGTCACCGACAACGGAACTGGAGCCGCGCGGCTTGTCAGGCCCACGCCGATGGAGGAACGTAGCCGACGGCGGCACCGGTTCGGCTCAGTAGCCGCCCCATGCGTTTGAGTGGGCGCAGCGTGACGTTCCGTTCATTGATTCGTAGCTCGGGAAAATTCTGCGTGAGGCGGGCTTCCGCGGGAACACAATCCTGGAGTGCGGACAGCCATTCGATCAGCAGGATGTTGTTTTCCGTGTCGGATATCGCTGTACACAGACGGATCTCCGGATGTTCCATCAGCGCGGCGCCCAAGGCGGCTACCCGCGCTGCGGGAAGCTGCGCACGGAAGCTGACCGAAACGGGCCAACCAGCGGCTGACTGTGCGAAATCGCAGCGAAGACGCAAACGGCCGGAACGGGTCAGCTCTGTAATCCTGCGCCGTACCGCAGTCTCGCTGAGGCCGGTGTCCATGGCGAGGTCGGCTGCCGTTCGACGAGCGTCCATCGCGAGTGCGTTCACCAGATTGTCGTCGGTGGCGCGACGTGGGCCGGGCGAAGGATGCACGCGGGTTGTGTCGTCGGTGAGCAAGGCGCGTTGCGCATGATCGAGTGCTTGCGGCTGCCATCGGCTGCCCTCCGCGTAGAGATGCAGACCGACGGCCATGCGCAGTTCCACCGCGCCGGGAAGGCTACCCAGCCATTGGGTGGCGAAGTCATCCAGAGCCGATTGATCTCGAGCACCGATCGAGAGTTGGAATTGGTATCGGCCACTGACGCGTTCGGCGCTGAAGATGGACGGGCACTGACACACGAGCTCGGAGATCGTCGCGACCGATGATGGTCGGCAGCGCAGTTGCGCATATCCGATGGTGGCGTCCTCCGGGGCATATGCGGTGGTCCAAGCAAGACCTGATTGCGTCAGATGGTGCCAGCGGCGAGCGGCTGTCGTCGCGTCGACGCCGATCGAGGGTCCGATGCGTGTCCATGGTGCGCGTGGGTTGATTTGTATCGCATTCACCAGATCCAAGTCACGTTCGTTGAACAGTTCGGATGTGGCGGATATCGGCGCAAAGGTGGCTGATTCGCCGGTATCCGGCGTTTCGGGGATGCGTCGTTCCATGGCTTCATTCTGGCATTCGACACGAAGGCGCAGGTGAGGGCCGGGCTACTACGGCATTGCCCAACCCGGTCGTCGGTGTTGCTGCTAAGAGGTAGACCGGTCTAGTGAGGAGATGTCGATGTCCGACAGCATCGTGTTCGGCGCAGCGGGTTTCATCGGCCGCGCCGTGGTTGCTCGCCTACTGAAACAGCAACGTGCGGTTACCGCCGCCGTCCGTCCCGGCACTGGGAAGCGGTTGACAAGCTGGTTGGACGAAAGCGCCATCGACCGCCATGGCCTCGAGGTCGTGGAATGCGACATCACAGCAAAGAACCTCGGCCTGCCCGAGGAACTCGATTCGTTCGGCATACAGGACGTGTACAACTGTGCCGCCCGCTTCGCTTTCGGCCTCGACCACGATTCGGCGTATGCGGTGAATGTCACCGGAGCGCTCAACGTCCTCGATTGGGCTACCGCGTGCCCGAAACTTCGGCGTGTCGTCCACATCACCGGTTACCGCATCGGCGTCGACGAACAGGACGAGAACTACCGCGCGAATGGCGCGTACGGAGCATCGAAGGTCGAGTCGGATGCGCTGTTGAGGCAGCACGCGGCCGGACGCCACATTCCCTTGACGATTGCAAACCCCAGCAGCGTGATAGGTCCCGGCCAATACCTCGGTCTTGCCCCGACGGTCGAAGATCTGTGGAATGGCAAACTCGCCGCGATTCCGGGCGGCAGCAAGACATTCGTCCCAATCGTCGATCTCGATTACTTCGCCGAATTCCTGACCAGCCTGCCCGCGCAGGACGGAACCGCGGGACAGTCGATCACGGTTCTAGACCAGCGAACACCGGTGCTACCGGATCTGATTCGCCTGCTGGCGACCCATATGAATGTTCGAGCACCCAAATTCTCGATCCCGGTTGGTGTGATCGAAAAACTTCCTCGTGCACTCACCGGAGCCGATCGGGAATCGTTGCGGTTCCTGGCTGAGGATCGGTACGACACCTCCGCTGCGAACGAAGTCGCACGAATCGCGGATATCACGATGCCGCCTACCGAATCCACATTACGTAGATGGACCGATCACCTCGTATCCAGCCGATTCGGCACGGTCGCTGCCGATCCGTCGGCCGGGTTTGTCGATGGGATGTGGGTTTCCGGGGACCGCAAGTCACCTAGTTATCTGTTTCTGCACGGCCTGCCACTCAACAGCGATTCCTGGGACGAGGTTCGCGGCCTGCTCGGTGCCCCGAGCCTGGCGGTCGACTTGCCGGGTCTCGGAAGATCCGCACCGGGTGAGATCGACGCCCTGCTCCCGCAGCTGATGAGCTCGGTCGACACTCGCCCGGTACTGGTCGGTAATTCCCTCGGCTGCGGACCCGTGTTGCGCTACGCCGCCGCACATCTCCACCGCATTTCTGGTGTTGTCCTGATCTCACCTCCGTTCCTCCAACAGCGAGCCGGTCTGTTGAAGAGGTCGCCACTCGCTACCGTGGCGCTGCATCGACTGTCCGCCAATGCATTGGCAGCCCAGCTCGGCGTGCCCGAGGGATCGTCGATATCCAGCGCCGCCACGGACCTGCGGCGAGGCCGGGTGGCAAACCGAACAATAGAAGCGTTGCGCCGAGCCAGTTCGCTCGAACGACGCGCCGAGTTGCGCGAGTTGCTCGAGCAGACCGAGGTGCCGGTGCGGATAATCGTCGGTTCCGACGACCCCCTGACGTTTGAAACTTTCCACAAGCAGACGGTGATTGATGGTGCGGGGCACTTTCCACAATTGACTCACGCCAGCCAGGTGGCCGCCGAACTCACCGCCTCGCATGAGTGACCACTGGCAGCAGATCTATCGGCATCTGCACGCCAATCCCGAGCTGTCGGGAGCCGAATACGCGACCGCCGCGTTGGTCGCGCAGGAACTGCGGTCGATGCCAGGCTGGGAGGTGACCGACCACGTCGGCGGCACCGGGGTAGTGGCCGTCTTGCACGGTGCACCAGGACCGGTGATCTGGCTGCGTGCCGACATGGATGCGTTGCCGGTCCAGGAACAGACCGACCTCGACTACGCCTCAACCGTTTCCGGAGTGATGCACGCATGCGGGCACGACCTCCATGTTGTCGCGTTGCTCGCCGCCTGCGCGGAATTGGCCACCACCGACAACGTGGCGGGGACAGTCGTAGCGATCTTTCAGCCCGCAGAGGAGACCGGTGCGGGTGCACGAGGGATGCTTCACGACGGCCTACTCGAGCGATTTCCGCCACCCGGCATTTGCCTGGGCCAGCATGTGACGCCGTTGCCCGCCGGCCTGATCACCACGCGCGGCGGACCACTGATGGCAGCTTCCGACAGCATCAGAGTTCAGCTGTCGGGAGTAGGTGGGCACGCCTCGAATCCGCATCTGGCCATCGATCCACTCTTGATGGCGGCGTCGCTGGTACTCCGCCTTCAAACGTTGACCGCGCAGCAGGCCGCCATACCCGCGTCGGCAGTGCTGACCGCAGGTTCTTTGCGGGCCGGCACCAGAGCGAACATCATCGCGGAAACAGCAGAGGTACTGCTGAGCCTGCGCACCTTCACACCGGATTCACGCCGACGGATGCTGGCTGGGATCGAGCGGATGGCCGCAGCGGAGGCTCAGGCCGCTGGTGCGCCCCAGGCTCCGGTGGTCGAGGTATACAACAGCTTCCCGCTGACGATCAACACGCCGGACGATACCGAACGAGTCATGGCGGAGCTCGTCGCCGGAGGTCTGTCGGTACTGGCGCTGCCCAATCCCGTCACCGCCAGCGAGGACTTCGGTCTATTGGCTACAGCCGCGGGCTGCCCGTCTGTCTTCTGGCATATCGGTGGCGCCGATCCCGCCCTTTATCGCACCGAGGATCAGTCGGCGGTGCTCGTCGGTGGCACGCTCCCACCCTGGATCCCAACGAACCATTCACCGCGTTTCGCACCTGATCCAACAGCGGCACTACCGCGAGCTGTGACCGCTCTCGTCAGCGCGGCGCGCGCTGAGCTCGAATTCGGCACCGTACACCCCGCCGACAACGGCCACCCTACCGTCCGCCACCTCGACAACGCCATCACGAGTACCGCGACTACATCGAGCCAATTCGCCCGATAGCGGGCCGCGTAGCCCGCGCGATCGGGATCATGTGTAGGTCATCTCAGGACCTCGGGTTCGGAGATCGTTGTTGGGATGTGACACCCGGAATGTCGAAACATGGTTTCGCGAGGCGACGGATGGCTATCCCCCGGAAACGCCGGTGCCCGCCACCGACAGCGATGATCACCGTGTTGGAGCTCGCCCTGCGTGCAACAGACGGTCCGCCATCACCCGGCTGACTGTCCCGACAGCGGGAAGGAACAGGCACATGCTGATGATCACTCCCACCGCCATCGAGGTCGTTCGCATTATCACCTCGGGGGACGGCGTACCGGAGGATGCCGGGCTGCGAATCTCCACGACGGACGGCGCCGCGACATTGCAGCTCGAGGTCGCTGCGGCACCGGCCGAGCAGGATCAGGTCCTGGATGCCGAAGGATCGCGCATCTTCATGAACCAGCAGGCCGCCGTTTTCCTCGACGACAAGATCCTCGACACCGGACTCGACTCCGCCGGCGAAGGCGGCTTCGTCATTTCCCCGCAGGGGCTGGACGCCTCGCCCTTCTGAACTGGGGCTCGATCGGCCGGGAGCATCCCCGTGGGTCTTGCGGGGGAGTGCAGATTATCTGCAACAAAACTATAGTTGGTGGTATGACTGCACTGGCGCCCAAGCGTGATGAGCCCGACCTGTCGTTTCTGCTCGATCACACGAGCCATGTGCTGCGCACGCGGATGGCGGCGGCGCTGGCCGAGATCGGGCTGACCGCTCGCATGCATTGCGTGCTGGTGCATGCCCTCGAGCAGGAGCGGACGCAGATTCAGCTCGCGGAGATCGGGGATATGGATAAGACCACCATGGTGGTCACTGTCGACGCGCTCGAGAAGGCTGGGTTGGCGGAGCGGCGGCCATCCACAACGGATCGGCGGGCTCGGATTATCGCGGTTACCCCGGAGGGGGAGAAGGTCGCCGAGCGGAGTCAGGAGATTGTCGATGGGGTGCATCGGGATGCCCTGGATGCCCTGTCGAAGGAGGATCGCGAAAACCTGTTGCGCGCCTTGAATTCCCTGACGGAAGGGCATCTCGCGGCACCGGTGGAGGTGTCGGCGGCGCGACGCGCCAGGCAATAGTCCGCTTCAGTATTGTCTGCAACGGAACTATCTAGTACGGTCTCTCTTGTTGGTTTCGAACGGGAGATGACCCATGACAATGTCCAAGCGCCTCGCCCTCGCCGTACTGTCGGCGGCGACGTTGATGACCATCCTCGACGGCAGCATCGTGACCGTCGCGATGCCCGCGATCCAGAACGATCTGGGCTTCACTGCGGCCGGACTGAGCTGGACCGTGAACGCCTACCTCATCGCCTTCGGTGGATTGCTGCTGCTGGCCGGGCGGCTCGGTGATCTGATCGGTCGAAAGACCATGTTCCTCACCGGAAATGCGGTATTCACTGTCGCCTCGCTGCTCGCCGGCGCGGCCACTACGCCGGAAATGCTGATCGCCGCGCGTTTCCTACAGGGCGTGGGCAGTGCTATCGCCTCGTCGGTGGTGCTGGGAATCCTGGTCACTTTGTTCACCGAGAATCGTGAACGGGCAAAGGCCATCGGGATTTTCAGCTTCACCGGTGCGGCAGGCGCCTCCATCGGCCAGGTGCTCGGCGGGGTGCTGACCGACACGCTGAACTGGCACTGGATCTTCCTCATCAATGTGCCGATCGGGGTGGTGACCGTCGCGCTGGCGGTGAAGGCCTTGCCCGCCGATCGTGGTATCGGGTTGTCCGCGGGAGCGGATGCCCTCGGTGCGCTGCTGGTGACCGGTGGACTCATGCTGGGGATCTACACGGTGGTGAAGATCGAGGCGTACGGCTGGACTTCCGCGCACACGCTGGGGCTCGGGGCGGTCGCGGTCGGCATGCTCGCCGCCTTCGTCGCGCGTCAGTTGACCACGCGTACGCCGCTGCTTCCGCTGCGAATCTTCCGTTCCCGCAATGTATCCGGCGCAAATCTGGTGCAGATGCTGACACTGTCGGCCATGTTCGCCTTCCAGATCATTGTCGCGCTGTACATGCAGAAGGTCCTCGGCTACAGCGCACTGGCCACCGGGCTGGCCATGCTGCCCGCGGCCGTCGCCATCGGCGGGGTGTCGCTGTTCGCCTCGGCTCGATTGATCACCCGCTTCGGTGAACGTGCGGTGCTGGTTACCGGATTGGTATTGCTGCTGGCCGGAATGAGTTGGCTGACAAGGCTTCCGGTGGATGCCACCTATGTCGTCGATCTGCTGCCGATGATGGTGCTGATCGCCGGTGGTGGGCTGGTGCTGCCCGCGCTGGCCACGCTGGGTATGTCCGATGCGGATGCCGAGGATGCCGGGTTGGCCTCCGGATTGTTCAACACCACGCAGCAGGTCGGCATGGCGCTGGGTATTGCCGTGCTGTCCACGCTCGCCGCCTCTCGCGCTGGGAGCCAGTTGGTTTCGGGTGCTTCCGAGGCCGCGGCATTGACCAGCGGTTACCGCTTGGCCTTCACCGTCGCGGCCGGGCTGTTGGCCGCCGCGCTGGTGGTCAGCCTGACGGTGTTGCGTCGGCCCGCCATCACCGCTGCCGTCCCTGCGGAATTCGCGACTCCCGCTCTCTGATCCATCCGGAATTCCTGCTGAACGGACTTCGTCATGCGTTTTCTTCGGGCCTTGGTGGTCGGCCTCTTCCTGCTCGCGGCCGCTGTAACCGCGCATGCTGCGCCGCTGGAGGGGGCCGGGTGGACCGCAGTGTGGGCGACTTCGGCACAAATGCCCAGTAAGACAATGGGAACCAACTGGTCCGAGGAGGGTTTCTCGGATCACACTCTGCGGCAGATAATCCGGGTGAGCCAGGGGGGTGTCGCCACCCGGGTACGGCTGACCAATCGATATGGCACCGAGCCACTGGCAATCGCCGGGGCCACGATCGCGGTGACCGACACCGGCGCAAATATTCGCCGGGATACCCTGCGGCCCTTGACCTTCGGCCTTGCCTCGGAATTCCGAATTCCGGCCGGGGCCGATCTCACCACCGATCCGGTGCCGCTGCCGGTCGAGCCCTTCCAGTCACTGACCATCACGCTCCACCTCGCCGGGCCGACCGGTCCGGCGACCCACCATGCACAGGCCCACGCGACCACCTACCGCGCCACTGGCGACCACCGCGCGGACGGCGTCGGCACCGCCTTCACCGAGACCACCCAATCCTGGTATTACCTGTCGGGCGTCGAGGTCTTCGATGTGCTCCCGCACCACTCCGGTGTGGTCACCTTCGGTGATTCCATTACCGAAGGCGTCCGCTCGACTCCCGACGCCGACAACCGGTATCCCGACGAGCTGGCCGAACGCCTTGCCTCCGAAGGCAATCCACGCGCGGTCATCGACCAGGGCATCGGGGGCAACCGGGTCACCGTCGACTCGTCCTGGCTGGGGGACAGTGCGCGACGCCGATTCCGCACCGATGTACTCGACCAACCGGGTGTCGGCACCGTCATCATCCTCGCGGGCATCAACGACATCGGGCTCAGCACCGACGGTCCGGGCGCTGCCGACACTGTCGTCCCCGTCTCCACCGACCAACTGGTAGCCGGGCATCTCGATCTGATCCGCCAGGCCCGAGCCAAGGGCTTGCGAGTAATCGGCGCGACCCTGACCCCCGTCTACGGCTCGCCCTACTTCTCACCTGCCGCAGAGTCCGCCCGCCAGGCACTCAACGAATGGATCCGCACCGCAGGCGCATACGACGCCGTGGTCGATTTCGATGCCGCCCTACGCGATCCGGTCGATCCCCAGCGCTTCGCCCCGGAATTCGACAGCGGCGATCACATCCACCCCGGCGATGCGGGCTATGCCGCGATGGCAGCCGCGGTCAACCCCGCCGAGTTCGGCTGACCAGCGGAGGCGATGGGGTAGCGCCGCCGAGTGTCCGGTCGGGTTGCCCCGTGTCGAATTCGAGAAGGGCGGCCTCGGCGATCATGTCTCCCCAGAAGGGGGGAGGACAGCAAGACGGCTCAGGAACTCATCGACTGTTGATTACCCGAATTCAGAAAGTCGGCGAGCAACGGCACCAACGTCGCCGGGCGGTCGAGGGGGATGATGTGGCCGCAGTCCTCGATCAGGTGCCCGGTCAGGGTGTCGGTGATGGGGCGGAGTTGGGTTTCGAGTGTGGTTCCGACCGGGTGGGATCCGATGGCCATCGTCGGCATGGTGAGCCGGGCGGTGTCGACTGCCTGCCGGATCTGATCGGCGCTGGTTGGCATCGCCCGGTAGTAGGAGAACGCGCACCGCAAGGAATCGGCGCCGGTGTAGGCGGCGACGAAGGCATCGCGAGTTTCCGCGGGTATGCCGCGGCCTTGGGTGCCGCTCGCCAGAAACCAGTCGAGGTAATCGGATTCGTTTCCGGCAAGGACCTTTTCGGCAAGGCCAGGGATCGCGTGAAAACCGAACCACCAAGGCGGGCCGCCGGCCAGAAAGGTTTCGGCACCGGGCAGCGTGCCCAGCAGCGATTCCATGAGCACCAGCCGGTTGACTCGTTCGGGCCGCCGCATCGCCAAGAGGAACGCCGGGGGAGCGCCGGCATCGATCGCGACGACGGAGGCGCTGGTTTCACCCAGGGCGTCGAGCAGCCCCTCGGCGTCGGCGGCGAGCGTGCCCGCGTCGTAGCCGTCGTGTGCTCGTGTGCTGGCTCCGAGGCCGCGTAGGTCCGGCGCGATCACCCGATGTCGTTGCGCGAGTGGGCCCATCACCTCGCGCCACAGCTGCCAGGTGTGCGGAAAGCCATGCAGCAGCAGGACCGCCGGTCCGGCGCCGGCGATCGCCACGTTCGCCTCGATGCCGTTGGTTGCCACCATCCGCACTGTGAGATCTGGCAGTTCGTGAGACATCCGATCCTCCGCTATTCGGTTACCGTTGGTTACTAGCTGACCGTAGGTAACCTGGGGTAGCCTGCCAAGACGGCACTTTTGATACAGGTGGTGAGCTCCAGGTGACTACCCGAACCAGCACGGGCCAGCGCGGGGATCTGTTCGCTCCGGGCTGCCCGACCCGCCGGTTGCTCGATCGGCTCGGTACCAAATGGGTGTCCATGGTGGTGAAACTTCTCGCCGAGGCCGCGCCCGGCGAGGTGCGCTTCGCCGAACTGCAGCGTCGGATGCCCGGCGTATCGCAGAAGATGCTGTCGGTCACTCTGCGAAACCTGTCCCACGACGGCCTGGTCGCCCGCCGCGTCGAACCCACCGTTCCGCCGCGCGTGCACTATCGCCTCACCGATCTCGGACTCTCCCTGGAGAATCCGCTGGCCGCACTACGGGAGTGGGCGGAGGAGCACATGGTCGAGATCGACACCGCCGCACACCGTGCTGGCTGACTCCGCATGCGAGAGCATGATGAGCGACACGCGGTGAGCTGAACATCGCTGCGAGGCGCGCCCGTGTTAGTTCTACCGATTGGGTGGACAGTTTCGCGGGCGCGATAGGTCGGCATGCGCGTCGTCGAAAATAGCCCAACCGTCGCGGCATCCGACCGCGCGAGCCTCGGCCAGCCATCCCGCTGCAACGGCGGCGTCGACAAACGCGCGAACCACGCGTGGCTGGTTAAGGTTCACCAGTCGGTCGTCCAGGCAAATATCACCGGCGGCGGACATGCCGCCGTCCGCGACCCAGCGTCCGTCGCCGGGCCCGAAGACCAACGACAGCCCGACCGTCGATCCGACTTGTCGTAGGCGCAGGACTTCCTGGCAGCCGTCTCTGTGCCGGTGGTAATTACTCCAGAGATACCGCTGCGCGCCGATGGTGAGAACGCGGCGGCGGTGCTTGGGCATTGCACCAGGCTAGGTGTGCATTCGCGATTCGGCCATTGCGCCCGTGAGAAGTACCGCCACTGTCTTCTACCGGACGACGAGAGCGCTGCGCTGAGCCCCGAGCGTGACCGGCAGCGCAGTTACAGATTGACAATCAGCGTTGATTTGTAACATGCTGTCGGAGATTTGTCGGTCATGACGAGAGGGTCCACCGATGACCGAGCACGCCCGGGTGGCGCTCGAATTGCTGCGCGACAGTAGTCAATTCAAGTGGTACGTGATTCCGCTGCTGCTGATCGTCGTGTACATCTATGCGACCGAGATCGAGCGGCGGAATTGGAATGTGCTCTTCGCCGGGCTCGCGCTGTGGGGCATGGACCTGTTCAATGAGATCTGGAACTCGCTGGTCTTCCACGCCACCGGACGAGCCCCGGTATGGGGCGCGACGGGGCCGACGGCGTATCAGCTGCTCATCGGCCTGAATATCGAGATCTGCTTCATGTTCGCCATCATGGGCGTGGCGGCCGCGAAGATGCTGCCGCCGAAGCAGACCCGCATCTTCGGTCTCCCGAACCGGCCGGTACTCATCGCGCTCAACTCCGCTGCCGCTGTCGGCGTCGAGGTGCTGCTGAACAAGGCGGGCGTGCTGACCTGGGACTGGTCCTGGTGGCAGCCGGGCTTCCCGTTCCTCATCTTCTGCATCGGCTACGTACCGTTCTTCGTCGCCTGTTTCTGGGTCCACGATCTGCCGACGGTGCGCGCCAAGGCCATCGCGGTCGGCGCGATCCTCGGCGTCAATGCTCTCGCCCTCATCGTCTTCGGAACCCTGGGATGGCTGTAGTGAATCGCACGGCCGAGCGTGCCGCCCTCATCGCGGCCGCTGGACTCGTATTCACCGGGCTCACAGCGCATCCCGGCGTGGTCGCGGATCCGGGTGGTTGCGTGCTCATCGGCACGGTCGGCACACCCCCGAAACCGGCGCTGATCAGAGTGCCGCAGGGCTAGCTGCCCTCCCGCCCGCCTCTGTGGCGCTGCCCGACCAGGTCTACTTCCGCACCTCCGTCGAGACCTTCAATCGCCGCTGGGCGTTCACCGCGCGTGATGGCATGCTCTATGTGAAAGAAGCCGCCGCCCAGGGGGATTGGCATGTCATGTCGCTGCCCGAATGTCTGGTGGGTCAGGTCGTCGGAGCCTCCGCGGACGACGACGAGATGCTGGCGGTGGATCGTGGCGGCCGCTTCTTCACCCTGGACCACGACTTCCGTATCGACGGCCTCGGTGTGACGCTGGCACGCACCCACTAGCCCGCATAATTCCTGGTCATCGGTGCGGCCGAGCAGGTGGTCGCACAGCTCGCGGGCCGTGGCGATCTCCGGACGGGGCGCGTCTACCGCACCGCGACCAGGGTCAGGCAGCTGGCCGGTGGGTCGACCAGGATGCAGAGGGCTGGGCTGCGGGTGGGGCGATAGCCTGCGGGGACACCGCCCTCGTCGACGAGTCGGGTGTAGGTGCCGACCGCGTCGGTGGGGCGGCGAACGAGGGCTGGGTCGGTTCGCACGTCGACGGTGTAGAGACCGAAACGTGGTGTGTAGCTGCCCCATTCGTAGTTGTCGGTGATGCTCCAATAGTTGTAGCCGATGACATTCATGCCGTCGGCCTTGGCGCGCTGGATCCAATAGACGGTGTCGCGCAGATGATCGCTGCGGGAGTAGCCATCGCCGCGGGGGCGACCGTTTTCGGTGGGCATGCCGTTCTCGACGATGTAGAGCGGCTTGCCCGGGAAACGACGCGAATAATATTGCAGCGCATAGTAGATACCCTCTGTGCGCAAGGGCAGGTCCCAGATGTTCTGGCCCGGCATGTTCGGAACCGAGGATCCGATGGCTCTGGTGATGGATCCGAGCAGTGACTGCACCGGGTCGTAGCCGAAGTAGTAGTCGATGCCGACATAGTCGAGCCGGTTCGCGACGCGGTCGAGGAAGCCCCCGTTGACCTCCGCCTCCGCCCCTGCGACGTAGCCGACGTTGCTGGTCACCTGCGCCCCCGGCTGGATCTGGTGGATGTAGTCGTAGATGGCGTTGTGCGCCTGGGCGACTCGATCCTGCATCTCGCCCGCGTCGGCGGCGCCCCTGCGGACCTCGTGCGAGATATACGCGGCAGGCTCGTTCACCGCGACCCACAGCGGATTGCGAGAGGCATAGCGATCGACCACCGCACGCATATTGGTCAGCCAATCCTCGACCATGCCCGGACTGCGCCAGCCACCGCGATCCACCGCCCAGCCCGGGTACACCCAGTGGTCGAGGGTGATCATCGGACGCATCCCCGCCCGCACGATATTCGCGATGACGGCATCATAGAAGCCGAACGCCCGCTCGTCCCAGACGCCCGGCGCGGGCTGCAATCGCGCCCACTCGATCCCGATCCGGAAGACCCGTACGCCGAGCGCGGCCGCCAAGTCGATGTCCGATGCGTTGCGGTCGTAGAAGTCGACCGAATCGTCGAGCGCGTCGTAGTCGTGGTGTGAAGGGATGTACCGCGTCCAATTACTGTCGGGCGCATGGCCTTCGGATTGGAAGCCGGAGGCGGCGACACCCCAGAGGAAGCCGGGGTCCACCGGCGCTATGGCAGCGGCCGATTGAATCGGCGGGGCCGCCTGAGAGTTCGTACACAGCAGCAGAGTCGACGCAGCAACGGCGAGTGCAGCGAGGGCATACCGACGAAACCGGAGTCGCATCACCTCAGGGTAACCAGGGTGTACCGTCGCCGTGCCCTTTGCGCGATAGCCGACATTTGTTCCGCGTGTTCGTCTACAGTGCGCAGATTTGCCAGGGACGTAGGAGGTTTCGTCCGTGGTGTCGATTCGAACCGATGCGGCTCCGCCGCTGCCCGCGAGTCCTGACCAGCCGCTCGACGCGCCGAACCGTCGTCGAGGCCCCGCGCCGGGGCGACGAGTCTTACGTGGCGTGGCGGGCACCAACTGTCAGGTCAGTGCCCGCGCACGTGGCTTGTAGCGTTAGTTCGCGTTGACCGTCGTCTTGTCGTCAGCGATCGAGTAGCTGATCGAGCCATGCTCGAAGTGGCTGATCTTTCCGCCCTCGATGTCCTGCTCGTCGGAAGTCGGGTAGCCCAGTCGGCCGCCCGCGCCGCCCTCGGCCTCCCACGCCCCACGGATAGCGCCGTACACGGTGTAGGTGCCAGTCGGGAGGCTGAAATAGATGACGCCGCCGGTGAATTCCTGGTACTTGCCGCCGTTAGGAGCGTCCTGCTCATCCGAGGTCGGCTCGCCCAGCGGGCTCGACGCACCGCCGGCTTCGTTGTAGTGGTCGCCGATAGTTCCCTTGGCCTCGAACGCCATTCGGTAGTTCCTTCCATCAGATATCAGTTGGCAAATGCCGCCGTCGACGCTATCGCAGGTTCATTGATTCCATGCGGCGACTCACGCGGCGATCAGCAACTGTTCACTCCGGATTCGCTGTGGCTCCGGCATTTCGCGCAATTCGGGCGGTGCGGGGACCGTGTGCCAGAGGCGGTCCAGCGGGATCTTCGCCGATGATGGCGATCGTGTTCGCGTGCAACAAGTTCGGCGACATCGGGACCGATCACTGCCCCTTGATGACGTGGTGCAGGCGGATCGCCGAGATCAGGAAGAAGATGCCGCCCAACGTTGCGTACCCGACGACCTTGCTGAGCGACGCATCGGGCCCGCCGGCCTGCAGAATGAAGCTTCCGCCTGCCAAGACCGAGATCCCGCCACTGAGGATCATCGCCCACTGGCCACCGAGCCGGTAGCGCAAGATCGCGACGACCAACTGCACAATGCCGGCGGTAATCGCCCAGATGCCCCACACCCGGAGGACGTCGGGAATGCCGGAGGTAAACGCGGCGGCCAATCCGGTCGCCGCGAGCAGGCTCAACACCATGTTGATGTACAGCGCGCCCCGTGGACCTTCGGCGCCCGAAGTGCGGTAGTCGATCACGGCCGCGGCAACGTCGAACAACGGATAGATCACCACCAGGGCGGCAACCCCGACCGCGGGGAGCGCCGGAGCCGCCAGCGTGATCAGACCCGCCCAGACGATGGCGAATCCGAAGCGGGCGTAATAGAGGTCGCGCAGCCCCTTGGCGCTACTGCGGTGGGCGGCGACAGTGTCGGTGCCGGTGGCATCGATGGACATAAAGTCTCACTTTCGATTATCAACTGAGATAGAACGATCGGTCTTGCGAAGTCTCGTGCGCGCGGCCCGCAATGTCAAGACAGATCGTTCTATCTACCGTCGTGGTCGATATGGATCTCATCAGCGGCAGCAGACGGAACCGAGCGTTCTATCTCTGTGTGTGTGCAAACCATCAGAGATACCGATCGTTCTATCCGCTAGGCTCGATCGGGTGGTGCACAACACTCGAGGCCAGGTCTCCGAAGCGCGGTCGAGGCTGCTCGCGACGGCCACCCGGCTCTTCTACGCGGAGGGCCTGCACGCTGTGGGGATCGATCGGATCGTCGCGGAGGCGAAGGTCACCCGCGCCACGTTGTATCGGCATTTTCCCAGCAAGGAAGACCTCGTCGTCGCGTATTTGCAGGGCGTTCACGACATGGAGCGCGAAGGCGTCGACAAGGCCGTCACCAGCGGCCTACCGGTCGTTGACGTCCTGCGAGCCGTCGCCGAATCGATCGCCGAGGGTATCCAGTCGGACCACTTCCGCGGATGTGCCTTCCTCAACGCGGCAGCGGAGTATCCGGACCCCGTACATCCTGTGCATCAGATGGTCCTCGCCCACCGCGAATGGTTCCGCGGCCTTATCGCTGACTTGTTCGCCCAGGCCGGTGAGGCGAAGCCGGAGCTAGCGGGCCGACACTTCGTGATGCTGCGAGATGGTGCGCTGGCCTCGGGATGCCTGTCGGGACCGACCGAGGTCTGCGACACATTCCTCCGGGGAGTCGACGGGATCCTGCAGTTCGACATCGACTCCGCGTCGAAGTAGAGCCATCGCAGGACATTGCGTGCGGCGTTGCATGTCGGCGGGCATTGTCCAGCGTTCGCAGTCGTTCGGCGTGTGCACGCGCGAGCGGTTCAGTCGACGGGATACCGGCCGGTGACGTCGCGATAAAGCTTCACCGCCAGCGGCACGCCCTGCTCGCGCGCGTCCCAGTCGGCGACCGCCGCGGCATGTCCGTCCGGGCGGAGGAGAACCAGAGTGTCGCCCGTGATGCCCAGCCGCCTGCGCACCCTATCCGCCGGGTCGAACAGGGCCCGGTCGCGTAATCCACTGTCGTGTGGCGCATCCCATCGACTCACCGCGTAGTGCCGCAGCGCGGGTGAGTGCTGCGGCGGAATTTCGGGGCCGCGACGGGTATCGGTGAAGTACAGCGCTACGAATGAGTCCGCCGCCAGGTCGTGCAGATAGGTTCGCCCACTGTCGCCGAAGAGCGGCAGGTCCGGCAGCCGATCGCCGGCTACCAACGGCCGCGGCGCATCGCCGCCACGGACGATCGATACATCGCCTGCCTCGGCCACCGGCAGCCGCACGCCGAGCAGACCGCGGGTCATCGCGGTTCCCCAGGTGCCGGCTCCGACCGGGCCGCCGGCGCTGGCCTTCTGCATCTGTTCGTATGCGGCCTGCGCCATTTGACCAGAACCCCGCAAGGCCACGGGCAGCTGCTCGGTCTCGTAGCCATCCAAGAGTGTGTCGTCGGCCCAGCCCCGTAGCACCCAGGCCAACCGCCAGGGCAGGTTGGACGCGTCGAGGACTCCCGTGTTGAGACCGAGCGCCCACATGGGGGTGATGAGGTGCGCGGCGTCGCCGAGCAGGAAGGCCCGTCCGGCGCGGTACCGGTCGGCCACCCGATGGTGCACCGAATACACGTTGCTGCCGAGCACCTCGAGTTCGTCCACCGCACCGATGAAGTGGGTCGCCTTCTCTCGAAGCTCCGCAACGGTCGGCTCGGGCTTGCCCGGTGCGAGCGGGAAAACGAAACGCCAACAGTGCGGTTGGCGAACCAGGATCATCCACTCGTCGGGATCGGCGAAGTAGGCGAGATAGGGGTAGTCGCGGGGATTGGAGACATCCAGATCGACCTTCACATCCACCAACGCGCACCGCTCCTCACGCGTATGACCGGGCGCGGGAATCTTCAGCTGCCTGCGGACCGTTGATCGCCCGCCGTCACAGCCGAGCAGGTAGCTCACCCGCTCCGTGCGCTCGCCGGTCGGAGTCTGCAACGTGATTTCCACGTGATCGCCTTCCTCGCGGAAGGCCGTGAGGCGATGCTCATGCCGGAGCGCGCCCGGCGAAAGCGCGTCGAGACGACCGGCCAGTGCCGGCTCCATCGCCTGCTGCGGGACGTTGACGACAAAGGGAAATCGGGTGTCCTCGGTGAGTGAGCCCATTTCCACGCCTGGCTTGGCCGCGTTGGTGGCACGGTCCACCTCGCCGATCTCGTCTATGCGGACCGACTGCCGCAGAACGTCGTCGAGCGCGCCGTACCTGTGCAGCACCTCCAGTGTGCGAGTCAGGGTCGTGCCTGCCTTCGTGTCGTGGGACAACGCGCCGTCCTCCTCGAAGACGACAACGGGCACGCCGTATCGGACCAGGCCCAACGCGGTGATCAGGCCGACCGGCCCGCCCCCGACAATGCCGACCGGCAGCTCACTCGCCATCGGTGCTCTCCCTCATTGTTTGTGGGTAAGCCCGGTCCCGCGTCAGCGTGGACCCGGACATGGTCGCCGCATCGGATAGCAGAAACAGCAGCGGGCCAAGGACATCCGCCGGCGTTCCGATGCCGGTTGTCCGCTGCCAATGCTCGCGTTCGGAGCCGGTGGGGTTGGCACGCTGGAACTGCTCGGTGTCGATGACTCCGGGATAGATCACGTTGACGCGGATGCCGGCCTCGGCAACCTCCGCGGCAAGAGACTTGACGAACGGTTCGATGGCTCCCTTACTGGCCGCGTAGGCCGCCGCCTGCCCCCGCCCGAACCTGGCGAGTCCGGATGAGTAGGCCACGATCGCGCCCGACCGCTGGGTGAGCATTTGGGGTACGACAGCCTGGCAGGCCCAGACAACGCCGTTGAGGTTCACGGCGATGGTCCGCTCCCACAGCTCCGCCGGGGTCTCGACGAGATCGACCCGCGGCTGTATCGCGGCACCGGCGATCAGGCCATCGATGCGACCGAAGGTGTCGACCACGTGGGCTACCGCGGTCACGACCGCGGCACGGTCGCTCACATCCACCGAAAAATGCAGCACCCGTCCGGAATCGAGATCCATATCGGGCAGGGAGTCGACGTCGAACACCACCGCGGTTCCGCCGGCGGCGGCGTAGCCCCTGGCGAGCTCAGCGCCGATACCGGACGCGCCACCGGTAATGATCGCCACCTCGCCGGTGGCGTCAAACTTCGCTCGCATCTGCTGGCTTCCTTCCGAATTTCGCAAGCCTCGGATTTCCCCCGACGACCACCGCGCCGATAGCCAGCACGGCTCCGGCGATCAGGAAGCCGGTGACGCCGGGGCCGTCCGGCAGCAGGCCGTCGATGAGCAGGGCCCCGAGGAGCTGCCCCCCATTGATGGCGAGCGCGACCAGGAATACGTCCAGCGCGCGCACACAGATCGCCAGGGCTGCGATGAACACCACCCCGATCGCGCCACCGCTGTACAACCACCAGTCCGTCGGCCAACTATGCGGCGAGAAACCTCCGAAGGCGGCGGAGCACGCGAGCAGCAGGACGATTGTGACGAGCCCAAGGCCGAAATGCACTGTGGTGGCGGCCATCGCGTCGCCGGCCGCCTTGATCAGGCGCCCGTTGAGGGCCATCTGGAGCGCCACCGCCACATTGACGAAGAAGGCCAGCGCGATGAGCGCTACTTCGATGTCGCCGACCGGTTTGCCCAGCTGGGTCACGACGATGCCGCAGACGGCGAGCGCCGCGGCGGCGGCGCGCATGGCCGTCAGCGGCCGTTTGCCGTTCGGGGAGACACCGAGCCGGTCGACCAGTAATCCGCCGAATATCTGCCCGGTCACCGCCGCCACTGTGAACACCGCGACACCGATGGTCGGCACCACCACGATGAACGTGGTCACCGAGCAGGCGCCGATGACACCCGAGAGGAATTGCCAGGCGGGCAGTCGCGCGGCCCTCAGTCGGCGAAGGCCGTCGCGGCTCGCGGGCCTCGCCGCGACTACCAGCGACAAAACGGTGAGACCGACGGCAAAAGAGATCAACGCGGCGAGCAGGCTCGAGTCCAGGCGCTGCCCGAGCGAGGCGTTGATGCGTATCTGGGAGGCAAGGACACCACCCGCGACCATCCCCAAGACCAAGGCAAGGCCGGTGGGAAGCTGTTTTGTCGCGGCGGTGGTCGAAACAGGGTTCTCTGTCATGTCGATCGACTCCGAACTCGGCCTGTCGAATCGACCGTGGCGAAGACCGGTATGTTTCGCACGGCCGCCAGGTACGGGGTGCCTTCGGTATAGCCGGTGCCGGTGGCGTCGCCGAGCATCCGCACCGCCAGCCGGTAGTGGGCGTTGCGCCAGCGAACCAGAGTGGTGGAGAAATCCGCCATCGCCGCGGCCAGCCGCACCTGGTCTGATTCGGCGAGATCGCCGGAGCGGCACGCTTGCGCGTAGGCGTCGTCGAGGGTCATGTGCTGCCCGGCCATCACTCGGCTGAGTACCTCGGGCACCGAATGGTATGCGGGTGAGTCGACGCGCTCGGCGTCCGGACGTCGGCACAGCGACTCGACGATCTTGTAGTTGCGCGACTGTATCGCGCTCGCGCCCTCGGTGAACTGGCGAAAGGTCCGGAATGACTCGACCTGCATCGTCGCAAGCATCGAGAACAGCGGCGCCGCCTCGCGCAGTGCCGTCTCGGAACTGGTGACGAAGTACATGGCTCGGTCCACTTCGCCGGCTGTCAGACTCGCTACGGCCCCGCGCAGGTGTATGGCCAGCAGCGCGAACGTAGTTTCGAACGCTTGCAACACTCGCAGGAACAAGTACTCGTCGTGCACCGTGTGCACTGGCAGGATACTGAGCTGCAAGGTGCGCCGCTCCGTTAACGACATGTCGGCGTACACCACCGCACAGGCCTGGCGTGCCTGGTCTGCATGCTCGATGGCCGTCAGCCCACCGTCCAGCGCCATTCGCGCCAGCGCTGGCTGGATCGACCGCAGCCCGTGCCAGACGCGCTTTGCGACCAGCCCCGGTACCGGTCGCATCTTCGGCAGCAGCGTGGTCTGTTCGTCGAGCGCGGCCAGCTCGAAGGCCAGTGCGTCGGCGACGAGTTGCGCTGTGAGCCGGTCGCATCGGGAGCGTGCGAAGGACGCCTGCTCCAATTGGTCATCGGCCGTTGGTAGTTCCAGTAGTGAGAGGGCTAGGTAGGTCGGATAGTCGTAGCGGTTGTCCGACTTGTCCAGCGCGATGTCGAGAAATGCCGCGAGCGTTCGTAAACGGGGCCACGGTCCATGCAATCCCGGTAGCACAGCGCGGGCCTCGCCGAGCAGTTTCAGCACATCGGTGGGCACGAAGTGCTTACCGACGCTGTGATAGGCGCGGATGACGGCCTCGTATGGGAATCGCTGGGAGTTCGGTTCGTGTAACCACGATGTCAACTCAGCCGTGCACATGGAGCCTGCCTCTTGGTTCGGGACGGCATGGATCAGGGCAAGCGCCCTCGCGAGAGCCGATCGTCGCGCAGGGCCGCGCAGAGTGCAGCGACGTCCTCGGCATCGCTGTAGTAGTGGAACGACAATCGGACGACGTTGCCGCGGGGGCTGACCGCGATGCCTCGTTCGGCCAGTCGGCGGCCGAGCCCGACGGGGTCGGGGTCGACAAGTCCGATGTGGGCGCCCCGCTGTGCGGGCGGCAAGGTACGCACCTGCTCGCCCTGCTCGGTCAGCTGCTTGCGCGCGAGCTCGCCGAGATGACTCACGTGGTCACGGACCGCGGAAAGATTCAGCTCGCCGATCAGGCGTAGCCCGGCGTTGGCGGCGTAGCAGGCGGGCACCCCCGGCGTGCCGGTCTCGAACCGCGTGGCAGACGCCGCGAAATCCAGCCGAAGTGGGTCGAAGTCGAACGGATCGACCCGGCCGAACCAGCCGGTGAGACGTGGTGTGTGGTCGGCACGCTCGGGTGTGCGGGCGTAGAGAAAGGCGAGGCCGGGTAGTCCCAACAGATACTTCGCGGTCCCGGCGACGAGGAAATCGCAGCCGAGGCGTGTGACGTCGACCGGTTCCACGCCCACCGCCTGATAGGCATCGACGAAGACCTCGGCCCCGGCCGCCTGCGCGGCCTGCACCACCTCGGCGACCGGCAGCCGGGCCGCGTCCTGGTAGCTGATCAGCGGCACCGACACCAGCCTGGTCTTGCGGTCGATCAGCGCGGTATAGCTGTCCACGGAGTGAGCGGCGTGCACGACCTCGGCACCGCACGGGCGCTGGGCGAGCCAGACGTGAGCAATGGACGGGAACTCCGTCGTGGTGGTGACGATTCGCGGGCGAGCCTGCCAGTCCCGAGTGGAAGCGACCTGGTAGGCGCCGACCGAAGCGTTGGGCACCACGGCCACCTGGTCGGGCCGGGCCCCGATCAGCGCGGCGAACCGATGACGGGCCTCGCTCACCTGACGTTCGAACACCTCCCACGGCGCACCGCCGAGGGTCATCTCGTCCAGCATCCGCGCCATCGCCTGGTCGAGCTCCACCGAACGGGCTCCCAGGCTGCAGCTGGCCAGGTGCACAGTCCGCCGGAGCATCGGGAAGCGCGCGCGGAACGCCTCCGGGCTCACCGCGGGAAGGACGTTCATGGGGAACTGGTTTGCATGGGTTCGCCCTGCGGCTCAGCCATTGGCCCGGTGTCGGTCAGATGGGTGCGAACCTCCCACAGTTCGGGAAAGAACTTGTGCGCGATCAGCTTGGTCAGCATCTCCACCGGGGTACCCTGCGTGCCGCTGACCTGGTGACCGATGATGCGAGTGGTGACTTTGTAGTGCCGCACTCGCCACAGCGAGACCCGCTCGTCCCATTCGATCATCGCTTCGGCCAGCCGGTAGATCTCCCCCTTCCGCTCGGCGCGGTACGTCTCGGCCAGGTCGATCCCGCGCTTCGCGACAAGCGCCGCGAAGGCTTGGCCGAGAGCGCGACTGTCCCGCCGCACCGACAGCCAGCCGGGCGAGTCGGCCCCCGAACCGTGTCCGAGCACCGTGCGAATGGTCTGGAAGTCCCACGGTGACAGGTAACGCATCATCTCCAGCTGATCGGTCACCAGTTCAACTGCGAGCGAGGCTCGAGCAAGCAGCGCGGTAGCGCTGTCCAGCTCACCGCGCTGGATGTCTGCGGTCGCCTCGCGTAGTTCCGAGCAGGCCAGTTTCAGCCACAACTCGGTCGATTGGTGGACGATCTGGAACAGCAACTCGTCGCGGTGCAGCACCTCCTCTGGGTGCCGCTGGAGTGCGAGCAAGGCGTCGGTTCTCATGTAGCGGGCGTAATCGTTGCTGCCCTCGCCGCTCAGCACCTGCTGCGAGTAGTCCCTCACGATGCGTCTCCTCCGGCACGCGAACTGCACCACGGACAACGTCAGCCGAATCTGCGGTTATTCGAACCGCGCACCTGAAAAGTCAGGGCAGGTTCGGCGTCATCGCCACGGAACGGACCGGACGCCCGTTCATCTGAGTGAAGATAGTCACACGGTCCGGGTCTTCTCGCCCATGAGAAGCTCCGGTCTGTTCACGCTGCCTAAGCCGAGTGCGTCCACGCGACGGATAGCGGTTGTCTTGACAAGTAGCAGGTTGATCGTTCAACATCTCAGCGCCCTTGCCGGATTTGCCGGTGGGGGCCGCTGTTTCGTCGTTGGCTTCTTGCTCGTCTCGCTTACTCACCCGGGAGATCGATATGCGTCGTGGACGGTTTTTGTCGGCTTGTGTTGCCGTGCTGATGGCCGCGGCCGTCGGCGGGGCGGGTGAGGCCACCGCTGGAGTGGATTCCGAGTGTGGCGGGGCGGCATTCGCCGAGGACATGCTCAATGCCCACAACCAGTACCGGGCAAAACACGGTGCGCCGAAAATGGTGCTCGACCCGGCGGTGTCGGCTTCGGCCCAGAAATGGGCCGACAATCTGGCCGGTACGGAGAATTTCGAGCACTCGAAGGGGTCGGGCAACGGCGAGAACCTCGCTGCTATGTGGGGCGGTAGGCACACCGGCTCCTCGGCGACGAAAGCGTGGTACGACGAGATCAAGGACTACGACTTCAACAAACCCGGGTTCTCCAGCCAGACAGGGCATTTCACGCAGGTGGTCTGGAAGGCGAGCACGAAGCTCGGTGTCGGGGTCGCCTGCAACACCGGCGGAGAAGGCGGGCAATACGTTGTCGCCCAATACAACCCGCCCGGCAACATGATGGGAAACAACAACCAGTACTTCCGGGAGAACGTGCAGCACGGGTAGCCGCATATCGCACGGGCGGGGCCAGAGCGCTGGACCGGCGCGATGGGGTTGGATGTCGCGTCTATTCGCCGCGGTAGCAGGTTTTCGGAAGCGCGAGCATTGCGTCGAGTGTGAGGATCGCGGGACATCGATCCCAGGAGAATCATGCGACGACATGCCGGGCGGGCCTTGTTGGCCATCGCGGGGTTGCTCAATACCGTGCCTGCCATCGGTGCGGTCGCACCGCAGGGAATGTACGCGGCCTACGGCATAGCTCCGGCGGGCCGCGATCTCGAGGTGGTGTTGCGGCATCGGGCCGTGCTGTTCGCCGTTGTCGGCATCGGTTTACTGGTGGCGGTCTTCCGTCCCGCGTTGCGACCGATCGCGGTGTGCGCCAATGCGATCAGCTTCGGCGGCTTTCTCGTTCTGGTGATCGTCGGAGGTCCGGTCGGGCCGGGACCGGTGCGTGTGGCGGCATTCGACGTCGCGGGACTGGTGGCGCTCGGGGGCGGAGTCGCGCTGCTCCGGGATGAGCGCGCTGTCGAGCAGGGGCACTTGGTTGCGGGGCTGCGATGAGAACCGCTGTGCTCGCCCTAGTCGGTGTGTTGTTCGCGGGGATGGGACTGTACGCGCTGGCCGCCCCCGCCGCGCTGGCACGGCCATTCGGGTTGTCGGTGCCAACTGCGGTGAGCCGGTCGGAGATTCGCGCGGTGTACGGCGGTTTCGGCGTGGCCGTCGCGAGCGTGTTGTTCTGGTCGGCATTCGGCGCCGGTGAGTTGCGTACCGGGGCGGCGCTGACAGTGGGGTTCGCGTTGGCGGGCATGGCGGGCGGCCGCATCGTGTCGCGGCTGGTCGAGAGCGGGATGCGTTTCTATCCGATCTGGTTCTACTGCTTGGTCGAGGTCATGGGCGCGGCGCTCGTGCTCGGTGTCGCCTGACATGCCCGTTCCCGACATATCCAGTGCGATGATGACGACTATGACGGTCGAGTCGGGCACCTCCCGCCGCGTCGGCGAGCGCACACTCTGGCTCTGGCAGGGGCAGGCGGCGTACCTGGGCAAGTCGTTCCAACTGGATACCCATTCGACGCCGGTGCAGTGCTTCGTGCTCGGCGTCGACGCCGCGGTCACGGTCCGCACTCCGGACGGTGGACGATGGCAGCGGCGCAGTGTGCTGATTCCAGCGCGCACGACACACAAACTCGAATCCAGCGGACGGGTGCTCTTCTACTATCTCGATCCCCGCTCGGTGGCCGCCGCCCACTTGCGAGCCGCGATGAGCGAGCCGGCCACGCCCGTGGCGGCGAAGCACCGGGACGAGCAGACGCTGATCGCCCACCTGAATCAGTCCGGCCTTCCGGACCCTCGGGAACTGCGCCGGATCATCGTCGGCGACGAGGCGCGAGCGGCGATCGACGAACGGATCCGAGCCGTGCTGAACACGATCGTCGACCAGCCCGCTGGGCGACTCGCGGCCGCCGACCTGGCCGCCGACCTCGGGATCTCCACTTCCCGTTTCCTGCACCTGTTTTCGGCCAACACCGGGACCAGTTTCCGACGCTACCGCTTGTGGGCACGGCTGTTATCGGTCGCAGGCGCCGTCGCCGACGGCGTCGACCTCACCCGCGCCGCGGTCGACGCGGGCTTCGCTTCCGCCAGCCATTTCAGCGACACCTTCCGAACGCTGTTCGGGCTCACCGCGACCGAGGTGCTCGCCAACGGCACCGACATCGTCATCGTCCCGGCGCAGACCTGACACCGCGACCCCGGCCGCCGCCGTCGCGGTGCACCGGTAGGGTGAGCGGCCGTATTATGTTACCGGGCAACGAGATACAGCTGAGACTAGAGCGATTGGGTGGTCGCCATGCGCTGGTACGGCATTCCCGCGAACAATCCTGACTCATGGACGGAGCTCGCCAACGGTTTCGTTCCCATGGATCATCAATACCGCGATCCCGAGATCTGGACCGCGGCGTTGACTGCTCAGGAGACGGCGGTGTATCGGCTGCTGCGGTGGGATCAGCGTGGACTCAGGACGTGTAATCGGACGCGGACGCATGTCCGTGATGTCCCTGGCGACGACTTCTATTGGATCGTCGTCCCTCAGCAAGGCGTGTACTCGATGCGGTTCGGCGACGATGTCATGCGGGTTCCACCCGGTACCGCGACGGTAGCCGGACTGGATGTGGCCTGCCGACTGCATATCCCCGAATCGACGGCGTTCGCTTTCCAGGTGCCGCGCACGGAGATCGATCATCGGCTCGAGCCGCGCGGACCAATGCGCGTCGTGGTCGATATGACTCGCGGCCTCGGCCGGATCGCCAACGACATGATCCTGAGTACACACGCCGAACAGGCAGATCTGTCGGATCGGGATTTCAACGCGGTTTGTGATCGGATCACCGAGCTGTTGTGCATGGTGGCCGTCGGTGACACGCAGCCGATGCGGGCCGATCACGCCGAGGTGGCGGAGAGCATTCGGCGGTATGTGCGCGAAACCATCGGGCGCGGTGATGTGCGGTTGCCCGCGGTCGCGCACGCACTCGGCTGGTCGCCTCGACAGCTGCGTGCGGTATTGCAGGAGTCCGGGACCACGTTTCGCGATGTGCGCCGCGACGAGGCGCTGCGGACCGCGCGCGAACTGCTGGAGGACCCGCGCGCGACCTCGAGTATCGGAGACTTGGCGACCCGCTGCGGATTTACACCCAGCTGGTTTTCCGCCGCGTTCAAGGAGCGATTCGGCCAGGCGCCGAGGGATTTTCGGCGCCGCAGGCTCGCGGAGATCGCCGACCAGCGGCCGTGACCGGCATGCGCTGATCGGCGATGGTCTCCGCCGCTACAACGCCGGCTTCAGCCGCACTGGCAGCTGGACAGGACCGACCGTGCTGATTTGCGTGAAGTACTCGATGTCGGCCGGATCGACGGCCAGGGTCAGATCGGGGTATCGGTTGAACAGCGCGGAAAGGGCTATCCGGCTTTCCAATCGGGCAAGCGGCGCGCCGAGGCAGAAGTGCGGTCCGTGTCCGAAAGCGAGTTGGTCGCGGTGCTCGTGATCGATATCGAAGGCGTCGGCGTCGGGGTAGCGCTGGGAGTCGCGGCCGACGCCGCCGTGCCAGAGCGTCATGCTGCCCGCCGGGATCTCGACTCCGGCGACCGTCACATCCTCGCGTGCGTAGCGCATGAGCGCGCCGACCACCGATGAGCGGTAGCGCAGTACCTCCTCCACCACGTCGCCCCAGCGATTCTCGGCCTGGGCGAGAGCGAGCTGTTCGGGGAATTCCCGTAGCGCGACCACGGCGTTGCCGAGCAGGTGCACGGTGGTCTCGTGTCCGGCCACGATTACCAGCCACAGCATGTTGACGAGCTCCTCGTCGGTGAGCTCGTTCTCCTCGTTGGCCTCGAGCAGCGCGGAGGTGAGGTCGTCGCCGGGGTCGCGCCGTTTGCGTTCGAGCAGCTCGGTGAAGTAACCGATCATGGCCGCCATCGCCGCGTGCGCTTGTTCGCCGGTGCTGGTGGCCGACACGATCGTCAGCGTCCAACCCTTCAGCTGCGGCTGCTCGTTTTCGGGTACACCGAACAGCTCGCAGATCACCCGAACCGGTAGCGGGGTGGTGTAGGTCGAGATCAGATCGACCTCGTCGCTATCAGGGAAGTTGTCGATGAGCTCGGCCGCGATCTGCTCGATGCGCGGCTCCAGCGCCGCGATCCTGGCCGGGGTGAACGCCTTGTTGATCGTCTTGCGCAGCCGCCGGTGTGCCACACCGTCCTGGTTGAGCATGTGCGTCATGTCGGTCAGCGCACGCAAGGGCCAGTCGGCGGGAATGGTGCCGTCGCGAAGGGCGGGGCAGTGCCCGGCGTTCTTCGCGAACAGCTTGTCGTCGAGCACCTCGGACACGGCCCGATGGCTGACCGCTATGAACGCGGGGACATTGCCCGGTAGTTCGATGGGAACGATCTCACCGGCACTACGAATGCGATCGTGTGTGTCGAGAATGGACTCGCCAGCGGTCGGCAGCTGGATGACGGATTCGGTCATGTTGTCTCCCAAGGCATTCGGGGCAATACCGAGCCAGTGTCCGACGTGGACCTCGGGAGGCACAACCGTTGTGGCATCTTCTGCCCGGTTCCGATAGTCGCCGACACGGAAACGTAAGTTCCGCTCCTCGTCGCCTGCGAGTGCCGGGTCCGCGGCCCATACTCGGTGGCCACACAAACGAGAAAGGCCCCGCACCTCGATGGTGCGGAGCCTCTGCAAGTCACGCTGAATCAGATAGCGCGGACGTCCTGTGCCTGCGGACCCTTCTGGCCCTGGCCTACCTCGAACTCCACACGCTGGCCCTCTTCGAGGGACTTGAAACCAGCCCCGCCGATAGCCGAGTAATGCACGAAGACGTCAGGGCCGCCTCCGTCTTGGGCGATAAAGCCGAAGCCCTTTTCACCGTTGAACCACTTCACACTGCCTTGAGCCATGTTATTTACAACTTCTTCTCTGTAGGTGAGCCGTGCAGATCACTGTGATTCGCCCGGTCTCAATAGACAACTATGCCATGAATCGCGGAATCCGGCCGTCCGGGACCAGTCGAAGCACATTGGATGCCACCCGATTCGGCCTCGCCGGGCGCCTGTGGTGGTCAACTGCCATGTCAACAAGCGAGCGTTGTCGCGACCAGTTCAGGCCAGCTCGCCTGCGCACCCTCCCTTGTCGCCTCGGCGAAGCGCGCTTCGCCGAGGCGAAGTCGTGCTGCCTGCTCGATCCGGTCGACATCCGGTTGGGAAAGATCGGGCAGTCCGCGTACTCCGGCACTCGCCGCGAGCAGCCGCACGGCCTGCTCGATTTGGTCGGAACGCAGTGCCAGGTCAGCGATTCCGACAAGTACCTGGGCAATAAGTGGCGCGTATCCCGCCTCGGATGCTGCCCGGAAGGCCACGGTGTGTTGTTCGCGGGCCTCGTCGAGACCGTCTGCGAGGTATCCGAGCAGGTCGTGGATCACCGCGCTGATGTGGGCCTGCTCCGCATCGCTGCCAAGCACGGTTGTCGCGACGTCGATCTGCCGGTATGCCTGCTCGGTGTCGCCGCTCCAGCGGGCCAGCTCCGCCTTCGCCAAGGCCAATTCGGACAGTGCGTACGGCCAGGCGGCTCGATCCGCATACCGCTGCGCCTCGGCCATGGCGGCCGCGCTCGCCTCCGCGTCACCCAACAGCCAATACAGTTGCGCCTGCCGCGACCGCATTCGGACAACATCCTCGATCGCGCCGACCTCGGTGACCACCGCGATCGCCTGATCGAAGAGGTCGCACGCACCGGCGAACTTGCCGCGCATGGCGATTCGATCCGCCAACTCGGTCAGCGCGAACGAAATCCCCCAGCGTTCGCCGATGGCCCGGAACTCGGCGAGCGCTGTCTCGAGATACTCGTCCACATCCCGCCCCGCCTGGCCGAGCACGATCCGCATCTTGCCCAGCTGTAGCCGGGCCAGCGCGCGCACCCAGGGGTCATCGTCGGTGAGCAGTGGGTCGAACGCGGTCAGCAACTCGTCCGGCCCCTGCAACATGCGTTCCAGCGCGCCGACGAACGCCAGCAGTGGGTAGCGGGCCCGACTGTGCCGACTGAACCGGTATGCCTTGTGGATCCAATCCTCCACCTGGTACGCGTCATTCCGCCCGGAGGATACGAAATGCACGACCAGCCCATAAACCATGGCCCGGGTCTCATCGTCCACTTCGCCGGGCAGGTCGGCGGCGGCGGTGATCAGCTCCATGCCTTCGGCCTTGTGCCCGCTGAGCCACCAGTACCAGCCCGCGGCCGCCGCGAGCCGCATCGCACCGGTCGTGTCGTCGGCGGTGAGCGCGCCACGCATCGCGACAGCGATGTTGTCGTGCTCGACCTCGAGCGTGGCGAGCCACTCCAACTGCTCGGCGCGGCGCAGGTGCGGTTCCGCGGTGTCGGCGAGTCCGGTGAAGTACGCGAGATGCGCTCGGCGCGCGGGATCCGATTCCCCCGACTCCACGAGCCGGTCCCGGGCGTACTGCTTGATCGTGTCGAGCATCCGATAGCGCGGTCCGCTGTCCCCGGTGGTGAGCAGCAGCGACTTCTCGGTCAGCGCGGTCAGCAGCTCGAACACCTCCCACTGCTCGACCGCATCGTTCTTACCGCCCTCCTGCCCTGTGCTTTTCCCGCCCTCCTGCCCTTCGTGTCCACCCCCGGTGCCCGCGCAGACCTGCTCGGCCGCCTCGAGACTCGCGCCGCCGGAGAACACCGCGAGCCTGCGCAAGACCATCCGTTCGGTGTCGGTGAGCAGCTCCCAGCTCCAGTCGACCACCGCTCGCAAAGTGCGGTGCTGCGGCAAGGCGGTACGGCTGCCGCCGGTCAGCAGGCGGAACCGATCGTCGAGGCGGTCGGCGAGCTGATCGAGGGACATGGTGCGCAATCTGGCCGCGGCCAGCTCGATGGCCAGTGGTATCCCGTCCAGCGCCCGGCACACGCGCGCCATGGTCGACAGTGCCCGGGCATCGGTCGCGAGATCCTTGCGTACCGCGCCCGCCCGGTCCCGCAACAGCTGAACGGCAGGGGAGGACTCGACCGCGCCGGGGTCCGCGTCCTCGGTAGGCAAAGCCAGCGGCTCGACCTGCCATAACGCCTCACCCGTGATGCCGAGCGGTTCCCTGCTCGTCGCAAGGATCCGCAGCCGCTGACACTCCCCGAGCAGCCGATGGGAGAACGTCGCCGCGGACTCGATGACGTGCTCACAGTTGTCCAGGATCAACAGCGTTTCGCGTTCGCGGATCGCGGCGATGAGCCGGTCCATCGGTTCCACATTCGATGCGCCGCCGAGCAGCGCATCCCGGAGCCCGAGCGCGGCGAGCGCCGATTGTGCGATGTCGCCACTTGCGCCGACGGATGCCAGTTCCACCAACCAGGCCCCGTCCGGCAGGTCCTCGAGTAGCGTCCGCGCGGTCTCCAGGGCCAGCCGGGTTTTCCCCGAGCCACCGGGCCCGGTCAACGTGGTGAGCCGATGCTCCGAGATGAGTTCGCGCACGGCGGCGATGTCGCCATATTTGCCGACGAAGGTGGTCAACTCGGCCCGCAGGTTCGTCTTGCGGCCTTCATCCCTGACACCGAATTCGCCGCGCAGCAGCGCGACGTGCAGTGCGGACAGCTCCGGTGAGGGGTCCACGCCCAGTTCGTCGGCGAGTGCCTCGCGTGCACGCTCATACACGATCAGTGCCTCGTTGCTACGACCTGCGGCGCCGAGCGCACGCATCAGCGCGGCGACGAGCCGTTCCCGCGTGGGATGCCGGGCCAACAGTTCGGTCAGCTCGGTAACCAGCTCCATACCCCGGCCCAGACGGATCTCCGCCTCGTATCGATCCTCCATGGCGGCGAGGCGCAGCCCATCGAGCCGGGCGATCATCGTCTCGAAAGCTGGGCTGTCCTGCACACCGACGTCCTGCATCAGCGCACCGCGCCACAGTTCGAGGGCTTCGCGCAGCAGCTGGGCCTGTTGCGCGTCGTCACCGCCGCGGGCCTGGTCGAGAAGCAGTTCGAACCGCACGGCGTCGACAGCGCGGGGTTCCACGGTCAGCCGGTATCCGCCCGCCTGCCCGTCGAGCGACCCGTCCGGCAGCACCCTCCGCAACCGGGAAACCAATGCCTGCAAGGAATTCGCCGCGTCGGCGGGCGGCTGCTCACCCCAAATCCAGTCGACCAGCGTCGTTTTCGGGACCATGCGACCGGGTTCGAGTGCGAGGGCGACCAATAACGCCCGTAATCGTGCACCCGGTACCTCGATCAATCCGCCGTCATCTAGTCGGATCTCCAACGGTCCAAGCATCCCGATCTGCACCCGGACCATTCTGCCGTGGGCGGTTGTCCGGTGGCTATTCGTCGCCCCTTGCCCGCTGTGAACAGGCCGAACACCGTGTCAGCCGGCATGTCAGGGCGGTGTCAGGTCCGTATCAGCTGGGCTGGCGACAGTAGTCACATGAACAACACAGCAAGCGCTGCTTCCGGGCTGAAGAGTGACCCCGCCGCCCATTCCGCACACCAGCCGATTCACCCGCTGAGGAGTACAACCATGCCCACATTTCAGACACCCGAACCGATCGCAGTCACCGTCGACGTGCTCTCCGGTGACGTCAGGGTTATCGCCTCCGACCGTGCCGACACCGTGGTCGTAGTCCGACCGGCCGATGAGTCCAAGAAGGGTGACGTGCGCGCCGCCGAGCAGACCAAGGTCGATTTCGTCGCAGGCACCCTCACCGTGCAAATGTCGAAAGACTGGCGGACCTACACCCCGTTCGGCGGCAACCCGTCGATCGAGGTGACCATCGAGGTGCCTACCGGCTCCCGGCTCCAGAGCACCGCCGGTGTCGGCCGATTGCTCGCCGCCGGCGAACTCGGTCAGTGCGACCTCGAGATAGCCGCGGGCGACATCATCGTCGAGCGCCCGCTCGGTTCGGTGACCGCGAAAACCGCCAAAGGCAACATCCGGATCGGCGAGGCCTCGCGCGGCGTGCTTCGACTGGAGACAGCCATGGGCGAGCTCGAGGTGGGTATCCACCCGGGCAGCGCGGCGCGGGTGGAAACGAATGCCCAGCACGGCACCGTGCAGAACCGGATGCGACCGGTCGACCGGTCGGAGCAGAACGAGGACACCGTGCAGGTCTACGCGCGTAATTCGTTCGGCAACATCATCATCCGGCACACCACCGCCGCCTAGCGCACCAAGCTCCGTCGACATAACAGCCTGTGAGGAGTGGTAAGTGATGGAACTCGGAGTGAACCGGGAGCGCTGCATCGGCGCCGGCATGTGCGTACTGACCGCTCCCGGAGTGTTCGACCAGGACGCCGAGGACGGCCGGGTGGTGCCGCTGGACCTCACACCCCCGCCCGAGCTCGGGCCGGTCGTCCGCGAGGCCGTCCAGGTATGCCCTTCCGGCGCGATCACCATCGTCTCCGGCGACTAGACCATGTCTCCGGCTCAACAACCGCCACGAAAGGCAAACCCGATGAGTCAACCAGTTCCTGTCCCGCACGGCCTGCCCACCGAACGTAATGCGGGCCCTTTCGACCCGCCCCGCGAAATAACGCGGCTGCGCGAGGCTCGCCCGGTCAGCCCCATGGTCTTCCCTGACGGTCATGAGGGCTGGATCGTCACCGGTTACGACGCGGTCCGCCAGCTCATGGCCGACACCCGGTTCAGCTCCCGCCAGGACATCGGCATTCTCCACACTCTGGAGGATCTCCCTGACATGCCCGCTCAGACCGAACCGTCCCCGCAGATTCCGGGCTTGTTCATCGCCATGGACCCGCCGGACCACACCCGGTTGCGGCGCTTGCTCACCGGCACCTTCACCGTCAAGCGCATGAAGCAGCTCGAAGAGCACATCATCGACATCACCGAGCGGCAACTGGACGAGATGGCGCGCCTGACCCCGCCGGTCGACCTGGTCAAGGAATTCGCGCTGCCGGTGCCCTCGCTGGTGATCTGCGAAATGCTCGGTGTCCCCTACGAGGATCGGGCGACCTTCCAGGTCAACTCGGCCAAGTTCCTGGTCAAGGAACAACCGCTCGAGGAGAAGATGGCCGCGTACGGCGCGATGACCTCGTACCTGGCCGAGCTGGTCATGCGCAAACGCACCGAACCCGGCGACGACATACTGTCCGACCTGGCCCGCAATGACGACCTCACCATCGAGGAGCTGACCGGCATCGCCTTCCTGCTGCTGCTCGCGGGCCACGAGACCACCGCGAACATGCTGGGCCTCGGCACCTTCGCGCTCTTGGAGCACCCCGAGCAGCTGGCCGAACTGAGTGCCGATCCTGATCTGGTGCCCGACGCCGTCGAGGAGCTCATGCGCTACCTGTCGGTAGCCGACATCTTCTATCGCTACGCCACCGAGGACCTCGAGCTCGGCGGCGAAACAATCGGAAAGGGATCGACCGTCGTCGTCTCGCTGCTGGCCGCCAACCACGACCCCAAGCGCTTCGACAACCCCGACACCCTGGACCTGCACCGCAAGGCCCGCGGGCACCTGTCCTTCGGCCACGGCGTCCACACATGTCTCGGCCAGCAATTGGCCCGCATCGAGATGCGCGCCGGTTTCGACGGACTGCTGCGTCGCTTCCCGACCCTCGAGCTCGCCATCCCCGCCGACGAGGTGAAACTCAGGACCGACATGAATATCTACGGCGTCCACGAACTGCCGGTCACCTGGACGGAAACGGCCCGGTAAACCGTCGGCCGAGCGTGTCACCCGTTTGAGCTACCCGCGTCCGGCCCGTGTGAAGCACGGCCGCGCGGGTACGCGGTCGGTGACCATCGAAGGAGTGCGCAATGAGCCAGCGAGACGTGGTGAATGTATTGCTCGACCGGGCAGGGACCGGCTACGCCGAGGAGGCGGGTATCACGCTCGCCGACAAACCCGCGCCGCTGTTCCAACTCCTGATGCTGGCCGAGTTGCTGAGCACTCGCATCTCCGCCGATATCGCCGTTGCGGCGGCCCGAGAGCTGATCACCACCGGATACCGCACACCGCGGCGAGTAGCAGATGCGGGCTGGCAAGAGCTCGTCGACGCACTCGGCCGGGGCCACTACAAACGTTACGACGAAAGCACCGCAACTCGCCTGGGCGCGAACGCCTGCCTGGTTCTCGACAAATACGACGGCGACCTACGCAACCTGGCCGAGGCCGCGGACCGAGACCCCAAGCGAGCGGCGCAACTGCTGCAAGAATTCCAGGGCATCGGACCGATCGGTAGCGACATTTTCCTGCGTGAGATCCAGGACGTATGGAGTTGGGTCCGACCGCATTTCGACGAGCGCGCCCGCCGAGGTGCGCAACGAGTCCACTTGCCTGCCGATACCGACAGCCTCGCCCGTCTCGCCCCCGACAATCGCGCGGCGGCGCTGGCCGCGGCGCTGGTCCGCGTCACCTTGCATGACGAGATCGCCGAACAGGTTCTCGCCGAAACCCGCTGATGTCGTTGGTGATCATGGGCTCGGCTGTCGTTTGGGTCGTACCCTCCCGGGTACGTCCCAGGTGTTTGTTGCCAACGAAGAAGGGATGCTATGCCTGACCAGTTGAGCGACGTGCGCGTGCTGTTCATTACCTCCAATACCGGTGTCGAGCGGGACGAGTTGCTGATGCCGGTCGGCTGGCTGCGTGAACGTGGCGCGGATGTCACTCATGCGGCGCGCGAACTCGCGGATGTCCAGACTGTCCTGCACGACGTCGATAAGGACGTCATTGTGCAGCCGGACAAAGCCCTCGACGAGGTCGAGGTCGAGGACTACGACATCCTCGTCGTGCCAGGCGGCACCGTGAATGCGGACAAACTGCGAGTATCCGATCGGGCGGTACAACTGGCGCAGAATTTCGCAGGTCTTGGTAAGCCCATCGCGGCAATTTGCCACGGCCCATGGCTACTCGTCGAAGCCGACCTGCTGCCAGGAAAGACCCTGACGTCATATCACTCGCTGCGCACCGATGTGATCAACGCGGACGGCTCCTGGGTTGATCGCCCGGTAGTCATCTCGCCGGCGAAAGGGTGGCCCCTGATCACCTCCCGTAGCCCCGCGGACCTGAACGACTTCGTAGCGGCAATCGCCGACGCCGTGGTCTAGTCGGGGTCGCCCACCGATCTCCGGTGGTGTCGCGCTCGGTGCGACACCACCGCCGGGGCCATGGACGGCCTTACTCCCCGTCGTTACCAGGAACTTCGGGGCTGTCCGGTCGTTTGCCGGACACCCTGCGCCGAATGATGACGGCGACAAAGATGAGCAGTATGACGATCAGCAGTAATTCCATGTCGTTCGTCTACCCGATCCCACGAGTTCTATCAGTCACAGCAAATCAATGGCAACCAAACGGCATGCCGGGTCCGGCGCCATGGTTACCGAGCCACTCCGCTTGCGCAGTCATAGAACTCGCTCACCTTGATCACGGGCAGCGGCCAGTCTTTCCCGCAGAGCCTGAACCGAGTCAGCTTCCTTGCCCGATGCCCGCTCCAGGTCGGGAAGGAGCCGCTCGTACAGATCGATGGCCTCGGCCGTGCGCCCGGCCGCGGCGTACGCGTCGGCGAGACTGTGGCGGGCGGTCATGGTTTCGGGGTGTCGGGCTCCCATGACGCGCTCGCATTCGGGTACGAGCTGCTCATACACGTCGATGGCATCGGCTATGCGCTCGGCTTTCTCGTAGATCTGGGCGAGGCCGCGGCGAGCCTTCAGGGTGTGGCGGTGTTCGGATCCCAGGGCGCGTTCGGAGTCTGCGAGAAGCTGCCGGTGCGAGTCGATGGCGTTGGCCATGCGCCCGGCCGCCTGGTAGGCGTAAGCGAGGTTGCGGCGAGTCGTGAGGGTGTGCGGGTGTTCGGCTCCGAGGATGCGCTCGCAGTCGGGTATCAGCTGTTCGTATAGGGCGATGGCATCGGCCCTGCGCCCGGCCTTCTCGTAGGTGTAAGCGAGGTTGCGGCGAGTCGTGAGGGTATGGGGGTGTTCGGCTCCGAGGATGCGCTCGCAGTCGGGCACGAGCTCCTCGTATAGGGCGATGGCTTGGGTCTTACGCCCGGCGTTCTGGTAGGTGTAAGCGAGGTTGCGTCGAGTGATCAGGGTTTCGGGGTGGTCGGCCCCGAGGATGCGCTCGTAGTCGGGGAGAAGCTGTTGGTAGAGCTCGATGGCCTCGGCCATGCGCCGGGCCCCCTGGTAGGTGGAGGCGAGGTTGCGTCTAGTGAGCAAGGTGTGGGGGTGCTCGGCCCCGAAGACGCGCTCGTAATCGGGGAGAAGCTGTTGGTAAAGGTCGATGGCCTCGGATTTGCGACCGGCCCCCTCGTAGGAATAAGCGAGGTTGCGGCGGGCGATCAGGGTTTCGGGGTGGTCGGCCCCGAGGATGCGCTCGTAATCGGGGAGAAGTTGTTGGTACAGGTCTATGGCCTCGGCCGTGCGCCCGGCCGCGTGGTAGCTGGAGGCGAGGTTGCGGCGAGTGATCAGCGTGCGAGGGGATTCGGCCCCCAGGATGCGTTCGCAGTCGAGCAGGAGCTGCTCGTAGAGATCGATGGCCTCCGCCACCCGCCCTGCGGCGTGATGGGCGAAAGCGAGATTGTGGCGGGCGGTCAGGGCCTGCGGATGCTCGCCGCCGAGGTGGTTCTCGATATCGGCCAGTGTTCGGTGAATGTGGTCGAGTCCTCGGGCGAGGTCGGCGGCTGCGATCAGCTGCCTGGCGGCCTGGTGTCGTGCTTCGAACAGACGCCGGATGTTGTCGAGGACGCGGTCGGTGGGTTGAGCGGCGGTGATGGCGTCGATGTGATCGATGATCCTGGCGGCTGCGAGCCACCGCATCCCGGCTGGGCTGGTATCGAACAGGTGGGGTGCGATCAGGTCGAGAGCTTTGTCGAGCAGCCGGGCTACGTCATCGTCGGTATCGGCGCGTTCGCGCAGTACGCGCGCGACCAGGCGGTGCATGACGACCGCGGTCCGGTCGGCCGAGCGGGTGAGCAGGCTGGCTTGCACGCAGCGGCCGACAACCTCGTCGCGGCGGCCACCATAATCGGGCAGCAGTTCGCGGGCCACACCCGTGGGCGACAGCATCGCCACCAACTCGAGCAGGTCACGCACGACGGTGTCGAGGTCACGATCGCCGGTCGGGGTCTCGGCGGTATCGATCGACAACAGGATCGCCCGATGCACCTGGCTCGGGTATTCGTGCCCCTGCATCCGGGTGAAGGCCTGGCGTCCGGGTTCGGCGAGCAGGGCGAGGTACGCGGGGTAGTCGATACCGAGATGGTTGATGGTGGCCGCGGCCTGCGTCAGAGCCAGCGGCAGATCACCCAGCTCCTCGGCAACCTGCCCGGCTCCGGCATCGTCGGTGAGCTGGGCGGCTTTTCGCAGGTAGCGTACGGATTCGCGACGGGTGTAGACACCGAGGTCGAGCGGGTCACCCAGGGCGGCGCAGTCACGCTGCGTGCTGGTGATCACGACCTTGGTGCCGCTCGCCGCCGGAATGAATGGTTTGACCAGTTCGGGTGCCATGGCGTTGTCGAACACCAGCAGCCCCGAATCCGGTCGCCCGGTGAGGAATTCGCGCAACTGCCGGGCCGAGACCTCGGAGTCGCCGTGCGGGTCGTGCACGCCGAGGCGCCGCGCGATCGCGCTCAAGCCGTCCAGCAGGGTGCCGCGAGTTTCGGCATCGACCCAGCCCACCAACCCCGCGGTGCCGTCGGTCAACACATCGCGGGTATAGGCGGCAGCCAGCTCCGTCTTACCCACCCCGCGCATTCCGGTCACCACCACGACAACCTCTGACTGCCGCACCGCGCGCCGCAGTCTGCCGAGCGGTGCCCGGGAGATGAACCCGGCCGGGGGCGGCGGGACCATACCCACCACCCGGGTCGCCGCCGGGGCTATCGGCGGTACCGGTGCCTGGCCGAGGCCGACGATGATGGTTTCGGCAGTCACGTCGGTGAACGTGAAAGCGGTTCCCCCGGATACCGGCTGGGGTGGCGCTGCCGGGGCGGGGATTACCGGCGCGCCGAGGGAGGGTCCGGCGGGTCCTGCCTCCCGGTCCGCACTCTGCCGATCTCGATGTCTCCGGCGAAACTGCCGTCGACCACCCGAACTCCGGTCCCGGTCGAGGAGACCTCGGCGATCCGGAGTGCCGTGGCCTCCACTCGCTCCAGATCCACTCCCGCCGCGGCACCGGCCTGCGCTTCGTGGGCGCGAACCACTGCCAGCAACGCCCGCGCCGCCGCCAGCAACTCGGTATCCCGTTCGGCGCCCGCGGCTGTCAGATCCTCGGCCAGTTCCTGCCTGCGATGCTGCGACGACGGCCGCTGCTCCACCGCCGCCACATCCACTCCGGTGTAGCGGCCGGTAACCACAGCCTTGAATTGCTGGTAGGCATCGGCAATCGCTTGTTCAGCCGTATCGCTCAACCCCGCCGCGGCACCCACCGCCACCGCCTCGGCCACAATCGCCGGCACCGCCTCCAACACGTCGAACCTCCCTGCCCGCACCCGGTTTCCGGGTGGACATCAGTGTCCTGACCGTACGCCCCCAATACTGTCTACTACGCGCGCACCATTTCGCTGTCTCTCTTGCCTGCCTCAGCATCCTGCCGAATGCCGAAGCAGGCGTGGAGTTTACGCAGCGGGCGGATGCCCACCAGGTCCGGCGGCCGCGGAGCTTCATGTAGCAGGAATCCGCGGATGAGGTCCTGAACCGGGTGCGTCCACCAGTTGCGTAGCGGAGCATCGGCATCCCTCGGCCTACCGCAAAGCCGTCCGAGGCCCCACACGGCAACTCGGCTCGTTCGACCGATCCGCCGACGGCTGATCAACCGAGTCTTTCGACTGTTCGCGATCTCCGAGGCGGCCGCCGGGATCGCGGCCTCTCGCACCCAACCGTTGGACGGTGTCAACTACCCGACCCGGATGTAACGCGCCCAGCAATCGATCCGATTTGCAGATTGTCCGCGAAGGGTTGCGGGGCACGGCTATTCGTGAATACGACGAATAGCGTGATATGGGAAATTCAACCAGGGGGGAAGCCATGAACATCAAAACATCGGCGTTTATGGCAATCGCCGTCAGCGTCGTGCTCGGCACCGCTGGGTGTGGCGCGAGTTCGACACCGGCCGCCACCGGTACGCCTGCGCCATCGGCGATTTCGCCGAGCTCCACTGCCGTGTCTCCGCAGGCCAATGGGCCCGCAGTCCGGTCGGAGCCAGTCGCGGGACCGGCACCTGTCGCTACGCCGGATACTGCCGCTCCGGGGCCAGGAGCTGCTCCGGAAGTGACCTTGTCAGCACCCGTGCCGGAAACTACTTCTCCGGCCCCAGCCGCGGAACAAGGTCCCAACGGTAGCGGGCACGGTTTGTGCTTCGATTTGAACTCGGCGCTCGCAGCGTCGGCGCTCGCTCGCCTCGCGCCGCCCCCGGCAGGGGACGGATGGACAATCCAGGGGGCGAGCGGTGACCCGATCGAAGCGGGATGCTCCGGCGTCCTGTCGTGGATGACAGTGGAATGGCAGGGAATTCACCCTGGAACCCACGTCCTATTCTTCACCAATGGCGCATATCTCGGGACCGCGACGGCAAAGCCATACGGCTATACCCAGGTAATCGGAAAAACCAGGGATACGGTCTCGGTGCAGTATCGGTGGCCGAACCCCGAAGACGCATTGTGCTGTCCGCAAGGCGGACCGAGCGTGGTGACATTCACGTTGAATGGAACTTCGATCCAGGCGCAGGGACAATTCCCGCCCGACTGAGACCTCGACCGCGCTGAGTCTGCGTAGCGCGTGCTGGAAATAGAGGTCGGGCCGCGCTAGGTACTGCGGCCCGACCTCTATTCGATCCGACTCACACCTGCGGTGCCAACGGTCAACGAGGAACGGTAACCGGGTCTGTGCAGCTGGCGACGGCGTCGACCAACGAGCAGCTCTTCGGATCGTGGGTGGGGCGGTAGTCGGCACCGACGCCGCCACTCCGGGTGATGGCGGTGTAGGCCGGGACCGCGTCGGTCGGGCGACGGGTGAGCGTCGGGTCGGTCAGCACGTCTACGGTGTAGAGACCGAAACGAGGGCGGTAGGAACCCCATTCGTAGTTGTCGGTGAGGCTCCAGTAGTTGTAGCCGATGAGGTTGATGCCGTCGGCCTTGGCGCGTTGCAGCCAATAGACGGTGTCGCGCAGGTCGTCGGCGCGGGTGTAGCCGTCCGTGCGCGGCATGCCGTTTTCGGTGGGCATGCCGTTCTCGACGATATAGAGCGGCTTGCCCGGGAACGCGCGCGAATAGTGTTGCAGCGCATAGTAGATGCCCTCGGGCTGTAGCGGGTTCTTCCACAGCTCGGTGAGGTTGGTCATCCCGGCGAGGTTGTCGGGGGAGATGCCGTAGTAGTAATCGATGCCGATGTAGTCGAGCTGGGCGGCGATCTTGCTGATGAGCGGCCCGTTCACGATGTCTTCGGCGCCGGGGATGTAGGCGACGTTGCTGGTGACCATGGCGTCGGGCTGCCTGCTGTGGATGTAGTCGTAGATGGTGTTGTGCGCCTGTGCGATTCGGTCCTGCATCGCGGGCACCGACTGCGGTGACAGGCCGCCGTGGCGGAGTTCGTTGAGGATGTAGGCCAACGGTTCGTTGAAGGTGACCCAGAGCGGGTCGGCCTCGGCGTAGCGGTCGACGACCGTACGGGCGTTGGCGAGCCAGTCATCGACGATGGCGGGGTTGTTCCAGCCGCCGCGGTCGACCTCCCAGCCCGGGTAGACCCAGTGGTCGATGGTGAGCATGGGCCGCATTCCGGCCGCGGTGATGGCCTCGATGACGTTGTCGTAGAAGCGAAGTCCGTCCTGGTCCCATACGCCGGGTCGCGGCTGCACGCGCGCCCACTCGATGCCGATCCGGTACACCTTCACACCCAACTGTTTCGCCAGCTGGATATCGGACTGATACCGCGAGAAGAAATCGACCGAGTTCTCGTACCGGTCATCGGTTTTGCCCGCCGCGACATACCGGGACCAGTTGCTGTCGGGCGCATGGCCTTCGGACTGATACCCCGATGCGGCCACACCCCAGAGGAAGTCCGCGCCGAGCGGCGTGACCTGCGTGGGCGGCTCCGGCCGTGCGGAGGCCGGTGCGCCCTGCGCGACCGTGGTGATGGCGGCCAGCACGGCAAGGGCGAGGCCACTGAGGCGGAGTCGCATCGGAGATGCTCCTGTTCGTCGGGTGTGGTGAAAACCGTACAACGCTCGGTTTTAGCTGGCAAGGAATACCCTGTTCGTGCCTACACTGACTCGGTGGCGAAACGCGGCCCCTACGGCAAAGGTATCGAACGACGGGAGCAGATCCTCGATGCCGCGCTGCGGACCATCGCCGAGCGCGGCTACCTGGCGACTTCGGTCGCCGAGCTGGCGGAGGCGGTCGGCTTGAGTCAAGGTGGCCTACTGCACTATTTCGGGTCGAAAGAGGAACTGTTCGTCGCGGTGCTGCGCAGGCGCGACGAGACCGACCTCGCCGGCGTGCATGGTCCCGCGCCCGCCGCATTCGTGGACATCGTCCGGCGAAATGCGACAGTGCCGGGCCTGATCGAGCTGTTCACGCACATGCAGGCGGCCGCGGCGGATCCACGACATCCCGCGCACGACTACATGCTGGAACGCTATCAGCTTGGTACCGAAGGTCTTTCGCTCGCTCTACGCGAAATGCGGCGAACCGGCTCGCTACCCGAGGATCTCGACACCGACGGTGCGGCGACGATGTTCTTCGCCCTCGCCGACGGCCTACAGGCCCGATGGCTGATCGATCCGAGCATCGACATGGCAGCACTGCTCGAGCAATGGTGGGATCGCTACACCACGGCCGGTCAGCGGTAGCCGACTCTCCCGTGTGCTGCTGCCGATTTCGACGGTTGCCGTGTTAGCGTCGCCAGCAATCTCCCACGGCGTCACCGAAAGGAATTCAGAGTGGCAAGGCGAATCATAGAGGCGCTGGTTGATGACATCGACGGTTCACAGGGTGCCGAAACGGTGTCCTTCGCTGTCGACGGCCGCACGTATGAAATAGATCTGTCCACCGCGAACGCCGCGAAGCTCCGGGCCCTCGTCGATCCGTGGGTAGGCAAGGCGCGCAAGGCGGGCCGAGTCGCTTCGAATGGGAACGGTGGCCCGACGCGTGCCGTGGCCGATAGGGAGCAGCTCGCGGCGATCCGCGCATGGGCGAGCGAGAACGGCCATCGAGTGGCCAACCGTGGCCGAATCTCGGCGGATGTGACCGCGGCATACCGTGCGGCGCAGCATGCCCCGCAGGTGCCACCGCCGGTGCCGAGCACGCCGGACATCCCGGATTTTGTGGAACCCGAGAAGAAGCGCGCGAAAGCCGCCAAGGAGGCGGTCGCGGTCGGCGCTTAAGTGTCCCTCAGCACGCGCCTACGCTGACTCTCAGCGCGCAATCTCGTCGAGCATTGCTTCCGGCCCGGTCGAATCCGAGGATCGTGTGAAACCGGGCCGGATGCCGCGACCGACTAGCTCACGTTGAACTCCACGCTACAGTCGCCGTTGGTGTAGTTCTGATCCGATCCGTGATTGAAAACGCCGAGCACCAAAGCGATCCGGCCCGGTTTCGTGGCCATGGCAGGTATCAACAGAATGTTGTCGGGGCCTTGCACTTTGGCGGTAGTGTCTGCCTGCCCGTTGCGACCGGTGTCGATGTTCGCCCAGGTAACGGAAAACTTCTGCTCATATCCGGTCTCCGATCGAGCATCGGTGTGCAGCTTCAGTTCGAGCATCCCGCTGCTATTGGACGTGGCGAACGCATCGCTGGACGCCTGGACCGAAAAGTCGTCCGGCGTCGGGTAGGTGATCGTGCACAGCGGGTCCGAAGCAGCGTCCGGTGTCGCAAACGCGGTAGGTGCGATGCCGACCGTCATCGCGGAAACGCAAGCGGCAATCCCAAGCAGCGAACCCGAGTACATACGCGATTTCATCAATACCGTCCTATCGATCGTAGAGCCGTACGGAGCGAATGTGCATCAGCCGCTGAGCATTTCGAGTGCTGACCGGGGTCCGATGCTAGTGCGGACGGCGAGGTGATCGATGCCCAGTGACGGGGATAGGCGAGGTCGCCTCGAGCATGGTCGCGAAGCTCTGGTCACATGCCGAGAACCGACAGCGACCAGTCGCGCGCAGCGTTCTTGCTGTCGCCCGGCACGGTCCGCGTCGAGTGCGCCGCCGGGGTGATCCAACGAACCGACCGCCAGCCCGTCACCGGGCGCAGCACCCACGCACCCCACTCACGATGGAGGGCGAAGCCACCGCCGTTGTCGCCGGGAGCGCGTCGGCGCGATCGCGCCCACATGGTGGTGTGAACGCGCAACCAGTGCCAGCGATACGCGAGTCCCGCGGCACCGTCGATCTCGGCGTACCGGCCTGTGGTCAGCGGCATATCAGTTTCCCCTCGCGCAGTCGGCGGCGCAAATGAACCGCTCCATGGAGCTATCGCCGAAGTCGAATGATGTACCGCCGATGCTACCGACGGCATGAGCAGAAATACGCCACAAACCAGCTGTGCACTTGGTCTTGATTTCGTACACCCGCCGCGGGTTCGGGATACCCGTGTCGGTGCCCTGTTGCAGCAGCCACCATGACCCGGCGTCGTAGCGCTCCAAACTGAGCGTGAAGGTGCGTTGTCGAGGTGCCGGATTGCAGTCCGCCCAAGCGTTCCCGATGATCGACCCGACTCCCACTGTCGGTTTGATCGGCATGAATCCCAGGTTGCACGCCTGGCCGGGACCAGCGGTTGCGACCGTCGGCACGGTCCCGCCGAGGAGGGCGGCGCTCATCGCGCACACCAACAGCGCGATTCTGATAGCGATCTTCATGTGTTTCTCCATCAGGTCGCGGGTCACTACGGTCCGCTGTTTTGCGCCCAGTACCCTGCGGGCCGGACGACGGTAGGCAAGCTGAACTTGCGGAGGTAGAACGCACACCGCTCCGCCGGGGGCAGGGGGCGATTCGGGTGTTGCCAATGGCCCGGTCACTCGCTTCCGGACGCCGGTTGTCGTCGCTCGGAGTCGCGCTCGATCATCCGGGCCTTGAGTTCGGCGATGCATTCCGCCTGCGGCAGCTGGGCGAGGTGTTCCGCTTCGGTGCTAGTGATCCAGCCCCCGGCCGCCATCAGCGCGAGCAGGGCGGCGACCTCGTCCACTGATGGTGGATGCGCCTCGAACCACAGAATTTTGCCGGTCATCCCGTCGCTGGCGAGCGGCGTAGGTGGTCCAGCTGTCTCGAACTCGGCCAGCATTTCCGCGGGGCCGTAGTGCTGAAGGTGGAACAGCTGCCTGTAGTAAATCTGCTGCGGCGTCGCATTGTCGCCGCCGTCCTCGTCCGACTGACCCACGTCCAGAACCTTTCTGCTCGCCGAGAAAAGGAAGCGCCCAGCGCCGGGGCTTTCGCCACCCTCCGGCAGTTCTGTGAGCCGATGGTGTGCCCTGATGAGAGAAGGGCATCACCCGGCGCTGGGGCTGTTTCGAGCTTGATCGACAAGGCCATTCGTTCCCAGGTCTCAAACCGCACGGAACCGATACGCTTCCGGTACAACGGATTTGCAGGCGGGGATGGGGCGGCAATGATCGTTACCACTTGGACGGGCGTCGAGGTCAAGGCCTTATGGTGCATTGCTCTGAGAGTCACGGCCAGTGCGCGGCAAGTCAGCTCATGATCTGGACACCGCCCTTGCAGGACTGAGCGAGGATCAGGCCGAACGGTTTTCGGTGGCCGTATCGAAAGCCCGGGCGCAGAATCCCAGGCATCCTGGCGTAGACGAGGTTGATGCCGCGACCGGCAGGCCACGCAAAGCGGTTGGCATCTACGCATGGGAAGTTGATAGCGAAGTGAGACGACGTGAGTTCGGGAGGCTGGCAGCGGCGACCGGAGCCGCTGCCATCCTGGATTCGTGGGAAACCAGCGGAAACCGCCTCGGCGCGACGGATCTACGGCGGCTGCTGGACGGCGTCGATGCCCTGGAGTTGGCCGACCAACGGGCCGGAGGCGCGCCGTTGGTGAGTATCGCGGTCGAACAACTGGCCGTCGCCAAGAGTCGGCTGGAAACGTGCGCGTTCGATACGCCGACCGGAAATGCGTTCACCTCGGCGACCGGCGAACTTGCGGTGTTGGCCGGATGGTTGGCTTTCGACGCGGACATGCATCCACTCGCGCGCCGCTGCTACTCCGATGCGATGTCCTTGGCGAGCGAGGCCGACGATCCCGATTTGACGGCCCACACGTGCCTGTACGCCGCGAACCAGTCCATTGCGCTGAGTAAGACCGGAGAGGCAAGTCCGCACCACGCCCTCAAACTGATCGAACGCGCACGCGACCTTATGCGTGGTCGGCCACCCGGCAGGATTCACGCCCTGATCGCGATTCGTCGAGCTCAGGCTGTGGGCTTGCTCGGCGACCGGAAGGCATTCGGGCGTGCGATCGCGACGGCGTGGCGAGAGGCTGATCAAGCTGCCGAACACGAATCACTCGAAGATTGTCCTAGGTGGCTGCGGTTTGTGAACCACACCGAACTCCGCGGACATGAAGCACGTGGCTACGGTCGGGTGGGCGACTTCAGGAAGGCGGTAGAGCTGTTCGAGGCCGCCGCGACCGAGCAAGCTGAAATGCGGAATGCCGTCAACGCGCGGGCCTGGCTGGCGTCAGCGCGCGCAGCAGTCGGTGACCTCGGCGGCGCGCTGCTCGAAGCCGCACCGGTGCTCGAGGAACTTGATAAGGCCGTGTTCTCGCCACGCACCGTAAAGGTTCTTCAACCTGTTCGGCGTGCTGCGGCGAGCTTGCCCGCTGGCGCGGAATTCCGGGAGCGGTTCGACGCCCTGACCCAGAGAGTGATAACCGCGTGAATGATCCTGACGGTATCGAATTCCAGCATCTCGACGCCGAGCAAGCACGCGGTCTGCGCGCGACGGTTGAAGAGATCTACACACGGTCCTACGTCGACGCGATCGCTTCCGGCGATCTATTCAACTCGCCGGAACAGTTCATGCACCGGTTCGACAGCTATACCGATCCTGCCCGCGGCAGCGTGTTCGCGATGGTGGTTGCGCGTATCGCTGGGAAACCGGCCGGGCAGACCTGGGGTTGGACGCTCGGTCCGAATGCGGCGTGGTGGAAGCACTTCCGGCCGGAGGACGGTATCGAGGACCGTGAGGCGTTCGTTGCCGAGGATGGGACGCGAACGTTCGGGCTGTCGGAAATCATGGTGTGCGCCGAGCACACCGGGCATGGTCTGGCACGGGCGCTACACGATGAACTGCTGAAGAGTCGGCCGGAACGACGGTCGACGCTGCTGGTCGAGCCCGACAACGAACGTGCGTATCGCGCCTATCTGAACTGGGGTTGGTCCCGTGTCGGCGTGACGAAGCCGAGTTGGCCGGACGCTCCGACATTCGATGTTCTGATACGCGATCTCGCATCGACTGAGTCCACAACAGTAGAAGGGCGAGGTGATCGCGCGTAGCTGTCGATGTTCGAAGTACTTGTCAACGCTGATGCGGTTTGTGGGGGTGTGAACTGGAGTTCGGAAGTCGGCGTGTTGCGAAGCTGTGGCGCGTAGGTGGTGTAGGCGGTCTGGCAGCTGATGCCGAACTCGCCTGGCCCGCAACGACTTCGGCACCCCCGTCGCCGCCCGCTGGGCGGCCGCCGGCGAATGTGGGCAGTTCCAGGGAGGGGCAGGTCCGAGTGGTCGCCTACGATCCTTGCGGATGACGATCTCGGGGGTGATGTGGTGTCGTCGGGTATTGCACTTCAGGACAGACTGGAAGAGGTTGCGGTGGTGGGTGCTCGGGAGCCTCGAGGCGGGATGGTCGGTGGTGGGACGGGGAAGCGGCGTCGGTGGGTGCGCCGGATGCTCGAGTCGGGCGTTGCGCTGGCGGCAGGGCTGGTTCTGGTCGTAGTCGGGGCGAATGTGCGGCTGTGGATGGTGTCGTCCGGGCATCGGTTCGAAACTGGATCGGCGCCAACTGTTCCGGTGGTGATCGTGCCGGGGGCGAAGGTTGGTCCGGATGGTTCGCCGATGGCTTATTTGCGTGGAAGGCTCGATGTTGCGATCGAGCTGTTGCGGGCGGGGAAGGTTCGCGAGATTTTGGTGTCGGGTGATGCGGCGGGAAATTCGGGGGATGAGATCGCGTCGATGATGAAGTACCTCGTTGAGCACGGGGTCGATCCGGCGCTTGTGCGGTCCGACGGGCTGGGGTTGTCCACGCGAGAGACGTGTGAACGGGCCCAGCGGTTGTTCGGTATCGAGCGAGCGATCATCGTTACCCAATCTCGGCATGTGCCGCGCGCTGTCGCGTTGTGCCGGGCCGAGGGGATCGACGCTGATGGGGTCGGCGCGTACTGCGAGTGCAGGCGGATGACGGTGGTGCGCAACAATATTCGCGAATGGCTCGCTGCGCCCAAGGCCGTGGCCGGACTGATCTGGCGCTAGCCGAATGGTCCGTGCCTCTGGCTGTGATCGAAGCGCGTCTGCGAGCTCGGTGCGGCCGGTGGCATGATCGTCACCTGCTGAGCTGATGACACCACCGGCTGGGTGGTCTGCGCCGAGGACTCAGGCGACGATCGGTCGGGGATACGGGCTGTGCATGGTCAAGAACTTGATGTCGAGGTCTTGTTCGAGGTAGTCCATGCGGTGTTCCCAGAAGTCTTGGAGGTGGGGGAGGGCGAGATGCCGATCCAGGTCTTCCTTCGACCGCCACACTTCGTAGAAGACGAAGGTGCCCGGGTCGGCGTTGTCCTCGTGGAAGTGGTACTCGAGGGCTCCGTCCTCGGTGCGGGTGGGGGTGACGAACGACAGCAGTAGTTCGCGTAGTTCTGCCGCGCGTTCGGGCTTGGGGCGGGCGAAGCCGACCAGGGCGAGTGGGGAGTTAGGTACGATATGTGCCATACCTGAAACGCTAGACGGTGAGATAGGTAAGAAGCAAGTCGTACCTTTGTGGGAGGGAGTTGCGGTGACCGATAGTGGTGAACCGAACCAGGCAGAGATGGAGTTGGGTCCGGTGCTTGCGGCGCTGGCCGATCGGCACCGTAGGCGGGTAGTCCTCACGCTGCTCGCTGAGCCGGATGGGGCCGAGCGGACATGTAGCTCGTTCGGGCTCCCCGTGTCGAAAGCGACTGTTACGCATCACTTTCGGACGCTGCGCGAGGCCGGTCTGATCCGGCAGGTCAACCGGGGAAACAGTAATATGGCCCAGCTCCGCCGAGCCGACCTGGCCGCTCGGTTCCCGGGCCTGATCGAACTGTTACGGGCGGAGATCCAGCGCGACGAAGCTACCCAACGGGACGAGATCGCGACCTGAGTCGAACAGTCGGGCGCGGCTCGAGTCGAGTGGGCGGAGTCCGCGGCGTCAATTGATGCGGTCGGCGTACCCCGGCGGCAGTTTGCTCGGCGGGCAGTCGATGACGGTGTCGTCGTCGGTGGCCTGGGATTCCAGGAAGGTGATGCGCCCCGTCGACGCGACGAGGGTCAGCGGGTACACCGGGCCTCGGTCGCGGGCGGTGAGTATTTCGTCGAGATTGTCCTCGTATCGGACCATGGTGAATTCGGGATAATCGAGCATCCATTGCGGATAGCAGATCGTGGTGTGCACACGGCGTTGGCTCAGCCACGTGATGATGATGACGGTGGTGCCCGTCGGCTCCACCCAGGCCAGCTTGTACTGGTCGCCGCTCAGCTGGACGATCTTCGCCGGTTGCTCCGTGGACCACCGCCCGAAATTCGGTCCCATCAGGCACCGGAACTCCGTCATGTGCGAATTGCGCACGTAGAGTTCGTATTTCCAGCCGTTGTCGTACGCATAGATCAGGTGCTTGCCGACGATGCCTGACAGGTCGCCTCTAAAGGCTCTGGCCCACGTGGCATCGGATTGCTCTGCGGTCATCGGTAACTCCTCCTCGGTCAACCTGTGCTCGTCGAGACCCGGGGTGTCGTCAGTGTCCAATGCGTGTTCGCGCAAGCCTATCTACTTACGAGGCGATGCGCTCGGTTTGCTGCCTCCGTCCGCCTGACTTCTACCTGCGCAAACCTGGATTGCGGCAGCTCACCGCGCGGCCGAAGCGCGCCACGAATCGATCGCTGCGGTGCTGCGTACGACGGTCGGCGATGGCTGCGGAAATGGCGGCGTGCTCGGCGATCCGCGCCGCCGCCGGGTATGAGCGGCCGGTCGATTCGGGCGACGGTGTAATCCGCTCGCCAGGCGAAACGCATTTCAGCACAGAATATTTCGTGCACGAGGGAGTAAAGGGGGAATCGAGGAGTCTAGGTCGAGGTGGTGCGCAGGGCGCGTCGCGCCGCGATCGAGCCGAAGGTCTCGCGGTCGGCGAGGAATCCCTCGAGTGCGAAGGTCGCGGCGCCGAGGCTGGCCGGGTTGTGCGGGAGGGTGGACAGTTGCAGCGTCACCGCCTCGAAGGGATCCGACATCGCGTGGTGTGCGGCGACGCGTCGGGTCACCTCCAGTAGCGGCTCGCCCAAGTGGCTGGCGACCAGGTCGCCGAAGACCATTGTTCGTGGGTTGAAGAGGTTCACCAGGTTGGCGACGGTGACGCCGAGGTAGTGGCCTGTCTTCTCGATGACCTCGCACGCGATCAGGTCGCCACGCGCCGCGGCGGCGGCGATGGCCGCGATGGTGAGGGCGTCGTCGTTGCTGATCAGAGGGCTGGCGGGGGCGAGCTCGCGCAGGGTTTGCACGATGCCGGGCGCGCTCACGTACGCCTCGACGCAGCCGCTGCGGCCGCAGGAGCACGGGCGACCGTCGAGGACGAGGTTGGTGTGTCCCCATTCGCCGGCGCTGTTGGTGACGCCGCGGTAGAGCATGCCGTCGATGACGACGCCGATGCCGACACCCGCGCGCAGCGTGACGACGATCAGGTCGTCGACATCGCGGCCGGCGCCGAACCACAGATGTGCCGCGGTGCTGGCCTTGAGTGGGTTGTCCAGGTAGAGCGGGTAGGGCAGTCGCTGTTCGAGCAGTGCTTTCAGTGGCACGTTGTGCCAGTGCCAGTACGGCGAGAAAACCGAGACGCCGCCCTCGGGTTCGACGAGGCCTGGCACGCTCAGGCCGATGCCGAGCACCCGGTCGGCCTCGCCCGCGGTCAGCTCGCCGATGCCGCGGATGATGAGTTCGGCGACGTCCGCCGGCTCGGTCGCCGTGGGGTCGACCGGGATTTCGACCGAGCGCAGCGCCGTCATGGCCAGGTCGAAAAGGTCGAAATGGATGCTGGTTTCGGCGATGTCGACACCGACGAGGGTGCCGCGGTCGGGATTGATCGCGAGGCGGGCCCGTGGTCGGCCGATGCCGGGCGCGTCGTAGCCGAGTTCGGCGAGCACACCGACATCGAGTAGTTCGGCGATCATGTTGCCGACTGTGGCGAAGGACAGGCCGGTGGCCTGTGCGATCTCCTGTCGGCTGGTGTGGCCCTCGGCGGCATATACCGCCTGAAGTACGCAGAACCTGTTACGGCGCCTGATGTCGCGCGCGGTCAGCTGGTACACGGTCGGGCCCACTCCTTCCGCAGGTGTTCGCAAAGATACCGGACCACTTCGGCCAACAGTATTTACAACAGTTATCCGAAGTCCTAGTGTAACCCGCATCACTTGCGACGCCGAATGTGCGTCAGATCACCTAGGAGTGCTCATGTCCTGGACCCACCGACGCCGTTGGACCAGCGCAGTTCTGTGCGGGGTCGCGCTGGCGCTGGCCGCGACAGCCTGCTCATCGGGCAAGGAGACCAGCTCGCAGACCAGCGGGCCCCAACACAACACGGGCGACATCAGCCTCGTGTACGCCCAGAAGCAGGGCGACCAGGAGTACTTCATCGGTGAGGCCGAGGGTGCGAAGGCGAAGGCCGCCGAACTCGGTATCGAGTTGAAGGTGGTCAACCTGGGCAACGACGCGAACAAGGCGGTCACCGAGGTCAACAACGCGGTCAACCAGAAGGCGAGCGGCGTGATTGTCGTTGTGCCGGATCCTTCGGTCGGGCCGCAGGTCGCGCAGCTGACCAAAGCGGGCGGCGTCGCACTGCTGACCTCCGACGATCAGGTCTGCACGAGCGGGCCGGACCCGTCGAAGTGCGCCAAGGATCAGCTCGTGCCACGGGTCGGCTTCAGCGGCACGCAGATGGGCACCGAGGTCGGCACGAGGGCCGGTCAGGACTTCAAGAAGGCCGGCTGGAAGCCGGAGGAGACCGCGATCGTCGACGCCTGGAAACAGGACGTGACCGTCTGTACCGACCGGGTCGAGGCCAACAAGAAGGCCTTCCGTGCGGCGGCGGGTGTGGACGTGCGGGTGATCGACGTCGGTACCGACAACACTCCGTCGGATGCTCAGAACAAGATCTCCGCCACCGTCGCGGGCAACCGGTCGGTCAAGAACTGGATTGTCATGGGCTGCAACGACGAGAACGTCAGCGGCGGCGTTGCCGCGATCCAGAACTCCGGGTACGCGGCGGACAACGTGCTCGGTGTCGGCCTCGGCGCCTACCTGGCGTGCAAGGAATGGCGCGGCGGCAAGCCGACCGGGTTCAAGGCGGCCCTGTTCATCAATGGCAAGGACGTCGGAGCGCTTGCGGTGCAGACGATCTACGACTACCTGAAGAACGGCAAGCCGATGCCCACCGAGGCGTTCGCGCCGACCACGATGGTGGACTCGCGCAACTGGCAGCAGGCAGGCGTCACATGCAGCTGACCGGGTTGCGAGTCACCGGACTCAGCAAAAGCTTCGCAGGGGTTCCCGCCCTGCGCGAGGTGAGTCTGGACTTTCCGGCAGGCGCGGTGACCGCGCTGATGGGGGAGAACGGCGCGGGCAAATCCACCCTGATCCGTATCCTCGGCGGCGATCACCGGCCCGACAGCGGCAGCCTCGAACTCGATGGTGCGGTGCTCGAACCGGCCACCCCGGCCGCCGCACGCGCGGCCGGGATTCGGGTGATCGCCCAGGAACCGGAGATCGTGCCGCACGTCTCGGTAGGCGAGAACGTCTACCTCGGGTCGTTGCCGCGACGGGCGGGCCGACTTGTCGACCGGGCGGCCCTGCGTGAGCGGATGCGCGCCGACCTGGCCAGGCTCGGCTTCGACCGTGACCTCGATCCCGACACCCTCGGCGCGAAATTGACTGCCGCGCAACGTCAACTGGTCGAGATCATGCGGGCGCTGACCACCGACGCCAAGGTGATCGCGTTCGACGAGCCGACCTCCTCGTTGTCCGAGCACGAGACCGAGTCGCTGTTCGCGCTCATCGGCCGATTGCGGGAACGCGGCCTCGCGGTGATCTATGTGTCGCACCGGATGCAGGAGATCTTCCGGCTGGCCGACCGGGTCGCGGTGCTGCGCGACGGCGCGGTCGCCGGGGTGCGGCCGACCGGCGAGACCACCGACAGGGAGATCGTCAAGATGATGGTCGGCCGCGACCTGTCGACCCTGTTCACGCGCAAGCGCAACGCACCAGGGCGAGTCGTACTCGACGCCGTCGCGGTGACCACCGACGACGTACGGGATATCAGCTTGCAGGTGCGGGCCGGTGAGGTGGTCGCGCTGGCCGGGCTGGTCGGCGCCGGGCGGTCCGAACTGGCCGGAGCGCTCGCCGGTGATCTGCCGATCCGCTCGGGCGAGGTACGGGTGGACGGCAAGCCGCTGCGGCTGCGCCAGCCGCGTGACGCGGTGCGGGCCGGGTTGGGCTATGCGCCGGAGGAGCGCAAAGCTCAAGCGCTGCTGCTGCATCGCGGGGTGCGCGACAACATCACCCTCGCGATGCTCGACCGGCTGCGACGGTGGCGGTTCATCCGGCGCGGCGAGGAGCGACGGCTCGCCGAGCGTTATGTGGCGGCACTGCGGGTGCGGACCCCCTCGATCGAGCAGGAGGTACGCAAGCTTTCCGGCGGCAACCAGCAGAAGGTGGTGCTGGCCCGCTGGCTGGCCCGCAAGCCCAAAGTTCTGATCCTGGACGAGCCGACGCGCGGCGTCGATGTCGGAGCCAAGGTCGAGATCTATCACGTCATCGAGGAACTGGCCGAGTCCGGTGTCGCGGTGCTGGTGATCTCCTCGGAGCTCCCCGAAGTGCTCGGCCTCGCCGACCGGATCGTGGTCATGCAGCACGGCCACGTCACCGGCGAACTCGATCGGAGCGAGGCGAGCGAGGAAGCGATTCTCGCGCTGGCCATGGCCGAAGACCTGACGACATCTCGAGGAAACCAATGACCGAACAGCAACTCGCATTGCCCACGGAGCACGCGGCTACCGGCACTGCCACCCGCCCCGCGCGCTATACCGCCGCGTTTACGCCGCGAAACCTGTTGCGCGCGATAGGGACCGGCAATCTCAGCCTGATCGGCGCGCTGGCGGTGATCGTGGCGATCTTCGGCTGGCTCAACGACGGATATCTGGATCCGAAGAACCTGGCCGGAATCGGTGATGCGGTCACGGTTTTCGGTCTACTCGCCGTGGTGCAGACCGTGGTGATCATCTGTGGTGCGCTGGATATCTCGGTCGGCTCACAGGCCGGTGTCGCCTCGGTGATCAGCGCGATGGCGTTCACCGCGACCGCGAGCAACGCATTGCTCGGCGTTCTCGCCGCGATCGGTGTCGGGCTGGTCCTCGGCCTGGTCAACGGGTTGATCATCGTCTACGGGCGGGTCAACCCGGTGATCGCGACGCTGGCGACGCTGGCCGCGTTCAAGGGGCTGGCCCAGTTGATTTCCGGCGGCAAGGCACAGGGCTTTGTACTGGACAACGACATATTCATCTTCCTCGCCAGAGGTAAGGTCCTCGGCCTGCCGGTGCCGGTCATCATCCTCGCGATCGTCGCGTTGGGTGTGCACATTCTGCTGAAGTACACCGACATCGGCCGAAACCTCTACGCCATCGGCGGAAATGACACCGCCGCACGGCTTTCCGGTATCAACATCAACAAGTACCTGATCGCGGTGTATGTGCTGGCAGGTGTGGTCGCCGCGATCGCCGGGATCATTCTGACCGCGCGCACCGGGTCCGGGCAGCCGGTTTCGGGCAGCGAAGGTCTCGAGCTCAAGGCGATCACCGCCGCGGCGCTCGGTGGCTGCGCGCTCAAGGGCGGCAAGGGCACCGTCGGCGGGACCCTGCTCGCGGTCATCCTGCTCGGTGCGCTGGACAACGGTCTGAATGTGGTTGGTGTCAACACTTTCTGGCAGAACGTCGCCCAAGGGTCGCTACTGGTGGCCGCGGTGGTCATTCAGCAGCGTCGCAGCGGTGAGCGCGCTGTCGGACTGCCGACCTGACCCGCCATGTCCTGCGGACACGCGGTCATCGCCGAGGCCGATCGATACATCTGGAGCCAATAATGAAGACGCTGCGCGCACGCCCCTGTGCCCCGCCGCCAGGGCGGTTGTGTGAAAGTCCGGTGTGGGACAGCCGCACCGAAGAGGTGCTGTGGGTCGACATTCGCGAAGGCCACATCCATCGCGCCAACCTGACCGGCGAACGTGACCTCACCCACCGCTCCACGGTGCGGCTGAACCCTCCTGTCAGCGCCGTAGTGCCATGCGCATCCGGTGGGCTGCTCGCCACGGTGGGTGACACCTTCTATCGGATTGCTGTCGACGGCACGGTCGAATCCGTAGCGGCACTGTCGTTTTCGGACGACGGGATCCGCAGGCGGATGAACGACGCGAAGGCCGACCCACGTGGCCGACTGCTCGCGGGCACCATGTCCGAGGACGGCATCCGAGGTAGCGCGGCCCTCTACCGGCTGGACCCGGACGGCACCCTCGCCGTTCTGCGCGACGGGGTGACGATCTCCAACGGGCTCGGCTGGAGCCCGGACGGCACCACGCTCTACTACGCCGATAGCCCGACCCAGCGCGTCGATGCATTCGAATATGACTTGACCACAGGCACTTTCGGCAACGGTCGGCCGTTCGCTCGATTCGACGACGGCGACCCCGACGGGCTGACGGTTGATGCCGAGGGCTGCGTGTGGGTCGCGGTCTGGGGTGCGGGCCAGGTGCGAGCGTTCGATCCAGCAGGGCGGCCGCGTGCCGTCGTCGACGTCGGCCCGTCACAGGTCTCCAGCTGCGGCTTCGTCGGCCCGGATCTGGACATCCTGATGATCACCACCGCTGCCGAAGGGCAGGCCGCCCACGAACACGACGCGGGCCGCCTATTCCTCTGCACGCCCGGTGTCACCGGACTGCCGACCACTCCCTATGCCGACGCTGGGTTGGTGAGTAGCGATGTCCGATAGTCCCTTGAACCTGAGCACACCGATCATCGCGATACTTCGTGCACCGACGGCCGCGCGGTTCGCACAGGTCGCCGCCGTATTGCACGAATCCGGTATTACGGCAGTGGAATTCACGCTGACCTCCGCAGGCGCGCTCGACGCGCTGCGCGACTACGCCGGATCAGGCCACCCCGTCGGTGCGGGCACGGTGCTGACCGCCGCCGATGCCGCCCGAGCCGTCGACGCGGGCGCGGCCTATCTGATCACCCCGGTCGTCAGTACCGAAGTCATCGCGGAGGCCCGCCGACTCGGCGTACCGGTGATCTCAGGTGCGTTCACCCCCACCGAGATTCACCGAGCGCACGCGGCAGGCAGCACCATGGTCAAGGTCTTCCCCGCTTCGGTGGGTGGACCCGACTACATCCGAGCCATCCGAGACCCACTGCCCGACATCCCACTGGTTCCCACCGGCGGCGTCGCCCGCACCGACGTAAAGGCATACCTGGACGCGGGTGCCACAGCCCTTGGCATGGGCTCACCGCTCATCGGAGACGCGTGTGTCGGTGGCGATCTCGAGGCACTGCGCGAACGGGTCTCGATCGTACGGGAGCAGTTGTCATGAGGAGAAGCTTCCCGGTCCCGTCGTGTGGTGGATCTGCCTGTGCCCTGGGCGATCTCGGTGCGCGACGCGGCCACAGGGGGCTGGTGCGGAGGCGGATGGTCATGAGGGGCGACCTGCCGTCCCGTCCCGCGACCGTATGTTCCGTGGTCCGTCTCGATGTCAGGTGCGCCCGCATGCCGCTCGTGCGTGGACGGGCGGTCGTCGAGGCCGATTTGCTTGGCGGGTTCGTGTGTACCGGGCGGGCTCTCGGTGAGTCCCCGGAACACGTGCTCGTCGTCCAGGAGAGGTTGCCGATGAGGGGCGACTTCCCGGCCGCGCCGTGCATCGGGTTCGCCTGTTCCAGAGGCGAACCCGATGCACGGCGTAACGGCCTGCTCACCGCGCGGGACCAGTTGTCATGAGGGGCAATCTGGTAACGCTCGGCGAGGCAGTCGGGGTCGTCGCCGCGACCGAGCCGGGACCGTTGGCGCCCGGTGCGACCATGCGGATGGATTTCGCCGGTGCGGAAGCGACTGTCGCCATCGGTGTGAGCAGACTCGGACACATCAGTGCGTGGGTGGGCAGCGTCGGCGCCGATGCTGTCGGCACGATGGTGCTGGATCGGTTGCGGGCAGAGGGGGTGGATGTCTCGCGATGCCGCATCGATGCGGAGTTGTCGAGCGGGCTGATGTTGCGTGAGCGGCGCACTGCCGACCGGATTCGGGCCACCTACTACCGCAAGGGATCAGCGGGTTCCCGGCTGTCGGTGGCGGAGATCGACCGTGCGCAGATCGCCTCGGCGCGAGTGCTGCACCTGACCGGTATCACCCCGGCATTGAGCGCGTCCGCGCGCGAGGCGGTGCACACCGCACTGGATTGCGCTGTCGATTCCGGAGTGACGGTGTCGCTGGACATCAACTATCGCCGCGCACTGTGGTCGCGATCGGAAGCGGCGGCGGAGCTGGCAAAGCTGGTGTCCCGAGCCGACATCGTGTTCGCCGGGCTCGATGAAGCGGCGTTGCTGGTTCCCGCGGGGAGTGCGGAAGAGATGGCCGAAGCGCTTGCCGCGCAAGGGCCTTCGCAAGTCGTACTCAAACTCGGAGCCGATGGAGCGCTGGCGCGGCACGACGGCGAACTGATCAGGCAGCAAGCGATCGCCGTCACGAGCGTCGATCCGGTGGGTGCGGGCGATGCGTTCGTCGCCGGGTACCTCGCCGGCGTACTCGACGGCGGGTCCGTGCGGCACAGCATGCAGCTGGCCGCCACCTGCGGTGCGTTCGCCGTATCCGTGCTCGGTGACTGGGAAGGGCTGCCGTTCCGGCGCGAACTCGGCCTGCTCACCGGGGCCGACATCAACCGATGACCACGAAGGGAAGACCATTGAGTCGTCTGGCAGACAGGGTCGCGGTCGTCACCGGGGCCGCGTCGGGCATCGGCGCGGCCACCGCGCAGCGGCTCGCCACCGAGGGAGCCGCGGTCGTCATCGCCGATATCGCCGAATCCGCGGGAGAGGAAGTCGCCGCGAAGATCAGGGCGGCCGGCCACCGTGCCGAATTCGTCCGGTGCGATGTGTCCCGCGAAGCATCGTGGGCCGATCTGCACGCTGCGGTCAACGAGCGATTCGGGCCGCTGGACTTCTTGTGCAGCAACGCATCCATGCAGGCGACCATCCCGGCGCACGCATTGACAGTGCAGCAGTGGGACGAAGGTCTCGCGATCAACCTGACGCCGCTTTTCCTCGGCGTACGCACCTTCATCGACGATCTGCGCGCCCGTCGCGGCAACGTGGTCGCCGTCTCCAGCGTGCACGCCCAATTCGGACTGCCCGGCTACCCGGTCTACGCCGCGGCCAAGGGCGGGCTGACCGCTCTGGTCCGGCAGCTCGCCGTCGAGTACGGACCATCCCGGGTGCGGGTCAATGCCATTCTCCCCGGCCCTGTCCTCACCCCCGTATGGGACAACGTGGATGCGGAGGGGCGGCGCATGTCCGCCCGCGCCACGGTCCTCGACCGCCTCGGCGCGCCGGAGGAGGTCGCCGCCGCGGTCGCCTTCCTCGCCTCCGACGACGCGTCCTTCATCACCGGAACCAACCTGGTCGTCGACGGCGGCTGGAGCGTGCGAAAGGAGTCACGGTGAAAATCACCGCACTGACGACCTATCTGGTGGCGCCGCGCTGGTGTTTCCTGCGTGTCGATACCGACGAGGGCATCACGGGTTGGGGCGAGCCGGTGGTCGAGGGCCGCGCGCACACGGTCGCCGCCGCGGTCGACGAACTGGCCGACTATCTGATCGGCAAAGACCCGATGAGCATCGAAGCCCACTGGCAGGTACTCACCAAGGGTGGCTTCTATCGCGGCGGACCGATCCTGTCGAGCGCGGTCGCCGGAATCGACCAGGCCCTCTGGGACATCACGGGAAAGGCTCTCGGCGTTCCGGTTTGGCAGTTACTCGGCGGCGCGGTCCGCGACCGGATCAGGGTGTACAGCTGGGTCGGCGGCGATCGGCCCGACGATGTCGCGCAGGCCGCTCTCGAACGAAAGCAGCAGGGCTTCACCGCGATCAAGATGAACGGATCGGCCGAACTCGAGCTGATCGATACGCCACGGGCGACCATGGCGATCGTCGAGCGGGTCGCCGCAGTACGGGAGGCGACCGGCGACGAATTCGATATCGCGGTCGACTTCCACGGCCGTTTCTCCATAGCGATGGCGCGGCGCGTGCTGCCGCTGCTCGAGCCGTACCTGCCCTTCTTCGTCGAAGAGCCGCTGGTGCCGGAGGCCAGCAGTCAGATCGGCGAGATCACCCGCGCCACAAGCATTCCCATCGCCACCGGCGAGCGGCTGTATTCCCGCTGGGATTTCGGCACCGTCCTCGATCAGGGTGTCGCGGTGATCCAACCCGACCTCTCGCACGCGGGCGGCATCTCCGAGGTCCGCAGGATCGCCGCCCTCGCCGAGACGCGCGATGTCGCACTCGCCCCGCACTGTCCGCTCGGTCCCATCGCACTCGCGGCCTGCCTGCAGGTCGGCTTCGCCACTCCGAACCTGCTCATCCAGGAACAAAGCCTAGGCATCCACTACAACACCGGTTCCGATCTGCTCGACTACCTCGTCGACCCGGCCGTTTTCGCCTATCGGGACGGCTACGTCGACCTGCTCGAAGGCCCCGGCCTCGGAATCCAGATCGACGAGAAGGCGGTTGCCCGCGCCGCCGAGCACGGCCACCGCTGGCGAAACCCGGTGTGGCACCGCAAAGACGGCTCGTTCGCCGAATGGTGACTCGGCTAAACCGGTTGCGGTTGCACCAGTTCCGGCAACGGTTCCGGCACCAGCTCCGGAATGTCGCCGAGGTCATCGATTCCGAGTTCGGTACGCGTCGCGCTGATGACCGAACGCTCTTCTTCGACCGTGCGCGCGATGGCCTTGGTCCACAGTGTGAGAACGGCCTGCACTTCCTCGCCGGTCGCCTCGTCGTCCAGTTCGATCTTCAACCGCTGCAACGTGATATTGCGTGCCGCGGTCAGGGTGCGCAACAGATCTTCGCACCGATTCGGGATCGTGCGATCCGACAGCACTCGCAATTTGTGGGTGAGTCCGCCTCGCCCCCAAATGGTCTGGTCGATGTCCTCGCCGATGCTGTCGATGTCCTCGACGCTCTGGACATTCCAGCGGTGGCATGCGGACAACTGCTGGCGAACCTCGGTGGCCACGGCGAGCACGGAACTGACGGTGGTGAGAATCGCCTCGCGCCGCCATGTTTCGTGTTCGCGGTGTTCAGCGGCGGAATTGGTTAGCTCCACGTTGCGCTGAGCGGCCGCGAGAATCACCTGGTTCCGTTCGTCGGCGGCGGTAATCGCATCGCGATTGGTGCGGTTGTTGGTCAGAATGCCGATGAGCGCCACACCGGCGACGACCAGCGAGCTGATGAGCGGAAGCCACGGAGTCACCCACGAATCATCGCATCACCGAGTGCGGGGCCTGATCGCAACGTGCAAGCTCCCGGGCCGTCGGTCGCTTTGTTCAGGCCAGCCGCACGGTGGCCGCCGCGCGCCCGAAGATCTTGTGCCCGGCATGCGTTGCGGTGAGAGCGATTGTCGCGGTGTTGTTTTCGGTGTCGATCGACTTGACTATCCCGCCGTACTCGATCTCGCTTCGGCCGTCCGCGTCGACATAGACCGGCCTCGTCATGCGCACGCGATACTGTCGCAGCGCACCGGGGTCGCCGAGCCAGGACGTGACGAAGCCCGCGCCGAGCGCCATGGTCAACATGCCGTGCGCGACCACCCCGCGATCGAGGCCGACGAGGGCGGCCGCATCGCGATGCCAGTGGATCGGATTCGGATCACCCGAGACTCCCGCATAGTTGACCAGGTCGCCGATGGTGAGGCCGACGGTACGTGGGGGCAGCGCGTCTTCCACCGCGACCGTGTCCCGCTTTCGCGCTCGATGATGGGTGGGTGGTTCGGATTCCGGCTCCCGAGGGTTGAACTGGCAGGGTGTGAAACGGGCGGGTCGGCCCAGATCCTGGCGAATGATCTTCGACATTCCCGCCGCGATCCGCGCGGTATCCGCTGTCGGCTCCGAGCGGGCGATCAGGCTGGTCCGCGAGGCGACGACGATTTCCTCGCGCTGGTTGGTCACGGCGTTCTCGATGACGAAGAGGTCACCGCCGAAGGCCTGGCGAAACGATTGCAGCGAGATATTGCTCGCGAGTTCGTCCCCGACCAGCACAGGTTGGTGGAAGTCGAAGATCTGGTCGGTCTGCACCGTGGTCAACAAGCTGATGCCGTCGAGAATTTCGGTCAGCGCCTGCTGCACCGTGCCCGCGAGCAGTGAGAGGAAGGTCGGCGGGGCGAGCAATGCCGGATACCCGCAGGCTGCCGCCGCGTCCTCGTCCCAATGCGCGGGATGGAAATCCTGCACGGCGCGCGCGTATTCGCGAATCTTCTCTCGACCGACCTGGTAGTGATCGGTCACCCGGTAGTGCTGCCCGACAATCGAACGCAGATGAGCGACCATATCGCTCGCGCCGCTCAGATCCCCGCCGACCGCCACTTCGCTTCCTCTCGTTGTCGGTGATTCGCCATCACCGCTCTCTAGGTCGACACTTCCAGGTGCCGCCAGCTCCAGACGGTTTCGACCTCGAGCGGCGTGTCGGGTGTGACGAAGTGTGGCAGTGTGTTGAGGCCGTTGGGTGGACCCGACTGGGGTTCGACGCACACGGCCTCATCCTTCATATCGAAGACGACGACCCATTGTTCAGCGCTCTTGATGTTCAGTGCGAGGAATTCCGGCCACACGACGGTGACATCGACGCCGTCGGGCATGCCGAAGCAATCGTCCCACGGGCCGGGGGCCGGTTCGATGCGCTGTCCCGTCGGCAGGTAGTCGGTTCCACGTTGCTCCTGCCAGCTCGGCGAGAACTCGATCGCGGCGCCCCGGTGACCGGGTATCGGGTTGCGGTTGAACCACGGATGCCAGCCGGCCTGCGCCGGAAAGGCTTCGGTGTAGGCGCTCACGCGCATCGTCAACGAGAGGGTGTCCGGAGCGAGTGCGAAGGACTGCGTCACCTTGCCCGGGTACGGCCACGGGGCCACGAGTTCCTGGGCGAGGACGGCATCGGCGCCGGAAGCCATGGCTACCTCCCACGGCCTGTCGCGGACGGTGCCGTGAATTGCGTGCGGCGCGGCGTTCAGCGGTAGTCGATGGACAACCGACTCGTTCGTGAAGCGCCCATCGCGGATTCGGCCACACCACGGGGCCATGGGAAAACAGCCGAACTTGTCACCCTGGCGCAGCAGTTCGACGCCGCCGATGGCGAGGCTGCCGATCCTGCCGCCATTGGCCGCGGAAACTGTCAGACGAGCGTCGCCTGCGGTGAGCGTGATGTCTTCGACGGCCATCGGGCCAGGTCCTTTCGTATCTGCGTCGTTGGGGATGCTGCGGGGTGGAGACTGTTCGTCGGGCTCCGGTTAAGATTTGATCAGAACAGACGGCCTGTCGAGATAGGGCGCGCTGTCAAGGAGCCAAGTAGGCTCAATGTGTCGAATTGTGTCGCGACAGCGAAAGATTGGTTTTCCGTAAGGGGGAACAGTGGACGCGCTGAAGCTCGACCCGGCGGTGCTTGCCGCCTACACCACGATCGCGAATACGGTCTCGCAACAACTGGCGTCCGCGTCAGCGGTCGCGTCCGGTGCGATGAATCCGGAGCAGTTGGCCACCGATCTCGGGCTGGTCGGCGCCGGTTTCGCGGCGCGGTTCACCGAGGCGGTAGCCGAACACACGCAGGCGCTCTCGACCGCGGGCCAGCTGGTCGCCGCCTACGGGAACGTGCTGCGTAACTACAACGAGGACACCCATACCGTCGACGCGGACTCCGCGGGCGCCATCACCAAAGCAGGGGAGGCGCTGACATGAGAACCATGAGCAGCCTGATGGGCCTGCGCAGGCGGGCGGCGACCACTCCGGTCACCCCGGCCGCCGCGACCCCGACGCCGATCAGCGACTCCGACGTGGACCCGCCGATCGTCGCCGCGCTCGTGCAGCCGCTGCTGTCGCTGCGCGCCTCGCTCGGAACCGGTGTTGCCGTCCCCGACAGGGCCATCACCAGCGCATTGGCCGCGGCTTCCACACAGGCGGCCGATACGGAGGCCCCGCAGCGCGAAGGTCTGCACGCGCTGGAATCCTCATGGGAATCCACCGGCGCCGACGCCGCGGTGCCCGCGCTGCGCACCACCCAAACCCAGATCGGCGAGATCTCCGACCGCGGCCCTGCCTATTTGTCGGTGCTCGGCGACGCGCACGCGACCAGTTCCCGTGCCGCGCAACGGGTAGACCAGATCATCGAGGACTTCCGCAAGGACGCGCGGGTGATCATGGGCAACGCGAGCTCGGCCCCCGACACCGACGCCGTGATCGCCCGGGCGACCCAGGCGCTGCGCGATGCCGTCACCACGGTCACGGCGGCGCAGACGGACATGGACGGGCACACCCGGCGTCTGGACGAGATGGGTCCGCTCACGGTCACCACACCTTCCGGCGTCAGCGCCGGCCAAGGCCAGTACGTGCCGGGCGCTACCACCCCGGGCCAGTTCGTGCCAGGGAGCACCACGGGTGTGGCGGGTACCGCCGGACAGCCACTGGATCCGGCCGCGGCAGCGCAGCTGCAATTGCAGCAGGCGCTGATCTCCGCGGGAGTGCAGCTCGGCACCTCGGCGATCACCGCGGGAGTCGATATCGGCACCCACCTCATCGACAAGATCGTCGAGGTCGGCACCCATGCCATGGACACCGTGGCCGCGTCGGTCGACAAGGCGATTCCGGAGCTCATCCACCCGGGCAGCACCACAGGTGGCGGTGCCTCTGGCGGCACGTCGACGACCCCCGGCGGCTCGTCACTGTTCGATTTCGGTGCGGGAGCACCGAAGCCGACACCGGGGACCGGCGGGGCGCCTGCGCAGAACGGATCGGCCGCCAGCGCGAAACCCGACACCAAACCGGCTCCCGCACCCGCGCCGCCCGCACAGTCGGACTGGCCGAACGCCGCCGCGGACTCGCCGCTGCCGAAACCTCCTGCGCCCTCGGGCCAGCCGGGCGTGACCGGTGGGATGGCATTGCCACCGCCACCGGGATCCGGCGGGCAAGAGCACAAGCCTCGTGATGGTCAGCTCGGCGTCACTGTGCCGACCGGCGCGGTAGCCGTCCCGGCCGCCGTTATCGGCGATTTCGACGACTTCGGCGATGACACGCTCTGATCCCGGCGACTCGAGCAAGGATCAAGGGCAGGCCAACCCGTTCGATACCGGCCTGCCCATGTTGCGCCTGCCCGCCGAGCCGCCATCGAAACGGCGTCGGCAGTCTGCTCGCCGCTCTTCGGGCGCCGCGCTGACCCAGGAGGTGGACGTGCCCGAGCAGCTACCTGACCCGGAGCATGACCCGGGCGAGCCAGCGAGCCCGTCTGACCGGTCCGGCGACTGGAAGCATTGGCTGGACGCGCCGAACCCGACCGAGGAATTCTCGGACGCACTGTCCGTGCGGAGTGGATACCCGATCGACGACGAGGACACCGAGCCCGATCGGTACGACGAGCCCGGCGATCGGGTGCCGACGCTCGTCGATCGATCCGGCGGCAATCCCGGCCCGAGGCTGCGCCACCCCTCGCGCAATCGCGAGCAGGCGAGCGGTGGGGGTAGCCGACTACTGGCGGTGTTTATCGTGTTCGGCATCGTGGTGGCGATCACCGCGGTAGTGCTGCTCGCCGTGCGCGGCTCCGGCAAGCACAAGCCCGCCGTCGTGGCGACGACTCGGATATCGACTTCGGCGCGCGCCGCTGCTGCCGCTTCTGCCTCGGCAACCGCCATTACCTCAGCCACGGCCCCTACCTCCGCCACCGCGCCCACCTCGGCGACCGCCGTGCCCGAGGACGCATCGCCCGCATTCGCGACTCCCGGATGCGAACAGCGCCGCACTCCAGATGTCGTGTCCGGCACCGACCCCGGTGGCACCAGCGACGGCCCCTCCGCCATCCTCGCCTTCGAACGCGCCTACTACGTGCAGCGCTCCGGCTCCGCGGCCCGCGCCGTCGTCGCCGACGACGCCACCGTTCCCGTCGCGGAGCAAATTCAGCGTGGCATCAACCAGATACCCATCGGCACTCTCTACTGCGTGCTGATCACCCGAACCACCGTTGGTGTCGGCGATGGCCAGTCGCACTGGGAAGTCCAGCTGACCCAGCAGCACCCAGGGCAGCAAACGCAGACATTCACCCAGATCATCACCACCCGCACCGCCGCCAACCGAACCTTGATCACCGCGATCGGCGCGGCCTGATTCGACCGCCGGCAGACCCGCACATCGTGGGGGATTGACCGTGGCCCGATCGCGGGGGATGGTGGGCCGATGAGCGGCGAAGAGGTCCGTGCGGGTGTAAAGCTGACCAATCTCGATACCCCGCTGTTCGACGGCGCGGACGCGACGAAGCGGGATCTGATCGACTACCTCGAGGCCGTCGGGGATCGGCTGGTGCGGCAGTTGCGTGATCGGCCGCTCTCGGTGTCGCGGATCCGGCCGGGGCAGCAGCCGTTCATGCAGAAGAACCTGCCGAAATACACTCCGGAGTGGGTGCACCGCGTGACGATGTGGGCGGACAGCTCCAAACGCGAAGTGACCTATGCGCTGTGCGATGACGTGCGCACGCTGTTGTGGTTCGGCAACCAACGCGCGGTCGAATATCACACGACGCTATTGCTCGCCGAGTACGCCAAGGGCCCAACCCATCTCGTGCTCGATCTGGACCCGCCGCCCGGCCGACCATTCGGTCAGGTCGTGCTCGCCGCCGAACTGATCCGTCAGACACTGGAGACCGACGGACTGGCGGGCGCGGTGAAGACCAGCGGCGCCAAGGGCCTTCATGTGTTCGTGCCACTCGAGCAGGGCATCCCGATCGAGGACGTCGCCGCGGCGACCCGTGCGATCGCGGCACGCGCCGAGCGCATCGATCCCGTGCTCGCCACCACGGCGTACATCGTCGAGGACCGTGACGGCAAGGTCTTCCTCGACTCGACGCGCGCTGGTGGCGCGACCGTTGTCGCGGCCTTCAGCCCGCGCGTGCGACCGGGCGCGACGGTGTCGTTCCCACTCGATTGGGCAGACATCGGCGACATCACGCCGCGCGACTTCACCGTCCACACCGCGCCGAAGATCCTCGGCGATCGCGACCCGTGGACGGCGAATATGCCCGCGCCACAAGCATTGCCCGCGGATCTGGTCGAGGAGGGGCACACGATCCCGATCGCCAGGGTCCAGGCGATGCACGAGGGCAAGCGCCGCGCCCGCGCGCGTCGTGCCACGTAGACGGGGCTATCACGGGTGCCTACGGCCGCCAGGTCGGCGTTGCGCCGCCTGGGCTCTCGATGCGGTCGATCAGCTCGACAGTATCGGGGTGGTCTGTGCGGACTCGATCAACCAGCGACCGTCCTTTTCGACCACAACGTAGGTGAGTCGTCCCGACGAGGCAGGGAGGTTGCCTCTGGCGTCCTCACGCCCGTCGAAGACATGTTTGACACAGGCCACGATCGCGACATCGTCGCGCACGAAATGGATGTCGTCGATCTCGATCTCGGTCAGCACGTCCGCCAGTGGCGACGCCAGCGCCGCCTGCATCGCCTTGGACAGCGCGCCGATACCGCTCACCCGGCGTCCGCCGAAGTTGACGATATTCACACTCGCCGTGTGCAACGGTACGAACTGTTCCGGATCGTTCTGAAATTTCACCGCCTCCGCGACCAGGGTGTGGATGGCCGCGGTCGCGATCAACTCTCGGTCGGCGTTGTTCATAGTGTTCGACTCCGCTTCTGTCCTGGCCGTTACCCGAGCAATCCGCCGAGCATGCCGCCGCTCTGTCCGGCCTCCTGGCCGCCGCCGGTGCCGCCGATGAAGCCGCCCGGCGGCAGCTCCGAGGGCTGCACGATGACGAAGCCGCGCCCGGAGAACGACAGCGTCATACCCTCGCCGGTGCTACGACCCATCAGCCTACCGAGGCCGAAGGAGTCGTTGCGTTTGATTCCGCTCTGCAGGCTCGACGACCAGGCCACCGCCGCTTGCGGATCGGCGTAGGTCGGCTGGTCGACGTTGAGGACAACCGGGGTGCCGTGGGTGGTGATGGCAATGCGACCACGTCCGGTGAAGACGCAGTTGAACAGTCCGGCGTTGCTTGCGAATCCGGCGGCGCCCTGGACCCTGCCGATGTTGTAGGACAACGTCGAGTCGAACGCGAGTACGTTCGCGCCGTTGATGGTGAGACCGTCGGTGCCGTCGAGGTCGACGATGTGCACATCGGAGGCGGCGTTCGCGAGGAACAGGTCGCCGCGACCGGTGACCTTCATCAGCGGCACGCCCTCGCCGGTGAGTCGCTGCTGGATGGCCCTTCCGATGCCGCCGGAGCCGAGCGCCTGGAACTTCAGATCGCCCTGGTAGGCGACCATTGATCCGGCCCGCGCCATGACCTCGCCGTTGACGGCGGCCTTGATCATCTTGCCGCCCTGCTTCTGGATGCCGATGCCGGAGACTTCCGCGTGGCTGGGGTTGAACAGATCGCTCTGCATCGGCAGCGCTCCTTGCTGAGGTGATGACATCGGTGGTGCGGGTGGTACCGCGCTGGGAGCTGAGTAGGTGGGGGCGGGCGCCGGTGAGTACTGGGGCGCGCCCGTCGGTGGCTGGTATCCGGGTGCGGCGGCGGGTGGGTACTGCGGTGCTGCTGCCGGAGATTGATACCCGGGTGTCGAAGCAGGCGTGCTCGCGGGCGGGCTCGGCGGTGGTGCCGGGTCATCGTCGATGTTCACCCCGAACGCCGTCGCGATCCCGGCGAGGCCGTTGTCGTATCCCTGACCGACCGCGCGAACCTTCCACGCGTCGCCGCGCCGGTAGATCTCCACGCACACCACGGCGGTCTCGGTGGTCAGCCCGGTCATCGGGAAAGTGATTGTGCCCGAATCGGATCCGATCGTCGCGAGTAGCGAGCTCGCGCCTGCGAAGGTGGCGGGCCCGCTGCCGTCGAGGCTGGCGGTGATGACGACCTTGTCGACATCGGGCGGTAGCGCGGAGGTCTGAACATCCACCATGTCGCCGGCCCCTCGGCCGTGCCGATAGGTGACGCCGGGTCCGGCGGGCTGATTGAAGAATACGAAGTCACCGTCGGACCTGACGCGCCCGCCCGTATCCAGTAGCAGCGCGGATACGTCGACCGCGGCGGAGCAGGTGACGGTGACCGTCATACGGTCGGCGAGCGCGGGCCGGTTCTCGCCGCGGGCAAGTGCGGTCACGACGCACCGTTCCGATCGTCGATATGGCCGTATGGCGTGCGATTCACGGCATCAAGTCTCTCGCGAGTCCGGGCCGCGCGCCACCGATCAGCGATACGCGTCGCCGATCAGGGGATTCGGGCCACACCGCAGAGCATGGAGACGGCTTCGGCCCTTGGGTGGGCGCGCCAGACTTCCGGTCGCCACGTCATGACCGAGGTGATGCCGGGCGCGACGAGCTCGAACCCGGCGAAGAAGCGAGTGAACTCCTCGGTGGAGCGCAGCTGGAAAGGTACGCCGCTGCGCCGATTGGCTTCCTTCGTCTCGGCGAGGTCCTCGGCGGTGAGATGGTCGTTGGTGGCGTGGGTCATTACGAGGTAGCTGCCGGAGGGGAGGGCGTCGCACAACTGCCGCACCAGGTCGTAGGGGCCGCCGTCGTCGGTGATGAAGTGCATGACGGCGACCAGCATCAGCGCCACCGGTTCTTTCAGGTCAAGGATCCCGGTCAGGTCGGGGTGGGCGAGAATGCGTTGGGGCTCACGCAAATCCGCGTCGAGATAGGCGGTCGTGCCCTCGGGGGAACTGTCCAGCAGGCTGCTGGCGTGGGCGAGCACGACCGGGTCGTTGTCCACGTAGACGATCCGCGATTCGGGAGCGATGCCCTGGGCGATCTCGTGGACATTGCCCGCGGTGGGCAGGCCGGCGCCGATGTCGAGGAACTGCCGAATTCCCGCATCGGCCAGGTAGCCGACCGCTCTGCGCAGAAAGTTGCGGTTCTCGACCGCGGCAAGGCGGACGGTCGGGAACGCCTCGGACACCGCGTCCGCCGATTCCCGATCCGCCGGGTAGTTGTCGTTGCCGCCGAGCCAGTAGTCGTAGCGGCGCGCCTGGTGGGGCTTCGTCAGGTCGATCCTTGCCGCTGCCGATTCCGAGTCCACCACGCCCTCAATTCATCTCGACTACGGTCATGTTGTCAGCTCGAGTTGTAACCGGTAGCGATGGTGATGTCGCACCGCCCCGGAAGGGTTTCTGTCATGCAATTGCGTTACAGCCCATACGATTTCGACGTCCACAACGATCCGTACCCTTACTACGCCACGCTGCGTGAGCAGGCCCCGGTGTTCCGCAACGACAGCGACGACTTCTGGGCGCTTTCGCGGCACGCGGACGTGCTCGCGGCATTGCGAGACGCGGATCGGTTCTCCAGCGCGAACGGTCTCCGGATGGAACCGGCCTTCTGGGGGCCACAGGCCGAGCGGTTCTTTTCCTTCGTCGCCATGGACCCGCCCAAGCACACGCGCCTGCGCGGGCTGGTGACGCGAGCGTTCACCCAGCATCGTGTGCGGTCACTCGAGCCTCGACTGCGCGCGATCGCGCATACTTTACTGCAACCGCTGCTCGAACGCGGAAGCTTCGATCTGATGGGCGATTTCGCGGGCCCTTTTCCGACCGAGGTGATCTCCGAATTGGTCGGCGTGCCCGCGGCCGACCGCGACATGGTGCGCAAACTCGGCATGGAGATCATGTACACCGAAGAGGAGTCCACTGATCTGCGCCCGGAGGCGATGCGGGCGATCGGCGCGCTTGTCGGCTACTACACCGAGTTGACCATCGAGCGAAGCAACAAGCGCGGCGACGATCTGCTTTCCGGACTGCTCGACGCCGCGGACGGCGAAGATCGGCTCAGCCCGGAGGAAATCGTCGGTGTGCTGATCCTCTTGGTCGGAGCGGGCATCGAGACCACCATGCTGACCTTCGGCAACCTCTGGCATGCCGGCGCCATGCACCCGCGACAGCGCCGCAAGGCGTTCGACGGCCGGATCGATGACTGGATCGCCGAATCGATGCGATACGACCCGTCGAACCAGACCGTGCTGCGCACGACCACCGAAGAGCTCGAGTTGCACGGCGTGCGGATCCCGGCCGGTGCACGCATGCTGCTGATCGCGGGCTCGGCCAATCGGGACCCCGAGGTCTTCGAAAACCCCGACACCTTCGATCTGGACAGGGACACCAGTGCGACGGTCACCTTCGGCAGTGGCCGTCATCACTGTCTCGGTTCGAATCTGGCGTTGCTGGAACTGCGTATCGCACTACAGGAAATAGTGGCCGCGGTGGCCGACTACGAGGTCGACACCGAGCGGCTGCGACGCATCCACTCCTCCAACAACCGCGGCTTCGCGAGCTTGCCGACCACGGTCATGACACGCTGAACGAAGTCGACTGGACGGTCGTCTTTTTCGTGCATCCGTCACCAGCTGAACCGGCCGTATGCGCGTGTGTCGCGCGCGGCACGCCGGGTTTTCGGCAACACGGCAATTTTACAGTTTCGCTGTCGACCGTGTATCGACTATGAATGGCATGTGCCGTTCCCACGCGTTATCACTTGTCTGCCATCGAATCTCCTCCATCGGGAGTCGAATTGACCATCGAGCACCCCATTGAGGACGAGGTCACGCAGCTCGCGAGGAGGGTGGAGAAGGCTCGCGGCCGACTTGCGTACCAGTTCGATCCTGCGCTGACCGAGGCTCTCTCCGAGGACGAGCTGCAGGCCGAACGTCAGCTAGCCGAAAAGATTCGTGACCAAGATCGTGGTCAGCGCTGGAAGCATGTCCAGGCGGCGGCCGCCGCGGCCGACCGCGCTAGGCACACCACCCAAGCGATCGAGAAGGCCGACATCAGAGATCTCCTGGTAGCCCGCAAGGCAATTGCGGCACAGCGGCGTGAGTCGAGCCCGCATGCCAAGTTGGCATCGCTGTATCGGCACCGGTCATGGTCGCTGAAGGCACTGGCAGGCGTCGTCGCCGCGGGCATGCTCTGGTCCGCGGTCAACGTGCAGCAGAACATCGCGCCCGGCGGGCCGAGTGACCCGCTGTACTGGTTCAGCTACCTGATCGAGTCGATGATCAGTGTGTGTCTGATCATCATCATGGTCGGTACGAACAAAGTTGCCGAGTGGGGCATCCTCGACAACCGTCGACAGGTTGCCATCGCCGAAATCGCGCTGCTGTCACTGACTGTCACCCTCAACACCTACCCGTACATCCGCGACGGCAAGTGGTATGACGCCGCCGTGCACGCGGTCGCGCCGGTCATGATCGGTGTCGCGCTACTCATCCACGATGCCGCGAGCGCGCGTTACGGGCACGCCATCTCGCAGGCCACCGAGCAGGTTCGTGAACTGCCGGACCCCGCGGACCTGATTCGGCATCGACTGCCGACGGTCGCGAGCTACCGTGCGAGTGCACGGGCGGATACGCCGTCGTCGGTAGCGGCTCTGTCCGCTGCGGAACAGCACGACGAACCCGAACCCGAGCCGCGTCCGCGTCCGCGCGCCACCGAAGCATTCGTGGACCATTACGAAGTGATCGTGCCCGAGGCCGACGATGTCACGCCGCCCGCGTTCGTGATGGACATCGAGGACACGGTCCGCCAGGAGGAACGGCCGCAGGCTCCGGTGGCCACCGTGAAGACCGCGAACCGCCGCGCCCCCAGCACTTCCGGGCGCACCGCGGCGAGCATCGACGACTACGACGACGAGCCCAGCAGCGCCGAGAGCAGGCCCACCGCGCCGGTGGCCGCCAAAGAACCTGCCACCCCGACGGTTACGAAGAGCAGGCCCGCCACTGTGTCCAACGGTAAGACCAGGCCACCGGCAAGCGCCGAAAAGCCTGCGCCCGCCAAGATCGACAGCAAGTCCGTCGCGACGGTGAGTGCCGGCTCGAAGGCGAAGGCCGCCGCACGGCCGAGCGCCGAGGAAGCCGCCAAGGCAGCGGGCAAGGCCACTCCGGCGAGCGCCAAGTCCACCGCACCGGCCAAGCCCGCGGAACCAGCGCCGACCACGGCCATCGTTCGCCAAACTTCGGCCGAAGCGAAAGCCGCGTCAGCCGATCCGGACACCGACACGCTCCAGGTCGCCCGGCCGCAGGAAATCTACGACACGGGTCAGTTCCGCGTCGCCGAGATCCTCGAGCAGGAGCTCGCCGAACTGCAAGCCGAGCGGAGGCGTGCCCGCACAAGCAGGCAGCGCTGATCGCGCACTGTCGCGCGGTCGAGTCCACAACAGGGTGGTTTCTTGCGAACGGACTCAGCCCGTGGTGGTGGCGACCGAGGTGCTGACGATGATGGCGATGGTGACGGCTTGGATCTCCTGGACGGCTTTGCGTACCGCGGGGCCGCCCCAATCGCTTTCGCTGATCGCCTTGCCTCGGTTCTTGACTGCTCGCTTGTCCATGTCAGGGAACAGCTTGGGCAGCAGGTCGACGGCGTGCACGATGGAGATCAGGGCGGCGGTTCGGTCGTCGGGCCTTGCTTTGTCGACGACGACCGCACGGACTCGCTTCATGATCGCGGCTTCGACAGCGGGATCCGCGGGGTTCCAGAGCGTGGTCGGAAAGAGGCCGAGGATCTTGCCTTTGGCTTCGGTCAGATAGCCCGCCTCGGCGAGGTCGTCGAGTAGGGCGTCTTGCAGGTTCTTCGCGCGGCTGCGCCAGGAACCGAATCCGATGACCTTGGCGACCGCGTCCTTGGGTTTGCGTCCATCGGCGACGGTGACCAGGTCGGCGAGCCGCGGGTCTGCGGGTTGTCGGCCGGTCGCGACCAGCCTGCCCGGCTTGTGTTCGGGGTCGCCCTCCTCCGTCAGCCGTAGCGCTCCGTCCAGCGTGAGCTCGACGATCGCGGCGCCTGCCAGTGCCGCGCCCATCCGAGTGCTGTCCACCGACTTCCTGCCCGTGTCGTCGTTGAGGGCGAGCAGTAGAAATTCTTCCGCCAGCGTCAGCATCCCGATCTCCTGTCTGTCGCGTCATTACGGTGGCTGGACACGCAGATCTCCGGCCCCGATAACAGTTTGCCAGGATCATCTTCGGGCGCGTCCAACCGCTGGTTGTGTGCTGTTGGCCTCGAGTCGAGTGCGCGCGAATGCTCTTGGCGCAGCGGTCGAATGAGTGCAGCGATCAGGTGGTTGGGCTGGATCGACCGGGTCGCGGCGGCGGTATCGTGACCCGGCCGTCCGCAGATCACGGCGTGGAGAAGCCGATCAGGGCGCCGATGCCCGCGCCGATCGGCACCGTGACGAGGGCGCCCACACCGCCGAGGAAGAAGCCGATCACCCCGCCGATGCCCGCGCCGATGAGGGCGCCGATTCCGGCGTTGTACTGCTTACGTGCGAGTGTGTCTGCTGCCTCGTCGATGAGTTGCGCGTTCTGCTGGGTATCGACTCGCGCGCCGACGGGTGTCAGCGTCAGAGTGCGTCCCGCGTCGCTGATCTGTGGCGCGAGACCGAACTTCGCGTCGGCCGTCCGGAAGGCAAGCGGCAGTGTCGCGACGACATTGCCAGCGCTGTCGGACAGGGTGACGGACTGCGCATTACCGGTCAGCGCGAAGCTGCCCGAGGCAACGGTGGTGATTACCCCGTTGCCGTCCGCGGCAGGCGCTGCCGCGTACTCGATTCCGTGCTCGACGCCGCGCACCGCATTGTCGGTAGCGACCGCAGGCTGGGCATTGACAGTTCCCGCAGTGAGTCCGGTGGCCCCGATCGCGAGCACGGCGGTAGCGGTGAATGCATTGACCTTCATCGTGTTTCCCCACTTCTTGTGTCGGCAACGTCAGCCGGTGCTTCCCCACGAAGCCGGATCTCGGCCGCACTCATTTTCGCCCGTACACGGTGCTCGGCGGGTCGCTTTGCGAATCTCGCTGGCGCATCCGCCCTCATGTCTGCGCGCGCGGACTCCGTTGCGCCACTTCAGATGATCTTCATCAACGGTAACCCCGTTGTAACCGACGGCGAGGCCGAATTTCGCTCCGACATGTGAACATGAGCGAAAGATCTTATCGGAGAAAGGAAATCGCCCTCGTGGGTCAGTTCTGCAGAGCAGTTCTACTCGATGCTGGCCATAAACTGATCGGGTACCTGGAGTCCGGCGTCGAGCCGTCGGGTCGCGCGTGGATCGGCGACGACTTCGTCCAGAGTGTCGAACGACTACTCGCCATACCGACGCGCGTGGTGTGGGCCGGTCGGTACGCCCGACCCGAGGTCGGCGAAACCCTATACGAAACGGTGACATCCGTCGCGCCACTGAGTCCGCCGCACCGCGGCTTCATCGGCCGATATGTGCTCAATCACGACCAATATTCCTACGTGGATAAAGCAACCGTGCTCGAGAACGACGACCGTTGCCGAATCCACCCGCTCCCGGTGCTGACCGCCGAAACCGCGCAGGGGGATCGATGCCTCCGCGACACCCGCACCACCGGGAATCCCCGACTGGTAGGCGCGTGGGCCGAAAACCGCATCTCGACCAGCGACACCATCCCTCCCGGCTTCGACCTACTCGAGTTCAACATCGTCCAGCCGTGATCGGAGCTCGGTCCGGCGGTGAGGCAAGCTGGGCGGGTGCGTGTGTTGATGCCCGCTGCCTGCCGCATCCCGGATCGCGCGGTCGCCGGCGGTGACAAACAGTTCCACTGCTTTCTGTTTTGTGTGTCCCGTCCCGAATGGTCTCTTTTTGCTCTAGCGTGAGCACGGTTGAGGCCGAGAGGGGTCGTGGATGCGGACCGGGATGCTGGGGCTAACGGAGCTGCGCGAGCGTGTCGATGCGGGGACACTCGACACGGTGCTTGTCGCGATGACCGATATGCAAGGCAGATTGCAGGGAAAGCGGTGTGCGGCAAGGTATTTCCTCGATGAGGTTATCGGGCATGCTACCGAGGCCTGCGACTATCTGCTCGCTGTCGATGTGGAGATGAACACGGTCGACGGGTATGCCGTGTCGTCGTGGGAGACCGGGTACGGCGATATCGTGCTGCGGCCGGATCTGAGTACGTTGCGGCTGGTGCCGTGGTTGCCGGGGACGGCGTTGGTGCTCTGCGATGTGGAGCAGGTGCAGCCGAAGAATGTGCCTGTCGCGCCGTCACCGCGGCAGGTGCTGCGGGCGCAGTTGGCGCGGCTCGCGGAGCATGGGCTGCGGGCGTTCGTCGGTACCGAACTGGAGTTCCTGGTTTTCGACGAGAACTTCGAAGCCGCGTGGAATGCCGGGTATCGCGGCCTCACACCGGCCAATCAGTACAACGTCGACTACTCGATGCTCGGTACCTCTCGGATCGAGCCGCTGCTGCGGCGTATTCGCAACGAGATGGGCGCCGCGGGCATGTATGTCGAGTCGGCTAAGGGCGAATGCGCTCCTGGGCAGCACGAGATCACGTTCCGCTATGACGAGGCGCTGGTGAGTTGCGACAACCACAGCATCTACAAGACCGGGGCCAAGGAGATCGCCGCCCAGGAGGGGCGCAGCCTCTCTTTCATGGCGAAATACAATGAGCGCGAGGGCAACTCGTGTCACATCCATATCAGTCTGCGTGGCGAATCGGGCGAGTCGGTATTCGCCGGTGATGGGGACGAACCCTCCGCTCTGATGCGGCATTTCGTCGCGGGGCAGCTGGATTGCCTGCGCGAGTTCACCTACTTGTTTGCGCCGAATATCAACTCCTACAAGCGATTTGTGCCCGGCAGCTTCGCGCCGACCGCACTGGCATGGGGGCGCGACAACCGAACATGTGCGCTGCGCCTGGTCGGCACGGGGCCCTCACTGCGGATGGAGAACCGAGTCCCCGGCGGCGATGTGAACCCTTACCTCGCGGTGGCCGCGTCGATCGCCGCGGGCCTGCACGGCATCGAACGGCGGCTCCCGCTCGAACCCGAGTTCCACGGCAACGCGTATCGGTCCCAACGTCCGAGGGTGCCGCGCACACTGGCCGAGGCGGCACAACTGTTCGGCGACAGCAAGGTCGCGCGCTCGGCCTTCGGTGACGACGTGGTCGACCATTATCGAAATGCGGCACAGGTCGAACTGGACGCCTTCGACGCAGCGGTCACCGATTGGGAGCGAATCCGTGGTTTCGAACGACTATGAGGATTCCGGTTCCGCGCGCCCGCGTCCGGTAATCGGGCTGTCGACCTACAGCGAGCAGGCACGGCACGGTCCGTGGGATGCCGAAAGTGCGCTGTTGCCACGCAGTTACGTCGACATGGTGCATCGAGCGGGCGGGGTGCCGGTTCTCTTGCCGCCCGCGGGTGTCGCACGGCCGGAGGTCATCGCGGGGCTGGACGGACTGGTACTGACCGGTGGCGCCGACATCGATCCGCCGCGTTACGGCGCGATGCCCGGCCCGCATACCCGAGGCATCCGGCCCGACCGCGACGAATTCGAGTTCGGCCTGTTCGCTCTGGCCCGCGCCGCCGGAATTCCGACGTTCGCGATCTGTCGTGGGCTGCAACTGGTGAACGTGGCATTGGGTGGCACGCTGATCCAACACCTGCCGGATGTGCTCGGGCATACCGACCATTCGCGCGTTCCGGGGGTCTTCACCATCGTGCGGGTCGCCACCGTGCCGGGCAGCCGTGTCGCCACCATCGCGGGCGCTGATCTGGAAGTGCACTGTCATCACCATCAGGCCATCGATGTGCTCGCGGCCGACCTGGTCGCTGTCGCGCACGCGACCGACGGCACGATAGAAGCGGCCGAGGCCATCGCCGGTCCATTCCTGGTCGGCGTGCAGTGGCATCCCGAAGCCAACGCCACCGACCGCCGCCTGATGCGAGCATTCGTCGAGGCCGCTGCGGCACACCGAAGCGAGCGAGCCTCGTGATCGAGCGTCAGCAGGTGGAATCGTGAGCGAGGGTGCGGACCACAGACACGGCGGCCCATTGAACACCGACGGAATCGAGCGTCGCGCTGATGGAATCGTGAGTACGGGGGCATACCGAAGGGAGCTGAATCGATGACGACGGCCAACGTGGTCAACCCCGCGACCGAACAGGTTGTGGCGACGATCGAAGCGACAACCGAGGCGCAGACCGATGCCGCCATCGAGCGCGCGCACCGAGCCGCGGTGCGGTGGCGCGAGGTCGCGCCGGGTGACCGGGCCCGGCTGCTGCGCCGATTCGCCGATGTCGTCGACGCGAATCTGGAGCAGCTCGCGCAACTCGAGGTCGCCAACTCCGGGCACACCATCGGCAACGCCCGCTGGGAGGCGGGCAATGTCCGCGACGTGCTGCACTACTGCGCCGGAATACCGGAACGGCTGCTCGGCAGTCAGATTCCGGTGGCGGGCGGGGTGAACATCACCTTCCAGGAGCCGCTCGGCGTTGTCGGCATCATCGTGCCGTGGAACTTCCCGATGCCGATCGCGGCATGGGGCTTCGGGCCCGCGCTCGCCGCGGGCAATACTGTGGTGCTCAAGCCCGCCGAACTGACCCCGATGACGGCGATCCGCCTCGGCGAGCTCGCGCTGGAGGCTGGATTGCCCGAGGGCGTGTTCCAGGTGCTGCCCGGCAAAGGGACGGTGGTCGGGCAACGGTTCGTCACCCACCCCGCGGTCCGCAAGGTCGTATTCACCGGTTCCACCGAGGTGGGCAAGCAGATCATGGTCGGCTGCGCGCAGCAGGTGAAGCGGGTGACCCTGGAATTGGGCGGCAAGAGCGCGAATATCGTCTTCGCCGACGCTGATCTGGAGCGGGCCGCCGCGACCGCGCCCTACGGCGTCTTCGACAACGCCGGCCAGGACTGCTGCGCCCGATCCCGGATCCTGGTGCAGCGCAGTGTCTTCGATCGTTTCATGGAGCTACTTGAACCGGCCGTGCGCGGCGTGCGGGTCGGCGACCCTGCCGACGAGACCACCGAGATGGGCCCGCTGATCTCGGCGGCGCACCGCGAGCGGGTCGCCGCGTTCGTCGAGCCGTCGACCAAGGTCGCCTTCACCGGCGAGCGGCCCGACGGGCCGGGATTCTGGTATCCGCCAACGGTTGTCCTGCCCGGCGCGCCGACCGATCGGGTGCTCACCGAGGAGGTGTTCGGCCCGGTGGTCGCGGTGGTCTCGTTCGAGGACGAGGCCGACGCGCTGCGGATCGCCAACGCCACCGAGTACGGCCTGTCCGGCTCCATCTGGACCAACGATGTCGGCCGCGCGCTGCGGGTTTCGCGTGGCGTCGAGGCCGGGAATCTGTCCGTGAATTCACATTCCTCGGTGCGGTATTGGACTCCGTTCGGCGGTTTCAAGCAATCCGGGCTCGGTCGCGAGCTCGGGCCGGACGCCGCCCTCGCGTTCACCGAAACCAAGAACGTTTTCATCGCAACCACCTGAGTCAGCACAAGTCGAAGAGGAGACACGTTGCAGCGCTTACAGGATCGAGTGGCCGTCGTCACCGGCGGCGGTAGCGGCATCGGCCTCGCCACCGTCCGCCGCTTCGCCGCGGAGGGCGCCAAGGTCGTCGTCGCCGACATCGACGCCACCTCGGGTTCAGCGGCGGCCTCGGAGGTCGACGGGTTATACGTGAAGGTCGATGTCACCGACGAGGCGCAGGTAGAGGCATTGTTCCAGGCCGCGGTCGATACCTATGGCGGTCTCGATGTGGCCTTCAACAATGCGGGAATTTCGCCGCCCGAGGACGACTCGATCCTCACCACCGGCATCGAGGCGTGGCGGCGCGTGCAAGAGGTGAATCTGACCTCGGTGTACCTGTGCAGTAAGTACGCGATCGGCCACATGCTGGAGCGTGGAAAGGGGTCGGTGATCAACACCGCCTCGTTCGTGGCGGTGATGGGCGCCGCGACCTCGCAGATCTCCTATACCGCCTCCAAGGGCGGTGTGCTCGCGATGAGCAGGGAGCTCGGTGTCCAGTTCGCCCGCAATGGGATTCGCGTCAATGCGTTGTGCCCCGGCCCGGTCAACACGCCGCTGCTGCGGGAGCTGTTCGCCAAGGACCCTGAGCGCGCCGCCCGCCGCCTTGTACACATTCCGGCGGGCCGGTTCGCCGAACCGGAGGAAATCGCGGCTGCGGTGGCATTCCTGGCCAGCGACGACTCGTCCTTCATTACCGCATCACAATTCCTGGTGGACGGCGGTATCTCGGGCGCCTACGTGACTCCGCTATAGCGCGGTGGGCCATGTACTGTTCGACCTTCGGCGCGACTACCTGCGCCGTCGTGGATCGACCGTTGTTCGTGGACGGCATAATTCGCTATTTGCCGCCGATCGGAGGAGGCTCCAAGAATGAGTCAGGAAGACGGGCAAGCACCCGGACTGTTCAGTCACGACGCGGTCCTGGCGGAGACATCTCCCGTCCCGGAGACCGACAAGGCGGATTTCCGCCCGGTCTTCAGCCGCTCCGATGGCTCGGGTCCGGGTGCGTACGTGCCCTCGGATGATCTGAGGTAATTCTCGCTGTGCTGTTCGGCGCTCAGGATGCGCCGAACAGCTCCAGCAGTTCGTTCTTTCCGAAGATCGCGGCCGCCTCTCGCGCTGAGGGCGTGCCGGCATCCGGATCCGCGCCCGCCGCGAGCAAGGCACGCAGGATTTCGGTTTCACCCTTGAAAACTGCTCCTGCCAACGGGGTTTGGCCCTTGTCATTGGCTCGGTCCGGCTCGGCGCCACGCGCGAGCAACACCGCGACGGCCTCCTGGTGGCCGTGATAGGCGGCCAGCATCAGCAAGGTGTCGCCCCTGTCATTGGTGAGATTCGCCGGAACACCGGCATCCAGATACCCACGCAGAGCCTCGGCTTCACCCTTGCGGGCGAAATCGAACACCTTCGTCGCCAATTCGATCAGTTCGGGATCGGTCTCGTCAGTACTCATCCATCCATTACTACCCGCCCCGGTGGGAGTCCCGCGAGTGGGACACGGTGCTGCATCGCTCGACTATGGTCTCTTCGGCTACCCGGGTGTGCCGAGACGGGCACCGCCGTCGACGCGGATGACTATGCCGGTGGTGAAGGTGTTGCCGACCAGGAACTCGATGGCGTCGGCGACGTCGTCGGCGGTGCCGACCCGCCCGGCGGGGGTGGCGGTGGCGATGGAGTCGAAGACACCGGCGCGGGCGTCCTCGGGCAGGAAGCTCCACCAGTCGGTGTCGATGACGCCCGGTGAAACCGCGTTCACCCGCAGCGGTGCCAGCTCGACCGCGAGCACCGGGACCATCGCTTCGACACCCGCGTTGATCGCCGCGAGCGCGGCCGTGGTCGGCATCGCGCCGCCTGCCGATGCCGCCGACACCAAGGTGACCGATCCGCCCGCGCTCAGGTGCGGGAGCGCGGCCTGCATTGTCGCGGTGTGCGCCATCAATTTTCCGGAGTAGTGCGCTTGTAGTTGCGCGAGGTCGATCTCGCGGAATGGGGTGGTGCCCGACGGGCCCGTCACCGTCACGACCAGGTGATCGATCGGTCCGACCTCGGCGAAGAGGCGCTCGAGGTCGGCCTCGTCGCGTGCGTCGACCCGCTGCCCGGTGGCACCGCTCCCCAGTTCCGCGAGCGCGGCGGCGAGACGTTGCTCGTTGCGCCCGGCGATCACCACGTCCATGCCGTCTTTCTCGAGTCGGTGCGCGGTTGCCAGACCGATGCCCGAAGTCCCGCCGACGATGACGACTTTCTTGCTCACAACAGCCTCCTGAATTACGAACCTCTGTGTCTCGAAATATAAACGAGGCACGGTGTCTTGTAAAGTGATCCGTATGACAGGTACCAGGGGCCGCCCCCGCAGCGAGGACGCCAGGCGCGCGATCCTGCACGCCGCGCTCGAACTGTGTGAGCGCGGCGGCTACCAAGACCTGACCATCAAGGCGATCGCCGATGCGGCGGAGGTCGGGCGGCAGACCGTGTACCGCTGGTGGCCGGACAAGGCCTCGATCCTCATGGAGGCGCTCGTCGATCTCGGGCACGAACACGAGGCGGTGCTTGTCCCCGCCGATTCCACCGACGTGCTCGGCGCTGTCGAACGGCTACTGACCACCACCTACGAGCTCGCGAGGAAGGTCACCGGACCGGCGCTCGTCGGCCTGATGGCGGACGCGCAGCGCGATCCTGTCCTGTCGAAGCGGTTGCAGGACAGCGTGATCGGACCGCGTCGCGTGGCACTACACGCGGTGCTGCAACGCGGCGTAGACACCGGCGAGCTGGTCGCCGCGGTGCCGCTGGACCTCGTCGTCGATTTCGCCTTCGGCGCAATGTGGTACCGGCTGCTGAGCCACCATGCACCGGTCGACGCGACCATGGCGAGTGCGGTCACCGAGGGCATCGCCGCGATGTTCGCGCAACGCTGAAAAATATTGGAGGTCTGGGCGTTACGCTGCGCCAATGGTTGATGAGGAGCTGGTCCCGGGTGGGCAGTTATCGGGTACAGCCCGAGTAGAAGCGTTCAGCGACGGCGTGATGGCGATCGCGATCACGCTGCTGATTCTGGAAATCAAATTGCCCGAATACGAACCGGGCCATTTGCTCGGCGCGCTCGGCCATATCTGGCCGTCGTACCTCGCCTATCTGGCATCTTTCCTGACGATCGGCGTCATCTGGATGAACCACCACGCGTTCTTCAGCAGGTTGCGCCATGTCGACCACGTGGTCCGCTGGTGGAATCTGATGATGCTGCTCGGCATCTCCGTATTGCCCTTTCCCACCATGGTTCTCGCGGAGAATGCAGTGCACGGCCACGGTAACGACGCGAAGGTGGCCGCCGCGCTCTACGGCATCGCCGGAGTCATAATGACGATTCCGTGGGCGCCGCTGTGGTGGCGGTTGGTGCGCAGGCCCGAACTGTTCGAGCCCCGTCCCGGTTTCGACTCCGCGTTCGCCCGCCGCGAGAGCATTCGCGCCTACCCGGGCATCGTGATCTATTCGATCTGTATCGGCGTCGGCCTCATCCAGCCGGTGGCCGCACTGATCCTCTACCTCGTTGTCGCCATCTTCTACGGCTTCACCAGCCAGGGATGGGGGACGAAGCAGGGCGACGACTCGGACTAGGTCGTCCCCGACAGCGCCCGCCGATCGGAAGACACCTTGTCGGGAGACACTGGATCGCTATGGATTTTCGAAGTGTGGGTTCTCAGGTGAGCGAGCGGGTCAGGAGTTTCCCGACGGGTCTGCTCGATGTCGTCATCGCCGTCGTGGTGACCGTCGCGTCGGTCGGGCCTGCCGTCGTCGCGGGCGCCTCATGGTGGATCGTCGGCGGTTCGGTTCTCGCCTCTACACCTGTCCTATGGCGTCGCCGCGCGCCGATTCTGGTGCTGCTCGTTGTCGGTCCTGCCATCACCGTGCTCGCCTGCCTGCACGCCATGCCCACGCTGCCCTACGGAACCGTCGTCTGCGTGTACACCATCGCCGCCTACAGTCCGGCCGTGCGGCGGCGATGCGCGCTCGTCGGTGTGAGTATCGGCGTACTTTTCTCGCTGGTCGTCCCCAACGAGAGTCCCGACTCCTACGGCTACGCCGCCATGTCCTTCGCTACCGCGTGGGCGCTCGGCGCCGGTGTGAGGGCTCGGCGGGCGCAGATCGAGATGCTGGAGGAGCGGGCCCTTCGGCTCGGCGAGGAGCAGGCCGCCGCGGTGGACAGGGAACGGTTGCGGATCGCCCGCGATATGCACGACATCATTGCGCACTCGGTCGGGCTGATGATCGTGCAGGCCGAGACCGGACCGCTGCTGACCAGGGTCGAACCGGCACGAGCCGACGCGACCTTCGCCGGTATCGCCGACACCGGAAGGGATGCATTGCAACAGCTCCGGCGCAGTCTCGGCGCCTTGCGCGGCGCGAAGGCCGACCCGCCGCATCAGCCGGGAATCGACGCGATACCGGACCTGGTCGAGATGTCGCGGCACACCGGGCTCGCCGCCACCTTCGACGAAATCGGGCAACGCCGACCGGTGACCGGCGAGGTCGCGATCACCGCGTATCGCGTGGTTCAGGAGGCGCTGACGAACACCAGGAAGCATGCGCGTGCTACGGCGGTGCGGGTGTCGCTGCTGTGGTCCGAGGACCGACTGACCGTGCGGGTGTCCGATGACGGCCGCGCCGCCGCCGACGGTGTGAGTAAGAGCGGGCACGGGCTGCTCGGTATGCGTGAGCGAGTCACCGAATCCGGCGGCACACTGCACCACGGCCCCTCGGGCAGCGGCTTCGATGTCACCGCAGAACTACCGACTGCCGCCGAACTAGTGACGACACAGGAGAGTTGAGTATGCGGGTGCTCGTTGTCGACGATCAGGACTTGTTCCGCGCCGGATTCCGGCTGATCCTCGATGCCCAGCCCGACATCACCGTGGTCGGCGAGGCCGCCGACGGGCTGGAAGCGATCGAGCGGGCCATCGAACTCGAACCGGACGTCGTGGTCATGGACGTGCGGATGCCGCGCTTGGACGGCGTCGGCGCAACCCGCCGCATCTGCGCGGAGACCGCAGCGAAGGTGTTGGTGCTGACAATGTTCGACCTCGACGAATACGTCTACGATGCGCTGCGGGCCGGTGCGAGCGGGTTCCTGCTCAAGGATGTCCGCCGCGAGGAACTGGTCGAGGCGGTGCGCGTGGTCGCCGCGGGTGAGGCGTTGCTCGCGCCCACCGTCACCCGGCGGCTAATCGCCGATCTCGCCCAACGTGGCCACTCCCGCCCCGAACTGGTCAGAAGGCTCGATGACCTGACCGAACGGGAACGAGAGATCCTGGGTCAGCTCGCCACGGGCCTGTCCAACGCCGAACTCGCCACGGCGCTCGTTGTCAGCGAGCACACCGTAAAAACCCATGTCAGTTCGGTGCTGACGAAGCTCGGGCTACGCGACCGGGTGCAGGCTGTGGTTTTCGCCTACGAGGCAGGCCTTGTCATCCCTGGTCGCACGCAGGAGTGAGCTGAAGACCGCTCGTCTCGGTGATGTGCGCGACGGCGCCGCACGAGGAGCATCGGATCGCATCCGATCAACGATCCGTGGGGTTCCTCGATGAAGCGTTTCCTGACCATGGCCGCGGCGGTCCTGGTGTCCGCGGTGCTGTGGTACTACGGCACCGGGCTACGGCCGATCCCCGGCATGGCATTCCTCGCGCCATTGCCGGTGCTGCTGCTCGCCCCGCGAGTATCGGCGAGCGCGGCGTTCCTCACCGGGGCACTCTCGTGGTTGGGTGGTGGGCTACAGATGTGGCCGTACTTCACCGACACCCTGGAGCAGCCGGTGCCGGTCAACGCCCTGCTGCTCGGGATCACCGCCGTCGTGTCCGGTGGATTGGTGGCGACGACCCGCGCGTTGCTGTTACGCGGCCGACCGGGCCTCGCGGCGCTCGCGCTGCCCACGGGCTGGGTGAGCTTCGAGTTCCTGCTCGCACTCGCGGGGCCGTTCGGCGCGTGGTGGAGCATCGCCTACACCCAGGCCGATGTGCTGCCGCTGGTCCAGACGGTGGCGCTGACCGGGCCGTGGGGGATCACGTTCCTGATCATGCTGGTACCCGCGACCATCGCGGTGCTTACCGCGCCCGCGGTGACACATACGCAGCGACTGCGCGTGGGCGCGGCAACCGCAGTGGTGTTCGTCGCGGTCGCCCTATTCGGGTTCTGGCACTTGGCCGTTGCGACCGAGCGCGACCAGGTGCGCGTCGGTCTGGTCGCCCTGTCCCAGCCGCCGGAGTACATCGCGGTGGACTCACCGGACGGCCGAGACATGGTGGCGCGCGCGGTCATCGAGATCGACCGTCTTGCCGACCAAGGTGTACAAGCTGTGGTGTTTCCCGAAAAAGCGTGGCGGGCAGACGAATCGACGCTGCCGCTACTCTCCGGACCGCTCACCGAGGTCGCGAACCGCCGAAACGTCCACGTCGTAGCGGGATTGACGCTCACTACCGGTGCCACGAGCATCAACGCGGCGATCGACTTTCCCTCCGGCGTCGTCTACGCCAAGCACTACCTGATCCCCGGACTGGAGGACGAGCTGACGCCTGGCACCCAGTGGCAACGCGTTCCCGGCGAACCATGGTCTCTGGCAGTGTGTTTCGATCTCGATCGACCGGGCCTCGTCCGCGAGAACCGAGAGCTGGGCGCGACGTTGCTGCTGGTGCCCGCACTCGATTTCACCGACGACCGCTGGCTGCACAGCCGGATGGCGGTGCTGCGCGGCGTCGAATCGGGCGTCGGTGTCGCGCGGGCACCGCAGCTCGGCGAACTGGTCGCCAGTGACTCGCGCGGACATGTCATCGCCTCGGCGCCAACGGATGTCACATTCACGCGCTCGGTAGCGGCGTCGATTCCCTTGGACTCGGGCACGACGATCTATGTGCGGTTCGGCGACTGGTTCGCATGGTTGTCGGTAGCGGTGCTCGCACTCGCGGGGGTAGCGGCGCTGTGGCTGCGGCCTACCGGTGGTCGCTCGCGAGGTCTCCGAGCCGGTCGTAGAGCACCGCGAGGTCGCGCCGATACTCCAAATTCCCTGGATCGGCCTGCACCAACTCTTCGGCGATGACCAAGCCGCGGCGGTAGAAGTGCGCCGCCTCGCCGAGACTGCCGTTGGCGCTCGCGAGGTTGCCCAACTTATCGCAGCTCACCAACAGGTCACGACGATTGCGCGGCTTGGCAGGGTCGGTGACGACGAGTTCCTCCGCGAGTGCCAAGGCATGGCGATAGCGGTCGGCCGCTTCGGTGCCCTCGCCCCGCGCGCGTGCGATATCGCCCAGTTTGTCGTAGGAGATCGAGAGATTACGGCGGTATTCGAGTTCGGAAGGGGCCGCTTCGACCAGGCTTGTGTCTATGGCCAACACATGTTGGTACAGGCGGTCCGCCTCGTCGAGATCACCGGTGGCGAAGGCGATGTCGCCGAGCTTGCTGTAGCTGATCGAGAGGTCGCGGCGGTAGCCGAGGTTGGTCGGCTCGGCCTTCACGAGTTCTTCCGCGATGGCGAGACCCCGGCGATAGAGGCCACCTGCCTCCGCGATGTTCCCGTCGGCGCTGGCCAGGTTGCCCACCGCGTTGCAGGAGATCATGAGGTCGCGTCGATACATGCGGTTGATGGGATCGGCGAGTTGTAGTTCTTCGGCGATCGCCAGGGTGTGGCGATATAGGCGGTCCGCCTCGGTGATATTGCCCGCGGAAAGGGCTAGAGCGCCCAATCTTTCGAAGCAGATCGAAAGGTCGCGCCGGTAGCGGAGGTTCGAGGGCTCGGCCGCCACCAGCTCTTCGGCGATGATATTGGCGTGCTGATAGAGCCGGGTCGCCTCGGTCGAATCGCCCACGGCGGTGGCGATGTCACCGACGGACTGATACGAGGACATCAGGTCACGCCGGTACATCAGGTTCGACGGATCGGTCTTGACGAGGACTTCGCTGATAGCGAGGGAACAGTGGTGCAGACGGACGGCCTCGTTGGAGTCACCGCGAGCGTGTATGAGGTAGGCGAGTTTGTCATAGCAGACCGAGAGATCGCGCTGATAGCCGAGATTGGCCGGTTCAGCCTGCACCAACTCCTCGCTCAGTGCCACCGCGCGAACTAAGTGCCGTTCGGTCTCGTCGAGATCGCCTACGGAGCGTGAGAGGTCACCCAGTTTGTCGTAGAGAATCGACAGGTCGTAGCGGTGCGCGAGGCTGTCGGGCTCGGTCTCCGCCAGTTCTTCGACGATCGTCACAGCCCGCCGATAGAACTCGATCGCACCGGCGGAATCGCCACGGGTGCGGGCATTTTCACCCAACTTGCCATAGGAGACCGACAGGTCGCGCCGATACTTGCCGTTGGTGGGTTCGGCCTCGACCAGGATTTCGGCGATGGTGAGTGCCCGGCGAAACAGCTCGGTTGCGGCCGCTGAATCGTCGGTGAGCGAACCGACCTTATTGCACGAGACCATCACGCCGCGTTGGTATCCGAGGTGTCCTGGTTCGGCTGCGACGAGTTCTTCGGCGATGGCGAGTGCGCGGCGATGCAACCGCGCCGCCTCCTCGAGGTTTCCTTCGAGCGTCGCGTCACCTGCGAGCGTGGAGTAGGAAATCGAGAGGTCGTTGCGGTACCGAAGATTCTCGGGTTCGGTTTCTACCAGCGCTTCGGCGACCGTCAGTGCGCGGCGATGCAACCGGGTGGCCTCAGTGGTGTCGCCGACCGACAGCGCGATTTCACCGAGCTTGTCGTAGGCGATCGACAGTTCGCGTTGGTATCCGAGGTTGTCGGGTTCGGCTGCGGCGAGCTCTTCGCACAGTGTCAGCGAGCGCCGATACAGTTCGGTCGCGGTGTCCGAATCACCCTGTGCGAGGGCGATTTCGCCCAGCATGTCACAGCAGATGGATAGGTCGCGGCGGTATCCGAGGTTGTCGGGTTCGGCGTCGGCGAGTCGTCCCGCGATGGTCAGTGAGCGGCGATAGAGGGCGACGGCCTGCTCGGAGCCAGCGGTGAGCGAGCCGACCTTGTTGCACGAGACCAGCAGGCCGCGTTGATATTTGAGGTTGTCCGGTTCGGCCTGCGCCAGTTCGTCGGCGATGGCCAGCGACCGATCGTGTAGGCGGCGCGCCTCGGCGGTGTCGCCCGCGGCGAGCACAACGTTGCCGAGGGTGAAGTAGGACACCGCGACATCGTTGAGATATCCGAGATTGCCCGGTGCGGCGGCGGCCAGCTCTTCGGCAATCGTCAACGAACGGCGGTAGAGCCGGCTCGCCTCGGTGGTGTCGCCATCGGCGAGCGCGAGGGCGGCCAACTTGTCGTGCGATATCAGCAGGTCACGGCGATATTTGAGGTTGCTGGGCTCGGCAGCGACCAGTTCCTCTGCGATAGTCGAGGAGCGGAGATACATCCGCTTCGCCTCGTGGACCCCGTCGTCGGACTCGATCATCCCCACCCCCGAGAAATTTGCGAACTTGGGCAAAGGCGTCTTTTGGTGAGCATATCAGCGCGGGCCGACAGGTAGTGCTGATTCAAGATCGCTTGGGGCACAAGAGGTTTGCCCGCGAAGTGCGATCCGCAATCGCCCGAATTCGAGTAGTGGTCAACCGTGCGCGTCCCGGTGCGGTACGTGGTAAGCACGTCCCGATATGCGCGGGGCGTCCGTGCAGCTGAACCGCGATTTCCGCTACAGTGACGACGCTCACAGTTGATGTTGTTTCCGCAGGTCGCGATGGCCACTTCGGCGGGTATCCGGGCCTGGCGGTTGTTTGCTACCCGCGAAACATGGGTAACGGGTTGTTTCGTGTCGAAACTCTGAAATTCGGAGTTGGCTGAACGAATTGATGTCCGCTGGGCTGGCGGGAGAGGAGCGCGCATGTCGGATCGCACCAAGGAGGCGGTGCCGTTAAAGCGCTCCGTTGCCGCCTCCGCCATGGGCAATGCCACCGAATGGTTCGACTACGGCGTATACGCGGCGACGGCCACCTACCTCACCGATGCGTTCTTCCCAGGTGAGCTCGGCACCATCGGCACCATGCTCGGCTTTGCCGTTTCGTTCGTGCTACGCCCGCTCGGCGGCATGGTGTGGGGTCCACTCGGTGACCGCCTCGGCCGAAAAGTAGTGCTTGCCACCACGATTCTGTTGATGGCGGCCGCGACGGGGGCCATCGGCCTGCTGCCGACGCACGCCCAGGTCGGTTGGCTCGCGCCGGTACTGCTCATCGCGCTGCGTGTTGTGCAGGGCTTCTCCACCGGTGGTGAATATGGCGGCGCGGCGACATATCTGGCCGAGACCTGCTCCGACAAGAGACGCGGCTTCTTCGGGAGCTTCCTGGAGTTCGGCACCCTCGGCGGCTTCGTAGGGGGCTCGGCGGTAGTGCTCGCCTGTCAGCTCGTAGTCGGTTCGGATGCGATGCACGACTGGGGCTGGCGCATTCCGTTCATGCTTGCGGTGCCGCTCGGTCTGATCGGCTGGTACCTGCGCTCGCACCTGGACGAATCCCCGGTCTTCACCGAGGTCGCCGAACAATCGCAAGCCCCGAAGGGCGGGCTGCTCGAGGTGGTGACCACCTATCGGCGTGAGGTGCTGACACTGGCCGGGCTCGTCGTCGCCCTCAACGTGGTGAACTACACGCTGCTCACCTACCAGCCGACCTATCTGCAGAAAACCATCGGCCTCGGGGATTCGACCACCACCGCGATGATGCTGATCGGTCAATTGGTGATGATGGTGGTGCTGCCGTTCTTCGGCAGGCTGTCCGACACGGTCGGGCGTCGTCCGATGTGGCTGTTCTCGCTGGTCGGTCTCGCCATTTTCGCCGTACCGATGTACTGGCTCATGGGCCAGGGAACCGGTTGGGCCATTTTCGGATTCGTCATTCTCGGTCTGCTGTATGTGCCGCAGCTCGCGACCATCAGCTCGACCTTCCCCGCGATCTTCCCCACCCACGTCCGCTACGCGGGATTTGCCCTCGGCTACAACGTCTCCACCGCGGTGTTCGGCGGAACCGCTCCGCTGGTCAACGAGGCTGTGATCGAGTCGACCGGCTGGTCGCTCTTTCCCGCGATCTACATGGTCGGCGCGTCGTTGATCGGCTTGGTCGCATGGAGGTACCTGCGTGAGACCGTGGGGACTTCCCTGCGCGGTACCGAGGTTCCCGATACCAATAGCGGCGAAATCCCCGTCGTCCCCAAGGAGGAGACCGCCAACGCGGCGACCGCTGCGGCCGCGACCGCTGAGGCCGCGACCTGAGAGACACTCAGGCTGCCGTGCGTATCGTGGTCTTTGCGGCCGGTTTGCTCAGCTCGCGCTCCGGCCGAGAAAGGTAATCGGGCGGCCGGTGATGGCTGCCTCCCCCTCGGAACGGAGACGCCTGTGCAGATCCTGATCAACACCGACAACCACATCGGTGGCGACACGAAGCTGATCGAGCGGGCGGAAGCGACGATCTCCTCGGTGCTCGATCGCTTCGGCGACCAGGTCACCAGGGTCGAGGCGCACCTGAGCGACCAGAACGCCGACAAGGGCGGACCGGGCGACAAGCAGTGCGTGCTGGAGGCCAGGATCGCGGGCCAGCAGCCGGTCGCGGTAACCAACCGCGCCGAATCCGCCGATGCCGCCGTCGGCGGCGCGGTGGACAGCATGGCGCATCTTCTCGACAGCCGCTTCGGCCGTCTGCACCACACCAAGGGTGGCGCCTCCATCCGTCACATGTCCCCCGAGTAGAGCGAGGTGCGGCGATATCGGCGGCCGCGTAGGGCCATTCGTTGAAGTAGGTGAACATCTTTGCCACCTGTTCGTCGAAGGCGCGAACCTGTTCGATCGGCACCTGGTGGCTGCGGCAGCGAGACCGGCTGCGCGGCCGAAGGTTTCGGCGATCTGCGGGGGAGTGAGGCGGTCACCCGCCAGCGCGACGGTGCGGCCGATGTAGTCCTCGGGTCGGTCGAAGGCAATCGCGGCGAAAGCGCCGATGTCGTATGCGAGAACCTTCGGTATCCGAGGAGTTGATGGACTGACACCGATGCTGCCGGACGATGGCCCGACCGGAGGACTGTTCGACGCCGCCGGGAATGTGCCCTGGTGATTCGAGCGGGTAGGTCACGCGACGCGCGACCTACCCGCTGCGATTACTGCGCGTTGTCCGTCGAGGCGTTCGCTCGCAGGACGCGGGTGGTGATGCGGGCGAGGGTGGCCATTTCGTCTGGGGTGAGGTGAGCGAGGAAGTCGCGCTCGACGATCTCCAGAGCAGTCTGTCGGGCCGCGGCGAGACGGACGCGGCCTGCGTCGGTGAGCTCGACATCCAGGGAGCGTTTGTCCTCGGCGTTGTGAGTTCGACTCAGCAACCCGGCTGCCTCGAGGGTGGCGAGGTGACGGGAGACCCTGCCGGTGCTCATGCCCAGATCTGCCGCGAGGTCGCGGGCTTGCGGCTGATCGCGTTCGTTGAGGCCGCCGAGCAGGCGCAGCAAGGTCAGGCTCAGCCCGTGTTCGGCGATCATTTCCCGATCGTGCTTGGCCGGGAGCAGACGTGAGATCTCCATGACACCGGCCCACGCGCGCCGCTGGTCGGAGTCCCAGCGGCTACTGAGTTCGTTGCCAAGCAGGTATTCGACGCTGAGCTCGACGGCATCGGCAGGATCTCGGGTGGTGTCGGTCATGGGGTTGGCTTCCAGAATCTCGAGGGGGTTGCCCGATGGACGGTGTCGTCAGCGTAGGTCAGCGGTGTCTGCTGCCGATCCATGGCAATCCTCTCAACCGGTGGGTGTCGGTTCAGGAGAAGGCCGGGGCATCGATCACGACACGCCAGGTTCCGTCCGGTTGGCGGCGGGAGACCTCGGCGGTGTTGATGGTGGTCGGCGCACCTCCTGCCTGGTCGGCCGGGATCGTGTAGGTCGTCGAGGTCAGCGCGATGTCATCGGCGATCAGGGCGGTGCGCTGGGTGCCGGCCATGCCGGTATCGGCCGTGAGCAGGCCGGTGAACATGTCACGGCGGGCATCGGCTCCGGTGAGCTGGGTTCCGTCGGGCTGTGCGGTGATCGCGTTCGGCTCGAAGAGGTCGAGGAGTGCGTCGATGTCGTGGTCGTGCATCGCCTTGGCGAAGGTGGCGTACATTTCTTCGGGTCGTGAGAAAGGCATTGTCGGATCCATTCGTGATGGGGACTGTGAAGTGCTGGTGGGGACTCAGCCGAAGATGACTTGCTCGGTGGCGTACAGGAATTGGGTCTTGGACCGGTCGAGGAAGTTGGCCTCGTCCTCGGCCACGACGGTCTGGTAGGTCTGCGAGGTGAACCACGCGGCGGCGTCGGCGACACTGTCGACCCAGAGCTCGGCCACACCGTCGACCGGGGCTGTCGCGATGCCCGGGATCGAGTCGCCGGTGGGCTGCAGCTGGACGTAGCGGTTCACCGTCACTTCGTCGCTGGGCAGTTGGGCCAGCAGTGGTGTGTGCTTCTGGGTCCAGTAGTCGATGAACTCGTCGTGGGTGAGGTCGCCGCGCCGGGTCAGCAGAATGGTGATCTTGATCATGAGCCGTTCTCCAAAGTAGTTGCCGGGGCAATAGATGCTGGGGCAACTATTGCACGCCGTCGAGTTCTCGCGCAAGAGGGCGGTGGATCTCGCCCCTTCGGGTGATTCCGGCTGTTCGATCAGCGGTATTCGGAGTTCTCGGTTCTCGACGTCGAAGTGCGGGCCAGCGGTCTCGAGGGCGCTGGTTACCTGGGCGGAGACGCTGCCAGCCGCTTTCGATGTTCGAGGGCAGTCGGAGGTGTCCAGTTCGATTTTGGCATAGACGAATTCGTTGAATTCGTCGAGTGGTTGACGCGGGGCTGGAGGGCTGGTGGCTCAGCCCTGTTCGAGTTCCCCGCGCACGGTGGTGGCGATGCGGGTGAGCGCGGTCCCGAGACTGCGGCGTTGAGCGGCGGTCAGTGGATCGAACACGAGTCGTTTTACTTGCGCGACGTGTTGGGGGGCGCTGTCGGCGAGCTTGCGGCGGCCGCCGTCGGTGAGGGTGGCGAAGGTGTATCGGCCGTCGCTGGGGTCCGGGCGGCGGGTGACCCAGTCGCGGGCTTCGAAGCGGTCCATCGCTTTCGACAGGCGGGGCTGGGTGCTGTCGCAGACACGGGCGAGCTCGCTCAGGCGCATCGTGTCGTCGTCGGCCATTGATAGCTGGGCCAGTACGCCGTACTCGAAATTGGAGATGCCCGCGTCGCGCTGGAGCTGTCGGTCCAGGGCTGCCGGGAGCGCGATGACGACCGTGAGCAGTGCCTGCCACAGATCCTGTTGGTCCTCATCGAGCCAGGGCACCGGGGTGTTCATGGACCCATCGTACTTGCCTGGGCAACTTGCACTTGCCTAGGCAAGTAATCCTGCGCTAGTTTCTTACTTGCCCAGGCAAGTTAAAAGAGTTGCCTGGGCAAGTTAAGGAGCCGATTATGATGACCACAAGCCCGGCCTCGCGCAACGGCCGGACCTCGCCCGGGCCAGCCGCCGCGTACGACGACCTCCTTGCGCGCGTGCTGCCACAGTCACGCGAGCAGCGCGTGTGGAGTCCGTCCGATGGGCCGCTGCCCAGCCTGTTCGTCAGCCATGGCGCCCCGTTCACCCTCGACGATCCGCAGTGGGTCGGTGACCTCTTCGCCTGGGCCCAGTCGATGCCCAAACCCCGTGCCATCGTGGTCATTTCAGCCCACTGGGAACACGCGCCCACCGCGATTACCGCAGCCGCGGCAGGCACCCCGCTCTACTACGACTTCAGCGGTTTCCATCCCCGCTACAAGACCCTTCCCTACGCCACCCCGGACGCCTCCGACCTCGCTCGCCGACTCACGGGCCTGCTCGGCAGCACGCCGGTGCACCAGTTCGCCGACCGCGGTCTCGACCACGGCGCGTTCTTCGCCGTCTTCCACCAGCCCGCACTCGCCGGCCAGACCGCGGCCTTCGACGAATGGGCCATCGACGCCCTCGCCCGAGGCGACGTCGACGCCCTCACCGACTACCGCAGGAAGGCGCCCGGTGCCGCGGTCGCCCATCCGAGTGCCGAGCACTTCGTTCCGTTGCTGCTCACCGTCGGCGCCGCCGATGACCCCGCCAGTGCCGTGAGCGCCATCGACCGCATGGTGATGGGCAATTCCATCCGCTCGGTCCAATTGACCTGAGCCTCGACTTCCCGACCTGATCGCCTCATCCCGGGGCGACGACATCGAAACACCCTGGAGGACAGTTCCATGAAGGCAATCCGTTTCCACGAGTTCGGTACCAGTGAAGTCCTGCGCTACGACGACATCGACCGTCCGGTTCCCGGCGTCGGGCAGGTCCTGGTGCAGGTGGCGGCCACCTCGTTCAACCCGGTCGACGACCACATCCGCGCCGGCCATCTGGCGGAGATGATCCCGATCGCGCTGCCCTACGTTCCTGGCATCGACCTGGCGGGCACCGTCGCCGAACTCGGTGCCGACGTGACGGGCCTGTCGGTCGGCGACCGGGTTGTGGCGATGCTGCCACTGGACTCCGCCGGCGGTGCGGCCGAATATGCACTCGTCCCAGCGGAATCCGTGGCCCCGGCGCCGCAGTCGACCGAGCTGGTCGACGCCGCGGCGCTGCCGCTGACCGGTCTCGCGGCCTGGCAGTTGACATTCGAGCTCGCCGAGCTGAAGCCCGGTCAGACCGTCCTGGTCAACGGGGCCGCCGGAGCGGTGGGCAGCCTCGTGGTGCAACTCGCCGTCGACGCGGGAGCGCACGTGACCGCGGTAGACGCGCCGCAGCACGCCGACCGCCTCCGCGGTTACGGCGCGGTCCGGGTCGAAGGCCCCCTCACCCTCGCCGATGGCCCGGACGCGGTGGGCGGTCCGTTCCAGGTCGTGGTGAACCATGTGCGTGTTTCCCCCGAGGAACTCGCACAGCTGACGAACTATGTCGCCGACGGCGGGATCGCCGCGAGCTCGGCAGGCCCGATTCCCGAGGACACCGCCCGCGGGGTCCGCAGCGAGAGCCTGTGGGTCCGTAGCGACGGAGCCCAGCTGAGTGAGCTGGTCGCCAAGGTGGACGCCGGCAAGCTCCACATCCACATCGCCGACCGTCGCCAGGTGGCAGAGCTGGCCGACGTGCACGCGGACGCCGGCGCCGGCCGCCTGACCGGTAAGACTGTCGTGCTCGCCCCCTGATCCCGCCCGATCGCACTCGATCGGGCCACCCACCGCTGGTTCTCCCGCCGGAGGGAGGAGGTCGCCGAGCTCGCGGGGGCGACATGTCGGTTACGCACTCCTTGGGAGCTCGGCTCGGCTGGTGAGCGAGGCGGGCGGGCGCAGCGATGATCTACCGAGACCATCACCGAGGCCGGACATAGCACGGATGCTGTCCAAGTAAGTCAAGGTCGACGGCCGGACTCCCTTTTTCGCTGGGCCAGGAACGCGTTCCTTCCCGTATACGGGGAACGGTGATTCATCGTTTCTACTTGGGAGTGTGTCTTGCGATCCTAAGTCCGTGCAGCGGACCGTTTACGACCGATTAGGGAATAAACAGAACAAATCGGATGAAAGCACCGGCATTGCTGCGGGGTGGCCGGCACGGCGGCGTCTTGTCGTGCAGCGGCTGCGGGCGTGGCGGGCCGCCATTGAGGCTGCCGCGGTTGTGGTAGTGGTGATTCTGGCGACCGGGGCGGCTTCTGCCGAGCCGCCGACGTCTGGTCCGGAGCTCGGCCCGCCGGGGGGATACCAAGCACCCGCCGAGAGCGCTGGTCTACCTGCCCGGCCGGCCATCGTCCGGATCGAGCCGATTACTAACCGGTGGCTGCGGGTGTTCGTGCGGTCATCGGCGATGAACCGGGTCGTGCAGGTGCAGGTGCTACTGCCGGTCGACCGCAGCCGGCTCCGACCCGCCCTGTACCTGCTCGACGGGCGCGGTGCCCCCGAGAACGCCAGCAGTTGGACCGAGCACGGGCATGCGGTGGACTTCTTCGCCGACAAGAACGTCAACGTCGTGTTGACCACCGGCGGACCGGCCAACCTCTACACCGACTGGCAAAAGCGCGACCCCGTCCTGGGCACCAACAAATGGGAAACCTTCCTCACCCGCGAGCTGCCCCCGTTGATCGACGCCCAGTTCGAGGGCAACGGACGTAACGGGATCGAGGGGGTTTCGATGGGTGGTGAGGCCGCGATGATGCTCACCATGCGCAACCCGGGCCTGTACCGGGCGGTGGCCGCCCACAGCGGCTGCTACACCCTCGCATCCGGGGCCGGCCAAGCCCAGGCCCGCGCGATCGTAAAAACCTACGGCGGCGACCCCGACAACATGTTCGGCCGACCGGATGATCCCGACTGGCTCGCCCACGACGTCATGACCCACGCGGCAGCATTGCGCGGCACCGCGATCTACCTGTCCAGCGGCAGCGGCATCCCTGGCGAACACGACGTACCCGGGCAAGTCGACCTGCCCGATGCCATCACTGTCGGCGGCCCCCTCGAGGCCGGGGGCTATGCCTGCGCTGTGGCACTCGCCGATCGGCTCACTCGACTCGAGATTCCCGCGACGGTGAACCTGCGGCCCACCGGCACCCACTCCTGGCCCTACTGGGCCGACGAACTGGCCCGGTCCTGGCCCACCATCGCCCACGCACTCGACATCGACAACTGACACGAGGACCTTGGCTCCGGGCGTGCAGGAAGCGTCCAGCCGTAAAGAATAAGCGATTCGAAAGACGAGGATCTCCCGTTCGTTGAAGTAGGTGACAGGGATGTTCTGGAACAACACCATCTGCTTGGCATCGCTCAGTGCGTTGGCGAGGTTGGTTACGCACTCCTTGCGCGCCGATGTCAGCTCCGGCGAAAGTCTGATGCTCTCGACATCCGGCGTTTGATCATGGTGATCCTGTTGACGTTGCCCGGGATGTCGACTGCTCGTCGTAAACCCGACGCGCCGAATCGATCTCGTGTCGGTGACGATCGGCCCAGCCCGTCAACACCAGCAGCGTCTCATAGAGTTCGCGGGCCATCGGTGTCGCTTCGTATTCGGTCCTGGGCGGCACTGTTGGATAGACCGTCCGGACCAATAGGCCGTCGCGCTCGAGGTTGCGGAGGGTCAGCGTCAACATTCGGCGACTGACACCCTTGATTTCGCGCTCGAGATGCGTGAAGCGCATCGGACGCTGCGTGGTCAGCAGTAAGACGCCGATAGCCCATTTGCCGCTGATCCGGTTGAGCACTTCCAGCACCGAACACGCCTTGTCGATGGATGAGCCCTCAGCTTCGCCAACTCTGATTGCCTCGACCTGCGCTGGAACATCAATGTGCCCCTGAGACATGAAAGTGCCTCCTTCCGCTGAACGTGCTGGTGACAGATCATGCACTTAGTTACAAATAGTGCACCATGACAGCGGAGGACAGCCTGTGACCGACAACCATGAAACCTCGTACGAGCCAGGCCGCGGAGCGCCGCCGACACGACTCTCCGCAGAGAGGTTGGAGCGTTTTCTCGGCGCTAACCGGATGGGGGCGCTGGGTACGATCAAGCGTGACGGGCACCCGCATCTGTCGACGGTTGCCTACAGATGGGATCCGGCCACGCGCATGATCTCGATCGGTTCGACAGCCGATCGCGTCAAAGTACGCCAGCTCACCCGGGATCCGCGTGCCGCGCTCTATGTGAGCAGCGCTGACCAGCTCACTTTCGCGGTCGCCGAGGGCGCGGCCGAAATCTCCCCCGTCAGCACTACTCCCGGAGATGCCACCGGCCGCGAAATGCTCTCGATGTTCCCCGAATTCGACAACCCTGACGACGAAGCGACTTTCCTGGCGAACATGGTCGAGGACAAGCGACTGGTGATCAGGCTTCGTGTGTCCAAGCTGTACGGAGACACCCTCGCCGCCGGGCACTGACCAGGCGAGAGTGCATGGGGGTGCTCGCGGTAGCGGTTCGGTTCCCCACCTCGGGCGGCGCGTGTTAGTGCACCGCTCGTCATCACGCTTGCGGCACAACGGATTTCGCGGGGACTGACCGGATTCCCCGCACATCCAGCGACGCGACTTCGGCAGGCATCTGCGGCGCGGGGCTCCAGGAGTGGGGCGCGGCCGCTGAGTTCGGTGACAAGACCGGACCGAGCTCAGCGACCGGGGTGGAGAGTGCGCCGAGTAGGCGCATCTCTACCGCCGTGCTGACAGCGCACGCCGGAACAGCGTTACTCGAAGAGCTTCAGGTCATTCGCGACCACTTGGAACCGCTGCCCGGTGAGGCGATCGCTTCCTGGTGGGCGCGATTTGAGGCAAACGCCTCATGCGACCACGGTGGCGGCGGACCGATGATCAGGGCATGACGAAGCGAGTTCAGGAATCACGGAGATCACCGGTCATGACCGAATTGACATTCGAACCACCGACCATCGAGCGGTTCGATACGCGCACTTCAGATCACGCACCTGGAGTGCCGGACGGCGGGCGAGTCGATGCAGTCAACGTAAGCCGGCATGTCGGGGTGCGGCAGATTCTCCAGGAGCTGTCGTTGTCGGTCGAACCAGGCGAGTTGGTTGCCATTGCCGGCGGCAGTGGAGCAGGAAAGAGCACATTGCTGGAGATCCTCGCGGGACTGCGACCACCGTCTGCCGGGGAGGTTCGGCATGATGGCGTCGTTCGCGGGGCCCGAGTAAGCGCCGATTCCCGTATCGGCTACGTGCCCCAGGAGGACATCATCCACCTCGAGATGCCCCTGCGCCGCACGCTGCGCTACGCGGCGCGGCTGCGGCTGCCCGCAGGCACATCGGCTGCCGAGGCGGACCGGGTAGTCGAAGAGACCATGCATGACCTCGACCTGGCTGATCGGGCCGAGGTGCCGGTCCGTGCGCTCTCCGGTGGCCAGCGTAAACGGGCCAGTATCGCCGTGGAGCTACTGACCCGGCCACACCTTTTCTTTCTCGACGAACCCACCTCCGGGCTCGATCCGTCGACCGCAGCCGACGTGATGCGCCTGCTGCGCCGACTCAGCCAGCGCGGGGTCACAGTCGTCCTCACGACGCATGAGCCGACCGGCATCGACCGCTGTGACCGGGTGGTATTCCTGGCGCGCGACGGCCACCTTGCCTTCACCGGCAGCCCGACCGAGGCTCGGCGTTACTTCGGCGTCGAGGGTCTCGCCGAGGTGTACGACCGGCTGGCTCGTGAGCACACCCCCCAGATCTGGGCGAAGCGATTCGCGGACAGCGGTGGGAAGTCGAAAACCCAGCCTGGCCTGGCTCTACTGCCCCCCGCCACCCGTTCAGACGTCAAGCGCATAGACATGGTCCGGCAATGGTTGCTACTTACACGACGCAATGTCGATGTTCTCCTTCGCAACCGGCTGACCCTGGCGGTCCTGCTCGGCTCACCGGTGCTGGTCACTGCGATGATGGCGACGCTGTTCAAGCGAGACGCGTTCGATCCGCGTAACGAAGCCGACCTCGGCCCGGTCCAGATCGTGTTCTGGATCGCATTCGCAGGCTTCTTCTTCGGCCTTACCTACGGCCTGCTCCAGATCGTCGGGGAGATGGCCGTCTTCCGGCGGGAGCGCCTGGCCGGGCTCAGCGTGGGCGCCTACGTGGCATCCAAGATGACAGCGCTGCTTCCGGTGCTGGCTGGAGTGAGTGCGGTGCTCCTCGGTGTGTTGCGTGCGCTCGGTCGGCTCCCCGCCGTTGGATGGGACGTGTCCGCCTTCCTGTTTGTGACGATTGTGATCGAGGCGACCTCGGCACTGGCCCTCGGATTGCTCGCCTCGGCCGCGGTCTCCAACGCCGCGCAGGCCGCCCTCGCCCTGCCGATGCTCTGCTTCCCTCAGGTTCTGTTCGGTGGCGCCATAGTCCCCGTTGACGAGATGGCCCTCCCGGGACGCCTGATGAGTCTCGGCCTATCCAACCGCCACGCATTCGAAGCGCTGGGTCGCGACCTGGATCTCGAGCGGTACACCGCCACGCTGCCGGCCATGTCCGCCTACGGCGACACCTTCCACGGAGGCTCCGGCGCCAGTCTCATCGCGCTCGCCTCGTTTGCCGTTGGCCTCATGCTGGCCACGATATGGGTCTTGGACCGGCGGTCCCGGCCCAGCGCATCCCGGCGATGAAGGCTCCGCGCAGTCGGTCCCGTTGTCGGCTCGGCCAACCCGTTACCGGGTCCCGACTGTGCGTAATCAGCCGGGTCTCCGGCGCGCTCCGCATGCCGACCTGCTCGTCAACCGGCCGCGCATCGACTACGCCGTTGAGCCATGTGACATCAAATATCGCACCGGGCAACATCATTGGTGGTTGCCGAGCTGAAGTGCCCGGCGCAGCGGATGCTTCAATTTCCGACGGCCGCATTGACCGGGAACCCCGCCAGACCCCGATCGATCGCGGCGAGACTGGCCTGAGTGCGGTTGTTGACGCCGAGCTTGGCGTAGACACGTTCGACGTGGTTGCGTGCCGTTTTCTCGGCGATGAACAGTTCGGCGGCGATTTCTCTGTTCGATCGGCCCTGCGCGACGAGTCGCAGGATCTCGACCTCGCGGTCGGTCAGCCCGGCCGGCCAGGGCGTCCGCCGCGAGATCCGCGGACCTGTCACCGCAAGCACGGCCGCAGCCGACTCGGCGTCGAAGCGTCCGGCGCGCGCCTTCTTTCGTAGCTGATCGGCAGCGCCGCGAGGATCGAGCGGCGGCCGGTAGGGACGCGGCTCGAGCAGTCGCTGATAAGCCTCTGCCGTGGCAAGCAGCCGGTCCTGCGCGGTCAACTCCGCGCCGGCGATCCCCCGGGGAAAGCCGGACCCGTCGATCCGTTCCCGGTGCTTCATCGCGATGGGCACCACCGACTCCAAGCCGTTAACTCGACTCAGGATCCGGCCGGTCAGATCCGGATACATCCGTACCCGTTCCCATTCAGCCGTAGTGAGCGGCCCCTTCTTCTCCCAGATCTGGTTGGACACTCCCATTTTGCCAAGGCCGTGCACTAGGCCGGCACGGTAGAGATGCGTGACGTCCGACGGCGACATGCCCAGGTGTCGGGCTGCCCCGGCCACCAGGTTCGCGACGCCACGCGAATGCCCCAGAGTGAAAGGAGATTTGAGATCGGCGAAATCAGCGATGGCCTCGAGTAACTCGCCGCTCTCCTCGGCCGTCAGGGTTCGGTCACGATCCGGTGCTTGGGCCAACGCTGCTGTCCAGACGTCGATTTCGAGCAACCCGTCCACGATCGCCGCCGCGTCGCGATCGAACACCGCCGCCACGGCTGGGCTGAACTGACTGCCGCGCCGAGAACGGACAACATCCTTCGCGTGCTCGAGCCCTCCCGTCCGCAGGTGCACCTCGACGACGTCTGCGACGTGAGCGATGTGGATCTCGACCGGGATATCGTCTCCGCGGGAACCACTGGGCAACCCCCGGCCATCCCAGCGTTCGAAGGCATGGGCCAGCGCCTTTCCGACCTGCTCGTCCAAGCCCATCCGATCGGAGAGAACCCCGGCGGAACTGCAATGCGACTGGATGAGTGTGGCGACCTGGCTGCGAGCCGTGACCAGAAAGGCAGTGGCACGGATGCCGCGCTCCCAGCCCGGCAATCCGTGGCCGACATGACTCATCATCAGCCGCAGAAACGGCAGGCCGGTCATGTCCACCGTGTAGGTGTCGGCCCGAAACGCGATGTCGTCGCCGAAGAGTGCCGAGAGTTCGTGGGAGTCGGCGTGACAACCGATCCACCCGACCAGATTGGCGTAGTAGACGGTCGCCCGCTGTTGCAGGTCGAGCCTCATCCGCTCGGCGATCCGTGTCGCGATCAAGGACGACCGAAGCATGTGTTCCATCGGCTGACCCAGACCGAGATCGATCGCGAGCGATATCGCGGCGAGCAGTTCGGCTCTGCTCAGACCCTTACCCGAGCCGGGCACCGTCCCGTGCAGGTGCATCTTCCCATTGTCCACCCCAACATCGGCCATCTCTGCGCGAAAGACGAGACCACCGTGTCTCCGCCCCCGCAGCACGCGGGCCGTGACCAGCGCGTCGATTACGCAGGACTCGCGCGGGTCCGTCCCACTGAAGGCAACGCAACAGCTCGACGCCGGTCAAGACCGGCACCGCCGCAATTGCCGGGAGGCCGCCGCACCACCGTCGCAGCCTGACATAGTCGTCGGGCAAAAACACCGGCATGCCTCGGGCGAAGTCCGGAGGTGCGTATTCCAACCTGCCGTGGTGGATGTATCAGTCAATGGCCTTGGCAATGGCCGCCATCAATTTCTCAGGCGGGAGGTTCATCAGGTCGGTGGACAGCCACAGCGTGCGCAGGCCGTCTTCGTTCACATTTTCGTAATCCATGTAGGTGTCGCCTTTTATTGTCCCGGCCTCGGTGAATCTGATCTGCCAACGGTTGGCACGCAGGTTGCGGATCGCTAACTCCGCCTCGGGATCTCCCGGTAGGTAATCGCCATTCGGATCCATCAACTTGTCGAAATTGCCGGGCAGGCCGGTGTCCAGCGGTCCTTCGAGGTACTTCCGCCATTCTTCCGGAGCGGCTTCCTTTTCCCGCTTGCTCTGCTGGTCCGTCGGAACACTGCCGTCGCCATCCTGCTGGTCACCGCCGCCGTCACCGCCGCCGCCGGATCCACCGTCTCCGCCCGCACCAGAGGCTGCCCCGATCCCTACACCTATGAGCGCGGCAATGCCTACCCAATGAACGAGCTTCACGGGTTTGTCCACCAATTCCTTCATGTCGGGGTCACCCATGCGATTGACTTTCGAGCTGCCCAGAACGGATGCGGCACTTCGGCTATCCGCGCTCCCCAGGGTCGGCACAATGCCCTTCGGTCCGGCGAGGTGATCGCTGGTGGATGACAGCCGGGTACCGAGACCCCTGCACAAATTGGCTGTGGCCGCCGAGAGCCGGTTCACCCCGCCCAGCAAGAGCGTAGTCGGGTGGGGCGAACCGAAAGTGTCTCCGTGCCCGCCGAGTGCCAGTTTTGGTTGCAGGGCCATACGATTTCATCCCAACCGGTGCCATTCGGACATCTTGCGCCACATGGGTTTCGACAGTGCAGGCACCCTGAGGTCAGGGTAATGAGCCTCTCCGAGGACGAAAAGGTCCTGGGAGCACACTCTTTCGGGCGGGCTTCGTGCTTCCTGCACATCTACCGCCCGGGATGGTGCTGCGCGTCATACCGAGTGTCGATGGGAACGATGGCGAAGGCATTCTCGTAAATGACCCTCGCAAAACCGTCCGCGAGGGAGTATGGGTTGCGGCTCAGCGACCGACACACCGAACGCGCCGGGCCTCAACAAAGCACGATCAGCGCTTGTTGTCTACCTTGATGTCGTACTTCACGTTGTCACCATCGACTTCGGTGACATTCAGCGTCAATCCGATCGTGTCCTTGCCTTTGGTCAGGGTGCACCGCATGGTCGTACCCACCTTGCCCTCGAGACCGCCGGGACAATCAATGGCGTCGGGCTTTTGGCCCACCTTCTCGATCAGCGTCTTCTTTACCTGGTTCTCCAAATTCGCTTCTTTGATCTCGGGTTTACTGCCGACCTCGACGGAGCACCCGACGACCACGCACACGAGCACAGAGATCATGGCAAGACTGCTAATTCTCTTCACGGTCATAAAATGGCATGGCAGCGGTGAATCACTAGCCACCAACGGGAAGCTGCGGCGGTGAGGTGCAAGAGTGCGACCCATGTCGGAAGCGCAGCCAACCTCTCACCCCGCCCCGTTGCCCGGTGCGTCCAATGCGTACGGACCACCGCAGGCCCGGGAGGTGAGTGTCGCCTACCGGCGATGGGCAAATATCCTCGTCTGGATCGGCGCAGTCATCGCGGGCCTCGTGGTGGTTGCGCTCGTGGCGAGCGTCGTCCTCCTTGCGCACGCGGACGCGGACGTGGACAACGCCGTCTACGGCTACCTCGCCATCTACATCTGGGTCGGGATCATTGCCGCTATCCCGGCCCTGCTCGCGGTTGGCATCCCCGGTTTGGTCATGAAGTTGCGCGTGCGGCAGCAGGCTCAGGCATCCAGCGGTCTGTGACGGCCGCTTGGCAGCCGGGGCAGGCCCCCGGCGGCGCCCGGAATCACCGCAACGGCGGCGGGGTACTGCTTGGCTCGCCAGTGAGCGTCGGCATGGCGCGCGGTGGTGAATCGCTCCGGCTTTCTCGCCCTGCGCTGCTCGCCTCGGTGTCGGCCCTCTCGTGCGCGCTGGGTGCATTCGCGTTCGCGCTGTTGGTTTTTCGACCGGTTCGTCACATGTCCCCCGAGTAAGCGGTTCGGTAGGAAGAGCAGTCGGGCCCCGACCGGCGTGCGATCGGGGCCCCGACGGAGCCCGCTTCGAGCGGCAGCCAGACGCGAACCGTGATGCACGCCCGCCAGCTCGAAAGGCGACCACACATCGACCACGCAGGGCGTGCGCTCGATTGCTCGCCTACTTTGTCGCCGCCAGGCTGATCAGCTCACTGACCGCGCCGGGCGTGGAAACGCTGACCGCATGTGAGGCCGCGACCTCGACGGTGTGCGCAGAGGCCCGCTCGGCCATAAATCGCTGTGTCTCAATCGGAATGTTCCTGTCCTCGGTGGTCAGCAGGGCGAACGCCGGAATGTTCCGCCAAGCCGCCGTACTCGCGGGTTCTTGCAGAGCCGTCAACGCGACCGGACGTTGAGTCGTGGCCATCAGGTCGGCGATTGCGAGGGGAACGTCAGCCGCGAACTGCGTCGGGAAGTCCTCCTGTCGGATATACAGTTCGGTGCCCGAACTCAGGTCGGCCAGTGGGTATTGCGCCGGGCTGGTGGTCGGCCCGAGCGTGGAACCGGGGAATCTATCGGTCAGCCCCAGCGCGCTTTCCCCCTCTGCGGGGATGAACGCGGCGATATAGACCAGTGCGGTCACGTTCGCCTTCGTGGTGGCGGCGACGGTGATGACGCTGCCACCGTAGGAATGGCCGACCAGGACAACCGGGCCCTCAATGCTGTCCAGAACCGCCCCGATATACGCGGCGTCACTGGCGAGGCCGCGCAGCGGGTTGGCTGCGGCTATCACGGAATACCCTTGTGCACGTAGGTTTGCGACCACACCGTTCCAGCTGGAGGAGTCGGCGAACGCGCCGTGGACCAGCACGATAGTCGGGGTGGTTTCGGTGCTCACGAATGTCTTCCTTCGAGTCGATGTGGAACCGGGCGTTGGTCAGTCGGTGTGGAGTGCCGCCCGCAGCACCGAGACAGCCTGGGCGACAGCTGCTTTGGCGGCATTCGTATCGTGCATGGAATTAACCATGACGAAGTCATGGATGATGCCTCCATAGCGAACCTGGGTCACGGGAACGCCCGCGGCACGCAGCTTCGCGGCGTAGGCCTCGCCTTCGTCACGCAGCACATCGGCCTCGCCGGTGATGACCAGCGCGGGCGGTAGCCCGGCCAGCTGCTCGGTGGCGGCGCGCAGCGGTGACGCGGTGATCTGTGCGCGATCCTCTTCGCTGGTGGTGTACTGGTCCCAGAACCATTGCATGCCTTCGCGAGTCAGGAAGTAGCCCTCGGCGAACTGCTGATAGGACCCGGTATCGAAGTTGGCGTCGGTGACCGGATAGAACAGCACCTGCTGCGCGAACGAGACGTCGCCACGCTGCTTGGCCATGAGAGTCAGTGCGATGGCCATATTGCCGCCGACCGAATCACCGGCGACGGCGAGACGCGAGGAATCCAGTCCCTTGTCCGCACCCTGGGACGAAACCCATTGCGCGACACGGTAGGACTGCTCATTGGCGACCGGGTAGCGCACATCGGGGGAGCGGTCGTATTCGGGGAAAACTACGGCCGCGTGCGCACCGACTGCGAGGTCGCGCACCAGGCGGTCGTGGGTGTGCGCGTCACCGAAAACCCAGCCGGCACCGTGGGTATAGATGATCACCGGCAGTGTCTCGGCCGCTCCCCGTGGCTTGACGATCCGGACGCGCACCGACCCGGTCGGACCACCCTCGACGGTGATCCACTCCTCGTCGATCTCGGGCTTGAAAATAGGTGAATCCTGAACCGAATCAACCGCTTTGCGGCCTTCTTCCGGGGCCAACTGATAGAGGAACGGAGGCTGCGAAGTTGCGTCGACGAACTCCTGCGCCGCCTGCTCCAGTGCGATTCCTAGCGGGTTTCCTGTCATCGTCGGTCCTTTCCGTAGAAATTGAGGTGTTGTGTTGCCGGCGGTTCCGAGGGACTACGCCAGTTCGGCGAGAGCGTTTGTGATGACCGTGGTGACCTCGTCGGGATGGGTCTGCATGACCAGGTGCGGTGCGTCGATCTCGATGACCGATCGCAGCGCGGCCCGCTTGTAGCCGAACCGTTCGACATCGGGGTTGATGGTGTGGTCGGCGCTCGACACGATTCCCCAGCCTGGCTTCGTCTTCCACGCCGCGGTGCTCGCGGGCTCACCGAACGCGAACGCCGACAACGGCCGCTGTGAGACTGCGAGAACCTTCGCCACGGTCGCATCGACGCCCGCCGCGAAGACTTCTGGGAAGGCTTCGACATCGACGGAGACATCGGTGCCCTGTTCGCCGTCGCCGGCCGGGTACGGCGTATAGACCAGGTGGGCGGCAAGCTCGGAGTCCGGGAAGCCGCCCTGCAATTGCCCCAAGCTCTCGCCGTCGTCGAGGGCGTAGCCCGAGACGTAGACGAGGCCGATGACATTGTCGGCGACCCCGGCGACGGTGATGACTGCGCCGCCGTAGGAATGCCCGGCCAGTAGCACCGGTCCGTCGATCTGCTCGATGACGGACTTGATGTAGGCCGCGTCCGCGGAGAGGCTGCGGTTGAAGACCGGGGGCGCGATGACCCGGTGTCCCTGAGCGAGTAGCCGCTCGGTAACCGGGTGCCAGCTAGAGGCATCGGCGAACGCGCCGTGCACGAGAACGATGGTGGTCGCGGAGTTCATGGAGGGTCCTTCTCGATCGCTCGAACCGATATAGGTGGCTTTGCCGAGCATTCAGTTTCCAGTGCGCGATTGACTTCGTGCCCCTCTTCACCGGCCGTGAAAACCCCCGATCAGGACATGGCCGCCGCGCTCGGCACGTCGAAAACAGCGACCGAGTTGGTGGAGCGGTAACGCTGCTGGTACTCGCGCGGCGAGATTCCAAGTCGGGCTACGAATGCGCGACGCAAGGCTTCGCTACTACCGTATCCGGCGCTCATGGCGGCCTCGGTGACACTGCGTCCGGCATGCAGCATGTCCCTAGCGACGCCGAATCGTATGAAGGCTACGTATTCGGCGGGCGAGCGTTCGAGCTCCGCGCGGAATAGTCGCGCCAGGTGCCGGACACTGACGCGGGCGTGCGCGGCCAAAGTCTGGACCGTGTGTGGAAACGCTGGGTCCGCGCAGATCAGGTCGACCGCCTTACGCACGATCGGGCCGCGAGGCACCGGTCCGGCCAGTGATGCCGAAAACTGCGATTGTCCGCCGGAACGCTGCATGTACACCACCAGCAGCTGCGCGACCCGGCGTGCGACACCGGCACCGTAATCCTCCTCGACGAGCGCCAACGCGAGATCCACGCCGGCAGCCACACCCGCCGAGCTGTACAGGTTGCCGTCGCGCACGAAGATCGCATCCGGTTCCACCACGATCGTCGGGTATCGCCGCGCGAGGTCCGCCGCGAATTTCCAATGCGTGGTCGCCCGTCTCTCGTCGAGCAGGCCGAGCTCGGCCAGCACTACAGCGCCACTGCAGATCGAGGCCAGTCGCCGCGTGTTCCACGAAAGGTGTCGTGCCGCGGCTAGCACCTCCGGGGTGACGAACTCGGTAACGGGCAGTTCGCTGCCCGGGATGACGACCGTGTCGAAACGACCAGCGTCGGCGGCCGTGGCGCTCACTTCGATCCGTGCGCCGATCGAGGTCTGCGCCGGCTTCCCGTCGGCCGAGACGAGGACTACATCGTAGCCGGGCACGATCTGGTTGGCCTCTACGAAAACTTCTGCGGGGCCGACGAAGTCGAGCATTTTGACGCCGTCGAAGACAAGAATGCCCACCCGGCGGCGAGGCATCTCCATGAAGTTGGTGGCCATGTCATCCATTATTCTGGAGGCATGACTCCAAAACAAGTGATGTGGGCGATCGCACGTCCGGTACGGTGAAACCCATGGGACGGCCACGCCAGTTCGACGAATCGGGCCTACTCGACGCCTCCACAGAGTTGTTCTGGGCGAGGGGTTTCGACGAGACCTCGGTGGAGGACGTCTCGCGGGCAACCGGCGTTGGAAACGGCAGTATCTACGCCGCCTACGGTAATAAGCGCGGCTTGTTCCTCGCCGCGTTCGAACGCTACTGCCAGCGTCGCGCCCTGTTCGTACGCGATGTGGTCGGCTCCGCTCCGGGCTCGGCCCGCACCGCGGTGCGGACGCTCTTCGAGGCGATCATCGAGGAGTGCACCTCGCATCCGGATCAGCGTGGTTGCCTGATGATCAATAGCATCGCCCAACTCGGCAGCCGAATCCCCGAGGTCGTTATCATCGGCGCTCAAACCACTGCGAGCATGGAACAGGGCGTCGCCGAACGACTACGCAGGTCTGCCCGCCTCAGCGACGGCAGCCTCGACGATGCTGCACTCTCCGCGCACAGTGCCAATATCGTGGTAGTGGCGCAAGGTCTGATTCAACTGAGCCGCTTGGGAATTCCACGGCAACGACTACGCGAAATCGCCGACATATCGAACCAGGCGCTGCCTTCGGCATGGGCAGATGCGTAATGCGCCGTTGTTGAACGACATGCTGAGCGACTGGCTGCCGTCGTCTACTCGTCTTCTGGCCAGTCGATATCGTTGTCTTCGGGCCAGTCCGGCTCGATGATCAAGCGGCCGGTTCGGAGCGCGTCGGCGTACTGTTCGGCGACGAGATCCGTTGGGTAGCTCGGCCAGTAGGAGACAGCTCCGGTGGACTTGTCGATGACGCTGACCGAGCCGCCGATGGCGGGCGGCGCCGGGCGGGCGTGCGGGTCGGTGCCGGGAGGCGGTGGAAAGATCGCGACAACGGTGAAGCAGCAGTCGAATTCGGTGAGCAGGTTCGTGATGCCCCGCTCGACGTCGTCGTCGCCGGATAAGTACCGGTCGGCGATGCGCTCGGCCTCGGTGAGATCCACCGGTGTGCTGGCTTTGGTGGGGTAGGCATGGATATCCATGCACATCTGACGCGTCCGGGCCGCGAATGGTTCCGCATCCGCCGGATTCGGAACAATATGTGGCTCAATCGAACTGGACCTGCAGTGTTGCCACCCACCACCGGAAAATCTTTCGCGGCGCGTGCTGAGGCGATTAGTCGAAGGTGACGGCGGCGAGCATGTGCCGGGCCAGGGCCTCGGGGTCACCGCTGGCGACTGCTTGCGGGTCGGTCGAAATGGCACCGCTCGGGCCGAGGGTCGAATTCTTCAGTGCGCCCTCACGCCAGAGTGCCGCGAAGCCGTGCACGAGAGACCAGGCCGCGAGTTGTCCGGCAGGCTGGCCGGTGCCGGAGGTCAGTACCGCGCGGGATCGGGCGCGGGCGGTGGCCAGGCGCGGATCGTCGGTGTGCACCAGCTCGTGGCGGAACATCACGTCGAAATGGCCGGGGTGCTCCCGGGCGAAGCGAATGTAGGCGACCCCGACCTCGCGGAAGTCCGGCCCGGCCGCTGCCAGCTGATCGGCGAGCAGGTCGAAGCCCTCGATGGCCAGTTCGGTCAGCAGGCCCGACCGATCGCCGAAATGATGGGCGGGCGCGGCGTGTGAGACGCCCGCCCTGCGAGCAAGTCCGCGCAGCGAGATCGCGTCGACGCCGTCGGTGGCTATCTGTTCCGCGGCCGCCGCCAGGATGGTGGCTCGCAGGTCGCCGTGGTGGTAGCCGCTCTTTGTCATGTTTCTGATGGTGGCCGAAAATCTAGTCATTGACAAGTTTGGCCGATCGAGCTTAATCTAGCCACTGTCAAGATTGATTGTTCGACATTCAGGAGATCCCATGGCCCCGCTGGTTGCACTCGTCGTCGTCGCCGGACTGGCTCGGCTCATCGGCTGGCTCGGTGATATTGCCTGGCTCGACTCGTGGTCACATGCCGCCGCCCTCGGACTCGCGGCAATGTTCGCGCTGACCAGCAGCGCCCACTTTCTCGAGCCGCGGCGCAGCGCACTGGTCGAGATGGTGCCCCCTCGCCTGCCCAACCCGACCGCGTTGGTCGCCCTCACCGGGGTGCTCGAGATCGCGGGTGCCATCGGTCTGCTGATCCCGCCCTTCGCGAAACTTGCCGCGGTGGGCCTGTTGTTGCTGCTGATCGTAATGTTTCCCGCGAACGTTCGCGCCGCGCGCGGTGGCATCGGAGTCAAGACGATGCCGCTGCCGTTGCGCACCGTCGTTCAGCTGATCTTCATCGGTGCCTGCGTGCTCGTACTGGTCGGCTAGTAGTAGACCAAGGCCCATCCACGCATCGGATTCTGATGTGCGGGTGGGCATTTGGCTCATCTATCGCTCGAGAAAGCCTTGTCAGCGGCGGGGCGTACTGAGCTGGGTCAGGAATTCGGCGTTGGTCGGCGCTTGGCGCAGACCTTCCAGTAGTAGATCGGTGGCCTGGTGGCCGTCGACCGCGTTGAGGGTCCTGCGCAGTAGGTGGGTGGCGGCCAATTCGTCTGGGGCGAGCAGTAGTTCGTCTTTTCGGGTGCTGGACTGGGCGATGTCGACGGCGGGGAAGACGCGTCGGCTCGCGGTGGCGCGGTCCAGTTTCAGTTCCGCGTTGCCGGTGCCTTTGTATTCCTCGAAGATCACCGTGTCGGCCAGCGATCCGGTTTCCACCAGCGCGGTGGCGATGATGGTCAGCGAACCGCCGTTCTCGATATTGCGGGCCGCGCCGAGGAAGCGCTTGGGTGGCGCGAGCGCGGCGGCGTCGACGCCACCGGAGAGCACGCGGCCGGAGGAGGGGGCGGCGTTGTTGTATGCGCGGGCGAGGCGGGTCAGTGAGTCGAGCAGTACCACCACGTCGCGGCCCATCTCGACCAGGCGTTTAGCCCGTTCGATGGCCAGTTCGGCGAGCGCGATGTGCTCCTTGGGTGCCTGGTCGAAGGTGGCGGCCGCGACATCGGCGGGTACCGACCTGGCCAGGTCGGTGACCTCCTCGGGGCGTTCGCCGACCAGTACCAGCATCAGTTCGCATTCCGGATGGTTCTTCGCGATGCCGTGCGCGATCGCTTGCAGCACAGAGGTTTTGCCCGCCTTCGGCGGTGCGACGATAAGTGCGCGCTGGCCCTTGCCGATGGGCATGACGAGGTCGGTGACCCTGGTCGTCAGGGCGTGCGGTTCGGTCTCGAGGCGCAGGCGTTGGTTGGGGTAGATGGGGACAAGGTCGGCGAAGTGCGGACGTGACTTCGCGCGGCGCGGATCGTGTCCGTTGACGGTCTCGATCACCGCGAGCGGGTCGAGTTTGTCGCCGCGAGCGCCGGGCTGGGCGGTGCCGACGATGAAATCGCCACGGCGCAAACCATATTCACGGATCATGCGGGGCGGGACGTGCAGGTCGCGTTGGCCTGGCAAGTAGCCGTCGACGCGCAGGGCGGCATTGCGGTTGTCCACGATGTCGAGGATGCCGCTGACGGAGCGCCGCGGCTGGTGTTCGGGTTCGGCTGTTGCGAGCCCATCGGGTACATGGTTGGGAGAAGTATTATCGTTCATGGTGTTACTTTCTGAATGTTTGTGTGGGATACGGCGAACAGCCGTGCCGGGCAGCGGCGGAATGCACGCTGCGGAGGAAGATCCCTTGCTTCTGGTGGAAACGATTTCGATGCGGCAGATTCAGCGGCCGGTATCGAAAGGAATCTCAGAACGTCTCGGTGGGAGGTACTCCTACATCCACTGGGAGACATCGGTGACAGTACACGGTCGAACGTCTGTGCGCAATGGTGCAAGGTAACGGCCCGGCCACGGAAGGTGGCAGCCGTGGCCGGGCCGGATACGGATTCGCATCGTTGCGCGAATGGCGTGAACGGCTTCGCGGCGTGTCGCGCTTTAGCTGGTGACCGGAGACGGCAGGAGATACGTGATGACCGACCTCAAACCCTTCTACCAGCAAGTCCAGGCGCACTACGACGTGTCCGACGAGTTCTACCAGTTGTTTCTCGACCCCTCGATGACCTATAGCTGTGCCTATTTCGAGCGCGACGACATGACGCTGGAGCAGGCCCAGCTCGCCAAGATCGACCTCGCGCTCGGCAAGCTCGGCCTGGAACCGGGCATGACGCTGCTCGACGTCGGATGTGGCTGGGGCGCAACGATGTTTCGAGCGGCGAAGCAGTACGGCGTAAAGACCGTCGGGCTCACGCTGAGCCGTAATCAGTTCGAGCACGTCCAGTCGGAGATCGACAGGAGGGGCGTCACAGACGTGAAGATTCGGCTCCAGGGCTGGGAGGAATTCAACGGCAGTGCCGACCGGATCGTCAGCATCGGCGCGTTCGAACACTTCCGGCGCGAGCGGTACACACCGTTCTTCGAGCTGTGCTACCGGATAATGCCGCCCGACGGCCGGATGCTGCTGCACACCATCGTCGGACACACCCTCGCCGACCTGCGGCGCATGAAGATCCCGGTGACGCGGGAGGATGCCTTGTTCCAAATCTTCGTCAAGCGGCAGATCTTCCCCGGCGGGCAGCTGCCGCATGCCGCCGAGGTGACCCGCCTCGCGGGCCGGGCAGGGTTCGGCACCGAGCGGATCGATCAGCTGCGGCTGCACTATGCGCGCACTCTCGACCTGTGGGCAGCGAGGCTGCGGGACAGGCACGACGACGCGGTGCGTGTCGCATCAGAGGAGATCTACGAGCGATATATCAAGTACCTCACCGGATGTGCGGCGTACTTCCGCAGCGGTCATTTCGACATCATGCAGTTCACGCTGGTGAAGTAGGCCTGCGCGCTCGGTCAGAGAACCGCTTGGGTCTGCGTCACCTTGGCGACGAGTTTGTCTGTGCCGTCATGGATTTCGGTTTCGACGATGATGAACGAGCGCCCCGCGTGCAGTGGCCGCGCGGAGGCGATCGCGTGACCGGAGCGCACCGCCCGCAGGAAGTTCGACTTCGACTCGACCGTCGTCGTGCCCTGCTTACCCTCGGGCAGATTGAGGAACGCGCAGACCGCGGCGGTCGCGTCCGCGAGCGACATCAGCACGCCGCCGTGCAGCACGCCACCCAGTGTGCACAGCGACTCGTCCCAGGCGATGCGACTGCGCACCAGTGCGGGCCCGTGCTCCAGAACTTCGACACCGAGCCGTTCGGTGAACGGCATCGACTGGTGGAAAAGCTTGGTGCCCGTCTCATCGATCATGGAGTTCAGCTTGCCTTATGGTTCGCCGCGCGTCGATTACTCCGGAGGTAACGACGAGGACGAGCAGCGCGGTCGCGCCGCCGAGGAGCATGACCGTCGAGGGCGAGGTTCGATCCACGATGATGCCGCCGACCAAGGCTCCGAGCGAGAATGTCGCTTGGAACGAGGCGGTGAACAGTACCGACGCCACCTCCGGGGTGTCACGCACCGCGTTGGCGAACCAGGTCTGCACGGCCACCGGGACCGCACCGTATCCCACACCCCAGACGATCAGCAGAACACCCGCGCCGATTTCCCACCGCCCGAACGTCGGCAGCAACAGCGTCGCGCAGGCCATCAGCGCCGCGGCGCACGCGAGGGTGACTCGTGGTCGGCGGCCGACCAGCGCGCCGCCGAGGAAATTGCCGACAATGCCCGCGATGCCGTAGATCAGCAGCAGGACGGTGATGGTTGCCGCGTTGACACCGGTGACCTGCTCCAGGAACGGCGTCACGTAGGTGTAGGTGCCGAACTGTGCGAGGACGACGAAAAACGTTGCGAGCAGGGCTGATCGGACACCGTTGCCGCGCAGTCCGGCTCGCAGCGTCGACAGGCGAACCACCTGGACCGCGGGCAGCGGCGGCAAGGCGATCAACAGCAGCAACAGCACTCCGGCCGACAGGATGCCCAGCACCACGAACGCCGCGCGCCAGCCTGCGAGGTTACCGACGAAGGTGCCCGCCGGCACGCCGAGCACCGAACCGAGCGGAACCGATGCGAAGATCACCGCCGTCGCGCGGGCGGTGGACTCCGGCGGAACCAACCGTCCCGCGAGCCCGGCCGCGATCGACCAGTAGCCGCCGATGGTGATGCCGATCAGCACTCGGGAGATCAGCACCAGCCAGAAGTCGGGCGCGATCGCGGCGACGGCATTGGCGAGCACCAGCAAGAGCGTGCATGCGCACAGCAGCAGTTTGCGGTCGATGCGCGCGGCCGCGACCGTGATCAAGGGTGCGGCCACGGCGGCGAGCAGGCCGGGCATGGTCATCATCAGCCCGGCCATGCCGTCGGAGACGGTGAAGTCGGCGCCGATCGAGGTCAGCAATCCGATCGGCAGGATCTCGGTGGTGACGATCGAGAATATGCCGAGCATGACGGCAACAACCGCGAGCCATCGCAGCATCGGCGGCCGGATTGTCGTGGCGAGGGCTTCAGAGGAGTCGAGGACAGTGGGCATGCGCTCCAGTTCAGCGATCGCGTCCGTAGATATCCGGCGGGATTGAGACATCACCGTGACGGCCGCCGATGCCCGGCAGGTGACGGGAAGGGCGTCAACTGCCGGGCATCGGAGGGGTTTGGTCTTACGGCGCGTAAACCGCGTTGTAGAACTGGATCGGGCTGGCGATGCCGACCGGAACACCGACCACGATCATGCCCGCGGCAGCGCCGAGGGTGATGCCGATGCCCGCACCGGCCAGGCACAGGCCGATCGGGCCTGCGAAGAAGGTCGGAACAACCAGCGGCGCCCCGATGATGGCGCCCGCGACACAGCCGAGGGCGCCGCTGACGATGGTGCCGACCAGCGTGCCGACCGCGGTAGCAAGGCCGAACTGGGTCGCCGCGGCGCTCAGCGCGGTGTTGAAGTCGGCGCCGCCGAAATTCTCAGCCGATTCGCGCGACGACCGAAACCGGCAGGCGTGGCAGCACCAGATCGATCAGCCGCCACGGCCAGCCCGGCACACAGGCCCGCGTCTTTTCCCGCTCGATCGCACTCACCATCGCCGCGACACCCTTGTCCAGCGGTGCCACCATTCGCGCGTCGCCCGCCTTGGCGGCCATATCGGTGGCGATGAAGCCGGGCAGCAGGGTCGTAATGGCGATCGGCGACTTGGCCAGATCCGTCACGAGCGCCTCGCCGAGTGCCGCAAGTCCGGCCTTGCTCGCCGAATAGGCGGCCTTCTTCCCCGGCAGTCCACGGACCGCACTCATCGAGGACACCAGCACCAGATGCCCTGACTTCTGTGCGCGGAAAATTTCGAGCGCCGCCTCGGCTTGCGCGAGCGCGCTGACGAAATTCGTTGTCGCGGTGGCGAGATTGGCATCGGCGCGCCCGCCGCCGATTACCGCGCCCTTGCCGATCCCCGCGTTCACGATGACCCGGTCGAGGCCGCCGAGTTCGTCGCGCAACTCGCCGAAGATTCGCGGCACCGCCTTGTGATCGTCGACGTCCAGCGCGCGGACCGCGACCGTAATTCCCGGATGTGCCGCGACGAGCTCGTCACGCAGCGACTCGAGCGCGTCGAGTCGCCGCGCGCACAGCCCTACGTCACGTCCTTTGGCCGCGAAATTCCGCGCCATCGCCGCACCCAGCCCGGCGCTGGCGCCGGTGATCAGGATCTTGCTCCTCGTCATGGTGCCGACCCTAGCGGCGCAGCCGGACGAAGTCCGTGCGCGGACCGTGCGTGGGTGTGTGCGATTCAGCCGCCGGACGAACCGGTCCGTGGCGGCGGGGGTACCAGGTGCCAGGGGCCGCAGTTCTCGGTCTTGAACGCGACATCGGTCGCGCTGATCTCGGCACGCACCGGTGTGACCCGAGTGAAGTTGTTATTGATGATGTAGTGCTGATCGGTGTTGTCGCCCTCCACCTTGCGCAGCCGCCGCCAGTCGCAGCCGTTGGCCTGGTCGGGGGTGCCGGGGGCCTCCCAGATGCCGGGCAGAATATCGACGCCGACCAGATAGAGGCCGTCTCCCGGCATGGTGGCTACCGGATCGGCGGCCGCGGTTCCGGAGCCCAGCAGTGTCACCGCGGAGGCCATGGCTCCTGCGATCATGAGCGTGCTTGCACGCATGGTGATTTCTCCTCGGATCATGCTCTCGCTGCCCGAGAGCAGCTGACCTGCGGAGATACCCGAATCTCCCGGGCAAGATCTACCAGAGTCGGTGATGGATTTCGGCCGAATCGGAGATTCCTGTCACCTGGACAACATTTCGCGCATCACAAGGTGGCTTGTCCGACATGGCGGAAAGAACCGGGTTTCGGTGCCGGCGTTGTCACTTCGCGCAGTCGCCGCGATATCTGTTGTATGAGAGTTATTCGGTCGATCACCGATGCCGCGGCCCAGCGCCCCGCGTGCGGGGCAGGTTGCGCGGGACTGTGTACGGACGACGGCATTGCCGCGGTGCTGACGGCCGATCGAGCGCTGTTGCACTGGCGGGCGATGCGTGGACTCGGTGACTCCGGCTTGGCCGAACAGGCGGTGCAGGAGACGCTGCTACGCGCTTGGCGTTCGTGTGCGAAGTTCGATGCGGACAAGGGCACTGTTCGCACCTGGATGTTGGCGATCCAGCGCAACGTGATGATCGATATCGCTCGTGCCCGCGCGGTCAGACCTGGTGACACGGGCTGGGACGAGGTCGAAGATCTCAGCGATGTCCGCTACGCCGATCCGGATTTCTCCGAGGGGCTCGTCGACGGACTATTGGTCGCGCAATTGCTGGAGCGCCTGCCCGCGTCGCAGCGCGAGGCGGTGGTGGAGGTGATCCTGCGTGACCGCGCGTATAAGGACGTCGCCGACGACATCGGCGTTCCGGTCGGCACCGTGAAGACGCGGGTGCACTACGCGCTGCGCTCACTGCGACAGTTGCCGATCGGTGCCTGAGCAGGTGCCGCGCGCGTTCTCGGCGCTGCGGACGGCCGGTCGGACACGATGGTTCGGCGCGTTGACGATGTAGTCGGACGGGACGAGGGAACTGCCCGGCAGCAGGAACTCATCCGCTGCGAGCAGTCCGGACCAGGCTGCGGCGAAACCTGGGATGCGCGCGTCGAGCGGTGTCGGATCGCTGATGCGCACTCCTCGGCGCAGTAGACCGAGCAGCAGCGCCGACATAGCCACCGTGAGGTCACCGCCGTGATCGATCGTCGTCGGCGGTCCGTCGAAGCCCGGTTCGATGTGGACGCGGCCGCGGCGGTCAGCGGCTCGCAGTCCGAGCCGCAGGCATGCCGCCGTCGATTCGTCGGAGGCGGCCTCGAGTGGGGTCAGCACGCTGGTTTCCGGTGCTCGGGCGGCGGCAACCGCGTACAGCGGGAGGGTGGCAGCGGGGACGACGCATCGGAACGGCGTCAGCTCACCCGCGGACGCCCGTGAGGTGGCCGTCAACCCGCTCGCGGTGGACACCACGTATGCGCCGGTCTCGGCGATCAGGTGTCGGGTGCGGCGAACGACGTCCGCCGACACGGGCAACGGGGCGCGGGCCAGCACCGTGCCGCCGGTGACCACCCCCGCCAATAGCATTGCGGTGAGCGCGATTTCGATGGCGCACCGATCGCCGGTCGCGTCCAGAACTGTAGGAAGCGTGATGCGCCCACGCACCGGAACCGGGGTGAACGGCACGGCGACCGACGCGGTCACGAGACCTCCTCGCGGGTCAGCGGGAGTGCCGGAGTATTGCTGTAGCGCTCCTTCACCCGCACGAGGTGGACCCAGCTGTCCACCTCGAGTACCGGGCGTAGCGCGCGGAGGGTGTCGAGGGTTGCCACGACGTCCTCGAGCGCGGTGGTGTGGATCGTGCCGACCGCATCGAACCTCCCGATCGTCGCGGCCAGGAAGCGCAGACCGGGAAGTTCGGCGATGAGCGGTGTGAGCCCAGAGATGCGACCGCTGGTCCGGACGCCGAATCCGACGGCATACTCGGTGTCGGCCTGACCGGGTTTCGACAGTGCGCTGATCCGGACGATGCCCTCATCGATCAGGCGCAGCACCCGTATCCGCGCGGTGCCCGGCGAGGTGCCCGCCGCCGTGGCCAGTGCCGCGTACGACGCGCGCCCGTCTTCTTGCAATACCGTGAGCAAGCGCATGTCCAGCGCGTCGATGGTCGCCACGGATGCCTGCTCCGGCTTGCCGATATCGATGATCAAGTCCGAATAGAACAGTGTGTTGGTGTCACGCACGCCGTCGATGCTGCGGATACGGTCGAGCGCGGCCGCGAGCTGCTGCGGGCCCGGGGTGCGGATTTCGGCGATCAAGGGGTACCGGCCGCTGGTCAGCGAGACATACGGAATATCCGACAACGCGGCCACCCGCGCCGCGACCTGCCGAACCGGTTGATCGACGCTGATCGAGACGTGGGCGAGTGCCTCCAGGCCGATCGTCGACGGATGGACGATGCCGACCACGTGCACCGGCCCCGCCGTAAGCAGGACATTGAGCCGCTTGGACACCGTCGGCCTCGAAACGCCGAGCTTGGCGGCGAGTTCGTTGCGGCCGATCCGCCCATCGATCCGCAGTTCCTCGAGGATGCGCGTGTCGAGATCGTAGGTGCCCGACGTTACGGACGCGGTCATCGGAACTTAACAATCAAAGAATCGAACACTGTGGGTTTACCGATCATTAGGTCTCGCTAGTCTTGATGGCGAAAAAGTAACGCCGGGTGGCTGGAAGATTCACAGAACAGCAGTCTGTGAGGCATGCATCTCAGATTTACGTGTGGACCAAACCTATCGCAGTTTCTATCGTTCCTCTCAGTCGAACGAGAACCGTTCAGCGCAGAAGCATTGGCACTACCGCTGCCGCGGCGACAGGAGATTGATCAGATGAAAACGCTGGGTGTGGTGGCGATGGGGGCGGGTGCGGCGCTGTTGATCGCGGGCTGTGGGAGCGGGTCGGGAGGTAGCGCCGCCAGCGGCGCGGCACCGGCCGGTCTGCTGCGCGGTGGTGAGGTGAGGGTCTGCACCGACCCCGAATACGCGCCGATGGAGTACTTCGAGGACGGCAACACCACCGACCCCGTCGGGTTCGACTCCGATGCCGCGCGAGCCCTCGCCGACCTGTGGAAGGTGAAGGTGACATGGCAGGTCACCTCGTTCGACGGACTCATGCCCGGCTTGCAGGCGGGGCGGTGTGATGTGCTGTGGTCGGCTCTCTACGTCAGCCCCGAACGCACGAAGGTCGCCGACGCCACACCGTTTCTCCGGACCGGCCCCGGTCTGATCGTCCGCACCGGAGAGAAGACGATCACCGGCGCAGCCGATCTGGCGGGCAAGACCGTCGCCGTACAGGGCGGTGGTGCGAATGAGCAGACTCTGCAACGGCTTTCGGAGAAGTTACAGGCCGAGGGCAAGGCGAGTATCACGATCCAGGCGTATCCGAAGACCGCCGAAACGGTCGCCGCGGTGACCAACGGCAAGGCGGATGCGCTGATCGAGACCGATGTCGCAGTGGTCGACATGGTTGGCAAGTCCAACCACGCGCTGACCGCGATTCCGGCCGTATTCGCCGCGGACACGGTGTTCGGTGTCTTCACCAAGAAGGGTTCGCCATTGAGCGCGCCGGTGGCCGCGGCGGTGCGGACGCTTGTCGAGAACGGAAGTCTCGCGAAGATCGCCACCGAGTACGGCCTCGACCCGGCGCGGATCACGGCGGGGTAGCGCCATGACCTTCGACCGCGATATCTTCTTCTCCGCCCTGACCTCGTCCGAATTTCTGCACGGCGCTTGGCTTTCCCTGGCCCTTGCCGCCGTCTCGATGATCTTCGCGACGGTGATCGGTTTCGGGGTCGCGCTGATGCGCATCAGCTCGCGGACCATTCCGCGCGTGCTCGGTGGCGGCTATGTGTGGTTCTTCCGTGCCATTCCCACGCTGTTGGTGCTGCTGCTCATCTGGAACGCGGGCCCGCAGCTGTTGCCTGGTCTGCGCGAGAACTGGTTCACGCCGTTCATCGCCGCGTTCGCGGGATTCGCCGTGGTCGAGGCCGCCTATATGGCGGAGATTCTGCGGTCGGCGCTGCTCAGTGTCGATGAGGGGCAGCACATGGCGGCGCGCGCGATCGGACTGCCGCCGCACAAGGTCCTGCTGAAAGTCATACTCCCGCAGGCGGTGAAGGTCGCGCTGCCGCCAACCGGGAACGAATTCATCGCCATGCTCAAATACACCTCGCTGGCGTCGGTGATCTCGTTGCGCGAGTTGCTCACTACCGCGCAGGTCGGTGTCTCGGTGACGTTCCGGTATGCCGAGTACTACAGCGCGGCGCTGATCTACTACCTGGTGATCGTCAGCGCACTGATGGGCGTGCAAAGCCTGATCGAGCGCCGCTACCGCTGGGTCTCCACGGGCGCCGACCGGGTCGTGACCACCACCAGGAAGGGCACGGTGCCCGCGTGAATGTTCCACTGCTGCAAACGATCGGACTGCGCAAGAGTTACGGCGCGAACGCGGTGCTCGAGGGCGTCGATTTCGACATCGCCGCAGGGCAGGTGAAGGCGGTACTCGGCCCTTCCGGCTCGGGCAAGTCCACCATGCTGCGCTTGATGTCCTTGCTGGAGCCCGCGGATGATGGGGCGATCCTGTTGTACGGCAAGGAAATCGGCGTCGAGATCGGCAGGACCGGTAATCCGGTGCCGATGCCGGAGCGCCGCTCGGCTCGTCAGCGTGCCGATATCGGCATGGTCTTCCAACGCTTCAACCTCTTCGCCCACCTCGACGTCTTGCGCAATGTCACGCTCGGTCTGACGGGCGTTCGTGGTCTCGGCAAGGCCGAGGCCGCGCAGCGCGCCGAGGCCATGCTGGAGCGGGTCGGTATGGCTGATCGTATGCGGCATTACCCCTCGGAGCTGTCCGGTGGGCAGCAACAGCGTGTCGCCATAGCCAGGGCGCTCGTGCTCGAACCGGCGGTGATGCTGTTCGACGAACCGACGTCCGCGCTGGACCCCGAGCTCGTCAACGAGGTGCTTGCGGTGATGGAAGACCTTGCGGCCCAAGGAATGACGATGATCGTGGTTACCCACGAGACCCGATTCGCCCGTCGGGTCGCCCACGAGGTCGCCCTGTTCGATTCGGGTGTCATCGTCGAGCAGGCGCCGCCCGAACAGTTCTTCACCCACCCCGAGCACGAGCGAACTCGCGCGTTCCTCTCGCACGTCCACTGATCCTGTCCCCGAAGGGAATTCGCATGCCGTCCCCGATCGCGGTCTACACCGACCTCGATGATCTCGACCCAGGCCCCGGCGTGGCTCTGCTGGAGGCCGAGGGATTCGAGGTCCGCGTACTCGAAACACGTGACCCCGACGTCATCGCCGGTGCCGCCGTGGACGCCGCCGCGTTGCTCGTCGGCTACGCGCGAGTCGACGACGACCTGCTGGCTCGCCTCCCGAGGTTGCGAATCGTTTCGTTGCTGTCGCGCGGAGTCGACTCCATCGATGTCGAGGCGGCCACCGCGCGGGGCATCTGGGTCGCCTCGGTGGGTGAGCTTGCCTCCGCCGAGGTCGCCACCCACACCTGGGCGCTGGCGCTCGCAGCGGTGCGGCGGCTCGATTTCTTCGTGCTGCACGGGCGTCGCGGTTGGCTGGATCGACCGGAGCACGCCCCGCGCCGATTGTCGGAAGTCACGCTGGGGCTGGTGGGACTCGGCCGGATCGGGACCAAGGTCGCCGAACTCGCCGCCGGTTCGGTCGGCCGTATCCTCGGCCACGACCCGGCCGGGCGTGCCATGCCCGCGGGTGTCACCGCGGCCCCGCTGGCCGATGTCGTCGCGGCCTGCGATCTGGTCTCCATTCACTTGCCGCTCGATGCCACCACGCGGCGGCTCTTCGATGCCGAGCTGCTCGCGTCGATGCGGCGCGACGCGTGGTTGATCAACGTATCCCGCGGTGGCATCGTCGATTCGGCGGCGCTGGCCGACGCGCTGGACGCCGGGCAGCTGGCGGGCGCCGCACTCGACGTACTGGACACCGAACCGCCCCCGGCCGGTGATCGGCTCGCCGAACACCCCAATGTCCTGCTGACCCCGCACGTGGCCTACCTGTCCGACGTGACCGCGCGCGACTATGTGCTGACCCAGGCCCGCAACGTCGTGCACTGGCACCGCGGTGGCCGTCCGCTCACCCCCGTCGCCGAGCCGACCGGGGTGCGCACATGACGGTATCGCTGCGGATCTTCAATTCCCTATGGGCCATGGAAGATCTGCCGTGGCACGCGGCGTTGCGCTGGAGTCTCCCCGAACAGTTGGATCGACTCGTCGAGGCCGAATTCGACGGTGTCGCCATCGATCTCGGTGCCCGCCGCCGACCCGACGCGCTGGTGCTCGCACCGCTACTGCGTGAACGTCGCCTGGACGCCGCGGTGTTCGCGTTCGTCCGCGACGACGACGATCTCGATGCCGCGCTGCGCTACGCCGACAGTGTCGATGCGGACCGAATGGTGGTGTGCGGCTGTGTCTTCGACACCGACATCACCGCAGTCGCGGACACCGTCGGTCGTTGGCGCCGACGCTGCGCCGCCGCCGGGGTCCGGATGCAACTGGAGACCCATCGCAACACTCTCACCGACGATATGCGCACGACAACCCGGCTGCTGAGCGAACTGGATGACGAGGTGAACTTGGCGATCGACCTCTCCCACTATGTATGCGGCAGCGAGATTCCGCTCCAGCCCACCGAGGAGATCGAGGGCCACCTGCGGGCGCTGTTCGCCCGCGCCGAATCCGTGCAGGGCCGCATCGCGACCCGATGCCAAGTCCAGATCCCGCTGGGCTTCCCACAACACCGTGAATGGGAAGAACTGTTCCAGGACTGGTGGATTCGCGCCTTGACCGCCGTTGTCGACCGCCGCCGCCGCACCGCGAGCAGCGAACCGGTCATGTTCTGCACCGAACTCGGCCCTACGCCCTACGCCATCACCGATCGGGACGGTCAGGAACTGTCGGACCGCTGGGCCGACACCCTGACCCTGCGTGAGCGCGCTACCGCCGCGTTCGCCGAGGCCCTGCGCCGCGTCCCGACCCCTCTCTCGTCAGGAACAACGCCATGAGTGACCCGAAATACCCACTGGCCCAACGGTTGATCACCTCGACGGGAAACGTCGTCGTCGACGGTCCGCTGCCAGAGCGGCCCACCGGTCGCGCGCTCGTGCCCGCCCGCGCATACACCGGAGTCGAGGAGTTCCGGCTCGAAGAGGCCCGTATCTTCGCCGCCGGGTGGGTCTGGGCCGGGTACGCCCATTGGGTCGCCGAGCCCGGCGCGGTGCACCCGGTCACGATCGGCGGCAAACCACTGCTCATCGTGCACGGCGACGACGGCCGGATTCGGGTGTTCCACAACGCGTGCCGACATCGCGGGATGGCGCTGACCGAGGAGCCGATGGTGGTGGCACGCCGGATCCAGTGCGCCTACCACTGCTGGTCCTACCAACTGGACGGTGCGTTGGCCGCCGCACCGTTTTACGGGCGTGACCGCCGCTCGAAGGTGGATCCCGCCGTCGCCGACGAGCTCGGTCTGCTTGCCGTGGCCAGCCACGTGTGGGCCGGTCTGGTGTTCGTCGATCTGTCCTCGGTGAACACCGATCCGCAGGCGTGCGCGGACGACTTCACCCACCGCCTCGGTCCGATCCTGAACCGGTGGTCACATATCGATTTCGGCCGGATCCACTTCGCCGAGGAGCGCCGCTACGACATCGACGCGAACTGGAAACTGGTGGTGGAGAACTTCCTCGACTTCTACCACCTGCCCTTCGTCCATCCGCAGGTAGGCCCGGTTACCGCGTCGCTGGACATCGACGATGTCGCGCTGCACCCCGACATCATGGGCGGCACCTACCCGCGCGGCGCCGCGGGCAAGGCGGATAAGACCGAACGGCCGCTGCCGTGGCTCGGCGCCGTCCCTGCCGACCGGCTCGAGCAGCAGGACATTTTCTGTGTCTTCCCCAATGCGCTGTTGTTCCTCGAGGCCGATTGGTTCCAGGTGATCGGTTTCCATCCGCTTGCCCCGGACCGCACCGTCGAGCACATGGCGGTATTCGTCGATTCCGCGGCGGCCGGTGCGGAATTCGCCTCGGCACGCACGCAGCTCACCGACGCACTGTGGCGGGTCAACGAACAGGATCTGCCGATCCTGCATCGCTTGCAGGTCGGACGCCATTCGCCCGCCTCGGATCTGACGAATCTGGTCTCGCACTGGGATCAGATCGGCGCGCTGTTCCAGCAGCGAGTCGCGCAACGGGCGGGTTACCGATGATCGTGGTGAAAAACGATCACGACGCCGCGGAGATCCGGCTGCGCCGTGAACTCGCCGCCGTGTACCGCCTTGTCGCCCACTTCGGCATGGCCGACCTGATCTTCACCCATATCTCGCTGCGGCTGCCCGGGCCGACGCCTCGGTTTCTGATCAACCCGTATGGGCTGCTGTTCGAGGAGATCACCGCCTCGAGCCTGGTGGTCGTCGACCCGTCCGGTCGACCCGTCGGCGCGTCCGGTCAGCCGGTCAACCCCGCCGGGTTCGTGATCCACGGCGCGATTCACGCCGCGCGACCCGACGCCCACTGCGTCCTGCACACCCACACCCGTGCGGGCTGCGCGGTCGCGGCGACCTCCGAGGGGCTGCTGCCGGTCAACCAGATGTCGATGGAGTTCTACGGCCGCATCGGATATCACGACTACGAGGGCGTCGCCCTCGACCTCGACGAGCAGGCTCGGCTGGTGCTCGACATCGGCGAGCATCCGGCCCTTATCCTGCGCAACCACGGTCTGCTGACGGTCGGAACCACTGCGGCGCAAGCCTTTCTACGCATGCACTACCTCAACCGCGCCTGCGAAATCCAGGTGACGGCGGCCGCCGCGGGCACTCTGATACTGCCGCCGTCGGACGTGTGTGAACGCAGCGCACGTCAGCTCACCGGTGCCGACGACGGAGACGACTACACCGATACCGCCGGATACGACCTCGCCTGGGCCGCCCTGCTGCGCCTGCTCGATCGCGTAGCGCCCGGCTACACCGACTGATTCCGGGTTCCCGCCCGAATCGCATCTCTGAGAGGAGCTTCGACCATGTGCGCTGTAGGACCTGTCGACGCCACCACCGTCCCGCGCTACGGCGGATCCGCGACCTTCGCGCGATTGCCGCGTATCGACGAGGTCACCGGTACCGACGTCGCGATCGTCGGTGTCCCGTTCGATACGGGTGTGAGTTACCGACCAGGGGCCAGGTTCGGTCCCAGCCATGTGCGTGCCTCCTCCAAACTGTTGCGTCCTTACAATCCCGTCGCCGATATCTCGCCGTTCGATGTGCTACAGGTAGCCGACGCCGGTGATATCGCGTGCAACCCGTTCGATATCGAGGCGGCGATCTCCGAGATCGAACGCGGCGCCGACGCACTCACCGGCAGCGGAGCCCGACTGCTGACGATCGGCGGCGACCACACCATCGCGCTGCCGCTGCTGCGGTCCATCGCGCGACGGCACGGACCGGTCGCGGTGGTGCACTTCGACGCGCACCTGGACACCTGGGACACCTATTTCGGCGCGTCCTACACCCACGGAACCCCGTTCCGGCGCGCCTCGGAGGAGGGCCTGATAGACCGCGAGGCGAGTATGCACATCGGCACGCGCGGTCCGCTCTACGGCGATCACGATCTCAGCGACGATCGGCAGCTCGGATTCTCGGCGATCACCGCGCCCGAGATCGAAATCGACGGCGTGCGTGCGGCGGTCGAGCGGATGCGAGCGCGGATCGGGGATCGGCCGGTGTACGTCTCGGTCGACATCGACGTCCTCGACCCCGCTCACGCCCCCGGCACCGGAACCCCCGAAGCGGGTGGCCTGACCAGCCGTGAGCTGCTGCATATGCTGCGCGCCTTCGGCGCGAGCAACCTCGTAGGCGCCGACGTCGTCGAGGTCGCACCCGCCTACGACCATGCCGAGATCACCGGTATCGCCGCGGCGCACGTCGGATTCGAGCTCCTGTCCGCGATGGCGGTGCGCGGATAGCCGAATCCAGTGCTCGCCCGGCTATTGACGCTATGCTCTCCTGTAACAACAGCACCAGCAGTAACACCGGGAGCGCCGCCACCTAGGTCGATTGGCTGGAACCGCTCACGGGACCACCACGGGACTAGGGAGCTGCTTTGTCTATCTACCAGGCGTTTCGTATCAAGCCGAGCATCGTCGAGGCTGGTCTGTGCACCGCCGTCACGGCCGCGGTAGCTGTGACGCTCTCCGGGCTGGTCCCGGTCACCGCACTCGCCGAGCCGCCGTCGTCGGATATGGCCGACAAGCTCGCAGGCAAGACGGTATTCCTCGACCCTGGTCATCAGGGGTCGAACCACTCCGAAAACTTGGCAAGGCAGGTGGACAACGGCCGCGGCGGTCTGAAGGACTGCCAGACAACCGGCATGACCACGATGAACGGCGTGCCGGAGCACACCGTCAACTGGAATGTATCGCAGCTGGTCAAGACCTCGCTGGAGAGCCTCGGCGCCCGCGTGGTGCTCAGCCGCCAGGACGACTCGGGCTGGGGCGGTTGTGTCGACGACCGCGCGAAGGCCGCCAACCAGTCCGGTGCCGATGTCGCGGTGAGTATCCACGCCGACAGTGCCCCCGCACAGTTCCGCGGCTTCCACGTGATCATTCCGGAGCTGCCGATTCCCGACGCGAAGGTGGACCAGGTCCAGGCCGGCGCTGGTCTGGCCGCCTCGAAGTCGGTGCGTGACGCGTACCTGAATGAAGGTTTTCCTTCGGCCAACTATGCCGGTGTACAGGAAGGCTTGCAGACCCGCGCGGACGTGGCCGGTCCCGCGCTGACCGCGGTGCCCGATGTGTTCGTCGAGATGGGCAACGGCGGCAATGCCGAGGACGCCGCGCTGCTGGAGGGCCCGGACGGGCAGCTGAAGCACGCCATCACCATCACAACGGGACTCGTCGGTTATCTACTCGGCGCGCCGTCGGCGGTGGGACGGAGTGGCACGGCCACCGATCGCCCGGCCGCCGCCCAGTCGCCGAACGCGCAGACCGCACCGCAGGTGCAAGCTGCGCCGCAGGGCCAGACCGCACCGCAGGCTCAGGCCCAGACCGCACCACAGGCTCAGACGGCACCGCAGGCCCAGGCGCAGGCGGCACCGCAGGCTCAGGCCGCACCGCAGGCCCAGGCTCAGGCCGCACCGCAGGCCCAGGCTCAGGCCGCACCGCAGGCGCAGTCCGCTCTCGCGCCGAACGCGTCGCTGGCCGCTCCCGCTCGACCCAACTCCCCGCAGTCCAAGACGGCACCGCAGCGGTCCAATTCGCCACAGTCGCAGACGCCTGGCACCGCGCCGAGCCAGACAAAGCCGGGTGCGAGCGACTCGCTGAGCGGACTCGTCAGCACGGTTATGAAGATGTTGCTGCCGCTGGCGTCCTCGCTCGGCATGGACAACACGGTGATCACTTCGCAGCTGATCAATCTGGCCTACACCCTGGCCAGCACGCTGCTCGGCCCCGCGAAGTAGTCCCGCGCACCGCGCCGAACGCCACCCATGGCACTCGCCAGAGGTGGCGTTCGGTCGTGCTGTGAGGTGTCGCCGTCGCGCACTAGGGTGAGCCGGGTGGCAGACCGGATTCCAGTTCTGATCGTCGCCGGGTTCCTCGGATCCGGGAAGACGACGCTGCTCAATCATCTGCTGCGCAACAATCGGGGCACGCGGATCGGCGTGGTGGTCAACGACTTCGGCGCCATCAATATCGATTCGATGTTGGTGGCGGGGCAGGTCGACGCCATGGTGTCGCTGGGCAACGGATGTGTCTGCTGCGCGGTGGACGTCAGCGAGCTCGACGAGCTGTTCACCAAGTTGGCCGAACCGCGCGCCCGTATCGATGTGATCGTGGTGGAGGCCAGCGGTCTCGCCGAACCGCGCAACCTGATCCGGATGGTTGTCGGCAGCGAGAATCCGCGTATTCGGTACGGCGGGCTGGTCGAAGTGGTCGATGCCGAACAGTTCCCGGCCAGCCGGCAGCGGCACCCCGAGTTGGCCACGCATCTGCGCCTGGCAGATCTCGTGGTGGTCAACAAGGCGGATCGGGTGCCGCAGGCGGACCTGGAGCGATTGCGGCAGGAGATCGCCGAGCGGATCGGGAAGGTACCGGTGTACGCGACAACGCACGGTCGCATCGATCCCGGGCTGTTGTTCGACGAGCCGATGCGGGAAGCGCCGCGGGTGGCCGAGCAATTGAGCTTCGACGAGCTGCTCGTCGATCACGACCACGACGCGCACGACCACCGGCATCTGCACGACGACTACACCAGCGTGAGCTTCACGAGCGAGCGGGAGTTGGACCCGCGCCGCCTGATCGGCTTCCTGGAGGACCCGCCGCCCGGCCTGTTCCGGGCCAAGGGGTTCGCCGCGTTCGGCGTTGCCGAGGAACGCCGAAAGTTCGTCCTGCACATGGTCGGCAACCACATCGTGTTCGAGCCGGACAGCTGGCGGCGCGGCGAGGCGCGCACCAGCCAGTTGGTGCTCATCGGTGCGGGGCTGCCGACCGAGACCGCGCTGCGGCGGCTGCACGAGACGGTGCACACGGCGGCCGAACCACTCGATCCACAGGCCATGCTCGGCGTCTGGCGCTACACGCCGCACTGAGCCGTTCCTACGCGCCACAAGTCGGCGCATCAGATTGGCGCGTTCGACGCGAACTTGGCGCGTTCGGCCCTTCCGCCTTCGGCAAGCGGGCCAGAGACTGACTGGCGTGCCCGCCGCGCGGTGTCGGTTCCGCGGCACCGAACCGTGATCGACCGTATCGCTCTGCGACCCATTGGAGAGTTCCGTGTCCCAGACTGTAGAAAGCGCCACCGCATTTGTGATTGCCGCGCTGGAGGCCAAGGGCTCCGCGACGCGCCACGACTTCGACGTTCCCGCCATCGTTGCCGCGACCCACGACATCACCGACAGCTGGGACTTCCAGTCGATCGAGGGCGAGACGTTCTGGCGAATCGCCGCGAGTTACCTGAAGATATGAACCCTCGCCGGTCCGGGTGCTCAGGCGGGCCGGTCGGTGCGGAACCCGTACGCGGGGCCGGACCAGCGCCGAGCCGCACGACGCAGCGAGCCCGCGTCCGCGTAGCCGAGCAGTTCGGCCTGCCGCGATCTGGTCAGCGGGCCGTCGGCCTCGGCCAGCCGGGCACTGCGTGCCCTCGACAATTCATTTCGCCAGGTCGTGCCCGATTCCATCAGCCTGCGTTGCAGTGTGCGCGGACTGGTGGCCAGTCGGCGCGCCACCCGTTCCAGCGACACATTCCCGTCCGCGAGCGCGTCGGCCAAGGCGGCCGCGACGCGATCGGGCCACGCTTCGGCCAGCGGCGGCGGTGGCGGCAAGGCCTCGGCGAGCGGTTGCAATACCGCGGCCAACATGGGGTCGCTGCTGGTCAGCGGAATGTCCATGTCAGAGGATCGGAAGGTCATCGCATCGACAGGGGCGTCGAATTCTATTGCGGTGGTGCCGAATACCTCGGTGAAGGTGTCCAACTTGCTCGGCGCGTGCTGTCGCAACATCACCCGCAACGGAACCACCGGACGCGTGGCGACCTGTCGCGCCCGGCTCAGCACCGCCGCGAGCCCCCACAGCTGGGTGAGGTCACGGCCACGGCCTTCGCCGGTGATCATGTCGAGGTAGAGGGTCACTTCGCTGTCGTTCTCTGCGATGAGCTCGAAGCGATGATTGGTGGTGACAGCGGCGACGTAGGGTCCGCAGGTCGCAAGACCCGCGCCGAGCGTCGGCGCGGTCGAGAACAGGTAGTCGTAGAGGCCGAGGCTGGACAACTTGTAGCGGCGGGCCACATTCAGTGCGACATCGGGATCGGCGAGTCCGTGCTCACCGATCTCCCACAGCCGCGAGAAAGTGGTGCTCGGCAGGTGCACGTCCTCACCCGCCATCGTCCAGTCGGGTAGACCGGTCTCGCGAATCAGCCGATCCCGATCCAGCCCCGCGGCTGTGAGTTCGGAGATCACAAACCTGTGCAGCAATACCTGATCGGTGCCCACGGTGTCCTCCTATCTCGGAGTCGGACGAGCCTTTGCGCGCGACGCTATCGCGGGCATGTTTTCACGTCATCGGAATCGAATGACGATGCGGTAAATCTCGGGCAGTTCACCCGCAGGCGTTGACCCATTCGGACAAACCGTCGGCGAATAGCTGGCGTTTCCAGATCGGTACCTCGTGCTTGATCCGGTCCACCAATTCCGCACAGGCGGTGAAGGCTTCGGCGCGATGCGGTGCGGCGACCGCGACGACGATCGCGAGATCGCCGATGGTCAGTTGACCGATGCGGTGCGCGGCGGCAACCGGAAGACCGGAGGATGCGGCCAGCTCGGCGCAGCAGTTCCGTAGGAACCGTTCGGCTTCGGGGTGGGCCGAGTATTCCAACGCGGAAACGGCCTGTCCGCCATCGTGGTTGCGAACCTTGCCGGTGAAAACCACGACCGCGCCATGCGCGGGCCCGGTGACCGCCGCCTCGACCTCGGCCGGGTCCAACGGCCGGTCGCTGATGGCCGCGAGGCGCACGGACGCGTGTTCACTGGTTGTCATGTTTGCCGCCTCCGGCTACTTGCGCGAGCAGATGGTCGAGCAGCGGTTCGAGCACCGCCATACCATCCTGCACCCCGCCGGGGGATCCTGGCAGGTTCGCGATCACCGAGCGGCCCGCCAACCCCGCGACACCACGGCTGAGCGCGGCGAGCGGGAATTTCGCGGTGCCGCGTTGCCGAATCGCCTCGGCGACACCGGGCAGTTCGCGATCGATGACCGCCAGCGTCGCCTCCGGCGTCGCATCGGTCGGGGAGGCACCGGTCCCACCGGTGGTGATCACCAGTGTCGGCGTGAGACGCAGCGCATCCGCCAATCCGACGGCGATCTCGGCATCGGCATAGACCAGCGGTCCGCGCACCGAGAAGCCCAGTCCGGTAAGCCATTGTGTGAGGACGGGTCCGGTGGTGTCGATTCGGGAGCCCGCCGCCGCGCCGGTCGAGGCGACCAATACCACTGCCGATCGTGCTTCGGGGTTCGAAACAGCATGCGGCGTAAGCTGCTGTGGATCGCTTTCGGCGAGCGGGCTCGGCCCGACCGCAAGGGACTGTGCCACTTGGTTACCCGTGTCGGCCCGCACCCAATGTCCGTGCTTCCCGCCTTCTTTGGTGAGCAGCCGCACGCCGTTGAGGGTCGCCGCGGGGTCGACCGCCTTCACCATGTCGTGCAGGGTGAGTCCGGCGACGGCGACCGCGGTGAGCGCCTCCATCTCGACGCCGGTGGGACCCTTGGTCTTCGCGCTGGCCTCGATCGTGATGGTGGTGTCGGTGAACGCGAACTCGACCGTGACCGACGACAGTGCGAGCTGATGGCACAGCGGGATGAGTTCCGAGGTCTTCTTCGCTCCCGCGATGCCCGCGATCCTGGCCGTGGACAGCACATCGGCCTTCGGCATGTCGTCGGCGCGCACCAGCGCGACAACTTCGGCGGTGGTCTGTAGCTCACCCGCCGCGACCGCGATCCTGGTGGTGTCGGTCTTCGCGCTCACATCGACCATGCGGGCGCGGCCCTCTCGGTCGACATGGGACAACTCACTCATGTTGTCCACACTCGCACAGCGCGGCATCCGCGGGCGGAGGGGACCTGTGCGCCGACGTCATATGACCGATCGTCGGCGTTCACAGCGATCGGACCAGCACGGTCGCGCCTGCCGGGACCGAGGTGGCCGCCGCGGGAATGTCGATCAGGACCTCCGCCCATGCCATCCCGGCGACCAGGTGCGAACCCGGTCCCGAGACCGCTTCGACACCGGCGTCGGTCACCCGGCCACGCAGGAATTGGCGTCGCCCCGCAGGCGATTTCACCGGTTCCAGCAGCGGAAGTTCGCGAATGGTGACCTCGGGCAGTCCCGCGAGTTCGCGCAGGATCGGCCTGGCGAACACCTCGAAGGACACCATCGTGCTGACCGGATTGCCGGGGAAGCTCAGCACCGGAATGCCGTCGACGACGGTCAGGCCCTGCGGACCGCCCGGCTGCACCGCGATCGAACCGAACTGGCCGCCGAGTGGTTGCAGTACGTCCTTGACCACTTCGAAATCGCCCTTGGACACACCGCCGGAGGTGAACACGATATCGGCGGATTTCGTTGCGGCAGTGAGCAATCGGCGAAACACCTCGGGATCGTCGGTACTGTGCTCGACGCTGGTGACCAGCACGCCGTTCGCGGTGAGCGCCGCGGCGAGTGCGATGCCGTTGGAGTTGTAGATCTGCCCGGGGCGCAACGTCGTGCCCGCGGGAACGAGTTCGTCGCCGGTGGTGATAACGGCGGCGCGAATGGGCCGAAATACCGGCACCGAGGGCAGGCCGACGGCGGCGAGTGCCGCGATGTGCCGCGGCGCGAGCCTGGTTCCTTCGGACACCAGCAGCTCTCCGGTGCGCACATCGGTGCCCGGCTCTCGCACGAATTCGCCTGTGCTGCGGCCGCGTTCGATGGTCACCCGCGCGCCGTCGGTGTGCACGTCCTCGACCGGCACCACACAATCCGCGCCGGGCGGAATCGGCGCGCCCGTCATCACCTTCATCGCGGCGCCGGGAGGTAGCGGCGTCGCACCGGGGTTGCCCGCGGCGACAACACCGGCGACCGGCAGCGTCACAGGGGCAACTACGACGGACTCGGAACGCACCGCGTATCCGTCCATCGCGGAGTTGCGAAAGACCGGCAGGTCGACCGGTGAATGGACATCTTCGGCCAGCTGCCTGCCGAGCGCGGCGGGCACCGCGGCGGGCTCGGTTGGGCGCAGCGCCAACGGGCGCAGCAGCTGTTCGATGGCGTCCCGGTAGTCGTCGACGGACCGGACCTGGGATGTGGCGGGCCGTGGGGTCATGCGGTCAGCCTAATCGTCGCGGTTCCATGGCCGATTCGGACGAAGGTACGGGCCCGCGGCCCAGCCGGCGGTCGGTTGTTGTCGGTGGCGACAATCGGTCATCTCGGGACAACCGGTCATAATGGAGGGGTGACGTTGGTCCAGATGGGGATTCCCGCCGTGCGGTCTGGGCGTCCCTCGCTCGACGGACGCCCCGAGACCCCTTTTCTGGTGGACCGATTCGGTCGGACCGCCCGCGATTTGCGGGTGTCGATCACCGAGAAGTGTTCGTTGCGCTGCACCTACTGCATGCCGGAGGAAGGTCTGCCCGCGATTCCCCATGAGGAGTTGCTGACCGTCGAGGAGATCGTCCGGCTGGTCGCGCTCGCGGTGCGGGAACTCGGGGTGCGCGAGGTGCGCTTCACCGGCGGCGAGCCGCTGATGCGCCGCGACCTGGAACGGATCATCGCCGGTTGCCACGAACACGCCCCTGGGATCCCGCTGGCCATGACGACCAACGGTGTCGGCCTCGCCCATCGCGTGCGCGGGCTTGCCGCGGCAGGGTTGAGCCGGGTGAACGTCTCTCTCGATACCGTCGACCGGCTCGGCTTCGCCAAGCTCACGCGGCGCGACCGGCTCGAATCGGTCTTCGCGGGCATTCGTGCCGCCAGAGACGCGGGCCTCGCGCCGATGAAGGTGAACGCCGTCCTGATGCGTGAGACCCTGCCCGGCGCCGCGGATCTGCTGCGCTGGTGTCTGGACGAGGGCTGCGAGCTGCGCTTCATCGAAGAGATGCCGCTCGACGCCGACCACGAGTGGGCGCGCGCCAACATGGTGACCGCCGCCGAGCTGCTCGATGTGCTCGGCGCGCGCTTCGACCTCACCGAGGCAGGCCGCTCGGACCCATCCGCCCCCGCCGAAACCTGGCTCGTCGACGGTGGCCCCGCGACGGTTGGCATCATCGCTTCGGTGACCCGCAAGTTCTGCGACACGTGCGACCGCACCCGCCTCACCGCCGACGGCATGCTCCGCTCTTGCCTGTTCAGCGACCAGGAATTCGATCTGCGCCAGGCACTGCGCTCCGGTGCCGACGATATCGAGATCGCCACCATCTGGCGCGGCGCCATGTGGAACAAGTGGGCAGGCCACGGCATCGACGCCGCGGACTTCGTCCCTCCGGAACGCTCGATGGGAGCCATCGGTGGTTGAGATCCGCTACTTCGCCGCGATCGCCGACGCCGTCGGCAAGGATCGCGAATCCCTCGATTTCCCCGCCGACGCGACCATCGCCGACCTGCGCCAGACCCTGTCCGAGTCCTACGGCCCCGACCTCGACAAGATGCTCGCGGTCTGCGCCTACCTGGTCGGCGACGAACTAACCCGCGACCCCTCGGTCATCCTGCCGCCGCGCGTCGATGTGCTGCCGCCCTTCGCGGGCGGCTGAGTCCGACACCGACAGGGTCAGCGCCACCACGTGTCGAGGGGAGTTGCCGGGACGGTGCGCTTGTGGCGGGTGTTCTGGAAGATCGTTTCGAGTCTGGTGGCTACCTCGGAGGTGACGTCTTTGCCTTCGAGGTAGTCGTCGATTTCGGAGTAGCGCAGGCCGAGCGCCTCCTCGTCGGAAAGGGCGGGTCGGTCGTCCTCGAGGTCGGCGGTGGGGACTTTGGACCAGACGCTCGACGGTGCGCCGAGCTCTTGCAGCAGCGCCGCGCCCTGGCGCTTGGTGAGGCCGGTGAGTGGGGTGATGTCGACGCCGCCGTCGCCATATTTGGTGAAGAAGCCGGTGACCGCTTCCGCGGCGTGGTCGGTGCCGACGACGAGCAGGTTCTCCTGGCCCGCGATCGCGTACTGGATCACCATGCGCTCGCGCGCCTTGATGTTGCCACGCACGAAATCGCGGAGGTCGGGCACCTGGAGGCTGCGTGCGGTCTCGGCGGCGACCGCGTTCGCGCCCGGTCGGACATTGACCGATACCGAGCGGTCCGGCTGCACGAACTTCATCGATATCCTGGCGTCGACCTCGTCGGCCTGCACACCGTAGGGCAGCCGCACCGCGACGAAGGTGGCCTCGGCGCCGTCGGCGCGTAGTTCCTCCGCGGCCAGCTGGCACAGCCGCCCCGCGAGGGCGCTGTCCTGGCCCCCGCTGATGCCGAGTACGAACCCCGTTGCGGGCGTGGCAAGCAAGTAGTCCTTGAGGAATTCGACGCGGCGGCGCACCTCGATCTTCGGCTCAATGCTCGGTTGGACGCCTAGTTCGGAGATGATCTGTTGACGCAAGGACGGCATGGCAACTCACTCTACTGGCGATCGCGGTGTGACAACACGCCGAACGAAGGCTTCCCAGTTGTCGCCGATCTGTTCGCGCGAATAGCCGAGGGCATGCATCTGATGCATCACCAATGCGGCGCCGAGATCGGCGAGCAGCCCGTCGGCGAGCAGCGGTACTTCGCCGGCGACGTCGGCCTCCCGCAACAGCATCGACACGTGGGCCTTGAGCAACATGTAGGGCGGTCCGGAATAGCGGTCGCCTGCCTCTCCGTTCTCCGCCGCGCGATACAGATCGCCCTCCACCTCGATGTCGAGCAGCCGCGCGCGGCCGAAGGCGATGAGCCGATCCACCGGTGGCGCGCCGGGTCCGAGCGGCGGTGGTCCGAACATGAATCCATGCTGGTACTTGTGTTCCGAATGATCGAGCAGCGCGACCATGAGCCCGGCCCTGCTGCCGAACCTCCGGAAGACGGTGCCTTTGCCGACGCCCGCCCGTTTCGCCAGCGCGTCCATCGTGAGGCTGTCCACTCCGTGCTCGCGGACGAGTTCCTGCGCCGCGTCCAGTAGTAATTGCCGGTTGCGCGCGGCATCGGCGCGCTCGGTCGGCTCGATCGATCCGAGCAGCGGCGCGCCGACGCCGAGCAGCGGACGCTCGGGTATCGACTCGCCCGGCGGATGTGTGCTGTAGCTCACAGGACTCTCATCGTCTCCGGAGGAATGGATTCGGACCATAGTCCGGTTATTTTCTCATGAAACCCGGACACACGTTCAGTACACCAGGAGTTCTCATGCCCCAGACTCGGATCCTTACTCTCGTCGGCAGCCTTCGTGCCGCATCCATCAATCGCCAGCTCGCCGAGGCCGCGGCGCAGACCGCGCCCGACGGCGTCGACATCACGATCTATGAGGGCCTCGCCGATATCCCCTTCTACAACGAGGATCTCGATGTCCCCGGCGCGGTTCCCGCTGCCGCCCAGGCGCTGCGCGACGCTATCGCCGCCTCCGACGGCCTGCTGCTGGTGACCCCTGAGTACAACGGCACGCTGTCGGCGGTACTGAAGAACGCGATCGACTGGGCCTCCCGTCCGTACGGAGTCGGTGCGCTCAAGGATCGGTCGGTTGCCGTGGTGAGTGGGTCGATGAGCCCGAACGCGGGGCAGTGGGCGCACGGTGACGCGGTCAAGGCGCTCGGTGTCGCGGGTGCGAAGGTCGTGGAGTCCGCGCACTTGCACTTCGGTGGGTTCGGCCAGCGCTTCGGCGAGGCGCATCCGCGCGAGGATGCCGAGGCGCTGACCCAGCTGGCCGCCACGGTGCGCGAGCTCGTCCTGTCCGCGCGCGGCGAACTGGTTTCCGCCTGAGCCGCGCTGAAACCGCTGTGTCCCGCAGGGCCACCCGCCACTCCGGTCGACCGAGTGGGGGGTGGCCCTTTTGGTCTGCCCGGAATGTTTGCTGAAAGAGAGCTGCGGTACGAAATTGTGATCTGCGCCACGGTCGTGTCGGGTTGCGAATCGAGTGTGCAGGTACTTACCGGCTAGGAATTTCATCAATGTGGTTCGCAACATGTCGTGTTGTATGAATCTGTCGGCCACTAGGTGTAGTGTCTTACCTACTGGAAGACGACGCGAGGCCCGAAGCGAAAAGCAACGGTGTGAACCGGCTGAGCAGGGCTTTCGAGATCGGATCCAGGAGTTTGCGCAGGTGCGTCGGATCGTGTATTGGTAGCGACTTTTGTCGGTCGCTCGAGATGACATCGCTAGCGACTGCTTGCACGTCGCTCGAAACGATCGACATACGGATCACAGGCTATGGATCAGGAGAGAGGGACACCATTGACCATCACCGTGTACACCAAGCCCGCTTGCGTCCAGTGCAACGCGACCTATAAGGCCCTCGACAAGGTCGGGGTCGACTACGAGGTCATCGACATCTCCGAGGACGACGAGGCGCGTGACTTCGTCATGGCTCTCGGGTACCTGCAGGCGCCGGTCGTCGTTGCCGGCGAGGACCACTGGTCGGGCTTCCGGCCCGATCGCATCAAGTCGCTCGCCACCGTCGCGGCCTGACGCACCATCGCGGCCTGAGGCCGCCCATCGTAGGGAGCCGGCCATGTCCGAAACGGCAGCGCTCGTCTACTTCTCCAGCGCCTCGGAGAACACACATCGTTTCGTCGAGAAGCTGGGCATCCCAGCGACTCGCATACCACTGCACACCGCAGATTCGCTGCGCGTAGACGAACCCTACGTGCTGGTCGTTCCCACCTACGGGGGCGGTCGGCACGTCTTGGGGGGAAGCAGATCCGATAAGGATTTCGTGCCGCGGCAAGTCGCCAAGTTCCTCAACGATCCGCACAACCGCGCGCTGCTGCGCGGGGTTGTCGCGGCAGGTAACACGAACTTCGGCGATACATACTGCTATGCGGGAGACGTGATCTCGCGCAAGTGCGGGGTGCCGTACCTGTATCGCTTCGAACTCATGGGAACCGCTGAGGACGTCGAGCGCGTCCGAGAAGGATTGGGATTGTTTTGGCAACAGCAACGACAGCGCCTGCCGGAAAAACGGCTCGCTTAGAGCAGTCCTCGGTTCGGGGTGCGGAAGCGGGCGAGGTCATGGACTACCACGCCCTCAACGCGATGCTGAACCTGTACGGCCCGAACGGCGAGATCCAGTTCGACAAGGACCGCGAGGCCGCGCATCAGTACTTCCTGCAGCACGTCAACCAGAACACCGTCTTCTTCCACAACCTGGACGAGAAGCTGGACTACCTGGTCGACGAGAACTATTACGAGGCAGAGGTTCTGGACCAGTACAGCCGCGCGTTCATCAAGTCGCTGTTCCAGCAGGCCTACGCCAAGAAGTTCCGGTTCCCGACCTTCCTCGGCGCGTTCAAGTACTACACCTCGTACACGCTGAAGACCTTTGACGGCAAGCGCTACCTGGAGCGGTTCGAGGATCGCGTCTGCATGGTCGCGCTCACCCTCGCCGCCGGTGACGAGGTGCTCGCGGGCAAGTTGGTCGATGAGATCATCGACGGCCGCTTCCAGCCCGCCACCCCGACCTTCCTCAACTCGGGCAAGAAGCAGCGCGGCGAGCCGGTCTCCTGCTTCCTGCTGCGCATCGAAGACAACATGGAGTCCATCGGGCGCTCGATCAACTCCGCGTTGCAGCTGTCCAAGCGCGGTGGCGGTGTCGCCTTGCTGCTGAGCAACATTCGCGAGCACGGCGCGCCGATCAAGAAGATCGAGAACCAGAGCTCGGGCGTCATCCCGATCATGAAGCTGCTGGAGGACTCGTTCTCCTACGCCAACCAGCTCGGTGCCCGCCAGGGCGCCGGTGCGGTGTACCTGCACGCGCATCACCCGGACATCTACCGGTTCCTTGACACCAAGCGCGAGAACGCGGACGAGAAGATCCGCATCAAGACCCTCTCGCTCGGTGTGGTGATCCCCGACATCACCTTCGAGCTCGCGAAGAAGAACGAGGACATGTACCTGTTCTCGCCGTACGACGTAGAGCGCATCTACGGCAAGCCGTTCGCCGATATCGACGTCACCGAGAAGTACTACGAGATGGTCGACGACAAGCGGATCCGCAAGTCGAAGATCAAGGCGCGCGAGTTCTTCCAGACCATCGCCGAGCTGCAGTTCGAGTCGGGCTACCCGTACATCATGTTCGAGGACACGGTGAACAGGGCCAACCCGATCGCCGGCAAGATCACCCACTCGAACCTTTGCTCGGAGATCCTGCAGGTTTCGACGCCGTCGATCTACAACGACGATCTGACCTACGCCAAGGTGGGCAAGGATATTTCGTGCAACCTCGGGTCGCTGAACATCGCCAAGGCGATGGACTCACCCGACTTCGCGCAGACCATCGAGACCTCGATCCGTGCGCTGACCGCGGTGTCGGACCAGACGCACATCTACTCGGTGCCCTCGATCGAGCAGGGCAACAACGAATCCCACGCCATCGGCCTCGGACAGATGAACCTGCACGGGTACCTGGCTCGCGAGCGGGTCCACTACGGATCCGACGAGGGCATCGACTTCACCAACATCTACTTCTACACCGTCGTTTACCACGCGATTCGGGCGTCGAACCTGATCGCGAAGGAGCGCGGCAGCTACTTCGGTGGCTTCCCTGAATCCAAGTACGCGTCGGGGGAGTACTTCGACAAGTACACCGACAAGGCATGGGAGCCGAAAACCGCACGCGTGGCGCAGATCTTCGCCGACGCGGACGTGCACATCCCGACCAAGGACGATTGGCTCGAGCTGAAGAACTCGGTCATGGAGCACGGTATCTACAACCAGAACTTGCAGGCCGTCCCGCCGACCGGCTCGATCTCCTACATCAACCACTCCACCAGTTCCATCCACCCGGTGGCGTCGAAGATCGAGATCCGCAAGGAAGGCAAGATCGGCCGCGTCTACTACCCCGCGCCCTACCTCGACAACGACAACCTCGAATACTACGACGACGCGTATGAAATCGGCTACGAGAAGATCATCGATACCTACGCCGCGGCCACCCAGCACGTGGACCAGGGCCTGTCGCTGACCCTCTTCTTCAAGGACACCGCGACCACTCGCGACCTCAACCGCGCCCAGATCTACGCCTGGCGCAAAGGCATCAAAACCCTCTACTACATCCGCCTGCGCCAAATGGCCTTGGAGGGAACCGAGGTAGAGGGCTGCGTGTCCTGCATGTTGTAGTCGCCGACGTCCGGAAAAGGGGTGGTCTCCACGTTGGAGACCACCCCTTTTCCGGATTGTTCAGCGTAGTGCGGGTGCGACCTCCCGTTCGAAGAGTTCGATGCCGGAGGTGTCGTAGGTCGCTTCGGGGAAGTAGAGGATGGCGTAGCCGAGGCCGAGATCGCGGATCTTGGTGAGGTTTTCGATGACCTGTTCGGGGGTGCCGACGGCGGCGGAGCCGCGGTAGAGGTCGTTGACATGGGCCGCGGCCTTGTCCGCGCCGATAAAGGGGGTGAGTCGGGCTTGCAGCGCGACGAGCCGATCCTCGACCTCGGCTTCCGTCGATCCGATCACGACGTTGTAGTCCGTCGTCCGCACGATGGCGTCGAAGTCGGTGCCGACCTCGACGCAATGGGCGCGCAGGATCTCGGACTTGTGGATGAATTCGGCCGGTTCACCGCTGAAGTTGGTGTAGCTGGCGTATTTGGCCGCGGTCCGCAGCGTCTTCTTTTCGCCGCCGCCCGCGATCCACAGCGGAATCCCGCCCTCCTGCACTGGCAGTGGGCGCACGATGGCGCCGTCGACCTGGTAGTACTTGCCGTCGAGGGTGGCCTTACCGTTGGTCCACGCCTGCTTGAAAATTTGCACACCTTCGTCGAGGCGGCCGAGGCGCTCGCCCGCCGACGGGAAACCGTAGCCGTAGGCGCGCCATTCGTGCTCGTACCAGCCGCCGCCGATACCCAACTCGACGCGACCGCCGGAAATGAGGTCCACTGTCGCGGCGACCTTCGCGAGGTAGGCCGGGTTGCGGTAGCCGATCGAGGTGCACATCTGCCCGAGCCGAATCCGCGAGGTAGATGCGGCGAACGCCGACATCAGGGTCCACGCTTCGTGTGTGGCCTCGTCGGTCGGCGCCGGCACGGTGTGGAAGTGGTCGTACACCCAGAGCGATTCCCAGGTGTCCTCGGCGTCGGCCCGCTGGGCGAGATCGCGCATCACCCCCCACTGCGCCGCTGGGTCGATACCGACCAGGTCCAGGCGCCAACCCTGCGGTATGAAGATGCCGAAGCGCACAGATATCTCCTTCGTGTGGTTACCCGAAATCTAGCCGCGATCGGCTACCGACCGTCGGATACCGGTCGACGGTGTGGCGGCAGCGCGAGTCCGGCCGAACGCCCCACGGGCGCCCGGCCGGAATCCACTACCCGCCGACCACTGTCCCCGGTCGCCGGCGGGCAAGCAAATAGTTCGACGCCGCGTGCGCCCAACTTCGGCACGATGGCGGTCGAATGCGCGATGCCGGTCGAGTGTCGCCGAACCGGTCGAGTGTCTGCGCGGCACTCGACCGGCATCACTCAGCGGTGTGGGCTCGAGCGCCGGTGAATTGTGCGCCCGAGATGGACGTCGAGGCCACCCCGTCGACACCGACAGGGATGTCGCCTTCGAGGGTGGTCCGGTACAGGACTCGGGTGACATCGAGATGATTCAAGTCGCTCGGGGCGAGGTGGGCGGTGGCCCGGTTGTCCCAGAACGCGATGCTGCCCTGCTCCCAGCGGAATCGCACGGTGTAGGCAGGCTGAGCGATCTCGTCGAACAGCAGCTTCAGCAGGCTGTCGCTTTGGTGCGGGCTCAGCCCGACGATGCGGGTGGTGAAGCCGGGGTTGACGAACAGCGCCCGTTCCCCGGTCACCGGATGCACCCTGACCACCGGATGCTCGGTGACCAGCGGCGCGGCGGCCACCTTCTTCGCGTAATCGCTGTTGGCGTCCCATACCGGTCGGCTGCCACCGAAGCGGTGCTCGGCGCGCAGCCCCTCGACGAACCGTTGCAGCGATTCCGGCAGGTTCTCGTAGGCGGCGACGAGATTCGTCCACTGGGTGTCGCCACCACGAGCCGGCGCGATGTCGGCGCGCAGGATCGAGGCCGCAGGCGGGTTGATCAGCGGGGACACGTCGGTGTGCCAGAAATTGGTGTAGCTGAATTTCCTTACACCGAAACGCTTTTCGTACAACCGGCTGTCGACCGCGAGGATCTCCGGGTACTCCGTTGGCGCATCGTCATCGTAGGGATGCGATGGGGTGACCGCGCCGAACCGCCTGGAGAAGGCAATCTGCTCGGCGTGCCCGATGTGCTGCTCACGGAAGAACAGCACCTTGTACTTGTGCAGCGCGGCGGTGATCTCCTCGACCTGCTGATCGGTCAGCGTCTCGCGCAGATCGACGCCGGAGATTTCGGCGCCGATGTGTCCGGCGACCGGGGCGATGAGCACGGTGTCGGTGGTCGTAGTGGTGGTGGTGTCGTGTACAGCAGTCATGGGGAACTCACTTAGTGAATGGGTCTGGGAAACGCTCGGGAAGATCTCCAGGGTTGGGCCGATCTCGAGACCGACAGGCACTGCGGCATACCCGCATGAAGTCGACTTCACGCCGTTTCGTCAAGGGCGTCATGGCAATTCAGGCCCGATCGCATCGCGCGCACCGAGGCGTCCGCCGCCCCAGCCGAGCGCCTTACGGTAGCTGCCGAGCAGTCCGTGTTCGATCAGGTATGTTTCGTCGCGCTGAATGTCATCGGGCGGTAGCGGCTCGGTGCGAGCCGCGACGAACAACGCGTCGACGGGGCAATACGCCTCGCACATAAAGCACGTCTGGCAATCGGATTGCCGCGCTAGCAGCGGGATTCCGTCCGCGCCCCGATCGAAGACACGGGTTGGGCACACCTCGATGCACTTGTCGCATTCGATGCATCGGTCGACCGAAACCACCTCGATCATGCCGAAACCAGCTGTGCTCGTGATCCGGTCAGGAATGCCGGTTCGGGCGCGGTCCACAGCTCATCGAGCCCGCCGATGATCAGTCGATGGTGCTGGGCGGGATCGAGGTCGGGGAACTCCTGACGCCGCGCCATTCCCCGGGATTCGGTGCGCGCGAGCGCTGCGGTGTACATCCACCGTGCGTGGGCCGTCATCGCCGCCGCCGAACGAACTTTCGAGGTATCGGCACCGGTCAGGCCCGCGCGTGCCTGCCGCCACAGCTCGTGCAGCGTCACCAGCGCGGGCCGCAGGCGGTCGCCGTGGCGTAGGTAGTTCTTGTCGTAGGGCAGCACCTCACCCTGTACCGCCGCGACGACCTCGGCCGATCGGAGTCCGGAATCCGGTCGGCCGGTGGGCCGAAGCCCGACAGTGCCCGCGCCGAATCGTCGTCGATCGTCGACCGAATTACCCTGGCGCAGTGCGAAATTCGCCGCACCGCTACCGGCCCAACTGCCCGAGGACATCGCCCAGGCGGCATTGTGGCTGCCACCACCGGTGAACCCGCCGCAGATCAGCTCGCGGGTCGCGACATCGCCCGCCACGTAGAGACCGGGAATGCTTGTCGAGCAATCATGGTCGGCGACACGGACGCCACCGGTACCGCGGACCGTACCCTCGAGCAGCAGCGTGATGGGGAACCGATCGGTGAAGGGGTCGATCCCGAGCCGGTCGAAGGTGAGGAAGAAGTTCGCCTGCCCTAGGCGCATTGCCCGCTGTTGAGCCGCATCGGCCTGGTCCAGCGTGCAGTACACCGGCTCGCGCAACAGCGCCTGCGCGATCGCGGAGCGCCCGCCTTTGCTCGACGCTCCTGCCAGCGGCTCGCCGTTGCTCAGATAGAACGTCGCGAAGGAGTAGTAGGCGGTCTTGGTCACCGAGGTGAATTCCGGAGCGATGGCGTAGGCGTTGGAGAACTCCATGCCGGAGAGCTCGGCGCCCGCCTCGACTGCCATCAGTGCTCCGTCACCGGTATTGACGTTGCAGCCCAACGTTTTCGACAGGAAGGCGCAACCGCCGGTGGCAAGCACGACAGCACGGGCGGCGATGTCGATGTGCGTGCCGTCGGACAGCCGTTGCAGGCGAGCGCCCGCCACGGTTGCCTCGGCGTCGGTCAGCAGCTCGATAGCAGGGGTGTGGTCGAGAATAGACACTCCCGCGCGCTGGACCCGAAGTCGTTGGCGCTTCATGTATTCCGGCCCTTGCACGCCCGTGCGGAGCTGTTGTCCGTCGCGGCCGACCGGGAACGGGTAGCGGCCGACCTCGGCGAGTTCGTTGACCCGAGCATAGGTTTCGTCGAGTACCCGCTCCATCCACCCGTGATCGGCGAGATATCCGCCGAGTGCCTCACGGCTGGCCATCGCCTTCGCGCGCAGCTCCGGCTCCGGCTGGACGTACCAAATTCCGGTCCCCGCGGCGGCCGTCGCCCCGCTGCTCCCACAGAATCCTTTGTCCGCCAAGATGACCGAGGCGCCAGCGGCAGCGGCCTTCAATGCCGCCCAAGTACCAGCCGGGCCGCCACCGAGGACAAGAACATCGATTTCGGTCATGATGTCACCTTCTGTTGGAGGAGATCCGCGTGCGGGAGCCCTGGTTGTTCGAAGGAGTCGTGGCCGCTCGGCAGGTCCGGACCGGCGGCAGGAGGCGGCCACGGGACGTGCTCCGGGATGTATCGGCCCATTACCATCGCGCCGAGCGCCGAGATCGCGCCGATCGTGAGCACCGAAACCGCGAGTGGCGCAGCGGTCGCCAGCACGCCGATCAGTAGCGGCCCGGCGAAGGCGCCCGCGTCGTGATCGAGTCGCCACGCCGCGAGGAACTCGGCACGGATCGCGGCAGGTGCCACGTCCGCACCGAGGACCATGATCAGTCCGTTGCTGATCCCGTTGCCGATGCCCATCACCACCGCGACCACACCTAAGGTCTGTGCCGAATGTGTCAGTGGCACAGCCAGATACGCGATGGCGAGTATCGCGAGTGCGGGCACCGCGATGTAGCCGCGACCGAAGCGATCCATCACATGCCCCGCGGGATAGGCGAAGACCACCTCCAGCGCCGCCCCGACACCGAAGATCAGGCTGGCCGTCGCGGCGCTCATTCCGATGTGGTCGGCCCACAGTGGCAAGATCGCATCGCGGGAGGCCCTCGCCACCCCGAGCAGCAGCACCCCCGCGCCGAGGGTCGAGAGCACGCGCCGATGCCGCCGCACTACCGCGACCAGCGACATCGGCGCCGCCGATACCTCGCCGCGCGTACCGGTTCCCGGCACCGGCAGCCGCACCATCAGCACGCCCGCGATGACGAACGCGACGAGTTCGACGACGAACCCGCCCCTGGTGCCGAGGCCGAGGATGGCCACGGCGCCGAGGAAGGGGCCGATGAAGAAGCCGAGGCGCATCGAGCCACCGAACAGCGACATCACCCGCGCGCGGCGCTCGAGCGGAATAGCCTCGGCCAGGTAGGTCATCCGCGCCAGACCCCAGACGGCATTGGAAAGGCCGATAATGAGCAATCCCGCGCACAGCATCGGAATGTTCGGTGCCAGTAAGCAAACCAGCACACCGACGATTCCGACCGCGGTGCCGCCGATGATCGAGGTGCGCTCGCCGACCTTGGCCACCAACTGACCAGCGGGAATATCGCCGAGTACCTGACCGAGTCCGACCAGCGCCACGGCAAGCCCCGCGACGGCCGTCGAGGCGCCGAGGTCGAGCGCGGTCAGCGTCATCACCGGCGCGCCGGCGCCCATACCGATGCCGCGTGCCAAGGTCGGAACGTACACCGAGAACACCAGGGGCCGAAAGGAATCCGCGGCAACGGGCACCGCATCCCGATCGGAGGTCATGCGCTCGCTTCGGTCTGCACCTCGGCGAACTGGCTTTCCACCGACCCGAGTCCGTAGTGCCCACGCAGCGTGTCCGCCTCGTAGTCGGTACGGAAGAGGCCGCGCTCCTGCAGGATCGGCACCACCCGTTCGACGAAGACCTCCAGCCCGCCTGGCAGATACGGCGGCATGATGTTGAAGCCGTCTGCCGCACCGTTCTCGAACCAGCTCTGTAGCTCGTCGGCGATCTGGGTCGGCGTGCCGGCGAAGGAACGGTGGCCTCGACCGCCCCCCAGTTTGCCGATCAACTCCCGCACCGTGAGGTTTTCGTTCTCGGCCAATTCCTTGACCAGCGTGAACCGGCTCTTGCCTCCCTCGATTTCGGTCACCGACGGCAGCGGTGGCAGCGGCGCGTCGAGTGCGTGCTCGGTGAGATCGACCCCGAGCAGCCGCGAGAGTTGACCGAGCGCGTAGTCGGGCGAGATCAGGTCGGTGAACTCCCGCTCCAGCGCCTCGGCTTCCTCGGTGGTGTCGGCGATATAGGGCACCAGGCCGGGCAGCACCTTCAGTTCGTCGGCGGAGCGCCCGTACTTCGGCAGCCGCGACTTCAGATCGCGGTAGAACGCCTGACCCTCTTCCAGCGTCCGCTGCGCGGTGAATATCGCCTCCGCGTACTTCGCGGCGAATTCCTTACCGCTCTCCGATGATCCGGCCTGTACGAGCAGCGGTCGACCCTGCGGGCTGCGTGGCGAGTTCAACGGACCACGCACCTTGAAACGGGGTCCGGAGTAGTCGACGGTGTGCACCTTGTCCGGATCGGCGAAGATGCCCTCCTGCGGGTCCAGGACGATCGCCGAGGATTCCCAGCTGTCCCACAACCGAATCGCGACGTCGACGAATTCCTCCGCCCGTTCGTAGCGGCGGGCATGTTCGGGGATGGCGTCGAAGCCGAAATTGAACGCCTCCTCCTCGCTACCGGAGGTGACGATGTTCCAGCCCGCTCTTCCGCTGCTGATGTGGTCGAGGGAGGCGAACTTGCGTGCCAGATTGAACGGTTCGTTGTAGGTGGTCGATGCCGTGGCGATCAGCCCGACCCGTGAGGTGGCGGCGGCGATGGCGGCCAGCAGCGTTACCGGCTCGAAGACCGCGAGCGTATTGCGCTTGATGCGCGGACCGACCGCGAGGCTGTCGGCGAAGAACACCGAGTCGAGCTTGCCGCGTTCGGCGATCCGCCCGAGCTCTTGAAAATGTTCTACGTCGAGCACCTGGTGTTCTTCGGTGCGTGGGTGCCGCCAGGCCGCCTCATGGTGCCCGACGCCCATCAGGAAGGCGTTGAGGTGGAATTGCTTACGAGATGCCGACATCGGTCGTTGTTCCTTTGATGCGTGTTGGGGTGGTCGGGTCAGGCGTTCGAGTCGACGCGCCAGCGCGAGAAGTGGCGTTCGAGGCCGACGAGCACACCGTTGAAGGCGAGGCCGAGCAGCGAGATGGCGAGGATGCCCGCGTACATGTTCGGGATCTGGAAGTTCTGCTGTGCCGCGGTGATCAGGTAGCCGAGTCCGGCTCGCGCACCGACCATTTCGGCGGCCAGCAGCACAAGGATCGAGCCTGCCGCGGCCATCCGAAGTCCGGTGAAGATGGAAGGCAGTGCGGCGGGCAGGATCACCTTCTGGAACAGCCGCAGTGGTGACAACCCCAGCGACACAGCGGATTTGATCAGCAACGGATCGACGGTGCGGACACCGGTGATGGTGTTGAGCAGGATCGGGAAGGAACTCGCGTACACCACGAGCGCGATCTTCGAGGTTTCGCCGATGCCGAGGATCAGCACGAACACCGGAAGCAGTGCCAGCGCGGCCGTGTTGCGGAACAGCTCGAGTATCGGGTTGAGGAAGTCCGAAACCGGCTTGTACCAGGCGATTGCGATGCCGAGCGGAACGGCGAAAATCAGCGCGATCGAGTAGCCGGTCAGTGAGCGGCCCAGGCTGGTCGACACGTGCGTCCACATTTCGCCGGTGCGCACCAGATCGATGAACGCCTGCGCGACCGTGGTGAACGGAGGCAGGAATATCTCGTCCACCAGCCCCCATGCCGGTGCGAACTGCCAGATCAGTAGGAAGACGGCGATCACGATGGTCGGCTTCAGCACTCGCCAGCCGAGTTTGCCCGCCGCGGCGATCGCACGCAGGGCGATGCCGGGCCCGGTGTCTGCCACCACCGCCGGGGTGGGTTGGTGTGGCACTGCCACCTGGAGCCGAGCCGGGGGAGCGATGAGTTCCACTGCGCTAGACATGGGTCAGCCTCTCGGTGCCGGATGCGATGGGGGCGTTCTCGGGTGCGATCTCGCTCTGTAGCAACGACCAGATCTGGTGCCGGTACCCGCGGAAGAGCTCGGTGGAGCGGATGTCCTCGGCGGCGTTTCTGTCGATTTCGACGTCGAGTACCGCCTTGACACGACCAGGTCGGGCGGTCAGTACCGCGACCCGCTGGCCGAGGTACACGGCTTCGTCGATGCCGTGAGTGATGAACAGGATCGTCTTGCCGGTGGCCTGCCAAATTCGTAAAAGCTCGTCCTGCAACGATTCCCGGGTCTGCGCATCGAGCGCGGCGAATGGCTCGTCCATCAGCAGCACCTCGGGATCGAAAGCGAGGCTGCGGGCAATAGCGACGCGCTGCTTCATGCCACCGGACAATTCGTGCGGGAGGCGGTCACCGAATCCGGTCAGTCCGACCAACTCCAGGTACTGCTCGGCGAGTTCGCGGCGGGCTTTGCGTCGCAATCCCTTTGCCTCGAGCCCGAATTCGATATTCGACCGCGCCGTGCGCCAGGGAAACAGCGCGTACTGCTGGAACACGATGCCCCGGTCGAGACCTGGGCCGTCGATCGGCTTGCCATCCAACAGGATTTCGCCGGAGGTGGGCTTGCTCAGGCCGCCGAGCAAGTCCAGCAGGGTCGACTTGCCCGAGCCGCTCGGTCCGACGAGGACGAGGAACTCGCCATCGCGCAGCTCGAGCGAGATGTCCTCGACGGCGGTGAACTTCTCCTGCGAGCCACGGATCGGGAATTGCTTGTTCACCTTGGTCAGTGCGAGTTTTGCGGTGGTAGAGGTCATTTCGCTGCCACCACTTCACCGGTCGGGCCGCTTTCCGACGGGAACTTGCCATTGGCGTACGGGTTGTATTTATTGGTGAACAGATCGGTGGCCTTCAGCTGCCCCTCTTTGAGCTCACCATTGCGCACCAGCCAGTCGATCCAGATCTGCAATTCCTTGTCGGCGACCACGCCGCCCGGCACCGGAATTCCGGGGCTCTTCCAGTACTTCAGCAGGTCGGTGTTCTCGTTGCGGCCACGCTTGTCGATGATCGCCTTGAATCGCGCGACCACCTCGTCGCGCGGCGTGATCTGCAACCAGCGGGTCGCTCGCGCGGTGCCCTGCACGAAATCCTCGACGGCCGCGGTGTTCTTGGCGATGTAGTCGTCGCGGAAGACGTAGGTGCCGTAGTCGAACTGTCCGAACAGCGCCTTATCGGTGTAGAGCGGATGGATGCCGCCGCGTTCGACGGCGGTTTCGCGGAAGATGCTCCCGAGGGTGCCGACCTCGACCTGGCCCTTGCGCAGTGCGTCCTCGGTGTTGGCAGGCGGCAGCACAACCAGCTGGACCTGCTTGATCTCGCTCTCGGTGAGGCCCGCCTGATGCAGCCACTCCCTGGTAATGAACTCGTGGTGCGCGCCGAGGGTGTTGACGCCGACCTTCTTGCCGATGAGATCGCGTGCGGAGTTGATGCCGGAATCGTCGCGGACGAAGTATCCGGTGAACGACTGCTCGTCCGCGCCATAGGAACTGAGTACCGAGGTGACCTTGGCTCCGCCGGAGATCAGCTTCACGACGGCGCCGTTGAACGCGCTGCCGAACTCGACCTGATTGGTCGCGGCCGCCTGGATATTGGCGGGACCGCTGGTGGTGTCGCCCTCCCAATGCAACGAGATCTTGCTGAAATACCCGAGGTCATCCGCCAGTTCGACCGGGCTGACCTGCCCGGTACTGCCCTGGTAACGGACGATGGCTTTGCCGTCGGCGGTGGTGCCCGGCTCGGACTTGCCGCACCCTGCGAGGGCGGAAACGCCGGTGATCAGGGTGAGGGCGGCGGCGAACGCTCGGATGCGGCGGCCAGGGGGTGCGGAGGACGGCATGGTGTGTTCCTTTGATGAAAATGCGCTGCGCGGACTGAAATCGGCATGCGGCAGCTAGAGCGGAGTCGATGTCGCGACCCGAGGATGTGTCGGAATCTGGAAAGCGCGGGCCGGTACGGCGCGGAAGGAAATCCGCTGGGCTCGTCGCTGCGTCAGTGGCGACAGATCCCGTGCGGAACCCGCATGAGGTCGATCGCGCGGCGGCGGATCAGCGCTGTGGGTATCAACACGTCGAGACTTTCGTGAGCTGTGGTGTGCGGCGGGTGGTGGCCCGTGGACTTAATGGTGTGGCCGCGCAGGTGGGGATACAACGGCCATTCCACATTGTGAAAATCGGCGTGAGTTTATCTCCGGCGCAGTGGTAGTAACCGTCGCTGAGGTGCGGCGCTCAGCCGGTCGTGCCGGAGCCGTTGTGCACGACCCCGCCGATGCGCACCGCGATATGCCGCATCGCGGGCAGGATCTCGCGGACCAGTTCGTCATTGAGCCGCGCCGAGCGCGCCTGCACGCTCAGTGCGCCCCACACCTGCTTGTCCGCACCGAAGACCGGCACCGCGATCGAGCGCACGGGATCATCGCCCTCGAACTCCTCGAGCGCGAAACCCTTGCGCCGCACCAGATCCAGGTCGTCGGCCGGCCGCTGCGCCGCGGGCGAATGGGCGAGCAGGGCGCGTCCTGCCGCGCTGGAGCGTAGCGGTTGCCGCAAACGGGGTAGTTGGTGGGAACAGAAGAGCACCGGAGGACGGGCGTGGAAGACCGTCACCGCGTCGCTCGAGTCGGCGACACTGAGACTCGCCGTGATCTTGATGCCGGCAGCCAACGCGTACATATGCGGTGCGGCCGAATCGATTCCGAGCCGGGTCATCGCAGGCCGTGCCAGTGTCGCAAGGCCACGCCCGACCCGATAGCGGTCGTTGGCAGGGTCCTGCTCGAGCAGTCTGCCGCGAACAAGGGCCTGGGCGAGACGATGCGCGGTGCTCACCGGAACACCGGCCAGGTGTGCCAATTCGCTGATCGAGAGCTCGGGGTCGTCACCTTCGAAGCAGTTCAGCAGGTGGATGGCCCGCTCGACGGCCTGAGACCCCGAACGTGGCTGATCGGCGGTACCCATGGTGATTCCTCGCGGTCTCGACGTCGATCCGGCGGCGGTGCGGACCTGGCAACACTGTCTCTTGGTCCGCGGTGGTGGGGCAACAGTTCGACGCCGGGTGCGTCTAATAGGTGGTGCCGATCACTCGTGGTGAGTTGTTCCCCAACTGCATGTATTCTGCGCAAGGACGTATTCGCGTCTTATCGGTATTTTCAGTAGCTGGCGTGGACGCAGAGATCCGCGGCAACGACGAGAAGGAGGTGGGGTTGCATGCGCAACGAACCTCCGAGTCGAAGGCCGCGCGGCGCCGCCCTCTCGCACTCTTAGCCAGTACGCGACAGCAGGATCGGCGCCCGCGGTGTCAATTACCCGCGTCTCATTCACTCACGCTCTGCTGAGGACTCGCCATGTCGCAGACCGAACTCATCGATGCCCGTTCGACGCTGTCCGAATCGCTGCCAGAGGTCGTATCGACCGACGTCTCGTTGCTGGACGCTGTCTACAGCCATCGCGTCGACGCCGCGCTCGAATGGCTCGATAACCACCCGCCGCACGGCATCGCCGATCAGCTCGCCAGGATGGACGCCGTCGAGGCGGGCATGGCCTTCCGGCTGCTCGACAAGGATCTCGCGCTCGCGGTGTTCGAGGAACTCGAGCCGGTGGACCAGCAGCAAATTCTGCACGGCCTGCGCGACCAGGCCTTCCGCGAGCTCGTCGAGGGTATGGACCCCGATGACAGGGCCAGGATGTTGCGCGAGGCGCCCGCGAAGGTCGCCAAGAAGGTGCTCGCCGGGCTGAGTCCACGCGAGCGGCGGATGACCGCCGCGCTGCTCGGCTATCCAGAGGGCTCGGTCGGGCTTTACATGACGCCGGAAGTTGTTGCGCTGCCGCGCAATCTGAGCGTTGCCGATGCGCTGCAGACGGTGCGGATCAAGGGCATCAACGCCGAAACGGTGTACACGCTGCCCGTGGTGGATTCCGGCCGCCGCCTCATCGGCATCGTGGAGCTGCGCGAGTTGGTGCTGAGCAGGCCCGACACCATGGTCGCCGAACTCGTCGTCACCGAGCCCGCCTTCGTGCGTGCCACCGACTCCGCGGAGAAGGCGGCGCGGCTCATGCGCGAGACGAACGTCATCAATCTGCCGGTCGTCGACAGTGAGGACCGGCTTGTCGGTCTGCTCACCATCGACGACGCGGTCGAGGTCATCGAGGCCGCCGACAGCGAGGACGTGGCCAAGCAGGCCGGATCCGCGCCGTGGGAAGGCCACTACATGGCGGCGGGGGTGTTCCAGCTGGCCCGCTACCGCGCACTGTGGCTGATGCTCCTATTGTTCGCGGCGACGTTGACCGTCACCGTCACCGACTTCTTTTCCGGAACTTTGGAGCAGGCGGCGCACCTGGCGTTGTTCATTCCGCTGCTCATCGGTGCGGGCGGGAATGCGGGCGCGCAGGCGGCCACCTCGTGCGTGCGTGCGCTTGCCGTCGGTGAGGTGCGTGGTTCCGATTTGTTCAAGGTGATCTGGCGGGAATGTCGGGTCGGCCTGGTACTCGGCGGCATGCTGGCGGTTGCGGGTGTGATCATCGGCGTTTTGTTCGTCGGTGCGAAGATCGCGCTCGTCGTCGGCATCACGCTGATCCTGATCTGTGGCTGGGCCGCGACCATCGGCGGCACCATGCCGATCCTTGCCAAGCGCCTGCGCATCGACCCGGCCGTCGTCTCCGCTCCCATGGTGACCACTCTCGTCGACGCCACCGGCCTGATCATCTACTTCACCACCGCGAAGCTCGTTCTCGGTATCTGACCCGAATTGCGTTGCGGCGAACAGGTTCCAGTACGTCCGCCTCAGGATTTCGACGCATTCACGAAGCGCTCGGCCATTGGGTTCGATACCATCGCTGCTCCGTTATCCGTCGAACTGGCAAGCCTCGCTCGGGCGATATACTCACACCCCAGCTCGGAGCATGCGCATGGAATCTTCACAACCGAATCATCCCGGCGGGGGCTGTGCAGAAAGCACAAAGCCTGCCCGAAAGTGTGTGCCCTCAGGACCTTTCCGGCTTCGGAGACGCTCATTACGCTCTTACTCCGTAGCAAGTCGAAATGGTCGGGGTCACGGCTGCGGCCATTGAACATTTCACACGGCGGCGCAGCCGCCAGCCGAATTTACTTCCATGAACTACTTTCGCGCTCGCGGCATCCTGAGGAGGGAATATGGGCTTACTCGTGGGCAGCCCGATGCCCTTCCCAAAGCTGGGCAATCTGCGGCCCTCGGTAATGCCGACCAGCGCTATAAGGTCATCGACGCCGCACCCGGAACGGTCCGGACGGGCACCTACCGGGCCGCCGAACAATCCTGGCTGCCAAACAATCTCATCCCATTCGACGTGCAGTGAGTGCCGGACTCGCATGCCGCCCCGGTCGCCAACCAGACCGATCTGCAGGAGCCCTCGATGCACGACCCCGCATCCTCGACCGGCGAGGTTCGGCGAACGTGACCACAGCCGTAGTCGTCGTCGGCGGAGCCGATGGCTCGCCGCAGCCGACCGTCATCCACCGCGGTTCGGCACTGCTGTATCCGCGGACACCTCCTCGTTCGTCAGTCGCGCGGGATGCGCGCTTATGAGCGACTTTTCCGGCTCGCCCCATCAGCGCCAGTTGTCCGGGGTCACAGCCATGGAGGATGCGACCGCGGTCATAGTGGACATCGCACGCACGCTGAAGTCGCGCGAACGGGAGATCGCCCGGGCGATGAGCGCCATGATTGCGCGAGAGGTCGACCACCTCGACAACGACCCTCGACTGATGGAAATGTTCGAGGCCAGTGTGCAAGGCAACCTCACAACCCTCCTGCGTGTCTTGGCCCACGATATTCCCGTCGACCATTTGCAGCCCACCACCGCGGCCGTCGAAAACGCATTAAGACTCGCACAGCGCGGAGTTCCGTCCCATTCGCTGGTACGCGCCTACCACATGGGCCAGAACGACATGCTGCGGATTTGCCATGACGAGATCGATCGCCGCCGCTTGCCCGCGCCGCTCGCGCTCGCCGTCGTCAAGAGGCTCACCGAGATCGTCTACACCTACATCGAATGGATCACCCTTCATGTCTTAGACGCCTACGAGGCTGAGCGCAGTCGGTGGACGAACGCCCGCGGCAGCGTGCATTCCTCCACAGTGCACGCCATGCTGTCCGCGGAAACAGCCGACAAAACAGCCTTCGAGGCCGAGACCGGCTATCTGCTCGACCAAACCCATCTGGCTCTCATCCTGTGGCGCTCCGGCCATGAGCAACCGAGCACCCTGAACCTCCTGGACACCCAGGCGCGGACGCTCGCCCGTGGCTTACACGCCGAGGGGCAGGCGCTGGTCACCGCCATCGACCGCCACACAGCGTGGGCGTGGCTGCCGTTCGGCCACCGCCACCCGGTGATCGATACCACCGAACTGCACGCCATGGTGGATCCCGCCGACGGGGTGCGGCTGACGGTCGGGCTGCCCGGACACGCACTCGGCGGATTCCGCCGCTCTCATCAACAGGCCATCGCCGCATACTTCGTCGCAAGCCTTCCCGGGATCCCGTCCTCCCATACGATCCTCGGCTTCGGCGATTCCGGTGTCGCCGTTGCCTCCTTGTTGGCCAAGGATCTGGATTCCACCCGCGCGTGGGTCTGTGAAGTCTTGGGTGAGCTGGCGGTCGACACCGACCAAGCGGCCACTCTGCGTCACACCCTCAGCACCTACTACGCCACCAGCGAAAGCCATGTGCGTACCGCTGAAATCCTTACTCTGCACCGCAATACGGTCAAATACCGCATCACGAAGGCGATCGAGGCCACCCGCGTAGGCACCGCCCCACATGACAAACTCGATATCGCGGTGGCTTTGCAAGTCTGCCGCTTTCTCGGCGCTGCCGTTCTGCGCTGACAGTCCCGATTATTCGACAATTCTGTACGCACGGCACGCGGCGCCGCATCACCTCTAGAAATTCGTTATGAATGCACTGAAATCAAAACTCCGAGATCATATTTCCGGTGTTGGTGACCGCAGTGGGTCACGGCTTCTTTTGCGATACAAACTGATTCGATTTCGAGAAGGATAGCCTGTTGATTGAGGAACTGGTGACGGTTCGCATTTTGGCCGGTGTAGCCGGACGCAGCCTCGCTTTTATGGCGGGGATGGTGAGTGGTGCCGTGGACGGGTTGAATTCCAGCAGGGCGAAAATCTTGGCGGATCGTGGTGTCACACGGCCGACACCTATCCGGCCGGTCGTATTGGGCGTCAGCGGAGGGGCAATCGGGGCCGCCGCAGCGGCTTTGGGAATGAGTCGCGCGCAGCTGCGTCAGATCGCCATCGATCATCCGGCAGACGAAGTAGTCGGTAACCGAAGCCTTCGGGCGATGTTGACTAAACGCACGCTCTACCCGGATGCTCGCCTACGCGAACTAGCACACGCGGTTGTCGGCGATCGAACGTTCGCTGATTTCGTACTGGAACCGAACCTGGCCCGGCGGCAGCCGTCAGGGATCACTTCCTCGTTGATCATTCCGGTCTACTCGGGTGAGCACGGCACGCTGTTTCTTCCACAGGATTTGCCGAAGTTGGGCTTGACCGATATGCCCGTCGCCGATGCACTGGTCGCGGCGACACGGATACCGGGAGCCTTCCCTGCCGCGACAGCGCTCGACCACATCTTCGACGGCGGAACACACCATCGTGTCCCGTATGAGGTGTTCGGGTCTCATCCCGCGCTCGTTCTCGACCTCTACAGCCCTGAGCCGCACTACAGCCGCGGCGGGCTACTCCTGCCATTGGCCCATTCGTCACTGCCGATGATCCCCCGCCGTCCACGACCTTTCCGTGACGAAAACATTTGCGCGCGAACAATTTTCGCCGAACTGCCATACGGGTCGGCGCTGCAATCCCCGACGCGTTCGCCCGAGGAGCTCTTCGATCACGGTTACGACATCGCGGCAACGTGGATCGACACCCGCACAACCGATCAACTCCTCGCCGTCGTCGATCCAGACGTACTCGGTGAGCTGATGCCGCTGTCACCGACCGAAGAGTCCGCGGCGCTCGGGGCGCGGCAATAGCGATAGACCGGGACACAAGCATTAGGAAGGACCCCCGTGGCGATCACGGACATAAAGACGTTTTCCCATCTGAACGACGCAGATATCGATGCCCTGTGCAAGAAACTGGACGCGATTCGTCGAGACATCGAATTGTCACGAGGTGAACGCGATGCCAATTACATTCTGCGTGTGATCAGGGCGCAGCGGATGCTGGAGTTGGGCGGACGCGCGACGTTGTTCGCGAGTCGAAAGCGACCGGCATGGCTGGCGGGCACGGCCATGTTGGCTCTCGCGAAGATCATCGAAATGATGGAGCTCGGACACAACATCAGCCACGGGCAGTGGGATTGGATGAACGATCCGGAAATTCATTCCACGTCGTGGGAATGGGATTTCGTCGGTTCGTCGGCGCATTGGAAGCGGTCGCACAACCACTTCCATCACACGTACACCAATGTCTTCGGCATGGACGAGGATCTGAGCTTCGTCGTCATGCGAATGACGCGTGACGAACCGTGGCGTCCGATTCACCTGTTCCAGCCGGTGTCGAGCCTTGTTGTCGCGGCATTCTTCGAGTGGGCGATCTCGGTGCACGACTGGGGACTGGAACGCCGGTTCACACACACGTCGAGCCAGCGGTTGTCATCGAAGCCGAACAAGGAGTTCGCGCGAAAGATCGCCCGTCAACTCGGCAAAGACTTCGTCCTCTACCCGGCGCTGACAGGTCGAGCGTTCAAACAGACGCTCGGTGCCAATGCCGCCGCGCTGCTGCTGCGGAACCTGTGGTCGTTCATCGTCATCATGTGCGGGCACTTCCCCGACGGTGCGGAGAAGTTCACTATCGAGGAGTTCGACAACGAAACCCGTGGTGAGTGGTATCTCCGGCAACTACTCGGCACCGCCAACTTCGAGGCAGGGCGGGTCCTGGCGTTCATGTCAGGAAATCTCAGCTATCAAATCGAGCATCATCTGTTTCCCGACCTGCCGAGTAACCGCTATGCCGAGATCGCGGTGCGGGTCCGTGCGGTGTGTGACGAATACGACCTGCCCTACACCAGTGGTTCGCTGGCCAAGCAATTTTTGCAGGCATTGCGGACGGTCCACAAACTTGCGTTGCCCGATGGGTTGTTGCATCGCACCGTCGACGACGCGCCTGAGACCAGATCCGAACTCCAATTCATCGGCGTACCGAGCCAGTATGCGACATCGGATCGGCTACCGGCCACCCCCGTCACCGGCAAGCGCCGTGGCCTTCGCACGGCACTCGCCAAGGTCAAGGCCGGTGCGATCCACCCCGCCTGACGTAGCTGGAACCCGAGCCGGAGAAGAAGTCGTGGTTCTCGTCGGCTATCCCGCTCGGCGAGGGCGGGTTGTCGGCGCGGATGACGAAGCTGGTTGTGGAGTCGGCGCTCGCGGGTAGAGTGTAGGACTAATCTCGAAAAGGCAAGCACGCCACGATGATCGAGGGCGAGCGGGCCCAACGGGGCCGGAGGTGCTACGCGACCCGGACATCGGATTCGAGCCGACAACGGGGCCGGTTATCCGCGGCAGGAAGCCGCAGCAAGGATGCAATGTTGATCGAGGAACAGCAAAGCGACGGTGCCGCTCCGCTTCCTGGTCGAGTACCTCGCTACAGGTTCGACCCCGAAATCGAAAACGACATCAAAGGACTGCGGAAGCTCGACAATTGGCACGGACTGTTGGCGTTGATCGGCGACTGGGCGGTCATCGCTGCCGTTGTAATCATTTGCGAGCAGCTATCGGGGTGGATATGGTGGCTCGTTTATCTCACCGCGGCGTCAACTGTCATCGCAACCAGGCAGCGTGCGCTCGTGACACTGGTTCATGAGGCCGCGCACGGGACGCTGGCCAAGCACGAGGGCATCAATAGATTTCTGGGAACATGGTTCTCGGGTTACGTGGTCCTGCAACCCTTCGACGCGTTCCGGCGCAGTCATATGCGAGATCATCACGGCAGTTTCGGCGATGTGCGCGCAGATCCGGACTTTCGGGCACATATCACCGCCGGCTTGTACAAGCCGCAATCCGGCGCGAAGTTTGTATGGCATTACCTGGTGATGCCGCTACTGGGGCGGCAGACATGGGCTGTCGTGAAGCAGTTGGTAGTCGCACAACTCTTTGGAACCCGGGACGAGGTCCGCCGTGGGCTGGCGCTCGTGTGCTACGTGGTAACACTGGGTCTACTGTGCTGGACAGCCGGTTACGGAACCCAGTTCCTGCTTTATTGGATCATCCCGATGCTGTTTGTTTTCCCGCTGGTCGACTGGTACATCGGGTTGCTGGAACATTTCCCCCTCGTCGGAAATAACAACATCGAGGTACAGACCACCCGCCATCGCGTGTTGGGGCCGGTCTCCTACCATTTATTCGGCATGCACAACGAGGGATACCACCTGGATCACCATCTCTCGCCGAGGGTGCCGTACTGGAATCTGCCGAAGCTGCATGAAATTCTATTGCGCGACCCTATTTACGCTCGCGCTATCGAGGACACCGCACCGCGGTCCAGAACCGTTTTCTGGCAATATCGAGATATTGTGCGTCAAGTTTCGGAGGGCAAGACCAGCGCGCGGCTCGGTGCATTTACCAGTATCGAGCTCATCGACCAAAGAAACACTCGATGACTCCCCACCGTCCACGACCCTTCCGTGACGAAAACGTTTGCGCACGAACAATTTTCGCCGATCGCGATTACGACATATACGAAGTCCGGCTCGGGCGGCCGGCCGGGCCGGACTTCGTGGTAGAGCTGCCTCAGAACTCCCAGTCGGTGTCTTCGGTGTTGACGGCCTTGCCGATGACGTAGCTGGAACCCGAGCCGGAGAAGAAGTCGTGGTTCTCGTCGGCATTCGGCGAAAGGGCCGACAGGATGGCGGGGTTCACGTCGGTCTCGTCCTTGGGGAACAGGCCTTCGTAGCCGAGGTTCATCAGGGCCTTGTTGGCGTTGTAGCGCAGGAACTTCTTGACGTCCTCGGTGAGGCCGACCTCGTCGTAGAGGTCCTGGGTGTAATCGACCTCATTGTCGTAGAGCTCGAAGAGCAGCTCGAAGGTGTAGTTCTTCAGCTCGTCGCGCTCGGCCTGGCTGACCAGCTCGAGGCCCTTCTGGTACTTGTAGCCGATGTAATAGCCGTGCACGGCCTCGTCGCGGATGATCAGTCGGATCAGATCGGCGGTGTTGGTGAGCTTGGCCCGCGAGGACCAGTACATCGGCAGGTAGAAGCCGGAATAGAACAGGAAGCTCTCCAGCAGCGTGGAGGCGACCTTGCGCTTGAGTGGATCGTCGCCGTTGTAGTACCCCAGCACGATCTCGGCCTTGCGCTGGAGGTTGCGGTTCTCCTCCGACCAGCGGAACGCGTCATCGATGTCGCGGGTGGAGCACAGCGTGGAGAAGATGGAGCTGTAGCTCTTGGCGTGCACCGACTCCATGAACGCGATGTTGGTATACACCGCTTCCTCGTGCGGGGTCAGTGCGTCCGGAATCAGGCTCACCGCGCCGACGGTGCCCTGAATCGTGTCCAGCAGCGTGAGGCCGGTGAACACGCGCATGGTCAATTGCTTCTCATCGGCGGTGAGGGTGTTCCACGACGGAATGTCGTTGGACACCGGCACCTTTTCCGGCAGCCAGAAGTTGCCGGTCAGGCGATCCCAGACCTCGGCATCCTTCTCGTCGGGCACCCGATTCCAGTTGATCGCCGACACCCGATCGATCAGTTTCATCCTGCTTCCACACCCTTCTGGAGCACGCGGCCGTCACGAAACCCTTGTAACCAGAACACTACTACTTGTGGGTGACAAGTCTGCGCAACACAACACCTTGTGTCGCATCGGCGCGCGACACACCACATCCAGGAATTCGACGCAACCGCGCCGGTCTCGCCGCATGAACCGCCGCTGTGGTACGCCGATTCGGGCGCGGCACGGGTTAGTTTGAGGTGTTGATTACCACGCGTTTCGACAAGGAGTGTGTGTTATGACCAGTCCCGTCTCGACCCCGACCCGACCCGCGCTCAACGACATGACGATCTTCGCGGGCGTCCTGATCTTGATTGCCGGTGTCCTGCACCTGCTGAGCGCCGTAGCCGCCATCGCGGGCCGCGACATCTTCGTGGTGACCGAGGATCAGGTCTTCCTTGTCGACGTCTCGACGTGGGGATGGATCCACCTCGTCATCGCGGTGCTGATCGTGATCGCGGGCCTCGGCATCGTCACAGGGAAAACCTGGGGCTATCTGGCAGGCATCGTGATGGCGTCGATCAGTATCCTGGATAACTTCCTGTTCGCGCCCATCTACCCGTTCTGGGCGTTGGTGCTCATCGCCATCGACATTCTGGTGATCTGGGCGCTGGCGCGTCAGCTCGGCCGCGAATAACGCGGGGCGTCGCGGAATTCTCCGGCCCCTGGGCCCCGTCGCATACGGGACCCAGGGGCCGAATCATCGATTCATCTGCCGCCGGGCGGTGGTCCGCCGGGTCCGCCGGGTCCGCCGGGTCCGCCGGGTGGCGCACCCAAGCCGGTGCCGGACTGGGTATTTTCTGACTTCTCGGCGACGCCGATGGTGAGTGCGACCGACATACCGGAGGCGGGCGTGCCGGAAACGGTGGCCAGCTCCGCATCCCAGCCGTCACCGAAAACATTGTCCGAGGCCAGCGAGGTGTCGGCGAGATTCGGAATGCTCTTCCCATAGCCGGAGTCGTAGGCGTACACCGCCGAGCACGCGTCCTGGGGGAGGGCGATCTGCGAGGTGAGGCGGGCGTTGTCACCCGCGACGGCCACCGCGAGCGAGTCGTATACCTCGAAGTGAATATGCGTCCACCGGCCGGAATAGCAGCCGGGGAAGACGGACTCGAAGCTGACCTTGCCGTCGGCGTCCGCCACTTGAACGCCGCGCAGATAGTTCTGAGTGGTGACACCGTCGCTGTACAACGAGTACTTGCCGTCGCGGTCGCAATGCCACAGATACACGGCCATGCCGGCACCCGCCGCGCTCTGTGCTAGATCTTGCAGCGTCAACTCGAGCTTCATCGGAACACCCTCGGCGACACCGGAATACGACCCGAAGCTGCCGGTGATATCGCGGCGCACCACGCCGGACTCGATGAGCACATTGGGTCCGTTGGATCCATCGCCTGGATAGGGGCCCGCCGTCTCCTGGGGAATCGCGGCCGGTGTCCCCGCCGTCGTGGCGGCCGTGGATGTCGTGCTGGTCGCAGTCGTGCGGGTGGTCGTCGCCGCGCACCCCGCCGCGACCGTCGCCGCTCCCGCGATTCCGAGGAAGCTCAGCGCTGTGCGTCGCGACAGCACCCTCATATCGTGCGCAAGCCCGAGGTCGTGCTCGTGCACCGCACCGTCGCCGCGGCGCGCGTGATGTGCGCTCACTGCGTGTCCTTCCGTCGTCGCGAACTTCTGTCACGTGCGACGTTATGGAGGGGTGCTAGGTGGAGTGTGGGTTCCTGCTGGGAACCAGCTGTGAGTGGAGTCGAGCTCAGTCGCTGACGAAACCGTTGAGCGTGCCGCGGATATCGGTCAGCATCGCGCGGGCCGCGGTCAGGCCGCTGCCGTGCCAGACGGAGTCCTCGACCGCGAAGACGCGGTGGTCGGTGGCCGCTCCGAGATCTTTCCATTCGTCGCCGCGCAGCACGGTTTCACCGTGTTTCTTGCCCGCATCGCCCACGAAGATCACGTAGATCAGGTCGCCCTCGACCTTGTCGAGGTCGGCGGCGGCGAGGTCGAAGGAGGGGCCGCGCTGGACGGCGGGGCGCTGCACGCCAGCATCGGCGAGGACACCGCCCGCGAAGCTGTTGTCGCCCTGGATCTGTTCCTGGTCTGCGGTGAATCGGACGACCGAGGCCTGAGTCTGGTTGGCGGCGACCGAATTACCGGCCTCGACCGCCGTGGTTCGGTAGTTCTCCAGCGCTGTGGCCGCGGCGTTTTGGCGGCCGAGGCCCGCCGCGAGCCCGGCGAATTCGGCTTGCCACCCGCTCGTGGTGCCAGCCAGTACGGTCGGCGCGATTGCCTGCAACGCATCGAAACCGGCTGTGCCGGACGACAGATCGCCGATGATCACGTCCGGGCGCAACTCGGCGATCTTGGCCAGATCGGGTTGGGCGGACCTACCGACACCGGGGATCTTGTTGACGCCGTAGCCGAGGTATGCCGGGTGCGGTGCCGGTCCTTCGTCCGTGGTCGCACCGACGACGCGCTCCCACAGACCGAGTGCGCACGCCGCGTCCAGTGCCGAGGTGGACAGCACCACGATGCGCTGGGGATCGGCGGGCACCTCGGAGACGCCCGCGGCGTGGGTGACCGCAGGTGTACCGCTCGCCACGTCCGGCGCGCTCGGCAGTGCGCAGGCCATGGTGGTGTCGCGCTCGAGCCCGACGACGCCCGCGCCCGCGATGTTCGTCGTGGTGCGCACGATCGAACTCGCGTCGTCGGTCTTGCCGCCGCATCCTGTTACGAGAACGACGGCGCACAGCGCGGCGATCGCCGCACTGCGACGGCCGAGGGTGCGGTATCGGGTCGAGTCCAAGGGGTTTCGGGTGCGAACAGGGGCGCTCACCGGCATGCGGGTGAGGGTACATGCGTCGGCGACGGCGCGGTGCGAGGCCACCACGAGACCGCGCACACCGGGAAGGTGAATCAACGAAATACGACAGAGAGTAGGACCCGTGCGGATCGCTGGGGCCGCAAGGTTTACGATTCGTTGAGCGCAAGCTAACCGTCGTCTGTCTCCGCAGTGGGGTCGACGCATGAAGCGGAGCCTGCCGAGCGACCTAAAGGCACCTTTCAGGAGGATCAGTGACTGCCGTAGAGCCAAAGCCAGTCCCTCAGTTGGAAGCGACTCGGCCGTATCCGGCGCGGACCGGGCCGAAGGGCTCGTACCTCTACAAGATGGTCACCACCACCGACCCCAAGGTCCTCGGCACCATGTACCTGGTGACCGCGACGAGCTTCTTCCTTATCGGCGGTCTGATGGCGCTGATGATGCGTGGCGAGCTGGCGCGTCCCGGCCTGCAGTTCCTGTCGCCGGAGCAGTTCAACCAGCTGTTCACCATGCACGGCACCATCATGCTGCTCTTCTACGCGACCGCGATCGTGTTCGGCTTCGCCAACGTCGTGCTGCCGCTGCAGATCGGCGCCCCCGACGTCGCCTTCCCGCGACTGAACGCGTTCAGCTACTGGCTGTACCTCTTCGGCGGCACCATGGCGACCGCGGGCTTCATCACCCCGGGTGGCGCGGCCGACTTCGGTTGGACGGCATACGTGCCGCTGACCGACATCCTGCACTCGCCCGGCGTCGGCGCCGACCTGTGGATCCTCGGTCTCGCCGTCTCCGGCCTCGGCACCATCCTCGGTGGCGTCAACATGCTGACCACCGTCGTCTGCCTGCGCGCGCCCGGCATGACCATGTTCCGGATGCCGATCTTCACCTGGAATATCGCCGTCACCAGCGTTCTTGTGCTGCTTGCCTTCCCGCTGCTCACCGCGGCGCTGTTCGGTCTCGCCTACGACCGTCACCTCGGCGGCCACATCTACGACCCGGCCAGCGGCGGCATCCTGCTCTACCAGCACCTGTTCTGGTTCTTCGGTCATCCCGAGGTGTACATCATCGCGCTGCCGTTCTTCGGCATTGTGTCGGAGATCTTCCCGGTGTTCTCGCGTAAGCCGATCTTCGGTTACACCACGCTGGTCTACGCGACGCTGGGTATCGCCGCGCTGTCGATCGCGGTGTGGGCGCACCACATGTACGCGACCGGTGCTGTGCTGCTGCCGTACTTCTCGTTCATGACCTTCCTGATCGCGGTCCCGACCGGTGTGAAGTTCTTCAACTGGATCGGCACCATGTGGCGCGGTCAGCTGACGTTCGAGACACCGATGCTGTGGTCGATCGGCTTCCTGGTGACCTTCCTCTTCGGTGGCCTTTCGGGCGTCATCCTGGCCAGCCCGCCGCTGGACTTCCACGTCACCGACTCGTACTTCGTCGTCGCGCACTTCCACTACGTGCTCTTCGGCACCATCGTGTTCGCCACCTTCGCGGGCATCTACTTCTGGTTCCCGAAGATCACCGGCCGCATGATGGACGAGCGCCTGGGCAAGTGGCACTTCTGGACCACGTTCGTCGGTTTCCACACCACCTTCCTGGTGCAGCACTGGCTGGGCGCTGAGGGCATGCCGCGTCGTTACGCCGACTATCTGCCGAGCGACGGCTTCACCACCCTGAACACCATCTCCACCATCGGCGCGTTCATCCTCGGAGCCTCGATGCTGCCGTTCGTCTGGAACGTCTTCAAGAGCTTCCGCTACGGCGAGGTCGTCACCGTGGACGATCCGTGGGGCTACGGCAACTCCTTGGAATGGGCGACTACTTGCCCGCCGCCGCGGCACAACTTCTACGAACTGCCGCGTATCCGGTCGGAGCGTCCCGCGTTCGAGCTGCACTACCCGCACATGGTCGATCGGATGCGCGCCGAGGCGCACGTCGGCTGGGGCTCGGGCAAGCACGCGACCGAGGTACACGAAGGCGCGCTGGCGAAGAACTAGCCGCCGCAACGACGAGGTAGCAACGAAGTAGCATTCTCGAGTGTGCACCTGCTGGTGACAGCGGGTGCACACTCGTTTGTGGAGAGCGCCCGCACCAGCGGCGAGGCACTCAGCAAGCGACAATGCGGTCAGCGCGCAGACATCGAGGTCCAGCACAGCGACGGCAAACACTCGAACTTGGAGCACATCAGTTGGCCGACACCACAGTCCTCGTCACCGTCACCGGACCAGACCGGCCGGGTGTGACGTCCGTGCTGCTCGCCGCGATGTCGCGGCACCAGGTCAGCCTGCTGGACGTGGAGCAGGTCGTGATACGGGGCAGACTCACCCTCGGGGTGCTCGTTACCTGCCCGCACGACCCGGAGGCTTTGCAGGACGAGCTCGAAGAGGCGATGAACACCGTCGGCATGCAGGTCGATGTGGAGGTCGATGCCGTCGTCGGCAGGCAGCCGATGTCCACGCACGCGGTGGTGATTCTCGGCAGCCCGGTGACCGCGCGCGCCTTCAGCTCGGTCTCGCGGCAGCTGGCGACGCTCGGCGCGAATATCGACACTATCCGCGGCATAGCCGACTACCCGGTGACCGGCATGGAACTGCTCGTCACCGCGACCGACACCGACGCCGACGCCGACAAGCGGTTGCGCACGGCCTTGGCCGAGGTCGCGGTCGCCGAACAGGTCGACGTCGCGGTGGAGCGGGCCGGCCTTGCGCGACGCGCCAAGCGGCTCATCGTGTTCGATGTCGACTCGACCCTCATCCAGGGTGAGGTGATCGAGATGCTCGCCGCGCATGCCGGGGTCGAGGAAGAAGTCCGTAAGGTCACCGAGGCCGCGATGCGCGGCGAGATCGACTTCGGTGAATCGCTGCGGCAGCGGGTCGCAACGCTGAAGGGCCTCGACGAATCGGTGATCGAGGAGGTCGCCGATCGGATCGAGCTGACACCGGGCGCGCGCACCACCATCAGGACGCTGCGCAGGATCGGTTACCGCTGCGGCGTGGTGTCCGGTGGCTTCCGTCAGGTGATCGAACCGCTCGCCCACGAGCTGGAACTGGACTTCGTGCAGGCCAACACCTTGGAGATCAAGGATGGCAAGCTGACAGGCCGAGTGGTCGGTGAGATCGTCGATCGGGCCTTCAAGGCGACCGCGCTGCGTAAATTCGCCGCGGAGGCAGGCGTGCCGATGTCGCAGACGGTGGCGGTCGGCGACGGTGCCAACGACATCGACATGCTCAATGCGGCAGGTCTCGGCGTCGCCTTCAATGCCAAGCCCGCGCTGCGCGAGGTCGCGGACGCGGCGCTCTCGCACCCCTATCTCGACGCGGTGTTGTTCATTCTCGGCGTCACCCGCGACGAGGTGGAGGCGGCCGACGCCCGCGATGGCGGCGTGCGCCGAGTGCCTCTCATCGGCAGGTGAGCAGCGCCTCGACCGGGGCCGCTGTCCTCTCATAGCCAAGCGCGAGCACGGGTGTCGGTGGACAGGGAGAGACGGTTCGTATCGGTAGGCTCGCGGGAGTTGATCACTCGTCGATCGGAGGCTGCGGTGCGGAAGTCCCTGTTGGTGCTGGTGCTCGGATTGACACTCGTCGCGTGCGGTAAGAACGATGCCGACGCGGACGATAGGTCCTCGACTCGACCGACCTCCGATGTGGCGCAGGGGGCAATCACGGTGACCGATGTGGACAACGGCCAGGACCGGACGCTGGCGCGCGGCAAGAAACTCGTCGTCTTACTGCCCGCGAACCCGTCCACCGGCTACACCTGGGGGCTGGGGGAACTCGACCAGAATGTTCTCCGGCAAGACGGGCAGCCGGACTATCGCCCCGATCCGAACGCCACGGCCACACCGGGTTCGGGCGGAACCGCGGTATGGACCTTCGTCGGAGATGCCCAAGGCACTGCGCATTTGACGCTCGGTTACGCGCGGGCGTGGGAGCAGGGCATCGAACCGGCGCAGAAGTTTTCATTGACGATCAAGGTGGAGTGATGACGGGTTTCCCGGAGTGCGGTGCCGACGTCCGGGACGGCAGCGAAATAGACACCGGTGCGGCGGGATTCCACGCAAGGCACGCGGAACTCGCTCGGGGCTACGGTGGTTCGGGCGATCCCGACGATCCAGCCATGGTGCAGGCGATGCAGATGGTGCTGCATATTCCGAAGGCAGATCCGCCGTGCCGCAGCGCGCTGCTCGAGGCGGCCGCGGCGGCGAGCGTGGCGGTGTGCCTCGACGAGCGGGTCGGGCCCGGCGGGGAATGGGAGCAACAGTATCTCGGGTGGAAACGCTCGCGGATCCGCAAGGTGGCCCGCCGGGCACGCGGCGCGCAGTGGCTCGCCGCGAACGAGGTGCCCGGGGTGACCGTCGAAGTGGACGGCGCGCAGGCGCGAGCTCTGGTGCCGGGCCCGGTGGGGGCGGTGGATTCGAGGATCAAGCGTCTACAGATCGGTGGCACCGACCTCGAGCACGACGATCCGGGCCCTGCCGATCCCGAACTGCCTGTGCTGTGGGTGAATTCGGCGCTCGGCATGACCCTTGGCAAGGCCGCCGCGCAGGTCGGGCATGCCAGCATGCTGCTTGCGGGTGCGTTGCCCGAGGACCAGGCCTATCGATGGTCACAGCGCGGGTTCGGGTGCGCGGTAAGGGAAGCTGACAAGGATCGATGGGTGGAGCTGGTCGCTCGGGTGACTCTTGGCACCGCCGTGGCTGTCCGCGATGCTGGATTTACCGAGGTCGCGCCGGGTTCTATGACGGTGATCGCGGTGCCGGGATCGAAATGAACCTGTCCCGGGGGCTGGACGGTATGTACTTTCGACGGTATTGACGTCGTCCGAAGCCCGGACGACAGTGGGATTGCCCAGTGGCCGAGCGAACACCGGGACCTGGATTGCTCATGGATTGCTGTGGTCCGTGACGCAACGGTTTTCGGTGCGTTGTCGATCCCCTCTTCGGCAGAATGGGATTCACACCGCGCAAATCTGGGTATTGCCAGGGAGAACAGGACTGCCCGCACGCGACTCGCCGGAGGACCGCATGATGACAACGCTGTTGGTGATTCTCGCCGTTTGGGTAGTCTGCTCCATCCCGCTGGCTCTGATTTTCGCGCGGCTGTTCCGCTCCGCGAAGTCCACGCCGCTCGATAGTTCCAAGGTCGCTGCCCGTCCGGTGGTCGAACTCTCGGTCGCGCGCCGGCGCAAGATCGCCAGGTCGGCGAGCGCGCCATGGGTCGGTCGTACAAGCGCGGCACATTTGGTCCAAGATGGAGCCCGTGCCGCAACCGGATCCCGATCTGCTCATTGATTTCACCGACGTCACCATCCGACGTTCGGGCCACACCCTCGTCGGTCCGGTCACTTGGCAGGTCGAGCTAGATGAACGTTGGGTCGTGCTCGGCCCCAACGGCGCAGGCAAGACCTCCCTGCTCAGAATGGCCGCTGCCGAAGTACACCCGACCTCGGGGATCGCCAACCTGCTCGGTGAGGTGATCGGCAAAACCAACGTCAGCGAGCTACGCCCGCGGATCGGTCTGTCCTCGGCCGCGGTGGCAAGCCGCATTCCGCGCGACGAGAAGGTCAGCGACCTGGTGGTGTCCGCGGGCTATGCCGTGCTCGGTCGCTGGCGTGAGCGCTACGACGACCTCGATACCGACCGCGCCATCGACATGCTGGAAAGCCTCGGTGCCGAACATCTTTCCGATCGCACCTACGGCACCCTCTCCGAAGGTGAACGCAAGCGAGTCCTCATCGCACGCGCATTGATGACCGACCCGGAACTGTTGCTGCTCGACGAGCCCGCCGCCGGCCTCGATCTCGGTGGCCGCGAGGAACTGGTGGAACGGCTCGGCGATCTGGCCGCAGACCCTGACGCACCCGCCATGGTGCTGGTCACCCACCACGTAGAGGAGATCCCACCGGGCTTCACACACGGCCTGCTGCTCAACGAGGGCGCGGTGGTCGCCCAAGGCCTGCTACCGGACGTGCTGACCTCCGACAATCTGAGTGCGGCCTTCAGCCAATCCATCGCCCTCGACCGCGTCGACGGCCGATACTTCGCCCGCCGCTCCCGCCGCTTGGGTCGGCACCGCTCGCGGTCGTAACCCGAGGAGCCGAGCGGCCCCGGTACCGAGCACCCGTTATGGTGCAAGGGTGAGTGAGACAAACGCGCAGGCTGACTCTCAGCCGCAGGTACCCTCGCCCAAAGACGCGTCGACGGTCATGGTGGTGCGCGACGGTGCCGCGGGACCAGAGGTGTTCTTGCAGCGTCGAGTAGGCGCAATGGCGTTTGCCGCCGGAATGACGGTGTTCCCCGGTGGTGGGGTCGACCCCTCGGACGGAACCGCCGACATCGAATGGGCCGGGCCCGAACCCGCATGGTGGGCCGAAAAGCTCCGGACCACCGAGGCGCGAGCCAAGGCGCTGGTCGCGGGTGCGGTGCGCGAGACCTTCGAGGAATGCGGGGTGCTGCTCGCCGGGCCGACCGCCGACAGCGTCGTCTCCGATACGACCGGCTACCGCGACGCCAGAGGACGTCTCGAGCGCCGTGACGTGTCGCTGGCCGCCTTCCTCGCCGAGGAGAAGCTCGTGCTGCGCGCGGATCTGCTTCGGCCGTGGGCGAATTGGATCACCCCGGTGATCGAGCCGCGCCGCTACGACACCCGATTCTTCGTCGCCGTGCTACCCGAGGGGCAGCTGGCCGACGGAGCCACCTCCGAGGCCGACCAGGTGCAGTGGCGTACGCCCGCCGAAGCGCTGGATCGCTGGCGCTCGGGCACCGACATTCTGCTGCCGCCCACCTGGGCGCAGTTGGTCGCGCTCGGCGAGTTCGCTTCCACCGCGGACATTCTTGCCGCCGAGATCGTCATCGACCCGATCATGCCGGTGCTGTCGGCCATCGATGGCCGACAGGTGCTGAGCTTCCCCGACAATGCGCGGTACTTCGCCGATCTCCCGGATCAGAGCCGACTCCGGGGATCCGTGCGCAAGTGAGGAAACCGGCGGCTACCCGGTAGCGTGGCGTCCCATGGCCGAATTCGTGACCCTGGACCTGCCCGAGGGTGATGCCGCGCGTGGCGTGGCCGTCCTCCGGATCGCCCGCCCGCCGATGAACCAGTTCAACGGGCAGCTGGTACGGGAAGTGGCCGAGGCAGCCGAAGCGGTCGCCGAGGATGCGCGCGTCGCCGCGCTGGTCGTCTACGGTGACGAGCGGGTGTTCTCGGCGGGTGACGATATCGCCGAGCTGTCCGGGCTCGATCCGGACCAGGCCCGCGCGATGGCGGCCGATCTACAGGCGGCGCTCGGCTGTCTGGCCAAGGTCGGGCAACCTACGGTCGCCGCGATCAGTGGCTACTGCCTCGGCGGCGGGTTGGAGCTCGCGCTCGGTGCCGACCGGCGCATTATCGGTGACAACGTCAAGCTCGGGCTGCCGCAGATCCGGGCCGGTCTGATACCGCTCGCGGGTATCCGTAGGCTGTCGCTGCTGATCGGCCCCGGCGCGGCCAAGGACCTCGTCTACACCGGTCGCTTCGTCAAAGCCGATGAGGCGCTCACACTCGGACTTGTCGACGAGGTGGTCGCACCCGATGACGTGTACACCGCCGCGCTGCGCTGGGCCGGGCAATTCATCGGCGGCCCCGCGTGTGCGCTCGCGGCCGCCAAGGCGGTGTTCGAGGCCGGTCCGCACGGGCTCGACCGCGCGCGCACGGAATGGGCCGAGCTGTTCACCACAGCGGACCGCGAAATAGGAACACGTTCCTACCTGGCGGACGGACCGGGATCCGCGGCGTTCGTCGGTCGCTAGTCTCGAGAGATCCCCAGCTCGCTCCCGCAACGACGGCCGCGGGTTGCACGTGGGTAGCTCACCGAACCTTCGTAAAACCGGATCGGGTTCTCGACCGCGCGCCCGCAATACGAATTAGGGGGCACTCACTACTCCGCTGGAGACGTGCACAGGTGGGTTAGCTAGGCTTGCCGACCATGACGGTACGTCCCGACGACCCCGCGCCGAACCCGCATGCCACCGCGGCCGAGGTCGAAGCAGCGCGCAAGGATACAAAGCTCGCCCAGGTCCTGTACCACGACTGGGAAGCCGAGACCTATGACGACAAATGGTCGATTTCCTATGACGAGCGCTGTATAGAGTACGCCCGAGGCCGGTTCGACGCCGCTGTCGGGCCCGCCCCGCTGCCGTACGAGCGGGCACTGGAACTCGGCTGTGGCACCGGCTTCTTCCTGCTGAACCTGATGCAGGGCGGCGTTGCCGAGACCGGCTCGGTCACCGACCTGTCCCCGGGCATGGTGAAGGTCGCGCTGCGCAACGCGGAACGCCTTGGCCTCGATGTCGACGGCCGCGTCGCCGACGCCGAGACCATCCCGTACGACGACGACACCTTCGACCTGGTCTGCGGGCATGCGGTGCTGCACCACATCCCCGATGTGGAGCTGGCGCTGAAGGAATGCCTGCGGGTGCTCAAGCCGGGCGGGCGTTTCGTCTTCGCGGGCGAGCCGACCACGGCGGGCAACTTCTACGCGCGCTGGCTCGGCAGGGCCACCTGGAAGGCCACCACCACCGTGACCAAGCTGCCATCGCTCGCGGGCTGGCGGCGGCCGCAAACGGAGCTGGACGAGTCCTCGCGCGCTGCGGCCCTCGAGGCGGTGGTGGATCTGCACACCTTCGATCCGCGCGGGCTGGAGGCGATGGCGTCCTCGGCGGGTGCGGTCGAGGTGAAGGCGACCACCGAGGAATTCGCTGCCGCACTGTGGGGCTGGCCGGTGCGCACCTTCGAGGCCGCGGTGCCCGAGGAGAAGCTCACCATGGGCTACCGGCTGGCGATGTACAAGGCGTGGCTGCGGCTGAGCTGGTTGGACGAGAACGTCATGCGCCACGTCGTGCCACCTCAGTTCTTCTACAACGCGATGATCACCGGCGTGAAGCCCGGCGTCTCCGCCAAGTAGTGGGTTACAGCTTCGGCCGCGAGGATGTCGCTTTCCTTGGCAGCGCGGCGGGTATCGCCGCACTGGCCGAGGTCGACCGGCTGGAGCTGACCTCCGCGACGCACCTGCGCGATCTCGAGCGGGTGCGTCGCGCACACGAGGACCGTGCCGCGTCCCTCGTCGAGACCGTACGGCTGCGCCGAAGGGCGACCGCGAAACTCGCCGACGCCGAGACGTGGCTTTTCACCGATGACGCCTTGCAGCAGGCCACCCCGACCCTGGTAGCACGGCACCGCGCCGCGCGGCTGGCCGGCCGGGCTGTGCACGACGTGACCTGCTCGATCGGCGCCGAACTCGCCGAGCTGGCCCGCGCCTGCCCGTCGGTGATCGGCAGCGACCTCGACGATGTGCGACTCTCGATGGCCGCGCATAATCTGGCAGACGCGCGAAATGTGTTGCTGGCCAAGGCTGATGCCCTGGCATCGTGCAGCGTCGGCACGGTGGTCATCGCCGACCCCGCCCGGCGGGCCGATGGCCGCCGCACCCACGATCCCGCGAAACTTCAGCCGCCGCTGCCCGATCTTCTGCTCGCCTACCCCGGGCGCGATCTCGCTGTGAAGTGTGCCCCCGGACTGGATTTCGATCGCCTCGACTGGTCGGGTGAGGTCGAAGTGGTGTCGCTGGACGGTGCCGTGCGCGAGGCATGCCTATGGTCGCAGGGACTTGCCGAGTCCGCTACCCGCCGTGCGACGGTGCTGAACTCGCACGGCGAAACCTGGACCCTCACCGACACCGAGTCCGATGAAATCCCCGAACAGGAACCAGGGGAGTGGATCATCGATCCGGACGGCGCCGTCGTACGTGCCGGTCTGGTGCGTCACTACGCCGCGAAACACGGTCTATGGCAACTGGACCCGCGCATCGCCTACCTCACGGGCAACCAGGTGCCCGAAGGGGTGCGCGGCTTCCGCATTATCGATCGGCTCGAATACCGCGAGAAGAGCCTGCGCACGGAGCTGCGCAAGCGCGAATGCGGTGCGCTGGAGATTCTGGTGCGTGGCGTCGATGTCGACCCCGATCAGCTGCGCCGCCGCTTGAAACCGTCCGGCTCCCAGCCCTATACGTTGGTCATCACGCGTATCGGCCGAAACGCGGCCGCCTTCCTGTGTACCGCGCACGGCACTCGCGGGGCAACCGGGGACGCTCGGCTCCCTGCGCTTCCTACTGCTCCGGTTTGAATACGAACAGCTCGCCGATGCGCGTGGCGAGTACGACCTCACCCTTGGCCCCGATCGAGGTACCGGTGGTGCTGCCCTTGGCGTCCGGGAGCACGTCGGAGTCAACGGTGGTGCCGGTTTCGGTATCGAAGGTGATCAGGCTCAGGCCCGCACCGATAGCGGCGGCGGTGTAGCCGATGCCGCCCGCGGTCTGTACCGGTGCGCCGCGCAGTGCGAGGTCCTTACGCTCCCAGACGATCTCGGCGGTGCTGCCGGTATCGCGCAGCGCGAGCAAGTAACCGCTGTCGCCGGAGGGGATGATCAGGCCGTCGTCGGAGACCGAGATACCGCCGCGTGGCACCCATTCGAGGCCGCGCACCCATTTGGTGCGGCCGTCGGCGGCGTCTAGGGCGATGAGCCGCTTGCTGTTGTCGCCCACATACACGGTGGCGCTGTCGGCGGACAGGGTCGGGCTTGTCGCGCTGCCTTCGGTCAGTATGTCCGCGCGCCACTGCTGCTCGATCTTGTTGTCGCCGTAGCGCAGCGCGACCAGGGCGGCGGTGGGCGCACCGGGCTTCCAGACCGTGACGAAGAAGCGGCCCGTCGCCTCGTCCATCGCGGAGATGTTCGCGACGGCGCACTGCGGGCCGCCGGTGGCGCAGTGGTCGAGGCCCTGGCCCGAGGCCGGGCGGGTGAGATTCGGGTAGTCGAGGAAGTCGGGCTCACCGAGCAGCTGCACGGTGGGGACGACGCGCTCACCTGTCTGGCGCGACAGCACGTCGACCTGGCCGGACTGTGTGATCGACAACAGGCCGCCGTCACCGGTGAACTGCATCGAAACCGGAACGCCCGCAACGGGAGTGCGCCAGCGCGGCTGCCCGAGATAGTTGAAGGCATTCACCGCGCCGTCATCGCCCACATACACGTTGTCGACACCGTCGACCACCGAAGGTGCCGAGGCCGCGTTCGGGCCGAGCTGATTACAGAAACGCTTACGGCCGGTGCGCATCTGGAAGGAGAAGATGCCGCAGCCGGACGGCGTCCGCGCGGTAAGGAACAACTGTCCGTCCGAACCCACCGTGACCGCCTGCTCGATCGGACCGCCGATCGGGCGCGACCAATTCAGCGCCACCTTGCGTGATCCGGTGACCGGGCTCGTCGCGCCGTTGCGGCCGTCGTGATGCGCGGTAGGCCAGCCCGTGCCCGGGCCGACGGTGATGTCGTCGACATCGGTACCGCAACCGGTCAACGCCAGCGCGCCGATCGCGGCAAGCGAGATCACTGCTCGCCGCCGTACCGGTTGCCACCTGGATGTAGCCAGTACGCCGCCGCTTCGCACCTGCTGCTCTCCTGTTCATTTCGGCCGCTCGCACGAGACTGAAAGCGTGTCGCACCTCGGCTCGTTCCCCCACCGAGCCGGGTGTCCGCGCGCGGGTTCGGAGTCACTGTACGGGAGGGGCATCAGGGGGTGTGCGAGTCCCGGGGGTGTCGTTGCGGGCTCACCGCTTCCTCCTATGACGCAGGCAGATAGGCTTTACCCGTCGCGGCCGGGTCGGACGCGAACTGAAGGACCACGAAGGAGACCGTTCGTGACGAGCATGTGGGGCGCGCCGCTGCGCTCGCGGTGGCGCGGATCGCGCCGCCGGGATCCGCTGCAGGCGCGTTTTCTGACCGTAGCGTCGCTGCGCTGGGTGCTCGCCAACCGGGCGTACACGCCCTGGTACCTGGTGCGCTACTACCGGCTGTTCAAGTTCAAGATGGCCAACCCGCACATCGTGCTGCGCGGCATGGTCTTCCTCGGCCGTGGCGTGGAGGTCCACGCGACCCCGGAGTTCAGCCGAATGGAGATCGGGCGCTGGGTGCACATCGGTGACGGCAACGCCATTCGCTGCCACGAGGGTTCACTGCGCATCGGCGACAAGGTGGTCTTCGGCAAGGACAACGTCGTCAATACCTACCTCGACATCGAGATCGGTGAGTCGACCCTGGTCGCCGACTGGTGCTACATCTGTGACTTCGACCATCGCATGGACGACATCAACATGCCGATCAAGGATCAGGGCATCGTGAAGGGCCCGGTGCGCATAGGCCCGGACACCTGGATCGCCGCCAAGGTGACAGTGTTGCGCGAAACCCGCGTCGGGCGCGGCTGTGTGCTCGGTGCGCATGCGGTGGTCAAGGGCGAGATCCCCGATTACAGCATCGCGGTCGGTGCTCCGGCCAAGGTCGTCAAGAATCGCAAAGCGACCTGGGAGGCGGGCGCCGAGGAGCGCGCGAAGTACGTTGCCGCGCTGGAAGACATCGAGCGCAAGAAGAACGGCGCCACCCAGTCGGCCTAGGCGTGCGGTGTTGCTCGCGTGCGCAGTACGGTCGGCGACATGAACAGGTACGCGGCGCTGTTGCGCGGGATCATGCCGACCAACCCGAACATGAAGAACGAGAAGCTGCGCGCGGTGTTCGAAGGGCTCGGTTTCGAGAAGGTCGCGACGTTGCTGTCGAGCGGCAATGTGGTGTTCCACAGTGCCGATACCGATATGCCGGAGTTGGAAGCGCGCGTTCAGGAAGCGCTGAAGGCAGAGCTCGGCATCCCGGGCGGAACCATCATTCGCAGCTACGAAGAACTCCGGAAGTTGATCGACACCGATCCGTTTCCTGGCCTGACGCATTGCCGCGAGACCTATCTGACCGCGACCTTTCTCAAGCAGGCGCCGCCGAAGCTCACCCACGAGCTGTTGAAGCATAGTGAGCCCGGCGTCCGCATCGTCGGATACGACGAGGCGGCACGTGTGGTCCTCTCGGTTATCGACAATCGCGACCCGCGCACTCCGAACTTCATGGCGTGGATGGAGAAGACCTACAGCAAAGAGATCACCACGCGCACGTGGCTCACCGTCCAGAAGACGGTGAAGAAGCTGGAGGCATAGGCGGGTCGCACGGGCCGAGCAGGTCAGACCGGCTGGTTCGGATCGCGTTCGGGGAGTGGGCGTTCCACGATGGTCGGGCGGCCCATCGGGTTGCGTACGCGGCGTTTCGCGGACTGGTAGACCTGGATCGTCTCGGCGGCGACGACGTCCCAGGCGAAGTCGGCGGTAAGCCGTTCGCGCGCGGCGTAGGCGCGGTCCTGAGCGGCGGCGGGATCGTCGAGCACGGCGCGAACCGCCTCGACAAGGCCGTCGACATCGGCGGGTTCGAAGGACGCGCCGGTGACACCGTCGACGACCAGTTCACCGAGGCCACCCGCAGTGGAGGTGACCAGCGGAATGCCCGACGCGGCCGCCTCGAGTGCGACGATGCCGAACGGTTCGTACCTGCTCGGCAGCACGATCGCGTCGGCGCCGTGCAGCCAGCCGAGCAGTTCGTCATGGCCGAGTTGTCCCGCGAAGGTCACCGCACGCGCCACCCGATGCACCCTGGCGCGCTCGCGCAGCCACTCGAACTGGGTGCCGACACCGGCGATGGTCAGCGTGGTGCCGGGATGGGCGCGCCGGATCCTGGGTAGCGCCGCGATCGCGTCCTGCACACCCTTTTCGTACTCCAGCCGACCCACATACAACAGCCGTGGCGGACCGGTGCGCGGTGCGCGCGGACGGAAGGACCATGCGCCGACGTCGATGCCGTTGCGGATCACCCGCAGCGGAATCCGCTCCGGCCCGTAGAGCCGTTCCACCTCGTCCTGCATCGAGGACGAGCAGGTAATGAGCGCGTCGGACTCGTTGGCGAGCCACCACTCGACCGAGTGGACCTGCTTGTTGACCCGGCCGGAAACCCAACCGCTGTGCCTACCGGCCTCGGTCGCGTGCAAGGTCGTCACCAGCGGTACGTCGTAGTACTCGGCAAGGGCGATACCGGGATGCGCGACCAGCCAATCGTGCGCGTGCACGACATCGGGAACCCAGCCGTCACCGATGCCCGGCTTGCCGAGCCCGATACCGGCCCGCACCATCGCATGGCCCATGGCGAGGGTCCAGGCGAGCATGTCGTCGCCGAAGTCGAAACACGGCGGGTCCTCCGCGACCGCGACCACCAGCACGCCCTCGGCGATGAAGGAGTGGGTGGGATGGGTCGAGGAGTCGGTACCGCTCGGGCGGCGCGAGAGCACGACGACCTCGTGGCCCGCGGTGGCAAGCTCGGTCGCCAAGTGGTGCACATGCCTGCCCAACCCGCCGACCACAACCGGCGGGTACTCCCACGACACCATCAAAATCTTCATGCATGCCCTTCTGAGGCGGAGCCTTGATCCGCGGCGGGACTTGATCCTGGCGCGAGTTCCAGCGCGGCAGCGTGGTGTTCCGCCCCGGCAGAGCGATGACCGGACCCTGAGGCAAGCCGCCGTGCGTCCAAACCGGGAAAGAGTCCGTCAGCCGCACTCCATCCTGCCGCCAACTGCTGTGCTTTGGCGACTTGGCCCGCGCCGACCGCGGCCGCGATTTCGCGCACGGCATGCGCATGCCGGTGCGCGCGATCCCTGGCGTAGCCCTCGGCGGAGTCCTTGCTGACCATGAACGCCCAGTCGCTGGACACGGTGAGGATGGCCTCGCGCAGCAATTGGTCGGCGACCGGGTCGCGCAGCTCGACCGCGCCGTCGGCGGCCCGCATCTTCTCGACGGTATCGAGGGCGAGGCGGACCACGTCGTCGTTGAGTTCCACCAGGTCACGGACCTGATCGCCGGCCCAGACCCGCCAGTCCTTGCCGGAACCCCATGACGAATCCGCAAGGGGAACGGGCTCGCCGACGAACCCGCGTTCGCGTGCGCCGGCGAGGGTGCCGACATTCACGCCCGCCTCGGGCAGTGCGCGCAGCACCTGCTCGAGCCACTGCGGCCCCTCGTGCCACCAGTGGCCGAACAGTTCGGTGTCGAAAGCGGCCACGACCAGGGCCGGGCGGCCGATTCGCTCGGACTCGGAGATAAGTCGCTCGCGCACGGTCTGCACGAAATCGTCGACATCGCGGACGATCGCGGCGGACGCGAGCTCCGGGTCGTAGGGCGCCTTGTCCGCACCGGCCACCGTCTTGCCGGTGACGCGCGCGGGCTTGAGACCCGTCGCATGGTCATAGTGATGAAAATCACGGTAGGCGCTGTGTCCCGGATAGCCGGACTTGGGCGACCACACGCGGTAGCTCACCTGGAGATCGCGTCCGAAGGCCACCACATCGGACTCACGTACCGGCCGCCCGAGCGAGGTGTCGCCGCGCAGTGCCGGACCGTCGACCATGAAATGCGTCACACCCGCCTCGGCGTATCCGGTCTCCATGCCGGGGGTGTACCCGCACTCCGGTGCCCAGATCCCGGACGGGGTATGGGCCAAGCGCTGATGTGCGTCGGCAAGGCCCTCGGTGAGCTGGAAGGCGCGCAGCCGGGGGGCGAGCAGCGGCTGGAACGGATGGGCCAGCGGACCGCCGAGCAGCTCGATCGCGTCGGCGTCGATGAGCGAACGCCAGACCGGAGACGCGCCATGGCGCCAGCGTTGTTCGAAGTCGGCGAGCGCGGCGGTGGCAAGCCGGTGTTCGTGCTTGCCGAGCGCGGTATTGCCCGCCATGGCGGCCTCGTCGGCACGCAGTTGCCAGTTGCCCAGCCAGTGGTGCATGCCGGACAGGCAGTGCGGGTCGTCGAGCTGGGCCGCGAGCACCGGCGTGATGCCGAGGCTCAGCAAATGCGAACGGCCTTCGGCGGCAAGGTTTCTCAGGACCTCGGCGACCGGGAGATAGGACGAGGCCCAGGACTGATAGAGCCATTCCTCGCCGACCGGCCAGCGACCGTGGTGCGCGAGCCAGGGTAGGTGGGAATGCAGGACCAGCGTGAACTGACCAGGAACTGCCGGTCTGCTCAAGGCTTCACCGCGATGGCGACCAGGTCGAGGCTCGCATCGATGTCCTCGGTGGCCAACGCGAAATCGTCGATGGTTACCGCGGCGACATCGGCGGTCAGGTCGGCGGGCCACGGCTCACCGGCGAGCGCGCGCTCGATCTGGGCGTCGATGAACGAGCCGCCGTGTTTGGCGTCCAACGTTTTCAGGCTCGGGCCGTGATGCACCCCGGTCATCAGTGTGACGTCGAACCCGGCGTCGACCAGCAGTTCGGTCAGCTCCGCGGCATTGAGCTCCCTGGTGTGGAACGGGTTGAGTGGGGTGTCGCGACCGGGGGAGAAGGTGATCCGGTTGGGCGTGCTGATCAGCAGCTCGCCGCCGGGGCGCAGCACCCGCAGACATTCCCGAATGAATTGGCTCTGGTCCCAAAGATGTTCGATGACTTGGAAATTCACCACCACATCGACCGAGGCGTCGTCGAGCGGCAGCGCGGCGAGATTGCCTCGGATCATCTCGACGCGTGGATAGCGAGCGCGTACGTGCGCGACCGCGCTCGCGTCGTAGTCGAGGCCGGTGACCGTGGTCGCCACGTCGGCGATCATGTTCGCGCCGTAGCCTTCCCCGGATCCTGCCTCGAGTACCCTCTTACCCGCGCACCGCTCGAGCAGGCGCGCGTAGACGATCTCGTGCCTGCGGAACCAGTAGTTCTCCTCGGCGATGCCGGGGACGGTGCGCTCACCGGTCAGCGGCAGCGGCTCGAGGTCGCCGGCGGTCGACTCGGGAGTAAGGCCCGGTGGGGTGCCCACTGCGGCAGGGATCACAGTCTCTTGCCCTCCCGCCACCCGGCTACCACCCCTCGTGGAATCGCTACGCGATACTCGATTCATCGCTCCGACGTTACTGGTACAACCGGCGCACGATAACGCCCGGACCGGTGTTGTGAGAGAGAAGACGTTAAGTTACCCATGGGTAACTTAACGTAAGGTAGTGTCACGCCCTGAGCTAATCAATGGACGTGCGGCCCGCTCGTGCGACCACCACACCGTGCCCCCAGAACAGGAGGTCGACGAAGACCCATGCCGAACATCGTCGTACTCATCAAGCAGGTTCCCGACACCTGGTCCGAGCGCAAGCTGACCGATGGTGACTACACGCTCGACCGCGAGGCCGCCGACGCCGTCCTCGACGAGATCAACGAGCGCGCCGTCGAAGAAGCGCTGCTGATCAAGGAGGCCCAGGGCGGCGAGGTCACCGTGCTGGCCGCCGGTCCGGACCGTGCCTCCGAGGCCATCCGCAAGGCGCTGTCCATGGGCGCCGACAAGGCCATCCACGTCAACGACCCGGCGATCCACGGCTCCGATGCCGTGCAGACCGCCTATGTGCTCGCTGCCGCACTCGGCCAGATCGAGGGCGTCGAGCTGGTCATCGCAGGCAACGAGGCGACCGATGGTCGCGCCGGAGCCGTGCCCGCCATCATCGCCGAGTACATCGGCATCCCGCAGCTGACGCACCTGCGCAAGCTGGTCGTCGACGGCGACAAGATCACCGGTGAGCGCGAGACCGACGAGGGCGTCTTCAAGCTCGAAGCCACCCTCCCGGCCATCGTCAGCGTCAACGAGAAGATCAACGAGCCGCGCTTCCCCTCCTTCAAGGGCATCATGGCCGCGAAGAAGAAGGAAGTGCTGACCTTCACGCTGGCCGACCTCGGTGTCGACCCGGCGACCGTCGGCGTCGCGAACGCGGGCACCACCGTCACCTCCGCGACCCCGAAGCCGCCGCGCACGGCGGGTGAGAAGATCGCGGACGAGGGCGATGGCGGCACCAAGATCGCCACCTACCTCGTCGGTCAGAAGATCATCTGATCCGCCCGTCCGAGACTGCTTAGGAGAGAACACAAAATGTCAGAAGTACTTGTGCTCGTCGAGCACGCCGACGGTGCGATCAAGAAGGTCAGCACCGAACTGCTCACCGCGGCCCGCTCGCTCGGTTCGCCCGCCGCCGTCGTGCTCGGCCCGGCCGGGACCGGCGAGAAGCTGGCCGACGCGCTCGCCGCGGCCGGTGCCGAGAAGATCTACATCGCCGAGTCCGACGATGTCGAGAAGTTCCTGGTGACCCCGAAGGTCGATGTGCTTGCCGCACTGTCGGAGTCGGCTTCCCCGGCTGCCGTCCTCGTCGCCGCCACCGCTGAGGGCAAGGAGGTGTCGGGCCGCCTTGCCGCCCGCATCGGCTCCGGCCTGCTGGTCGATGTCATCGACGTCAAGGCCGACGGCTCGGTCGTGCACTCCATCTTCGGTGGCGCGTTCACCGTCGATGCCAAGGCGACCGGCGACGTCCCGGTGATCTCGGTGCGCCCCGGCGCCATCGAGGCCGCCCCCCAGGCCGCCGCGGGTGAAAAGGTCACCGTCGAGGTCCCGGCTCAGGAAGACGGCGTCGTGCGCGTCATCTCCCGTGAGCCGATCGTCGGTGGCGACCGTCCGGAGCTCACCGAGGCGACCATCGTCGTCTCCGGTGGCCGTGGTGTCGGTTCCGCCGACAACTTCTCGGTCGTCGAGGCGCTCGCCGACTCGCTGGGTGCCGCTGTCGGCGCTTCGCGTGCCGCGGTCGATTCGGGCTACTACCCGGGCCAGTTCCAGGTCGGCCAGACCGGCAAGACGGTCTCGCCGCAGCTCTACATCGCCCTCGGCATCTCCGGCGCGATCCAGCACCGCGCAGGTATGCAGACCTCGAAGACCATCGTCGCGGTCAACAAGGACGAAGAGGCCCCGATCTTCGAGATCGCGGACTACGGCATCGTCGGCGACCTGTTCAACGTCGCCCCGCAGCTGACCGAAGCGGTCAAATCGCACAAGGGCTGATAGCCCCGCGCTGAGCGTTTTCGAGTGGCCCCGACTGGAAACAGTCGGGGCCACTTGCCTTTACGCCGCTGTGGCATCGTTATCGCTATGTCCCAGTTGATGTCTGGTGTGCCTCGCTACCTCGGCGGATGGCCACCGCACCGGAGCAGCGGTAGCGCCCCAGCGCGCCCATCCCGAAATGCCCCGGCCCGCAGGCTATTCCATAGACGTGCCATGTCGATCTTCGCTGCCCTGCTGTTCGTGGCGCTCGGCGTGGTCGGCTGTGGCTCGGAGAAAGCATCGACCATGGAATCCGGCGACTGCGGCTATTTGGTCGACCCACCCGGAAAGGATCGGTTCGACTTCCGGGAACGTGGCTGCAACAATCCCGAGGCGGCAGTGCGGGTGGTGCGTGGCTGGAAAACGCAGCGCTGTCCCGCGGGCGAGTTCGAGGAATACAACTCCTCTAAGCGCGGCAGCACAACCTATGTGTGCCTCCAGCTCAATGCCGAGGTAGGCGACTGTTTCACCGACGTGAATAGCGGAATGCAACTCGCGAAACTGCGAAAGATCCCCTGCACCGAACCCGGCGCCTTCCAGGTGAACGCCAAGAGCGCTTCCCGCGACGACAACGTCTGCACTGCGGCCATCATCAAACAGCACCCGGGTACGGACAAGGTCAAGCACTCCGACAAGAGCTACTGCCTACACCCGATCGGCGGCTGAGACGCGACACCTCGGGTAGGAAAGTTTTCCGGCCAGGCGACTGGCTGTGACCGAAACCGCCACTACCGTTGCTAGGGTCGCGGCTGTGAGTGTTTCTCATACGGATAATGCCGCCGAACCGCCCGGCCCGGTAGTGCTGGCGATGGCCCTCATCGGCGTGGCGGCCCTGCTATTCGTCCGCATCGACCACATCCCGTTCGTCGGCGGACTAACTGGACCCGACCAGCTGATAGGTCTATTGGTCGGCACCGTTCTGCTGGGGCCCGGGCTCGTTGTGTGGGCGATCAAGACGCTGTATCTCGTAGGCAGAGAGGGCCGTTGGTCATGGAAGGTCACCGCAGTGCCCGCGGTGGCTGTCACCGGAATCGTGCTGGGCCTTGTCCTGCGGCCCGCCGACTTCGAATCCGCACGCCCAGCGATGGAAAAAGCCGCCCTCGAGATGCTCCGCGCGAACGGCCCGAGCACCCGCGCAGACCTGAGCCTGGGCGGTCTCGATATCAGCTTCGCCGACCGCCGGACAGATGACCGTGTCTACTTCTACGACGCCGATGGTGCCATAGGTTCCAACATCACCGGCTGGGTCTACTCCCCCTCCATCGAGCCCGCGCAGACTTTCAACCGGCGGTTCGAGAAGCTCTCCGACAACTGGTACGCGTTCGTCTTCACCACGGAGTGAGCCGCAAACTCATCCGAGACTCGGCTACGGCAGCGCGTTTTCGCGCTACGGTGAGGTGTGGCGACATTGGATTCCGACGATGAGATCACGGCCGCAACCATCGGCGACCTGAAACCGTACGCGGTCAAGGTAATCGTCGAGGACTACAACCCTGAATGGCCGACCTGGTACTCCCAAGGGGAAGCGGCACTACGAGCAGCACTCGGCACGCTGGCTCTACGCATCGAACATACAGGCTCGACCTCTGTGCCCGGCCTCGCGGCCAAACCGATTATCGACATCCTGCTGGTCATCCCCGACACCGCCGACGAGGCGACCTACATCCCCGCTCTCGAGGCCATCGGTTACACACTTCGAATTCGAGAGCCGGATTGGTACCAGCACCGCTGCCTCATCCGGCGGACAGAACTCGGCGCACCATGGAGCGTCAACCTGCACGTCTTCTCCCCGGAACCAGGCGCCCCCGAAATCGAGCGGATACTCGCCTTCCGCGATTGGCTTCGCACTCACGACGGCGACCGCACGTACTACGAGCGAATCAAACGCGAACTCGCCCAGCAAGATTGGAATTTCGTTCAACACTACGCGAACGCCAAGAGCGATGTAGTCGAGGAAATCCTCAGCCGAGCCCTGCGCGGTTGAACTCCGAATACCATGGAATGCCGCGAAAGCGGTTCGACGCTGCTGAAATGGCATTGACCCGCCTCGGTGCCTAGTTCCGCTGAGGGGACCAACACGCCGAACCTAAACGCGACTTCGCGGTCGAGTCCGAATCCGACTGCGCGACTTCCTGCTTGCCCAGCGCGGTGCTGGTCTCAGCGTGGCCTGCGCGGGCAGCAATTTACTCCGCCCCAGTCGCTGGCGGTGATGGCGATCGTCAGTTCGATCGGCGAGCCGCCATGCCCCACGGGCTGCAACCGGATTAACTGGTGGGTGGGTGGTGTTGGGGTGCGAGGTATTCGCTTGGATGGTGGTAGTGGTTGATCCGGGGTGTTTGGTTGGGGTCGGTGGTTTTTGGTGGGATCCATTGCGTGCGACTGGGTGTGGGATGGCCTGCCGGTGCCGGGGTGGTGGCCCACTGCATTTCCCCGCTACCGACGAGGCGGTGGTGGGGTTCGCAGGCGAAGGTGAGTTGGTCAGCGTCGGTGGAACCGCCGTGGGCCCATTCCTGACGGTGGTGGGTTTGGCATAGGTATCCGGGTTTCGAGCAGCCGGGGTGGGTGCAGCCGATATCGCGGGCATGCAAGATGATGCGTTGGTCAG
>NZ_JBKORD010000011.1:0-310913 GCF_046764875.1 Nocardia arseniciresistens
GTGAGTCCGGCTTCGAGGGTGGATAACGCCGCCTCTACCGACGGGTCGGTGATCGAGGCGGGGTTCGAATCCATGTTCGAATTATATCTCGAAATTCTTTGTTGGACACCCCTTTTCACATACCATCATTGGAGAACCGGTAACAAATATTTACTGTTCACCGCTCCTCGATATCACATCGTGCATCGTTCCGCGATACACCCGACGAAGCTGTCCGTACGGCAGAAAGCCGCAGCCCTGCTCGTCGCACACTCCGGCACCGCTTGCCATTCCACATCATGAAATCATTGTCAATTCCGTTTCGCAGTGATCGGCGTTGGTGAAATGGCTATCGACGGTAGTAAAAATGGCGGCAGCGAACGCCCATAAAAACACCCTATGACTACCTTTCGTTACTCAAACCGCTTGTAACGCAACCATAGCCAGTCCTCACGCTGGAAACCGGCGCCTGCCCGCCCGAGTCGCGGTAGAGAAAGTCGGGTACCCCACCTGACGTGCCCAGCATTACCCCCGGCAAAACCATTGACCGCCAACCCCTCCTGGAACGCTGATCCCGAAGAGTTTCTGCATGACCACCACCCCAAACCGCAGCCCGACCAACCCCCTCACCCAACCCACCCCCAACTCGACCCAACCCACCCCCAGCGCCCGCCCACCGACCGCTCGACACGCACCTCCCATGCCGCTGCCACCCCCGAGCGGTAAACTCCCCCAGATGCACGTCGTCGTCATCGGTTCGGGGATTTCTGGTCTCTCGTCAGCGGCCGAACTGCTACGCGGCAGCCACGATGTGACCGTCGTGAGTGCGGAACCGATCAGCGCGACGACATCATTTCTTGCTGCGGCCGTGTGGTTTCCGACCGCGGCAGGCCCCGCCGACCGAGTCGATGCGTGGAGTACGGAGACATTCGCGCATCTGGAAAAGAAGGCCGCCGCCGGTACGCCCGGCGTGCGTATGTGCGAATCGCTGGCCCTGTACCGGAACGAGCCCTCGATTCCGATGTGGTCGCACACCGTCCGCGGGTTTCGCGCCGCCGAACAGGACGTGCTCCCGCCCGGCTACACCTTCGGTTTCCGATTCGCGGTGCCGCTTGTCGAGATGCCCGTCTTTCTGCCGCATCTTCGCGACCAGGTCGACGCGGCAGGGGCGCGGTGGGTCCAGCGCACGGTCCACCGGATTGATGACGTCGCCGATCTGACACCGGACGTAGTGATCAACTGTGCCGGGTTGCGCGCCGGAGAACTGGTCGACGATCACACGATGTATCCGATTCGCGGACAAATCGTTCGCGTGAGCAATCCCGGACTGTCCGTATCGGTCCGCGACGAGACGCATCCGCTGGGCCGTGCGTATGTCCATCCACGCGCGAACGACTGTATCCTCGGCGGGTCTCTCGATACCAACGAGTGGGATGTGACTCCCGATCCCGCTCTGACACAGTCGATCCTCGACCGATGCCGCGACCTCGCCCCACAGCTGGCCGAGAGTCGAGTCCTCGAAACGCTCGTCGGCTTGCGGCCTGGCAGGAGCGAGGTTCGCCTCGAACTCGACCGATCCACCGCCACGCCCGTGATTCACAACTACGGTCACGGCGGGTCCGGCATCACCATCGGTTACGGCTGCGCACGCGAGGTCGCGACGATCGTCGACAACCTCTGAGAGAGCGTCTGGAAACTCAGATCTTTGGCGGGTGGTGCGGGCTGTTCGTTGAGTGAAGGCACGATGGTCTGGTCAGAAGGGAAGGCGTCCGACAGCGCCGACGCGCACGTGGGTATCGAATGAGCGGACGTTGGATGCGAGAGGTTGGTGGGACGGCGGGGTGAGCGAGTTGGACACGGAGTCGAGTGCTGAGGAGATGTGGGATCCGCAGGTCGCGCGGTGGCGTGATCCGGAGGGTGACTATGTCCTGCCCCGCGCCCTGCGGTCCTTGCCGCAGCCCTGGGACGAATGCGACTGGAGCCGGATCCTAGACCTGCCGCGCACCGACGAGCGGGTGGCCGAGGCCCGCCAGGTGGTAGCCGTGCTGCTGGAGGACTCGGAATTGGCGCCTTATGTGCCTGAGCCGCCGTCGCCTGGACTGTTGTGGCACGTGTGGGAGGAATTCCATCAGGCCGTCGGGATGAGGATGCCCCGCACCAGTCAGGTGACGTGGGCCGGTGTGGACGAGCTCGTGCGGGAGTGGCGGGGGCGGGAGAGGCTGTACTCGTTGCAGCGGCACGTCGTGGATCACGTCGAAGTGGTGATGCGGGCGCTGATCCCGTTCCTGCGGCATGACACGGCCGACTCGGTGTTCCGCTGGCTGGCTCTCGACCCAGATCCGGGCCGTTTCGCCGAGTGGGCGGTGGAGCTGACCGAGCGGTGCGTGATCGAGGACATCGGTGCCGACTCGGCCATCGAGCTGCTGGGCGCGATGGGTGGCCCGGAAGCCATGGCGGCGCTGGAGCGTCTTTCGGTGAAGCCGAGTGGTCCGGCGAGTTGGGACAACGCGGAGGCTGCACTGGGGATGCTCTGCTGGCCGGTCCTGTGAGCTAATCGACGGGTGAGGGTTCGGATGGCGGCGATGTAGATCATCGCTTCGTGGTGGTTGGGGCGGGTTTCGTAGTCGCGGACCAGGCGCCGGTGTTTGGTCAGCCACCCAAATGTTCGTTCGACAACCCAGCGGCGGGGCAGTACCTCGAACCCGGCGGCGGTGTCGCTGCGCCTGACGATCTGAATCGCTGGCGCAACAACGGATTTCGACCAAAAACCAGGCGGCCTGCGTAGCCGCCGTCGGCGAACACCAGCGTGATGGTGGCGAAGCGGGCGCACACGGCGGCCAGCAGCCGGTGTGCGGCGTCGCGGTCCTGGATGCAGGCGGCGGTCACCACGACCGGCAGCAGCAGCCCGGTGGTATCGGTGGCGATATGGCGCTTGCGGCCCTTGGTCTTCTCGGCGGCATCGTATCCAGTTATGCCGGTGGCCACGGTGTCGGCGCCGCGGACGGTTTGTGAGTCGATGACAGCTGCGCTCGGTTGAGGGTTCCGCCCGGCGCGTACCCGGACGCGATCACGCAACATATCGCGGATACGTTGCCACGCACCGGCTTTCGCCCACCCTCGATAGATGTCGTAGACGGTTTTGGCTGGCGGGAAGTCGTGCGGAAGCTGCATCCAGGCGATGCCGCCACGCACCAGATAGAACGGGTACTTCGGCGAGCCGGCCGGCGACTTGCCGTGGGCCGGGCACGACGAACACGAGCAGGTAAGCGACACTGGCACAGGGACTCTCGGTAGTGACGTCATGGTGTGGAAATCTCAGTCGTACCGGGAGTCCTCTCAGATCCCACGCCTGACACGCCGACCAGACGCCGAGTTCTCAGATGCGCTCTGAGACAACGGCACCGTCTATACGGCATCGGGCGCGACCTACCGACCAGCCATGCGCTTCGCCGAACACACCGCCCGTACACCCGCCGTCCGACCTCAGAGTGCCGCTGCCGCCGTCACCAGCTCCGAGATCGCCTCGAAGTCCTCGTCTACGAACGCCCCCGACCGCCCGAGCACAATGTGCTCTATCCCGATCTCGGCATACCTGCCGAATGAATCGACCTGCTCGGCAACAGATTTGTCCGGGTGAAAGTACTCCACCATCGTCTTCTCGATGTCTTCGTACGGCCGTCCGACCGACTCGCAGTGTCCGCGCAGGACATCGAGTTTGGTTGCCACGTTCTCGACCGAGCCGCCGAACAGATTGCACGCGTCCGCGTACTGCGCGACCAACCGGAGGGTCTTTCGCTCGCCTTGCCCGCCGATCATGATCGGCGGGTGCGGACGGGTCAGCGAATTCGGGACGTTCAACGGCCGCGTCAGGGTGTAGTGCTTGCCTTCGAACGGCCGATCGGAGCCTTCCCACATCTGCTTCGCGATCTGCAGGGTCTCTTCGAGTCTTTCGTAGCGCTCGGAAGTCGGCGGGAAGGATAGGCCGAGGCTCACGGACTCGTCGGCGTTCCATGCCGCACCGATGCCGAGCCAGGCTCGGCCGCCCGACAGCACATCGAGCGTGGTGACACTCTTGATCAGCAGGCCGGGGTCGCGGTAGCTGACCGCTGTTACCAAGGCACCGATCCGGACCCGTTCGGTCCGTCCCGCGATATACCCGAGCGCGGCATATGCCTCGAGCATGTCGTTCTCCGGCGGCCCGTTCGAGCCGATCTGGAACAGATGATCCATCACGAACACAGTGTCGAGCCCGACCTGGTCGGCGGCACGGGCGATCCGGTCGACCCGCGGCCCGATCTGTGCGGGCGAGTCGGGCCAGGTGAAATCGGCAATCGAAAGACTCAGGCGCATACACCAACAATGGCACAGCGACGGGCCGCCGGGCAGGCACCATCAGTCCTAGGACAGCGGTGCCGCCCGGAGACCGTCAACTATCGAAGGCGTCGAGTATCTCTTCGGCGGCGAGGGCAGCGGTGAGAGAACCCTCGCGGACCTGCCTTTCCACCGTGGCGCGGATGGCTTTCACCTTCGGGTTGTCCGCCAGGCGGCGTGACAACTGGTCGTGAACCATGGTCCAGGTCCAGTCGATTTGCTGACGGCGGCGCTTCTCGTCGAACTCCCCCGCGTCGGTCAGGACTCGTCGGTGCTCGAGGACGGTGTCCCAGAACTTGTCGAGGCCTTGGCCTTCCAGTCCACTCATGGTGAGAACCGGTGGGCGCCAGAGGGCGTTGTGTGGGTGGATGAGGCGCAGCGCGCCTGCAAGCTCGCGGGCGGCGCCCTTGGCTTCGAGTTCGTGTCTGCCGTCGGCCTTGTTCACCGCGACCAGGTCCGCGAGCTCGAGGACACCTTTTTTGATGCCCTGCAACTGATCTCCGGTCCTGGCCAGGGTGAGAAAGCAGAAGACGTCGACCATATTTGCGACCGTCACCTCGGACTGCCCGACGCCGACGGTCTCCACCAGGATCACGTCGTAGCCCGCTGCCTCGAGCAAGACGATGGTTTCGCGCGTCGCCTTGGCGACCCCGCCGAGGGTGCCCGCGGTAGGCGACGGGCGGATATAAGCGTTGCGCTCCAACGACAGTCGCGCCATACGGGTCTTATCGCCGAGGATCGAGCCGCCGGTGCGGGTCGAGGACGGATCGACCGCCAGCACCGCGACACGGTGCCCCTTACCGAGCAGATCCATGCCGAGCGCATCGATGAAGGTCGACTTGCCGACGCCTGGAACACCGGTGATACCAACACGATTCGACACCACAGCGTCCTTGGTGCCCGCGCCGGGGGTCAACCGCAGCAACAGTTGCTGCGCAAGGGCCCGATGATCGGCCCGTGTCGATTCGACCAACGTGATCGCCCGCGCCAAGGCGGCCCGCTCGTTGTCGCGGACCGCCTCGGCGAGTGCGTCTACGTCGATGACGCGTTTGCTCATTCGGCGCCGGTGGAGTCCACGGTGCCGCTCCCGATCTCATGTCCGAGTTCGGTAGCGAGCTTCTTCAACAGGTCGATCGCCGCATCGGCGATAACGGTGCCCGGCGGGAAGATGGCCGCAGCACCCGCCTCGTACAATTCGTCGAAGTCACCGGGCGGGATCACGCCGCCGACAATGACCATGATGTCGGGGCGACCGACGTCGGCCAGTGCCTGCCGCAGGGCGGGCACCAGCGTGAGGTGGCCTGCCGCGAGCGAGGACACACCGACGACGTGCACGTCGTTGTCGGCCGCCTGCTGCGCCACCTCTTCCGGTGTCTGGAACAGCGGCCCCACATCGACGTCGAAGCCGATGTCGGCGAAGGCCGTCGCGATCACCTTCTGACCTCGGTCATGGCCATCCTGTCCCATCTTCGCGACCAGGATGCGCGGTCGACGGCCTTCCGCCTCGGCGAATTCCTCGACCAGCTCGATGGCCTTGCTGATGTTGGTCACCTTCCCGGCTTCGTCGCGGTACACACCCGAGAGCGTACGGATCTCGGCCTGGTGGCGGCCGTAGACCTGCTCCAGCGCGTCGGAGATCTCACCGACGGTCGCCTTGGCGCGCGCGGCGTCGATTGCGAGGGCGAGCAGGTTGTTTGCCATGCCGCCTTCCGAAGAACCAGCGGCACGGGTCAATTCGGCGAGCGCACGTTCGACCTCGGCCGAATCACGTTCGGCGCGAAGCTGTTGCAGCTTCTCGATCTGCTCGGTACGCACCCGCGAGTTCTCGACCTTGTGGACCTCGACCACCTGGTCCTGTTCGACCTGGTACTTGTTGACGCCGATCACCGGCTGCTGACCGGTGTCGATACGCGCCTGGGTGCGGGCCGCTGCCTCCTCGATGCGCAGCTTCGGGATGCCCTCGCCGATGGCCTGCGCCATACCGCCGTGCGCTTCCACCTCGGCGATGTGGGCACGCGCGCGGTTGGCCAGCTGGTGGGTCAGCCACTCCACGTAGTACGAGCCGCCCCACGGGTCGATCGGCCGAGTGGTGTTGGACTCCTGCTGGATCAGCAGCTGGGTGTTGCGGGCGATGCGGGCGGAGAAGTCCGTCGGCAGCGCGAGCGCCTCGTCGAGGGCGTTGGTGTGCAGCGACTGGGTGTGGCCCTGGGTCGCGGCCATCGCCTCGATGCAGGTGCGCGCCACATTGTTGTAGGCGTCCTGCGCGGTGAGCGACCAGCCGGAGGTCTGCGAATGGGTGCGCAGCGACAGCGATTTCGCGCTCTTGGGCTCGAACTTCGCGACCAGCTCGCTCCACAGCAGCCGCCCGGCCCGCAACTTGGCGACCTCCATGAAGAAGTTCATGCCGATCGCCCAGAAGAACGAAAGCCGCGGCGCGAACTTGTCGACCTCCATGCCCGCCGCGATACCGGCGCGCAGATATTCGACGCCGTCGGCCAGGGTGTAGGCCAGCTCCAGGTCGGCGGTCGCGCCCGCTTCCTGAATGTGGTAGCCGGAGATGGAGATCGAGTTGAACTTCGGCATCTTCGAGCTGGTGTAGGCGAAGATGTCGGAGATGATCCGCATCGAGGGCTTGGGCGGATAGATGTAGGTGTTGCGGACCATGAACTCTTTCAGAATGTCGTTCTGAATGGTTCCCGCCAGCTGGTCGGGCGTCACGCCCTGTTCTTCCGCCGCAACGACATACAGCGCGAGGATCGGCAGCACCGCACCGTTCATGGTCATCGAGACGCTGACCTGATCGAGCGGAATGTGATCGAAAAGCTGACGCATGTCGAGGATGGAATCGATGGCGACTCCAGCCATGCCGACGTCGCCCTGGACGCGCGGATGGTCGGAGTCGTAGCCGCGGTGGGTGGCCAGGTCGAAGGCGACCGACAACCCCTTCTGCCCGGCTTGCAGGTTGCGGCGGTAGAAGGCATTCGAGTCGGCGGCGGTGGAGAAGCCCGCGTACTGGCGAATGGTCCACGGCTGGTTGACGTACATCGTCGGGTACGGTCCACGAAGGAACGGCGCGATCCCTGGCACGCTGTCGAGGGGATACCCTTCCGCGGCAACGGCATCCCGGTCCGCCTTGGTGAACACCGGAGGCACCTCGATGCCTTCCGGCGTCGACCACACCAGCTGCTCGGGCGTGTAGTTGTTCGCCTCGGCGGCAGCATGAACGTAGGCGTCCACCTGTGCGGCATCCACCGCGGCGGGCTCGGCGGGGCGCTCGGCCAGCGGCACGTCGGCGAAACTGCCGATCACGTGCTTTATCTCGCCCTGTCGTTCGATTCCACTCAGTGTCATCAGGCTCCCACCTTCTCCAGCAGGCCGGATAGCGCGGCGACCGCATCGATGCGCGCCGCGAGGTAACCGTCGGGGCGCTGCGCACCGGTCAAGTCCGCGACGGCCTTCGCGGAACCGGCCAAAAGCACCGTCACGACCCCAGTGGCACGCAAAGCATCGACCGCGTCGCCCGCATCGGTGCCGTAGCGTTTGTCCGAACCACACAGCACCGCGATCGTGGCACCGGATTCCGTTGCCGCCGGGCCGATTCTATCGGCCGCCAGTGGCCCGGGGTTGATCGATTCGATGCCGCCCGAGGCCAGCAGGTTGGCGATGAAAGTGACCCGCACATTGTGCTCGGCAACCGAACCGAGCGGCACAAGCAGTGCACGCGGCCGAGAACCGTTGGCCGCCAGGTAGGCATCCGACCGGTTACGCAGCGCCTCGAATTGCGCGCCGTAGCGAGCGATCCGCGCATCCTGACGCGCGGCCTCCGACAGTGGCTGCTCGGCCAGGTTCGGGAATTCGTTCACGCCGGTGACCGCCGTCTTACGGTGCGCGACATCGGAATCCCGCGCCGCCCTCGTCGCGGCGATCCGCTCGGCGATCAGACCGGACGCAAGCGCGGCCTGATAGCCGCCCGCCGCCTCGATCTCCTGCATGAACTCCCACGCCTTGGCGGCGAGCGCGGCGGTGAGGTCCTCGACGTACCAGGAACCCGCGCCCGGGTCCTGCACGTGACCGATGCGCGATTCCTCGAGCAGCAGCAACTGGGTATTGCGAGCCATCCGGTCGGCGAACGGCTTGGAAACTCCGAGTTCACCGGCGGGCAGGGCCGAGTCGAAGGGCAGCACCGTCACGGTGTCCGCGCCGCCGACACCGGCGCCGAACGCGGCAAGAGTGGTGCGCAGCATGTTCACCCATGGGTCACGCTGAGTCATCATGGCCGCGGAGGTCACGGCCTGCTGCGGCGCGCCACCGAACGCGGGTGCACCGCACACATGCGCGACACGGGCCCAGAGCTGCCGGGCCGCGCGGAATTTCGCGACGGTGGCGAACTGGTCATCGGTCGCGGCGTAGCGGAACTCGAGCTGGCCGAGCGCATCCGCGATGTCCTGGCCCTCGGCGAGGGCGCGGAGATACTCCAGACCGGCCGCTACCGCGGCCCCCAGTTCCTGGGCATCCGAAGCGCCGGCGTCGTGGAAAACGGTGCCGTCCACGGTGATCGCGCGAACGGTCTCGGCACGCGCGATCGCCTGCCCGGCAAGGCCGAGCGCCTCGGTGAGGTCGACGTCGTCGGTGCTCGCGAAGCGGCTGGTGAGCGGAGCCGCGCCGAGCCCGACCTGTATGTCCTTACGCGCGGACAGCTCGTAGCCGTCGAGGACGGTGAAGATCTGCGCGGCCGCCGCTGAGGCCGCATTACCGGCATCCAAGGTCAGCGGAGCCAGCTCGAACAGCAGCCCCGACAGAGCTCCTGGCACGTCGGCGACCGGCACGCCACGCTCGCCGACGCCGAGCCACACCGCGCTGACGCCGTTTTCCAAACCGAACATGATCTCGCGGTTCGCCGCCGCGGCATCGGCGGCGCCGACGTAGGCGCTCACATACCAGCCGCGGTTCACATCACGGGTCGCGTCCCGGCCCCGCACGAAGGGGAAGGTACCCGGCAGCGGCTGTTCGGCCCGCTCGTCGCGGCGGGTGTAGAGCGGGTTGACGGTCAGCCCGTCGTAGGTAGTCTCCGCGAGCAGCCGCTCGGGGTCCTCGGGAAGATCGGCGGCGTCGACCCTGCGAGCCTTCGCGAGAACTCCGGCCACACCCGTGCGCCACGCGGCGTACTCGGGCACCGGATCCGCTGTCGGATCTGAAGCAATCGGCATGCTGCTGTCCTCTTCCACTCGATTACGGGCGCACTCACTGCGTGGCCCGATACCGTCGTATTCGCCCAGCTCAGCGAGCATTTAGGTTAACGGTCATTCGTCCCGTTTCCTTTGATGCTAGCGGGAGGTTTCCGGTCGGTTGACCTTGGCCGCCACTACTACCCGGTAACCTCGCACGGGTGACCAGGTTGATCCGTGACCCGCGTGTCGTCGCGCTGCTCGTCGGCGGCGGCGCGCTCTTCGTCGCGGCGATGCTGATTCCGCTGCCGAGTCCGCAGCAGATGCAGGACTGGGCGAGCACGGTCGGTCCCCTTTTTCCGCTGCTGTTCTTAGTGGTGCACGCGCTGGTTACGGTGGCGCCGATGCCGCGAACAGTGCTGACTGTGAGCGCCGGTGTGCTCTTCGGTCCGGCACTCGGCATCGCACTCGCGGTGACAGCGACGACGGTCAGCGCGGCCTTGGCGATCCTGCTCGTGCGCGCCCTCGACCGGGACAGGGTGGCGGCGCATCTCACCCATCCGGCCGTGCGCGCCATCGATGATCGCCTCGAACGCCGCGGCTGGCTGGCAGTCGGATCGCTGCGGCTGATCGCGTTCGCGCCGTTCTCGGTGATCAACTACTGCTGTGGACTGTCCTCGATCCGGTTCTGGCCCTACATGATCGCCACGGTCGTCGGTATCCTGCCCGGCACTGTCGGCACCGTCATCCTCGGCGACGCGCTCACCGGCGGCACCCATCCGGCCATGTTCGCGGTGTCCGGTGTCTGTATTGCGGTCGGGATCATCGGCCTCGTCGTCGACGCGCGGTGGACGCAGACTCCTGAACCGGCGACGGCTGCCGATGCGCCCGCGCCGGTCTCGGTACCCGAATAGTCCCCACCCGGACAGGCCAACGCATCAGTCGACGGTCAGCTCGATCGGCACCGCGAAGACATCCACCATCGCCCCATTGCGCAACACCGTCACCGGCAGCGAGACCCCGATCGCCTCGGCGAACAGTTGACGCTGAATGCCTTGCGCATCACGAACTTCCGAGCGCGCCACGCTCAATACCAAATCGCCTCGACGTAATCCGGCATGGTCGGCGGGACCACCGCGCACTACTTCCACGACGCGCACGCCCGCCGGCTGCCCGGTGCGCGCGGCGACGGTAGCGGGCAGCGGCGCGGGCACCCCGACCAAACCGAGATAGGCGCGACGCACCCGACCTTCGCTGAGCAAGGTGGTGATGATCAGCCGGGTGGTCGTGTTGATCGGAATCGCAAGGCCGAGACCGACTCCCGCGACCGCGGTATTGACCCCGACGACCCGGCCCGCCGAATCTGCCAGTGCCCCACCAGAATTGCCTGGATTCAATGCGGCGTCGGTCTGGATCACATCCTCGATCACCCGTCCGGCGCGGCGTGACGCGACCGGGACCGCCCTGCCGAGCGCACTGATCACGCCTGCGGTGACCGAGCCCGCCAGCCCCAGCGGACTCCCGACCGCCACCACGAGCTGCCCGACGACCAGTCTGTCGGCGTCGCCGAGGACGACGGCGCCCGGCGCCCCGCCTCGCGCGCGCAACACCGCGAGGTCCGATAGGGGATCGACTCCGACGACATCGATCCGCGATTCCACCCCGTCGGCGAACACCACCTCGCCGCTGGCGCCCGAGCCGACGACGTGCGCGTTGGTCAATAGAAAACCGTCGTCGGTGAATACCACCGCCGACCCGGTCCCCCGGCGCGTTCGCACGCTGGCCACATGCGGCGTAACCGACGCCGCCACCGCGCTGACCGTACGCGAATAGGCATCCATCGCAGCATCTTCGGCGTTCGACGCCGAGGAACGAACCGAATCGTCGTCCACGACGGCCCCCATCTGCAGCCCGGTTTACACCTTCTCTCCACCAGGATGCGCCTGCCTGTGCCGATCGCGCACCCTCGTTCGCCGCCGGCGCAATCGGCGATCGCCGCACCGTCCGTCCGATCGGCATACCGATCCGTCCCGCACGCGGCACACACCCAGTCGAGCCGTGGCACGGCCTGCGGCGTCGACCGAATGCAAACCACTGCCGGAATCGGGGCGAGTGCGTATCGCGTTCGATCAGTGACCTCGGTGACAGGCGGGTCGCCGAAAAGCCGACCACCGGGCGGGTCCGTCTCAGCGTTCGGCTACCACCTTCGGGTCCGTCTCGAGATCATCGGTCTCGGCCATCACCGCTTCGCCGCGGGCGACCATGCCCGCCTCATCGGAGAGCTTCAGGTGCGGGATGAACAGGGCGAGCAGGAACGCCAGCATCGCACCGGGGATCAGGTACCAGAAGCCGGGCACGAGGGCGTCGACGTAGGCTCCGACGATCGCGTCGTGCAGGGTTTCGGGCAGTTGCTTGACAACCGACGGCACCAGGGCACTCGGGTCGAGTTTCGCCGCCGCCGCTTCCGGTCCGTTCGACACGAAGACGTCGGTGAGCCCCTCGGTCAACCGACTGGTGAAGATCGAGCCGAAGATCGCGACGCCGAGCGCGCCACCCATTTCCCGGAAGTAGTTGTTGGCGCTGGTCGCGGTGCCGATCTGGTTGGGCGCTACGGAATTCTGCACGACCAACACAATGATCTGCATGATCAAGCCGAGGCCGGCACCCATCACGAACAGCATGGCAGAAACAACCCACATCGAGGTGTTCGCGTCGAGTTGGGTCAGCCACAACAGGTCGAGACCCATGAGCGCCGCACCGACCGGCGGGTAGACCCGGTATCGGCCGGTCTTGGTGATCACGGTCATGGACGTGATCAAGGTGGCCATCATGCCGACCATCATCGGTATCAACAGCAGGCCGGAGACCGAGGCGGACGCACCGGTGGCCATCTGTAGATAGGTCGGGATGAAGGCGAGCGCGGCGAACATCACCAGACCGATCAGGAACCCGATCACCGAGGTCAGCACGAAGGTCCGGTTGCGGAACAGCCACAGCGGCAGCATCGGCTCCTCCGCGCGCGCCTCCACCATCACGAAGGCCGCGACCACGATCACGAACGCGGCAATCATCGACACCATCGTCGTCGAGCCCCACGCGTGCTGCTTGCCGCCCCAATCGGTGATCAGGATCAGCAGCGCGGTCGCCGACGACATCAAGACGACGCCGAGATAGTCGGGCCGGGTCTTGGGGCGGTGGCTGGGGATATTCAGGTAGTGGAATGCGATGACCAACGCCGCGATACCGACCGGCACGTTGATCCAGAAGCACCAGCGCCAATCGAGGTGATCGGCGAAGAAGCCGCCGAGCAGCGGACCGCCGACCGAGGTGATGCCGAAGACGGCACCCATCGGCGCCATGTACTTGCCGCGGTCCTTGGCCGGCACCACATCCGCGATGATGGCCTGCGCCAGGATCATCAGCCCGCCACCGCCGACGCCTTGCAGCCCGCGGAACACGATGAACTCCCAGAAACCTGTCGACGCGGCCGCACCGATCGAGGCTGCCGTGAACACGGTAATCGCGAACAGGAAAGGCCAACGCCTGCCGAACATGTCGCCGAATTTGCCGTAGATCGGCATGACGATGGTGGTGGCCAGCAGATACGAGGTTGCGGTCCAGGCCATATGGGAGATGCCGCCGAGATCGCCGACGATGGTGGGCATCGCGGTGCCGACGATCATTTGATCGAGGCTGGCCAAGAACATCCCCGCGATCAGCGCGGCGAAGATCAACCAGATCCGCTTCTGGGTCAGGATGATCGGGGTTGGCGGCGAATCAGCCGTCGTGGTCATCGACACGTCTCCTTTTCTGGTCCGCGGGCCGATCGAACAGCCGAGCGGCCATGGCACAGTGATCACGTATTGCGGTCGCCAGCGACCCGGTCGGGTCACCGGCCAAGGACATTGCTGCCCTGGAGGTGATGGTCGTTGTGAGTCCCGCTGTGAGCGCGACGAATTCGGATGACACCTCGGTACCGAGCCGCGCCGAGAGCAGCTCGCCGATGGCGGACTCCAACCGGACGCCGGAGGCTATGAAGGCCGCGAGCACCCGCGGTTCGGTCTTGATGATCTCCGTCACCAGCAAGATGCCCTCGCGCACTTCGCTTTCAGGCTCGAATCCCAAGGCGAACAGCCAGGTGAGATCGTCGATGAGGATGCCGCTCGGGCCACCCGCCCTGAACTGCTCGCGCAGTTCCGGTGTGCCGATCTCACCGACCGGACCGACCACCGCGTCCATCTTCGTCTCGTAATAGTTGAAGAACGTGCGCGGAGAGACTCCGACCGCCTTCGCGATGTCATCGACGGTCGTGGCGTCGAGCCCACGCTCGACCGTCGAACGCCGTGCCGCCATGCAGAGGTCGAGCAGGGTCCGGCGCTTCTTCTGCTCGCGCAGACCCATCGGCGGCTCGTCATCCCTCGCATGAGACATGATCGAGAATTTAGCACGATCTGCAATATTTCAGAAACTGCAAATTTCTGCCGAGGGCGACCTGCCACGCCACAAGAAGGCCGGAACCCCGGCCGAGCAGATACGGTGGTCCGGAAAGCCCGGCGTGCGAGAATGTGGTGCCCTGTGAAGCTGTTACTCACCGGAGCGTTCGGCAATATCGGCTCGCATGTGCTGGCCGAGCTGCTGCGGCGCAAACATGAGGTGCGCTGTTTGGCCACGCGGACACCCGCGGACGAGCGGCGTGCGGCGCGGTTCCCGACCGTGACCGATGTCCGTTGGGCAGACATCCGCGACGCGGACGCGGTGACCGACGCGGTGGCCGGTGTCGAGGCGGTACTGCATTTCGCGGCGGTGATTCCGCCCGCGAGCGATGACGATCCCGAGTATGCGCGGCAGGTGAATGTCGACGGCACCGCCAACGTGATCGCCGCCTGTCGCGCTCAATCGAAGTCACCGCGCCTGATCTTCGCCTCGACCTTCGACGTGCACGGTCGCACCCTCGACAGGCCGCCGCCCCGCCGGATCGAGGATCCGCTGGAGGCCAACGATGCCTACAGCAGACACAAGATCGAGGGCGAGGCGCTGGTGCGGCGCAGCGAATTGACCTGGTTCATACCGCGTTTCGCCGATGTACCCATCATCGGCGTGCGCAGGGCCGAGCCGATCATGTTCGAAATCGGCCTCGACAACCGGATCGAGGTACTCCATCCCGCGGATGCTGCGTTGGCGATGGCGAACGCACTGGAGACCGAACTCGTCTGGGGCACAACCATGTTCATCGGCGGCGGGGCTTCCTGCCAGGTCACCTACCGGCAGTTCGTCGCAGGAGTGCTCGAGGCCATGGGGCTGCGGATGCTGCCGGAGGCGGCATTCAGCGACAAGACCTACGTCACCGACTGGCTCGATACCGAGGCGAGCCAGCGGATGCTCTGGTACCAGCGCTGCGACTTCGACACCATCACCGCCGACATCGCGGCGACCCTCGGCTGGAAGCGCCACCTGATGCCGCTGACCCGCCCGTTCGCCGAACGCGCGATGCTGCGCCTGTCCCCGTATTACGCCGATGCCACAGACAACTCATGATCGAGTTCGTCAGCTGACCGATACCGGCCGCCCACAGTCCTCATGGTGGCCAAAATATGAGCGGAATATCCATTACGTGCTATTCCGCGCAGCATCCGCGTACGCTGCGAGAATGCTGGCCGCTCCAAAAGGGCGTCCGCGCAGCCGCTGACACATCGCGGCAACCACGATCGGCTCCCGGGCGTCCACACTGACCGGCCTGCTGGAGTCGCGGTCGGTACTCGGGGGTACCGGCGACAGCGATACCGCTGCTCGAGTGCGAAGCACTCCACCTGATGATGTTTTGCACCCTGCCTGGAATCTCGTAGCCCGCAAGACAGGTGGTCGACTCAATGACCCCATTGCAAATTTCCCTGGTCATCGTGATGATCGCGTTTGCAGCCATCGTCATATGGGGCGCCGCCTATCCGCACCGACTGCTCTCGTTCTCACCACCGGCGGCGCGACTTCGACGAGCCGCGAGTCACCGCCCTGGCAGCACCTCGACGAGACCCGCCCCCGTCCCGAACCCTCATGCCGCCCCCGAAACGTCATTGGCGATCCACGAAGCACACGAGGTGATGCAACAGCACATGATGTGTCGGGTAGATAGCTGCGCACGCAAGGCTGCCGCATTAACCACCCTCGTCGACGCTGGTCGCATCACACCGGACCGCTCCTATTTCCGATCCCGACTTTGAATTCACCTGGGCCGAGCGGTCAGCGCAACCAACTCTTCCGTTTGCTGTAGGCCAACGGAAGCAATAGCGACTGCTGTCGATAGCGGACCTTGTCGTGCTCGAAGCCGGCGTGCTCTTTCACGCCGTTTATGTCGGCGATCAGGACCGCGATCATCGCTTCGAGACCATCCAGGCTCTTCGGCGCATCCGCCATCAGGTGCCGAGCGGCTCGGGCAAGCTGGAGTTGAGTTTCCCGGACGCGAGACACGACCTGCTCGACCTCGTTCATCCGCGAAGTGATCTCGCGGACCTCGGCGACACCGACATCGCGATGTCCTTGCGTGGCCTTCTCGATATCGTCGCTGACCGCGTCCAGTGCATCGCTGCCGTCCCGAACAACGTCCGAGGACACCTCGTTCAAAGCCCACAGCAGTGCGTACATGACACTGTGCGACGACGCCGTCAGCGCAGGGTTGCGCTGCATCTTCGCGACAGCCTTGTCGAAGAGCGCGAAGTGCGCGTCCGGTTGCAGCGTGATCAAGAAATCGGCTCCGAGCGCGAAGACGATCGAATCCCGCTCGGTCCCATCGCCATGGGCGGAGTTCATCGCCACCGGCAAGTACAGGAAACTCTCGCTCTCGCGCACGCCGCTCCCGACCTGCGCGAAGTCCACACCCAACCGTTCGCGAAGCACCGCGGCCGTGTCGATGTCGGACTTGGACAGCGTAATCCAGTGCCGCTGAAGGACTTCAGTATCGAACCGGCCAGCGGGAAGCGCAAAGGTCGCCATTTCTAGCACCTTACCCACGAGCCCGCCGCCGACCTCACGGGCAAGCGCCGCTCGCAGGTCAGCTGGCAATCTCGCTGACCTCGTCGTTGTGCGGATGCAGCCTGCGAAATTTGCTCCCGTGGAACACGAGTGGCTCGACCTCGCCGGGGGCGGCCAGGCGGGTGACGCGAAGCAGAACCACTGCGTGGTCGCCCGCGGGCACCTGGACCTCCAGCACGCCTTCGATCCACGCCGCGGCCCCGTCGACGAAGATCGCGTCGGTGGCGCCCCGATAGAGCTCGACATTGTGGAAGCGGTTGCCGTTGCGGGTGCTCAACGCGCGCGCCGCGTCCTCCTGGTGGTTACCGAGCAGGCTCAGACCGAGGTGCGTCGCGTTGAGCAGCTTCGGCCAGGTCGCCGAGCTGTTCTGTACGCAGAACGACACCAGCGGCGGATCGAGTGAGACCGGGACGAAGGTGCTGACCGCGAGGCCATGCCGGACACCTTCGGTCTCGGCGCATACCGCGACGACACCGCTGGGGAAACTGGCGAAGGCGCGGCGAAGGCCTGCGCCGTCGGCGGGGAATTCGAAGAGATCATGCATGATCGGTGGTCCTCGTACCTAGTGCCTGCGCGACCGAACGCCACCGGTCGGTGTAGCGCTCGATCACACCGTCTTCCTGGAATGTGCGGTCCGACAGATAAAGACCGGGCAAGGCCGCCGTCGCGCCGAGCTCGACCAGTACCGGCTTGAGCAACAGATCCGGCGCGAGCGCGTGGACCGGCCCGGCGCCGAGCATCACCGGAACGGCGACGACATCGGCGAGGCCGGTGCCGCCGTCGAATTGTTCGAGAAACAGCTTCAGCAGGCCGGTGTAGGTGGCCTTGAAGGTGGGGCTGGCGAATACGACCAGTTCCGAGGCCGCGACGGCCTGCACCGCTGCGGCGACCGCGGGGTCGCCCCACGACAGCAGGCCGGAGCCGAAGGATACGAGGTCGATCACCGTGGGCTCCGAGTCCTGGCGCAATCCCTTCGCGACGAGACTCGCCGCGGTCAGTGTGCGAGAGGCGGGCTTGGGGTTGCCGACGACGACCGTCACTGTCACTTTTGTATCCTTCTCTCGCGCAATCATTTTCGGCGGCCAGCGGGTCAGATGACCCCATGCAGCGGTGGCGGCGTGTCATGCAGCAGCGCTCGGCCGATGTGCTGATACTTCCAGCGGACCGGGTCGTGCAGGGTGTGGGTGCGGGCATTGCGCCAGTAGTGGCTCAGGTTCAGATCCGCTGCGGCGCTGCGTGTTCCGCCTACTTCGAACAGTGCGGCGGACACCTCGGTCGCGGCCAGGTCGGCCAGCACCTTGGCCGTGGCGACCGCGAGCGAGGCGCGCGTCGCCAACTCCGGAACCCCCGAGCCGTCAGGAGATCCCGCACCGCCCGGCACGCCATGGGTGGCGGCATCGACAGCCGTGCCTGCGGCTACGAGCGTCGCCTCCGCTGCCGAAACCGCCACCGACAGCTCGCCGAAGCGCTGAATCAGCAGGGGGTCGTCGACCGCTCGGGCCACGCCTGCCTCGAACCAAGGGCGGCTGTTGGTTTGGACGAATTCCGTTGCGGCCGTGAGTGCGCCGCGTGCGATACCCGCATCGATCGCGGTGTGCAGCAGTTGAGCGAAGGCACCGTATCCGGTAGGCGCGTTGACCGCGGCCGCGCGCCCGACCAACTGGTCGCCTTCGACGACGACACCATCGAACGACACCGTTCCGCTGCCGGTGGTGCGCTGACCGAGACCGTTCCAGTCGTCGATGACGCGAACCCCTGGACTGTCCGCGGGAAGAAAGACGATGTACTCCCCCGCGGGCAAGCCGCTGCGATTGTCCGGATCCTCCAGCCGCGTGAGCACCGCGAGCAGATCAGCGAAGAGCGACCCGGTGCAGTAGTACTTGACGCCATCGATGCGGAACCGTTCACCGTCGGGCCGGACGGTGGTGGCGATCTCGGCGACTGTCGCGGCGCTTCGTTCGGACTGGGCGTTGGCGATTCGCCCGCCGTCGAGCACCCTGGCGAAGTACCGCCGCCGCTGCTTTTCGGTACCGGCCAGACGCAGCAGATTCAGATAGACGAAGTGACTGTGCGGAATCTGCGCGATATTCGGGTCGGCCGCGGCGAGAATCCGTACCACCTCGGCCACGGCGCTCGGCGGTAGATCGGCACCGCCGTGCACCGACGGCACGGTAACCGCGAGCAGACCGCTGGCAGCCAGCAGATCGATCTCCCGATGCGGTAGTTCCCGATCGCGATCCCGCGCGGCCGCCCCCGACGCGAAGTCGGCCGCGAGTCGGGTAGCAATCGAACGTGCCTGCGCCGCGGACTCGACACGGTCGGCACTGACCGCGGTCATCAGCTACCCACCGCGGCGGGGCTGCGCACCGACTCCAGCTCGCGCACCAGCGGCAGCACCTTCGCACCGAAGTATTCGACCTCTTCCTGGAAATGCAGGAAACCACCGAGGATCAGATCGACACCCAGCTCCTTGTAGGCGACGATTCGTTCGGCCACCTGCTCGGGAGTACCGATCAGCTGGGTGCGGAACCCGTCGTTGTATTGGACGAGATCCTCGAATGTCGAATCGGCCCACATGCCCTTGTGGTCCCTGGTCGACGCACCCGCCTGTTGTACTGCGCTCCGGAAGCCCTCTACCGCAGGCTTATCAGCCTTCTCGACGATCTCGCGGAGGGTGTCGCGCGCCTCCTTCTCGGTATCGCGGGCGATGATGAACCCGTTGAGCCCGAACTTCACTTCCCGATCATGCGCCCGGGCGACCGTGCGCAGGTCGTCAAGTTGTTCGGTGACGCCGTCGAAGTCCTTGCCGTTGGAGAAGTACCAGTCGGCGTGCTGCCCGCCATTGCGTCGGGCGGCCGTGGAATTGCCACCTTGGAACAGTTCGGGATTCGGGCGGTCGGAGGTGTTGAGGGGCTTCGGCTTCAGCGTGAAATCGCGAATGCGATAGAAGTCGCCGCCGTAGTTCACGTTGTCCTCAGTCCAGATCTTGCGAATCACCTCGAGAAATTCGGCGCTGCGTCGGTAACGTTCGTCGTGCTCGAGCCACGGCTCCCCGAGCGCGGTGAATTCACCAGCGAACCAACCGGATACGACATTGATAGCGAATCTGCCGTTCGAGAGATGATCGGCGGTGGCGCCGAACTTGGCGAGCACCGCAGGATGCCACAGCCCGGGATGAATCGCGGCGATCACCTTCAGCCGCTCGGTCGCGCCGAGCAGCGCCAAGCTGAACGAGGTCGATTCGTGCTGGAATTCGGCGCCGTAGGAGGCGGTGTAGCGCACCTGCGAGAGCGCGTAGTCGAAGCCGTTTCGCTCCGCGGTCTGCGCCAGCTTCTTGTTGTATTCGAAATCCCAGCCGGTGCGCTGTTCGATATCGCTGGTGACCAGTCCCCCGCTGACGTTGGGCACCCAGTAGGCGAACCGGATCTGCTCGGCGATGTTCTCCGTGGTCATGTTGCTCCAATGTTGTCGGGGAACCCGTCGATCGGAGGCCGGGCGGCCGTGCACCCGGCGCTTCTTCTACTCCAGCACCGCGCTCCGATAGGCACGAGGGTTTGAATCTGCGCGATCGGATCGGTGTATTCGCGGATCGATCAGGCGGTGGCCGAAGGTGGACCCACGGAATAGCTAGGGTTGCGGTTCGGCCGAGTCTGTGGACCCGACCTTGGCCATTTTCACCAGAACTCCGTGCAGAACGGTCGCCAGGCTGCCCGCCCGCTCCCCACGCAGCACGACCTCGGTGAACCCTTCGACCAACGCGTTGCCCGGGTCGAGCAGACCACCACCGAAACTTCCCCCGCCACGCAAACTTTCGGTGATCAGGGTGCGCTGCGCCTCCTGACGGGCGCGGAAGTTACCGGCGGTATCGAGTGCTCGACCGAATTCGCGAACGATCGTCGTATACACCGGCCGCTCGTCGTAGCCGAGCCGATCGGCGGCCGTTGCGCTTGCCGACGGGGCCGATCCCGGCGGAAGGCCCCAGTTCGCGACGGCCGCCTTGTCGAGGACGATCCACATCGCCGGGGACTCCGATCCACCCGCGCCCGAGCCTCGGTCCGGCACGAGACGTGCCGTCGCGGCGTCGCCGACATCGGCGATTTCGATGCCGCGCAAAGGGATCGGGTACTTCGCGAGCAGCTCGTCGACGGCGACCGAGATCTCGCGAACGGTGGGTTCATCGACGCCCGGCGTATCGAATCCGACGATCTCCAGGTCGTGCCGAACCGCCATCTCCCGTGCGATCCGCATGGTTTCGCCTCCGGGCGCGGTGCTGGTCGGCGGTCGAGGCACCGCAGAATCCGGGCGGCGAGACGGAGCCCGCCATCGAGCAGGCGGCACCGGTATGGCTCTGCGCCCAGCACGCGGCACGCTCGGCGTACTCGGCACATCCGGCACGCTCGATACATCCGGCGTACTCGGCACATCCGGCATGCGCGGCACATCCAGCGCACTCGGCACATCCAGCACGCTCGATACATCCGGAGCACTCGGCACATCCAGCGCACTCGATACATCCAGCGCACTCGGCACATCCGGCGCACTCAGCACATCCGGCATGCGCGGCACATCCAGCACGCGCGGCACATCCAGCACGCGCGGCACATCCAGCACGCGCGGCACATCCAGCGCACTCGGCACATCCAGCACGCTCGATACATCCGGAGCACTCGGCACATCCGGAGCACTCGATACATCCAGCGCACTCGATATGTGCGGCACGCTCGCAACATCCGACGCACTCGGCACGTGCGGTCTTCTCGAGACAGGCGCGCTCGCCACGCTGTGCACAGACGCTCGGGAGGATGCGGCCGTCGTCGGTGCACAGTGCGTGACGGGATTCGACAACGGCGTAACCTCTGATCTTCGTGACCATGGGGTAGGTCTTGCCTTGCGATCCACACCGTTGCCGCGGGCGGCCGGGCCTTCAACGTTCGCAACTACCGCATTCGCGCTGGTGACGCGCGACCGTACCGAGCGGCCCGTCACAGCGGACGGTGCCCGGTGATCGACGTCGGGGATCAGCGAGTCGCCGTCGCGATCGCGCTGGTCAGCACCCGAGTACGCTTCCGCATTCGCAATGGTGGCCTTCAATTCGGCAACGGTTCGATTCGCCTCGGAGATGAGACGCTCGAGCGACGACACCATCGCGCGTAGTTCGCCCGAGTCGATCCGTAGCGACTGACTCACCGGTGCCTCCCGCATGTCGTTCCGGCCGCCAGGATTTGCCGAGTCTGCTCGTGCACCAGCGTGCCGATCTCACGGTGGTCCGTCGGCTGATTGTCGCGCAAACCGGTGCCGCTCGACTCCGCCGAGTGCCTCCCAGCCCAGGGAAGACTCGACAATTGGAAGTCAGTATCGAAATGGGTTGATCGTCGCCCTTGCGACGGTCACGATTCCGTCAGCCCGCACCAACCTCACTGACCGGGCCGCGTCGTCGGTCGCGTCGCTGATGATGGTGGCCGGCGCTTAGATCAGGGCCGCGTATCGGTCTCGGTCGGCTGTCTCCCGCGCATCGCGGATGCGCGAAACCGTTTGTGCACGAATTCGTTTGGTCGGACCTGCAGCAAAGATCGCCTCGGCGTTCTCGGTGGCGAACCGAACTCCGGATGGTGCGGCACCCTCCCACGAGCCTTCCGCAACTTGCAGAGCACATCGTGATACGCATCCTAGAGCCCGGGCAGTGGAGAAGGCCTGCGAGGCCATGGCTATGCGGCCACCCGCAGCCATCCGCGCGCGGCGATCGCCGACCGGCCGTCGACAGCGGGTCCAGCTTTCTACCTGCCGAAAACCTCTCTGCCGCAACTGGTGTCATCGCAGGCAGACGCGGCGCGGTCGTAGCCGGGCCGCACCTCGACCAGATGTACTCGATACCTCGCGACACACTTTATCGGGCCGACAGCTAACGGTACATTTAACAGCGGGCCAACATAACTGGAATCTCGGTGTAACCTGAATTCCCGCCCATCGGCGGTGAGGAGCGATCCCAATGCAGAAGTCCTGGCTCGACGCGTGGGACGCGACGTACTGGGCGCCGAAGGCTGTGCGTGGGCGGCTTCGCGATTGGGTCGCCGCCACCTCACGCCGCCGCGCCGTGGTTCGGTTACTGATCATCACGCAAGCTCTCCACGTGGTCTCGGCCATCCTCGGCGGAGCCGCCGCCGCCAGAACCGATTCGGACGTCCCTGCCGGAAATCTGTCCGCCATCGACGGACTCGCTTGGACCGGCGTCAAGGACTCCGCCGGAATCCCGTTGTCGAATTACCTGTTGGTCACCGATCACGGCGGCCTTTTGGACCCGGGAAATGTTGTGTTATCAACAATACTCGGGTTGGAATTCACGGTATTCATGGTCATTGTGATCAGCGCCATCTGGCTGATCGATTATGTAGTGAGTTTCCGCTGGCTCGACTGGCTCGCCACGCCGTTGACGGCCGTCGGCGATCGGCTGACCGATCAGATAGCCACCCCGATCGTATTGACCTTGGCGGCGTCGATCGGCGCGTTTTTCGTGGCATGGTTCGTTGTGCGTGGATATCACGCCAAAGCCGTATTGCAGGTCGCGACAATGCTGGCGGTCGCCGTAATAGGTGTCACCTACCTGGCGAATCCACTGGCCGACGTGCTGTCGTCACACGGCCTGCTGGTCCAGGGACGCGACGTCGGAATATCCGTCGCGGCGGGACTAAACGGTGATGCCACCCCGGCGCCACAGACGATCGTCGACACGTTGAACGGCACCTTGGCCGACAACTTTGTACGGCACCCACTGCAGGTATGGAATTTCGGCCACGTGGTCGACGACTCGCCGAGCTGTCGCGCGGCATGGTCGGCGGGAGTCGGGGCGGGCAATGAGTCGCAAGTCGTGCGAGGCATGCGGGCCTGCGGCGACTCCCATGCGTATGCCCAGAGCACGAACCCGAGCATGGGGCAGATCGGTACCGGCCTGCTGCTGTTGATCTTCGGCTCGATCTTGCTGCTCTTTCTTGCCTATTTGGCCATTAAAATATTCCTCGCCGCGCTCTCGTCGGTCTATCACGCCATTCTGGCCATCTTCGGCTTCGCCGCGGGAGGATTCATATACGGCGCCACGCAGGTATTCTTGGTTCGCAACCTGGTCGGCATTGTAGGCGACGCTCTATCAATGGTGGCATACACCGTATACCTAGGCGTTTACGCTCTGGTGCTGGACAGTGTCTTCCGCGCGGCATCCGGCGGTGGTATGGCGGTGATATTCGTCGGTGGCATGCTTTTGATTGCAGGCTTCGCGCTACTGAGGCGACTCGATATCAGCCTCATCGGTGGCCAGACCCAGATATCTGAGCAGCTCCGTGCCGCGCTTGCCGGCCGACCAGCGCCGGCCCCGGCTGCTATGGCCGAAACGAGCCTTCGCTATACGCTGTCACCCGGCCACCTCACCGAGGCCGCAATGCGTCGCTTCAACGACATGAGCGCCGTCAACGCAAACCCCGCGACCTCTTGGATTTTCCGCCGTCCGATGCCGTTTACGCACTTTTCCAAAGATCAACAGCACATGAACTATCTGAATTACAGATTGCTTCTCGGCGAAGTGCCGACCGAGACAAACGAGAGCTGGATGGGCCGTCTCACCGCAGGAAAGAATGCGCATGATGCGTCCGCTCGGGCGGCGGTAGAAGAATTCGGCGGCCTCAACCCACGAGCTGCCGCAGCCGCCATCACGAATGTACTGCACCTCGGTGGGGACCGCGGCGACGCCATCGGCGCCCTGGGCGTTGCCGGATTCTCTCGAGAAATGTCCGCGAGGGCAATTGAGGCCAACATTCGCATGGACGCTGTAGCCGAAGATAACCAGGTGACATACAACCCGCTTGCACGAGCCGCTGCCTCTTTGGAACTCGCCGAAACCGCCCGAGGGTTCCAGCCCCAGGAGAGGGCCGCATATAATGCCCAACTCGCGGAATCCGCAAGTTTGTTCCGGCTGCTCGCGCCACGCCCGCTGGAGCAGAACAACAGAAATGTGGACCAAAATTTCGTTCACAAAGTCCAGCAGCATTGGGACAGGCCGGTGGAGGAATTCAGGAACGCCGTGCCTGTCACGGAATGGGGATCGGTCAACGACGACACTCGCCGGTATATCGGCAGCCAGCTCGCCCGGGACCTGAGCCAAGCGTCCGTACGCTATTCGAGGGACCCGACCGAGCAGAATCTTACCGACGCGGTCCGCGCTAAGACTCGGGCCGTAAATATAGATATGATCCTGTCCAATACTAATGTAGGCCCGTGGACCAATTAATATTTCTTTGACAAGTTGAGATGAACATAGGATGTCAATGGCTGAAACAGCAGTAATAAAAAGCTTGGTTCCGGCACGAATGGACCGGCTTCCGTGGGCCAAATTCCACTGGCTCATCGTCACGGGTCTAGGCGTGTCCTGGATTCTGGACGGACTCGAGATTCAAATCGTCAGCAGCATGAGCGGAGCACTACAGAACGCCGGGACCCTACACCTGACGAGTGGACAGGTCGGCGCTACGGCATCGTGGTATCTAGCAGGCCAGGTCGTGGGCGCACTCTTCTTCGGTAAGCTCACCGACAAACTCGGCCGCAAGAAACTTTTCATCCTGACCCTGGCGATCTACCTGATCGGCAGCGGATTGGCCGGTCTTTCCTGGAGTGCGTGGTCGCTGTATTTCTTCCGTTTCATCGCGGGTACCGGAATCGGTGGCGAGTACACGGCAATAAACTCGGCGATAGACGAGATAATACCGTCCAAATATCGGGGCCGGGTCGACATCGCTGTCAACGGCACCTATTGGGGCGGCGCGGCGCTGGGAGCGGCGGCCAGCCTGGTCCTGTTCAACGAGAACTACGTCCCGATCCATTGGGGTTGGCGAATCGGCTTTTTCATCGGCCCGGTCCTCGGGCTCATCATTATCTTCCTGCGTAAGCAGATCCCCGAAAGCCCGCGCTGGCTGCTCACTCACGGAAGGGTCGCCGAAGCCGAACAGACTGTCGACGAGATCGAAGCGCAGCTGCGCAGCCAAGGCGTCGAAGTTCCTCCGGTCGACGAGAGCAAGGCCCTGGAGATCGTCGACGCGGGTCAACTGTCATATGTGCGGATGGCCCGGATCTTCTTCGGCCAGTATCCTTCCCGTTCCTTCCTCGGGTTCACGATGATGGCCACCCAGGCGTTCTTGTACAACGCGATCTTCTTCACCGCGGGTATGGTTCTGATCCACTTCTACGGGATATCGAACGAGCACACCGGCTACTATTTCTTCCCGTTCGCCGTAGGCAATCTGATCGGCCCGCTGGTACTCGGCCCGTTCTTCGACACCATCGGCCGCAGGAAGATGATCTGCGGGACGTACGTAATTTCCGGCCTGCTCCTACTCGCCTCCGCGTGGGCGTTCCATGCGGGCATTCTGAACGCCACCACCCAGACCCTCTTCTGGTGTGTCATCTTCTTCTTTGCCTCGGCCGGCGCTTCCTCGGCATATCTCACGGTCAGCGAGATCTTCCCGCTGGAGCTGCGCGGTCAGGCCATCTCGTTCTTCTTCGCGATCGCGCAGGGCGCCGGAGGTGTTGTCGCACCGTATTTGTTCGGTCGCTTGATCGGAGGCGCCGATAACCCGAACCTCGATCGATTCCCGCTCACAATGGGTTACGTGATCGGCGCCGGTGCCATGATCTTCGGTGGCGTGGTCGCCTGGCGCTTCGGTGTGAACGCCGAGGGCCAGTCTCTGGAGGACATCGCGGACCCGCTGTCCAAGGCGAAACCAGCGGAGAAGATTCCCGATCCTGCCATCAGCGACTAGGGCTGCTTGCGCTTCTGTAAATCGAATACAGTCGCGTTGCCGACTGTGGTCGACGTGAAGTTCGCGGCGACCCATTCCGCGATGTCGCTATGACCACTGCCCTGTGGTCCGCCGCGTGCCCGGCCCGGGCCCGGCACCCGCCCCGATCCCGTGGCGGGTGCCGAATCCTGGCCGGGCTCTTGGCTCCTGGGGTTCCGAGGCTTCACCACGATGTAGTAGGCGACCTCGTCATTGCGCGCATAGTTCTGGAACTCACCGAGAGTCGGCGTCGGGTCGTTCTTGAAGCCCCCGATAGCCATTACCGCAGTGTTGCTGGACAATTCGAGGGCGGCCGCGGGTGCGGAGTGATCGATGGCGGCGGACCATCGTGTCGTTGTCGCTCGCAGTATCGCGTCGAGTTGCGGGCTCGCGATGTCCGCGCCCATATACCCGTTCCCACGCCCCGGCTCGGCCGGTCCGACGGATGGACCGCCGCCGGTATGTGCCTGCCCCAGAGTCGCTACCGCGTATGCCGAGGTGCCGCCGAGGCCCGCGAAGACACCGATGACGATCAGCACCGTCGAGAAGCGGCGCAGCGCAGACCACGAGGTGGCGACGACGCCGACGGCCGTCGCGATGGTCACCGCCAGGATGACCCAGCGCAGCGCTGGCAGCCACTCCGCATTGCGCTGTAACAGCACGAAGCCCCAGACGCCGCTGGCCAGAATCAGTGCCGCGCAGCCGTAACGGCCGAGGGCGCGGTCACGCAGCCGCCACATTTCATGCACGCCGAGCCCGAACAGTCCGGCGATCGCGGGAGCGATGGCGAAGGTGTAGTAGGCGTGCATGCCGCCGTTCATGTAGCTGAAGACCACACCGTCCACGATCAGCCAGACCCCGAAAACGATGGCGCCCGCGCGGACCAGATCGGTGCGCGGGCGGCGGCCGCGAGCGAACAGCACCAGGACGAGGGCCAGCAGCGCCGCCGGGATCAGCCAGCTGATTTCGAAGCCGATCTCACCGGTGAACAGCCGGGTGCTGCCCACCTGCGAGCCCATCGCGCCGAACCCCGAATTCCCGTGCGGTGGATAGGCGTCGGCGGGCGGCGTTGCACCGGCAGGCAGGTTCGGCCGTCCGGCACCGCCGTTGCGACCTTGGATGCGTTCGAGCCCGTTATAGCCGAGCACCAGATCCATGAAGGTGTTGTTCGTCGAACCCGCCATATAGGGCCGAGAATCCTTGGGCCACAGCATGGTCAGCACGACGTACCATCCCGAGGACACGACGAGGGCCAGCGCCGCACCGAGCAGGTGCACCACCCGCTTGACGAGTCCGGTCGGCGCGGCGACCAGATAGGCAATACCCAAGGCGGGCAGCACCATCAGCCCCTCGAGCATTTTGGCAAGGAACGCGAACCCGAGCGCGACCCCCGCCAACGCCAGCCACCACGCGCTCGCCCGCGGCAGCGCCCGGATCGTGCAGTACGCGGCCGCCGTCATCAGCAGCACCATCACCGCATCCGGGTTATTGAATCGAAACATCATGGCGGCCACCGGTATCAGCGCAAGCGACGCACCCGCGAGCAATCCGGCTCCATGACCGCTGACGCGTGCGACCGCGCCGTACACCAGCGCGACCGCCGCTACCGCCATCAAGGCCTGCGGCGCCAGCATGCTGGCACTGGAGAACCCGAACAGCTGCCCCGACAGGCCCATCACCCACTGCGACACCGGAGGTTTGTCGACGGTAATGAAGTTGCTGCTGTCCAGCGATCCGAACAGCAGCGACTTCCAATCCTCGGATCCCGCCTGCACCGATGCGGCGTAGAACGAGTTCCCCATCCCGTTGACGGTGATGTGCCACAGGTAGGCGACCGCGGTCCCTACCAGCAACACCGCTAGCCCGATCCGCTCCCAGGTTCGGCTCGACCACCGGGGCGACCGCCCATCCGCCCGGTCGGGCCCCTCGGTCTTCTCGACATCAGCACTGGTCAGGGTCACAGCGGCATTGGTCACAGCGAAATTCTCGACACCGCAGGATCACACCCGCTGTGTACAGCCTGTCAGTTTCCTGGGAGTCCGGGTCAGCCCGACGCACAGTCATTGCCGACCCGGGCGTACGGCGCTGTTGACAGCAGGCACGGTGCTGCGCCGGAAATCGATCAGCGTTCTTCGTACTGAATGTCGTAGGTCGCGGCGATCGGGTTGATCTTCGCCGGGTCGAGTTTGCCATCGGTCAGCACGGCGGGCCCGGCCTCGAACAAGTCCTCGAGGTAGTGCTCCCAGCCACCGGGCGAGGAGATTTGCAGTACCCGCGGCGGCGGAGTCGAGACGCACCGCAATGCGTGCGGGATCCCACGCGGCAACAGCGTGAAGGTCCCCTGCCCTGCGATATATGTCCGGTCGTCGTAGTCGATCCCGAGTTCCCCCTCCAGGACGTAGATGCCCTCATCGGCCGAGTGGTGGATGTGCCGCGGAATGTCGCGTGCGAGAGTCACTTCGAGCAGGGAGAAGCGACCATCGGTGTCGGCCGTCATGGCCTTCACCGCGAAGGCGGGCGGCATCGGCACGCGCCCTTGGCGTACCTGGGTGGGCTCGAGATAGATGAAACGGTCTTCTGACATGGAAACCTGTCCTCCATTGTGCGATACTGGAACCGGAATCCGATTCCATTTCAATTAATGCGAAGGAGCGCAGCCTTTGTCAACCCCCTCGACATCCGGCCGAAAAGACGCGCAGCGCAACCGGTTACGCGTACTCAAGACGGCACGCGCGTTGTTCGCTGAACGCGGCGACGACGTACAGATGCCGGAGTTGGCGCGGGCGGCGGGGGTCGGCGTCGGCACCGTGTACCGACACTTCCCCACTCGGCAGGCCCTCGTCGAGGCCGCCGCCGAGCACCGTTTCGCCGAGCTGGCCGCGTACGCGGGTACCGAATGTCGCAGCCGACCCGAGCTGGGCGGCGGGCTGGAGCGGTACCTGACCAGGGTCGGCGAGGTACTGGCCGCCGACCGCGGACTCTCGGCGGCCATCGAAGCCGCCCGAGGGACTTCGGAGACCGAACCGCGCGGCCCGGCCCTTGCCGAGCTCGAAGCGGCGATCGAGGTGTTGATCGCCGACGGCAAGGCCGCGGGAACGCTGCGAGCCGACGTCACGGTTGCCGACGTCTACATGCTCGTCGGAGCCTTGTCCGCGACCATCCGCACCGGGAGCGGTGACTGGAAACGTTTCATCGATCTCGCCATGAACGGTTTGCGTACAGCATGAATCGACCACTGCGACAACAAAACCGCCCTGAAGTCCAGGTGGACTCCGGAGCGGTTTCGTTGCCAGGAACTACTGCTGCGGGTTATTGCCGGGCTGCTGCCACGGCCGCCCCTGGGGATCGTCGGGGCGGGGTTGCTGCGGCGGGGTTGCTTCGTGCACGGGAAGCACCGGTTGGTGCGGCGAAGGTTCGTACGAACGACGCGGCGGGATGGCCCCTTCGACCGGTGCGCGGGCATCGGCCTCCGCGGCGCGGACCGCTCGTTCGATAGCAGGGTCGCGGGCGATATCGAACCAACCCGCGACATCGGAATCGTCCTCCGGCTTACTGGCCACATCCTCGGTAGGTGAGGGCTCGTACCGGAACACACCGTCCTCACCCTTGGTCGCGAAGTTCTGCGCGAAGCCTTCGAGCGCCTTACCGAAGTCGCTCGGCACCAACCACACCTTGTTCGCATCGCCGCGAGCGACCAGTGGCAGTGTCTGCATGTATTGGTAGGCAAGCAGTTCCGGCGTCGGCTTGCCGGATTTGATGGCGGCGAAGACCTTTTCGATGGCCTTTGCCTGCCCCTGTGCCTGAAGGTAGGACGCGGCGCGTTCACCCTGGGCACGCAGGATACGGCTCTGCCGCTCACCTTCGGCCGCGAGGATCGCCGACTGCTTGGCACCCTCCGCGGACAGGATCGCGGCCTGCTTAGTACCCTCGGCCGTCTTGATCTGCGACTCCCGGGTGCCCTCTGCTGTGAGGATCATCGCGCGCTTCTCGCGATCGGCCTTCATCTGCTTTTCCATCGACTCCTGGATCGACGGCGGCGGATCGATGCTCTTGAGTTCGACCCGCGCGACGCGAAGACCCCAACGGCCGGTCGCCTCGTCCAGCACACCGCGCAGTTGACCGTTGATCTGGTCACGGGAAGTCAGCGTCTGTTCCAGCGTCATACCGCCGACCACGTTACGCAGGGTCGTGACCGTCAACTGCTCGACCGCGGCGATGTAGTTGCTGATCTCGTACACCGCCGCCTGCGGGCTTGTCACCTGGAAATACACGACGGTGTCGATATGCAGCGTCAGATTGTCCTCGGTGATCACCGGCTGCGGCGGGAACGACACCACTCGCTCGCGCAGATCCACCTTCGCCCTGATCCGATCGGCGAAGGGCACCAAGAACGTCAACTGGCCGGACACGGTCCGCGAATATCGGCCGAGCCGCTCGATAACGGCCGCCTCGGCTTGCGGCACCAGCGCGATCGACTTGAAGACGACCACCACGACCAACAACACAAGAACGGCGGCCACGATCAGTACAGCCATTACGGCCCCTTCCACACGACGGCGGTCGCGCCGTCGATCTTCATGACGAACACCTTGGTCCCCTCGGGATACTCTTCGGTCGGATCGAACGGTCGGGCGGTCCACACCTCGCCGCCCAACTTGACCTGCCCGCTGTGCTCGGTCACCGGTTCGAGTACCAGTGCCGACTTACCGGGCAGCGCATCCGCATTCGTCGGTATCAGCGGCGGTTTTCCGTAGTGCCGCAACAGAACCGGACGCACACCGAGCATCAGCACCACCGACACCACCGCGAAAACGATCGCGTCCACGATCACCGATGTGCCTGCGGTGAAGCTGATTCCGGCGGTTAGGAGCGCCCCGCCACCCAACATCAGCAGAGTGAGATCTCCGGTGAGCATCTCCGCCGCCGCGAGCAAGATCCCCGCGACCAGCCAGACAATTGCGGCCACAAATCCACTGTAGTAGCCCGAACCTCATCTGGGGCGAGACAAACGCAAGATCAGTCACCCCTGTTGCCGTGCGCGTGCTGCCGCTGATGCGGGCGCAATCGCCCGCCGCGCCGGGCCGAGATGGCGCGCTGGACGGCCCCGGCCCGGTAGCTTCGGGCGGGTGAGTTCGCGTGACATGTATGGCAATGACATCTTCGGCGGGCATTCGCGCAAGCAGAAACGAGCGGTGCCACAGGTGACGGCCGAGCGAGATCTCGTCGTCGAGGATGCGGCCACCGGGTTCTGTGGCGCGGTGGTCGGATTCGATCGCAGCTACGATGGCGAGTTCGTGAAGCTGGAGGACGGGCGCGGTGCGGTACGGCTGTTCGCGCTACGCGAAGCCGCCTTCCTGATCGACGGCCGACCCGTCACCCTGATCCGGCCCACCGCCGTCGCGCCGAAGAAGGAGACCCGCTCGGCGTCCGGCTCGACCCGAGTCGATGGATTGCGGGCCCGAGTCGCGCGAACCAGCCGGATCTGGGTGGAGGGCGTGCACGACGCCGCGCTCGTCGAGCGGGTCTGGGGTCACGACCTGCGCGTCGAGGGCGTCGTCGTCGAGCATCTGGAAGGGTTGGACAACCTCGGCGAACGACTCGTCGAATTCGATCCCGGCTCCGGCCGCAAGGTCGGTGTGCTGGTCGACCACTTGGTCACCGGCTCCAAGGAAACCCAGTTGACCACCGGCCTCGGCCCGTACGTCCTGGTTACCGGCCACCCTTACATCGACGTCTGGCAGGCCGTCCGGCCCGCCACCGTCGGCATCGAGGCGTGGCCGCAGGTCCCACGCGGAGAAGATTGGAAAACCGGCATCTGCCGCCGCCTGGGCTGGGGCACTCCACAAGAGGGCTGGCGACGTGTCTACAACGCCGTCGAATCCTTCCGCGACCTCGAACCCCCACTTATCGGAGCGGTGGAGCGACTGATCGACTTCGTCACCGAACCCGAGTAGACGGCGCACGTTCCAACGAGCCAGCCGACGGTGCGCCGGGACGTCGATCCGACAGTGCCCGCGCGTTCTGCAAGACTCGATGGGTGACCAACCCTCGTGACGTGGACGCAACCCGGCTGGCTACTCGCTCGCTCGCGCAAGGCGATCCGACCGGATGGTTCGAGCAGTTGTACGCCGCCGCCCAGGCGGGCTCCGCGATCGTGCCATGGGATGCCGATGAGCCCAATCCGCTGCTGGTCGACTGGGCCGAACGCCATGAGCCCGCCGGCGTCGGCGGGCAGGCGCTCGTAGTCGGCAGCGGTCTGGGCCGAGACGCCGAACATGTTGTGCGACTGGGCTTCCGGACCACAGCATTCGATATTTCGGAGACGGCGATCCGTACCACGCGCGAGCGCTTCCCCAACTCGCCGGTGGACTACGTGGTGGCCGACCTGCTCGATCCGCCTTCCGAGTGGACCGCCGCGTTCGACCTCGTGGTCGAGTCCATCACCGTGCAATCGATGCCGCTGTCGGTACGCGCGGACGCGATCGCGCGTGTCGCGGGCATGGTGGCGGCGGGCGGTGAGCTGTTGGTGATCTCCGGCATTCGAGTGGAGGGCGAGCACGTGGACGGTCCGCCATGGCCGCTGACGCGCGCGGAGATCGAATCGTTCGCGGTCGGCGGGCTGCGAGCCATTCGAATCGAGCAGGTATCCCTGCCGACAAGGCCGGATGCGTATCGGTGGCGAGCGGTATTCCGCAAGGATCTGACACCGATGAGTTAACCATGTGCATTTCGAATCATTCGGCCCATCCGTGCACGCAGCTCACCGGGGTACCCGGCATGGATGCCCCCCAGTAGCGATCACCCTTTATGCTCGATGATTATGTGCTCTCCTAGTGCCACGCTGACGGTGTGGGCCGGCTCATGGCTGGCCGGCAGCAGCGCGCCCGACGACATCCTGGAGGCTTTGTACGCCTGGGCGCCGCAGCACACCATTGCCGCAGGTGACCCGGTGAGCGGCGGCCGCAACGATCTGCCGTGGTCCTCGCGGAGCAACCTGCCCGGCACCGGAGTCATGGCATTGCTCAAGGTGATTCGCGAGACCATGGCCGAACCCGGCGCACAGCTTCGGCTGGTGCTGCCGGTGCCCGGCGACGTACGCGGCCTGCCGACCGGCACCGTGTTCGCCTCCGACGCCGTTGACACCGCTGAGGGCTTGCTCATCGGCGTCCCAGGTACCGACGGCACCGGCCTCATTCCGCAGCGGGTCGCCGATGACACACTCCAGTGGACCGTCTACAGCACCCCCATCCCGCCCGCGCCAGGCCCGGACATGTCGCTCGGCGAGGCCGAATACGCCATGCGCGAGGCCGTCCGCGACGCCGCCGACGCCCTGATGCAACTGCACACCACCTCGGTGAACGCCGCGGATTCCGACCCACGCGAGCTCATCGAAGCCGAGCTCGCCGACTACTCGAAACACGACTACCCGGAATCGATCCCGCTGCGCGCCAGGCGAATTCTGAACACCGCCGACCACGTCGCCGCGATACTCACCGTGGCGCAACGAGAACCGGCGTCCTCCCCTACCTCGGCAACGGCCATCGGCGCGCAGGAAGATCTGCTGCGCCCCCTGTGGGACGCCATCCGCGCCGCCCGCCTCGTCGCCGTCCACGCGGCCGCCCGCGGCTCGTCCTGAGTCGCCGAGGCTGCTATCCGGTTGCATGAGCCGATCAGCCCGACTATCCGAATCTAGGTGGTGCGCAATGCTTCTCGACCGGCGACTGCTCGACCGCCGCACCGTCGCCGTACTTGTTGCCACACTGGTCGTTATCGGTCTCCCGACAGCGGTTCCCGCCTCGGCGATCGTGGGTGGAAGCACCACATCGGCCACCACGTACCCGTGGCTCGCCGCGATCGGCAGCCCACTTTTTCTCACTCGCGCATCAGGACAGTTCTGCGCGGGCGCGCTCATCGGACCGGATCAAGTAGTCACGACGGCACACTGCGTCGAGCTCACCCGAGCGCTGCCGCAGGCGCTCGCCGTCACCTTCGGCCGCACCGATCTGCGCTCCCATGACGGAACCACCGTGCGCGTCAAGAACATTCGCATCAATCCCGACTTCGAAGACACCGACTTCGACGGCGTAACCGCGCACCACAACGACGTCGCGATCCTCACACTCGACCGGCCGCAACCTGGACCGTTCGTGGAAATCGACACCCCACGAGGCAACGTCGGGACCGTCCTTGGCTGGGGCGCGACCGCCGAGGGCGACTCCTCGAATACCACCCTGCGTGCCGCCGTCGTGCCGCTGGTCTCCGACGCCGTCTGCGCCACTGTCTACGGCTCGGCTTTCGACCCGCACGACATGTTCTGCGCGGGCTCAACCGAAGCGGACACCGGCGAATACGACAGCGGTGGACCATTGCTCGTCGATGGCCACCTCACCGGGCTGACGTCCTGGGCAAAGGGCAGTGCTCGTCCCGGCTTCCCCGGCGTCTATGCCCGACTGCCACAGCTGGATTGGTGACTCGGCTGGCCTGAGCCGACACCTCGACAGTCCTCCGAGGTCAGTAGGTGGGCGGCTGCTGCGGATGCTGCGGCGAGTATTGCTGGGGTTGTTGAGGATAGGGCTGCTGCTGGTAGCCCTGCGGCGGCGCTTGTTGCGGGTACGGCTGCCCGGGCGTCTGTTGCGAGTACGGCTGGCCGGGCGCTTGTTGCGGATACGGCTGCCCGGGCGTCTGTTGCGGATAAAGCTGTCCGGGCGTCTGCTCCGGATACGGTTGGCCCGGCGTCTGTTGCCCGTAAGGCTGCTGGTCAGGTGGCTGCTGCGGGTAGGGCTGCGGCGCATATTGCTGCTGGGGGTACTGCTGCGGCGGGTATGGCGGCTGGTGCTGCGGCAACTGATTCCGGTTTCTACTGTTGGACGACGACCGGATGACGATGATGACCCCGACAATGATCACGATCAGGCAGATGGCGCCGAGGATGTAGGCGGAGGCACTGATACTGCCACCACTGCCACTGCTGCCACCACGCCTGCGCGCGTCGTAGGCGTCCAATGCCGATGTCCACGTCGCGCTTTCGGACCAGACGTGAGTATCGAGCAAGCCTGCATTGGTCAGCAGGTCGACATAGACCATCGGGTTGTTTTCCCCTTCGAGTGGATTCGGCCCCTACCGAAGCCGAAAGGGATGTTATCGCAACCGCGTTGATGCTCCCGCCGATGGGCAGGCCTGATTCAGCGACCTGCGGGAACACTCCGGCGGGCGGGAGCGCAGCAGCCGACCGCGCACGGATCTCCGTTCCGCGTGCAGCCATAGCCCGGAACCGCACCGAGTCGGCGCGCGGCCGCCTCAGCCACCTGTTCCCTGATCAATTCGACGACCAGCCGAGCGAATCGCGGATCGGCACCCGGTGTTGCCGCTCTGGCGAACGCCATATCCAGTTCGGCGGCTTTGTCTTTCGCCTCGTTATCCAGGTCCCAGATAACTTCGAGATGATCGGAAACGAATCCGACCGGGCACACCACCACCGCGTCGACACCCTTATCGGACAAGACTTCGAGGTGATCGACGATGTCGGGATCGAGCCACGGGACCTGCGGCGGCCCCGAGCGCGACTGCCATACCAGGTCGTATTCGGTAAATCCGGTCGCTTCCGCGCACAGGCGGGCGGCCTCGGCGACCTGGCGACTGTAGAGCCTGCCACCGTCGGCGGGCGGACCTGCGGTGACATCGGCCGAGACCGGAATCGAGTGTGCGGTGAACACCAGGCGCGCCCGGTCACGGCGACCGGCGGGAAGCTCCGCCACCGCGGCACGAATCGCGTCGGCGAACGACTCGATCAGCAGCGGATGGTCGAAATACTGGCGCAGCTTCACCAATTCCGGCGCACCCGCGCCGAAAGCGGCACGCGCCCTGGTGATGTCCTCGTGGTATTGCAGGCAACCGGAGTAGCCGCCCCACGCCGAGGTCGGGAAGACCAGCGCGGAGCGCACACCGTCGGCCGCCATCCGCGCGACAGTATCCTCGACCATCGGATGCCAGTTCCGGTTGCCGAAGTACACCGGCAGATCTATTCCGGCAGTGGCCAATTCGGCCGCCACCGCGGCGATGATGTCGAGGTTGAGCACATTGATCGGCGAGACGCCGCCGAAGTGCAGATAGTGTTCGGCCACCTCTTCGAGACGCTCGCGCGGCACTCCCCTGCCCCTGGTGACGTTCTCCAGGAACGGCATCACATCTTCGGGGCGTTCGGGTCCACCGAAGGAAAGCAGCAGCAGCGCATCAAAGCTCATGCTCGAACCATCCTCATGCCAGCGCCTGCCGGAACACCGGCGGCGGTTACCTCCGCCCGCGCGAACATCCCGGGGCCGAGGCGAACCGCAAGCATCCGGGCGACGGGGATACCCCGCGCCCGGATGACCAGTGCTTCGCACGCCCGGATGTGCGCGAGATTCACGCGTTCGCGGGCTCGGCTTCGCTCGCGGGCGCGTCTTCGCCGAGCATGCTGGCCGGGATGGACCAGTTGTGGCTGGCGCCGCCGTCGACGTAGACGATCGAAGCGGTGGTGCCGGGCAGCCAGTCCGAGAGCAGCGCGCAGACCGACTTCGCGACCGGGGTCGGGTCGTTGACGTCCCAGCCGAGCGGGGCGTTCTCGTCCCACACGGTGTTGAGCGCCTCGAGCTTCTTGGCCTCACCGGTCGCGGCACCGGCGATGGCCTTGGCGGCGAGGGTCTTGACCGGGCCGGCCGCGACCAAGTTGGAGCGGATGCCGCGATGGCCGACCTCGCGGGCGACGTAACGGTTCACCGACTCCAGGGTCGCCTTGGCGACACCCATCCAGTTGTAGAACGGCACCGCCTGGCGCGGATCGAAGTCCATGCCGACGATGGAGGCGCCGTCGTTGAGCACCGGCAGCAGCGCCTTGGCGAGGCCGGCGTACGAGTAGGCCGAAACCTCGAGCGCCACAGCAACATCGGACCACGGTGCGTCGAGGAACTCGCCACCGATACCGAGGCACGACATCGGCGCGAAGCCGATGGAGTGCACAACGCCGTCGATGCCCTCGGGAGCGATCGCACGCACCCGGTCGGCCAACGTCGCCAGGTGCTCCTTGTTCTGCACGTCCAGCTCGATGGCCGGTGGCACGGGCAGCGGCAGCCGTTGCGCGATCCGGTCGATCAGCCGCAGCCGGTCGAATCCGGTGATGATTACCTTCGCGCCCGCCTCCTGCGCCACCTTGGCGACGTGCCAGGCGATGGACGCGTCGGTGATGATGCCGGTGACCAGGATGGTCTTACCTTCGAGCAGTCCGCCCATGAGTTCTCGGTTCTCCTGAAAGTCGTGTGTAGGTTGCTTGCGGTCACCGACGGTGTCGGCACCACCCGGATTTCCGTCGACTCAGTGGCCCATACCCATGCCGCCGTCGACCGGGATGACAGCGCCGGAAACGTAGCGCGAATCCTCCGAAGCCAGGAAGCTGATCACGGCCGCGACATCCTCGGGCTTGCCCAGACGCTGCAGCGGAATGAACTTCTTCGCGGTGTCGCGAAGATCGTCGGGCAGTTCCGCAGTCATATCGGTCTCGATGAAGCCCGGTGCGACGACATTCGCGGTAATCGACCGCGAGCCGAGCTCACGGGTGATCGAACGCGCGAGACCGATCACGCCCGCCTTGGAGGAGGCGTAGTTGATCTGGCCGGGCCCACCGCCGAGGCCGACCACGGAGCCGAGGAAAATCATCCGGCCCCAACGTGCCCGCAGCATGGCCCGGTTGGCCCGCTTGGCACACCGGAAGGCACCGGTCAGGTTGGCGTCGATAACCCGGGTGAACTGCTCCTCGGTCATCCGCATCAGCAGGGTGTCGTCGGTAATGCCCGCGTTGGCGACCAGCACCTCGACCGCGCCCTGATGCTGCTCCACCTCGGTGAAGGCGGCGTCGACCGATTCGCTGTCCGTCACATCGCATTTCACACCGAACAGCCCGTCCGGCACCCCCGACCCGCGATGCGTGACGGCGACCTTGTGGCCGTCGGCGAGCAGACGCTGGGCGACCGCGAGACCGATGCCGCGATTGCCGCCGGTCACCAGTACCGATCGGGATGTGATGTTCGACATGAAGACCAACCTATCTGTTCGAGTTCGTGCGCCGCGCCCGGGCACCACACATTTGGTGTGATGCCACAGTCGCGGCGTCCACAGGCGAGGCCACTGCTCAGGGCAGGCGTTGACGATAGAGCAATCCGGTCACCACACCGGCGGCGACGAGGAGCATCCCGAGTAACAACCACGGCCTACTCGCGTCGCCGCGGGTCATCTCGTAGCCGATCTGTTCTTCGAGGGTGTCATATACGGCGGTCAGCTCGGTCAGGCTCGACGCAGTATAGAAATCGCCGCCGGAGAGTCTGGCGATTTCGCGCAGCGAGTCGTCGTCGACGGGGACCTTGACCCGCTGCGCACCGTTGCCGTCCGGGTCCGGGATCTCCACGGTGCCCCACTGGGTGCCGAATGAAATCGTCGACACCGGAACGCCTTTGTTCTTCGCGAGGCGGGCCGCGGTGAAACCATGGCGCGGATTGTCGACGTCCTTGTCGTCGGGCACGGTCTGCTTGCCGTCCGACATCAGCACGATGCGAGCCGGCGGTGGCGTGCTCGCGCCGCCGAGCACCTGCGCCAGGGTCTCGATCGACTGCAACGCCGTAAGAATGCCCTCGCCGGTGGCGGTACGCTCGGCCAGCTTGATGTTATCGATAGAGGCCTTGACCGCTTCGCGGTTTGTCGTCGGCGGTTGCATCACCGAGGCGGTGCCCGCGAAGGTGACGAAACCGAGGTTGATGCCGGGGGTGAGCCCGTCGACGAATTCCTTACCGGCCTTCTGTGCGACCTGTAGCCGGGTCGGCTCGACGTCGGTGGCCTCCATGGACAGCGAAACATCCATCACCAGCACGACTGTCGCGCGATTGCGCGGCACCTTCTTGACCGCCGTCGGCCCTGCGGCGGCGATGGTGAGGAAAACCAACCCGACCAGCATCAGCGCGATCGGCACGTGCCGCATCGGGCTCGGCCGCGCTGGGGCGACCTTCTCCAACATCTCCATGTTGGAGAAGCGCAGCATGTGCTTGTGCCTGCTGCGCTGAACAAGGATGTAGCCGAGCGCGATCAGTCCGATGATGGCGAGAAAGCCCAGCCAGATGAGCGCGGTGAAATGCGAAATGCTCACTGGCGCGCCACCTTTCCGGTCGGCGCGCCGAACGCATGGCGGCGCGTGGACACGAAACGGACCACGTCGGCGATCCAGTCCCGATCGGTTTGCAATGACATGACCGGCGCGCCGCAACTGCGCAACGCCTGCTCGACCTGCTCACGATGGCGCTGTGCGGCGCTCGCGAAATCGGCACGCAGAGTGGGTGTCACGCTGAATTCTCGGGTGCGCCCGGTCTCCGGGTCGTGCAGCACCACATCTCCCATGTCGGGCAGTGAAAGGTCACGCGGATCGAGGACCTCGACCGCGAGCAGGTCGTGGCGCGCGGAGATCGCGCGCAGCGACCGCTGCCAGTCGATGTCGCCGAGGAAATCGCTGATGACAACCGCGAGGCCGCGTTTGCGCTGCGGTCGGCGCAGGGATTCGATCGCGGTACGCAGATCACCGCGGACGCCGTCGGGGGCGTGCGGGGTGGTCGCGATGTCACGCAGCAGCGACTGGGCGTGCACACGACCGCTACGCGCTGGAATGCGGATCAGTTGCTCTCCGGTGGCGACGACAGCACCGATCCGATTGCCGCCACCGCTGGTGAGATGGGTGATCGCGGCGGCGGCGGCGATCGCGAGATCGCGCTTCTGGCAGTAGGCGGTACCGAAATCCAGACTGGCCGACAGGTCGACGACCATCCATGTTTCCAGTTCCCGATCGGCGATCGACATCCGCACGTGTGGGTGGGTGGTGCGGGCGGTGACCGACCAGTCCATCTGCCGCACATCGTCACCCGGTTGGTAGGTGCGCGCCTCGCCCGGCTCCGAGCCGGGGCCGGGAATCAGACCTTGGTAGTCGCCGTGCAGCACACCGTCGAGCCTGCGACGCACGGTGAGCTCGAGCGACTTCAGCGCTGCCGTCAACTTCGGGTCGGTCAGCTCTCCTGCGCGGAACGAAGGCGGTGCGTGTGATGACGTCGTCACTCGTGGATCCGGGTCGGATGCTCGGGTCACTTGGGCTGGTTATTGCCGGCGGGCTGTGGAATCTGCCCGACAGACTGCTGCGGGACCGGAGGCTGCTGTTGCGGGGCCGGGGGCTGCGGAATTTGCTGCTGCTGCGGTGCACCGTGCGGGCCCGGCGCGGACGGTGCCTGCGCACCGGGCACCATGGCCTGCGGTGCGACCTGGGGCAGGCCGATGGTCTGCAGCACGCGCTTGATCACATCGTCCGGGGTGACCTCGTCGGCGAGCGCGTCATAGGACAGCACCAGACGGTGACGCAACACATCGGGAATGACCTCGACGACGTCCTGTGGAACCACGTAATCGCGCCCACGGATCAGGGCGACCGCGCGGGCCGCGGCGATGATGCCGAGGCTGGCACGCGGCGAGGCACCGTAGGAGATCCAGCTCGCCACATCCTGCATGCCGAACTCGGCGGGCGTGCGGGTCGCCGCGATCACTCGAACCACGTAGTCGACCAGCGCATGGTGCACGAAGGTATTGGCCGCCAGTTTCTGCAACCTGATCACATCGGTCGGGTCGAGAATCTGCTTGGCCTCCGGCGGTGTGACACCCATCCGGTAGATGATCTCGCGTTCTTCCTCGACCGACGGGTAGTCGACGACGACCTTGAACAGGAAACGGTCGCGCTGCGCCTCGGGCAGCGGGTACACGCCCTCGCTCTCGATCGGGTTCTGCGTCGCCATGACGAGGAACGGATCGGGCATCGGGTAGGTCTTCCCACCGATGGTTACGTGGCGTTCGGCCATCACCTCGAGCAGTGCCGACTGCACCTTGGCGGGCGCGCGGTTGATCTCGTCGGCGAGCAGGAAGTTCGCGACGACCGGGCCGAGCTCGGTGTCGAACTCCTCGCGACCCTGCCGGTAGATCCTGGTACCGATGAGGTCGGTCGGCACCAGGTCCGGGGTGAACTGCACCCGGGAGAACGAACCGCCGATAACCTTGGCAAAGGTCTCCACCGCAAGGGTCTTCGCGATGCCCGGCACACCTTCGAGCAAGACGTGGCCCCGGGCGAGCACACCGACCAGCAGCCGCTCGACCAGTCGATCCTGGCCAACGATAACCCGCTTGACCTCGTAGATCGCCTTTTCCAGGGCCTGGACATCACGCTCCAGGGTGCTTGGTACGGGAGCAGGCGCCTCTTTCGCCAAGCTTGCCCCGCTCACACCGTCCGTCGAAGTCACCAACATCCCCGCTTTCGCTTTGGTCCTGTGCGTGCTGCCACAACTATTCCAGGTAATGGCCGCAATCGCCGCAACCGGCTCCGACAGTACGGGAATCCGATGGATTCGCCAGCCTGGTTACGCCGCAACGCCACAACCCTCAGGAGACGATACGCACCGCGTACGGCATGATGCCGCCCTCACGTACCGGGGACACCCGGACGACCTCACCGGATTGTGGCGCTTCCACCATCTTTCCGTTGCCCAGATACATCGCGACATGCTGGCTACCATTCGGTCCCCAGAACAGCATGTCGCCGCGGGCACGTTCGTCGACCGGCACCCGGGTGCCCGCGTTGTACTGGTAGCCGCTGTAGTGCGGCAGCGAAACACCGACTCCGGCGAAGGCATAGATCATCAGCCCCGAGCAGTCGAATCCGACCTTGTTGTAATCGCCGTAGCTGTCGGCGACGCCGCCGTCACGGATACCGAGGGTCGGTCCGTCCTCGTCACCGCCGCCCCATGCGTAGATGACACCGATTTGCGACATGGCCCGGTCGACGACCGTTTCGACGGCATCGGAGCCGCCGATCGACGGCAGGCTCGGACTCGACCTCGGCGTGCTCGACCTCGGCGCGGGTGAATCCTCCATCTGGATGTGCGGGCGCTTTCCCTGCCCCGCCTGGGCGGCACGCGCCCTTGCGGCGGCGTCCTGAGCAGCGCGGGCCGCCGCTGCCGCGGCCGCGGCGCGGATCGCGGCTTCTTCTGCCTTGCGCTGGTCGTCCCAGGCCAGGAATGCTTCCCGTTGCCCTTGCAACCCAGCCACATTCGTGCGCGCGAGGTCCAGCCTGCCCTGGGCGGCGGTGCGTTCACGCATGATGTTGTCGCGCAGCACGGTCTGCTGATCCAGCTCGGATTTCGCGGCGGCGACGGCGTTCGCCGCGTCGACTTTTCTCTGCTCGGCGACCGCGGCCGCGGCATCGGCCTCGGATTTCGCCTGGCGCGCACTGGAATTCTTGTTGGCTTGCTCGATCTGGGCGCGCCGCAGGCCGTCGAGCACCTGCTGCTGATTCTTCGACACCATGCTCAACACTTGAGCGCGGTCGAGAGCGAGGTCGGGGGTGGCGGAGGCGAGATAGGTGACCATCGAGGCGGAGCCGGGGTTGGTATATACCCGGGTGGCGAACTGGTCGAAGTTGCGTCGCGCCTCGCTGACTTTGGTTCCGGCGTCGGCGAGTTCGCGCTGGGTGTCCTCGACCATCGCAGCGGCGGTGTCGGCGGTGTCGCGCGCGTTCTGCAGGTCGACAAGCGCCTTGTTGACCTCTTCGCGCTTGCTCGCAACGGCGTCGTCGAGGTGCTGCAGCTGCTGGTCCGCCGCTGCGACCTGATTGATCAGTCCACCGACCTCGGTCACTCTGGTGTCGACTTGGGCTCCGGCGTCAGCGATCTGGCCGTCGCTCGGGTTCGGTGGGGCCGGTGGTACCGCGGTGACGGGTCCCGCCGTCACGATCACTACCACCATCACCAGCAACCCCAGAGCGACCCACAGCGGGCGCCGAGAACCGGCTTCGCCGTTGTTGCGCATCGCACCTCCCAAAGGACCCGACCTCGGCTACGCCTCACGAGCATCAGCCGAACCATCGAGCTCAGTAGTCGGCAAATAGCTCTCTGAACACTTCTTCCCCATCAGTGATCATTCGAACCGTACGACACATCCCTCACCAAAGAAACTCCAGTAACAGAATCACAGCCGCGTAATTTTCCCTTTGCCCGAAATTAGCCGGATACGCAAAAGGGTTCACTCGGTCAAAACAAACCGAACGTTAGGAAAAGTCGCCGAGCAGATACCTGTCAGCGCGTAGGGGCGCGGTCGTCGTCTCGACCCGAGACGCCCGCCGGCACGGATTCCGCCGAAGCCCGCCGCGACTTGATCCAATACAACCCGCCGACCACAATCGCCGTACCGATCAGCAGCACACTCGTGATCGCGGTCCAGGAGACAGTCTCCGGCCGCTCCAGCTGGTCCACGAAAAGCTGGGCCGCCTGTGCCGAATGCGCCTGCTGACTCTTCGAGACGTCCTCCGCCCGCTCCAGCTTCACCCTGCTGATCGAGTCGCTGTAGGTGCCGACCCAGTCGTCACTGAGCACCACAACGGTTCCGTGTTCGGTCTTACCGACCGCGGTGGCGAGGTCACGTAAATTGGAGTCGTGGCCTGGATTGCCGGGAATCACCACGACGCTGAGCTCGATCCCATGGGACCGAGCGTTGGCGACGACCGCCTCCAACGCCTGCTGATCCTTGCCCTTCGGCGTGGCGACATGGTTGTCCGCGACGTCCTTCTTGATGGTGTCCATGGCTTTGTCATCGATCCCCGGCGGCAGTTCGGCGGCCATGGGCGTGAAAACCGAGGTGTGCGAGACGGTCATCTTCCATCCGGTCTGTCGAGCCGCACGCGAGGCGACGGGCATCCAACACTGCGGGGTGAGCAACGCTCTGAGCCGGTACATACCACCGGCCACGCCTGCAACTCGAAAGCACAGTACGCGACAGAGTGTCGAACTTCCCCCGCACGGCACCCCGACGGGCCCCCGCGCGTTTCACAGGACAAGCGTACTGTTAGGCTCGAAGGTGCGAGGAGCCAGCACCTTACAGCGCTGGAAACCTCCGAAAACGTAAACATGCGACTGCTCGCAGGTCGCTGAATCCAGCCGCTGGCACAGCCCCGCCGGTGGCTACCCTCACAGACGAGTGGAGCTGACGTGACGACAAGTAACGATACTTTCGGCGCCAAGGGCACCCTCGAGGTCGGAAGCAACTCCTACGAGATCTTCCGCCTCTCCGCCGTGCCCGGCACCGAGAAACTCCCCTACGCACTCAAGGTCCTCGCGGAGAATCTGCTCCGTACCGAGGACGGCGCGAACATCACCGCCGATCACATTCGCGCCATCGCGCAGTGGGATCCGTCGGCCGATCCGAGCATCGAGATCCAGTTCACCCCGGCCCGCGTGATCATGCAGGACTTCACCGGAGTCCCGTGCATCGTCGATCTCGCCACCATGCGTGAGGCCGTCGCGACCCTCGGCGGCGACCCGAACAAGGTCAACCCGCTCGCGCCCGCCGAGATGGTCATCGACCACTCCGTGATCATCGACGTCTTCGGCCGTGCCGACGCACTCGAGCGCAACGTCGATATCGAGTACTCCCGTAACCGCGAGCGCTACCAGTTCCTGCGCTGGGGCCAGGGCGCGTTCGACGACTTCAAGGTCGTCCCCCCCGGCACCGGCATCGTGCACCAGGTCAACATCGAGCACCTCGCGCGCACCGTCATGGTCCGCAACGGCCAGGCCTACCCGGACACCTGCGTCGGCACCGACTCGCACACCACGATGGTCAACGGCCTCGGTGTATTGGGTTGGGGCGTCGGCGGTATCGAGGCCGAGGCGGCCATGCTCGGCCAGCCCGTCTCGATGCTGATCCCGCGCGTCGTCGGCTTCAAGTTGACCGGTGAGATCAAGCCGGGCGTCACCGCGACCGATGTGGTGCTCACCGTCACCGACATGCTGCGCAAGCACGGCGTGGTCGGTAAGTTCGTCGAGTTCTACGGCAAGGGTGTGGCCGAGGTACCGCTGGCGAACCGCGCCACCCTGGGCAACATGAGCCCCGAATTCGGTTCCACCGCAGCGATCTTCCCGATCGACTCGGTCACCATCGACTACCTGCGCCTGACCGGCCGTAGCGATGATCAGCTCGCGCTGGTCGAGGCCTACGCCAAGGAACAGGGCATGTGGCACGACGCCGAGCACGAGCCCGCTTACTCGGAGTACCTCGAGCTCGACCTGGGCGACGTGGTGCCCTCGATCGCAGGTCCGAAGCGTCCGCAGGACCGAATCCTGTTGTCGGAGTCCAAGTCCGCGTTCCGTAAGGACATCCATAACTACACCGACGACGCGGAGAGCGGCCCGGCCGCGAGCACCCCGCATACGCACCTGGACGAGGCCATCGAGGAGTCTTTCCCGGCCAGCGATCCGGCGGTGCTGTCCTTCGCCGACGACGGCTCGGAATTCGTGGCTTCCGCGGCCAACGGTGCGACGGGTCGTCCGAGCAAGCCGGTCAAGGTTTCCTCGGAGGAGTACGGGGACTTCGTGCTCGATCACGGTGCCGTGGTGGTCGCCTCGATCACCTCATGCACCAACACCTCCAATCCGTCGGTCATGCTCGGCGCCGCGCTGCTCGCACGCAACGCCGTCGACAAGGGCCTGACCTCCAAGCCGTGGGTGAAGACCTCCATGGCGCCGGGTTCGCAGGTCGTCAACGACTACTACAACAAGGCAGGCCTGTGGCCCTATCTGGAGAAGCTCGGCTTCTTCCTGGTCGGCTACGGCTGCGCCACCTGCATCGGCAATACCGGCCCGCTGCCGGACGCGGTGTCGAAGGCGATCAACGACAACGATCTCTCGGTTACAGCGGTGCTTTCCGGCAACCGCAACTTCGAAGGCCGCATCTCCCCCGACGTGAAGATGAACTACCTGGCCTCGCCGCCGCTGGTCATCGCCTACGCGCTCGCGGGCACCATGGACTTCGACTTCGAGACCGACGCGCTCGGTCAGGACACCGACGGCAACGATGTCTTCCTGAAGGACATCTGGCCTTCCTCGAAGGAGATCGAGGAGACCATCGGCACCGCGATCAGCCAGGACATGTTCATCAAGTCCTACGCCGATGTGTTCAAGGGCGACGAGCGTTGGCGCGGGCTTTCCACCCCCGAAGGCAAGATCTTCGATTGGGATCCCCAGTCCACCTACGTGCGCAAGCCGCCGTACTTCGACGGCATGCCGCAGACGCCCGCGCCTGTCACCGACATCACGGGTGCGCGCGTGCTCGCCCTGCTCGGCGATTCGGTCACCACCGACCACATCTCCCCTGCGGGCAACATCAAGCCGGGCACTCCGGCCGCGCAGTACCTGGAGGGCCACGACGTCGAGCGCAAGGACTACAACTCCTACGGCTCGCGTCGCGGTAACCACGAGGTGATGATCCGCGGTACCTTCGCGAACATCCGGCTGCGCAACCAGCTGCTCGACGACGTCTCGGGTGGTTACACCCGCGACTTCACCCAGGACGGCGGCCCGCAGGCGTTCATCTACGACGCCTCGCAGAACTACCAGGCCGCGGGCATCCCGCTGGTGGTGCTCGGTGGCAAGGAGTACGGCTCGGGTTCTTCGCGTGACTGGGCCGCCAAGGGCACCAGCCTGCTGGGTGTGAAGGCCGTCATCACCGAGTCCTTCGAGCGCATCCATCGCTCCAACCTCATCGGCATGGGCGTCATCCCGCTGCAGTTCCCCGCGGGCGAGTCGGCCGCGTCGCTGAAGCTGGACGGCACCGAGACCTTCGACATCGCGGGCATCACCCAGCTGAACGAGGGTGCGACCCCGAAGACGCTGAAGGTCACCGCCACCAAGCAGAACGGTGACAAGATCACCTTCGACGGCGTGGTCCGGATCGACACCCCCGGTGAAGCCGACTACTACCGCAACGGCGGGATCCTGCAGTACGTGCTGCGCAACATGATCAAGGGATAACTCCCGACAATCACGGTGACTGTGCGTGAAAGTTCTTGCCCTGCTTGTGAAAGGCTAGGCTCGAACTTTCACGCACAGTTCGTTGGCTGCATCGGCGTGGAGCCTGGAGACTCTAGCCACGAAACGGAGACTGTGTGCCCAAGGTCAGTGACGATCACCTCGCCGCCCGGCGCAACCAGATCCTCGACGGCGCACGAAGCTGCTTCGCCGAATACGGTTACGACGGTGCCACGGTGCGACGCCTCGAAGAGGCCACCGCGCTCTCGCGCGGCGCGATCTTCCATCACTTCCGCGACAAGGACGCCCTGTTCCTGGCGCTCGCGCAGGAGGACGCCGTCCGGATGGCCGACGTCGCCGCGCACCAAGGTCTGGTGCAGGTGATGCGGGATATGCTCGCCGACCCGAAGCAATTCAATTGGCTCGGAACGCGGTTGGAGATCGCGCGGCGGCTGCGCACCGACCCCGAATTCCGAGCGAACTGGGAGCAGCGCTCCGAGGAACTCACCGCCGCTACCCTCGCCCGCCTGGAGCGCCGAAAGGCCGAGGGCAGACTGCGCGACGACGTCCCCACCGACGTCCTTCTCGGCTACCTCGACCTGGTACTCGACGGCCTCATCGCCCGCATCGCTTCCGGCCATACCAACGAAAACCTCTCAGCGGTACTGGATCTCGTCGAAGCCTCGGTCCGTCGCAGGGAATAGACACCCGCACAACCCAGCCGAGTCGATGGCAGGCCCGAGAAGCCGGCGGCCGGTCCCGGCCGGCGTCAAGGCCGCCGCAGCTGTGCGTGCAACTCGTCGAATCGGTTCCCCAGCACCGCATAGGCATCCACCCATCCGCTGCTGACCGCGATCTCACACAGCGGCCCGGTCGTCACGAACAGGAAGTGCAGATCGGGCAGTCGGCTGAAGTCTTGCCCTCGGATGCGCCCGGCATGATCGGTCAGATCATCGACGAGCTCTTGTTCGTCCGTGTACAAAGATTGCCAGGTCAAGTCCTGCGGCAGTTTGTGCACGATCGCCAACACTTGATCGAGGATGTCGAGGATCTGCGCCGCGGCCGACTTCATGCCGATGCTCGTCGCGCATCGTTCGTGGCGGTCACAGTTCGATCGAAACCGATCACATTGTCGATGGCAAGCCGCCGCGTCAGTAGGTGGCGTTGAGGTAGTTGGCGGCGTGGGTTGTCCAAAGGACGTTGGTGCCGGGCATGTTGTGGCCGGAGTAGAGCACATGCTGACCGTCGGGCCAAGGGGTGAGGTAACCGATGACTCCGTTGACCGCCGTGGCATAACGGTTGAGGTTGGCGATGGGATCGTTCATCAGGAAAGTCAGCAGTTCGGCGAAGATCAGCGGTGTGACGTTGCCGATGCGGGCTCCCTCGATGAAGGAGAACGGTGAAATGCCGACGTCGATAACTCGCAGTGGGGAGTCCTCGGGTGACGAGGTGATGATGTCGCCGGGGTTCGCGTATTCACGGACGTCCAGCGACGGCCAGGCGCCATGTTCTCCGTGCAGGCCGTATGTTGTTGCGGGACAGAGGTTGTCGACCGACTGGCCGCGCTTGCGCAATGGGTTCGCGATGTTCACCGCGAAGGCGATCTCCAGGGGCGAGCCGTCGGCGTTGGTGTATTTACCGGATCGGACTCCATCGAGGATCTCGCTCGCACAGATGCTGCCGAGCGAATAGCTCAGCAGCCCACAGACATTCGGCGAGTCCCGGATTGCTTTCACCCCGGCTTTCACGCCGCGCCGTATCGAGGTGTTCAGCGATGGACCCCACAGGTCCGGGGTCGGGCCGATCGAGGCGGGCCAGTCCGGTTCGAAGCAGGTGAAGCGATCGGTGTCGAGTAGCTTGGTGACATCACGCAGCATGCCCGAAGGCGTTCCGTCGGTGTTGCGCGGCTCGCCCGTGCCGCGAAGGGTGATGACATCGATCATCGCGCTCTCCGTTCCGCCTCCCAGCGATTGTAAGCCGACGCGAGTAGCGAACTACCCATTTCCGTTGCTACTCGGCTTCGAGGCTGCCGAGCAGGACACGGGCGATGCGGTCGAGTTCACCACGGTCCTTGGCCGACAGCACCGAAAGGATCCGGGTTTCGTTCGCCGTATGCGCGGTGACCACGGTATCGATGAGCGTGCGGCCCGCGTCGGTGAGCGCGACGCGGACGGCGCGGCGGTCCTCGACGTCGGCGATGCGGCGGACGAGCCCGGCCGACTCCAGCCGATCGAGCCGTCCGGTCATTCCGGCGCGCGACAGCATCAGCGTGTCGGCGAGCACCGACGGGTTCAGTTCGAAGGGCGTCCCCGAACGGCGGAGTGCGGCAAGCACATCGAACTCGCCGCGATGTAGTCCGTGCGCGGCGAAGACCGCCTCGATCGCCCCTTGCGCGACAACGAGGAGCCTTCCGAGACGACCTATCACGGCCATCGCTTCGAGCTCGAGGTCGGGCCGTTCCCTGCTCCACTGCTCGACGATCACATCGACGGGATCCTGCTTCATTTCGCCCATGGACAAGATTCTATTCGCTGCGATATAGTTCGGTAGCGAATTACTAAGGACCGAATCAGTTGGAGAGCATCGTGAACGACACCACCGCCACCCGCACCGCTGCCATCCGCCACCCGCAGGACGCCGAAGTACTGGGGACCGATCAGGTCACCATGCGACTGCTCATCGACTCGCGCGAGGCAGGCGGAGCGGTGAGTCACCTGGAAGTGAACATGGCCGAGGGCGCCGACGGCGCAGCCCCGCACTACCACACCAAATCCGACGAACTGTTCTACGTCGCGGACGGCGAGCTACAGGTGCTGGCGGGCGACGAGATCGTCACCGTCGCAGCGGGCGGATCCATCGTCGTACCCAAGCTCATGCCACACGCCTTCGGCGCTACCCCGGACAGCTCGGCACGGATCCTGATCGCACTCATGCCCGCCGTCGAGCGCTTCGGATACTTCCGGCTGCTCGACCGGCTCATCAAAGGCGAGGCGACCTTCGAAGATCTCGCCGCATCCCAGGAAGAATTCGATAACTATTTCATCGACGCGCCGAGCTGGTGGGCCGAGCGCAACGCGAATCGGCGTTGATTTCGGTACTCGCCGAATGGCGGACGGCGAGCGGTACGGCGATTCTCGATCACTCGAATGTGGCGAAGACATCACTCCATAGGGGAACAATCCGCAGTGCGCGTGTGGTTTTCCGAACATGACATTCTCCGTCCCCGTCGTTGTGCGCGGCTACGAGCTCGATACCCAAGGCCATCTGAACCAGGCCGTGTATCTGCAATACGCCGAGCACGCCCGCTGGGAACTGCTGCGCGCAGCCGGTGTGGGCCAGGACAAGCTCCTGGCTACCGGCGTCGGACCGGTCGTGCTGGAGACCACCATCAAGTACCTCCGCGAGCTGCGCGGCGGCGACGAGGTGAGCGTCACATGCGAATTCGAATGGCAGCAGGGCAAAACCTTCCGCATCCGCCAGGAGATCCGCAAGCTGGACGGAACGGTCGCCGCAGAGGTTTCGGTCATCAGTGGCGTGCTGGATCTCAGTGCGCGCAAGCTCGTCGAGTCGCCCGCCGAACGCTTCCGCGCTCTCGCCGAACGACCGGACCTACTCGGCATCTGAAGCGAGCTCGCCGAGCAGCGCAGGAAATCGGCCTCGGGCGCAACAGCACGGTTGACTGCAAGGCCGTCAATACTCGGCAATCCACTAGGCATACCTAAGTATTCCGATAGCCTCACGATTGCTGTGTATGACTCTTCGGCGCACCGAAAATCTTTCGGCTCTAGCGCATCCCAGGCAGGATCCGGTTTGCCAGCTGCCGTGAAATCCTTCGATCCGAACCGATCAAGGGCGCTGCACGTTATGATTCAGAATCACGCTCGGGGGCCCTGGCAAATCGCGAGCAGATCGGAGAACCTACTATGACCGACGCTATCCACCTTCCCGGTACCGCGCCGACGGGAGATCGCGTTCCCGCGTTGCAGGGCCTTCTGGTGGCCGAGTCGGAGCGAGCGATCACCGTCAGAGTCAGCGAGGGTACCTGGACGTTCCATAAGGACGACGTGCTGCGTTTGCTCCCCGACGACCATGTCGCGAGTTCCGACGGCCGTCCGGTACTTGTCGACATTCGCCCCGGCGCCACCGCCGACTTCACTCGACGCCTGCGCGTCGACCTCGTCGAGCGACCGATGACCATCGCGGCCCAACCGTCGCTCGCACTGGGAGATGAACTGCTGCAACAACTCACAGCGTCCTGGGCCGATTCGCTCGAGCTGGTCGACTGCCCCGGCGCCAGCAGCACGTCGTTCACCTATTGCCAGACAAAATCGTTCGACAGTAGTGACGACGGCATCAACTGCGACAGTCTCGACTGAGCGGGACCCCGCATGGCGGCGAGCCGTACCGGTTCGGTCCTGATAGTCACCGAATCCGATGATCTGCACGGCACCGCGATGGCGGCGACGTTGCGAGAACACCACGGGCTCAGCCCGATTCAACTCGACCTGCGTGATTTTCCACGCGAATCCGGAAGTTTCCGGCTCGACCGGTTCGGTACCGCGCGGTCACTGTCGCATCTGATCGGGATCGACAATGTGCGTTCGGTGTGGTGGCGACGACCGCATCCGACGAAAGTTCCTGTCGGCGTGCGCGCCTCCGATGACGCCTATCGCCAGGCCGAATGCGATGGCTTCATCCAGGGACTGCTCTGGTCGATTCCGGCCAACTGGGTCAACGACCCCGGCGCCGACCGCACCGCTACCCGCAAGATCGTGCAACTGCAGACCGCACAGCGGGCCGGATTCACCATCCCGGAGACTCTCATCACCAACGATCCGGACGAGGCACGCAGTTTCGTCGAATCACGTTCCGGCGGGGTCGTTTACAAGCGCACCGGCACCGGGCGCGCGGAATTCGCCGAAACCAGGATCATCACGAGGGCCGATTTCGGAAGGCTCGAAGGCATCCGCTCCGCGCCGACCACCTTCCAGGACTACGTCGAGGCCGAGTGCGATCTGCGCATCGTGTGGGTCGACGGCGTCGAATGGACCGTGCGGATCGACTCACAGGCCGGAGTCGGCCATGTCGATTCGCGCCTGGACACCACCGTCGACTTCACGCGCGCCAGCCTGCCCGCATCGGTCAGTAAGTCACTGGCCACGCTTATGGGCGCGCTCGGCCTGAGCTTCGGTGTCCTGGACCTGCGCCTCGGCCTCGACGGCGAGTACTACTTCCTCGAGGTCAATCCGCAGGGCCAGTTCGCCTACCTGGAGATCAAGACGGGGCTGCCGATGTTCCGCAGCCTCGGCAACCTCCTGATGCACGGTGACGGCGCAGTGCCGGGGTACTGAGCCGCTGGCAGCGGTCCTCGACCGCTACGCGCTGCTCTTCCGACGGTTCGCGCCACCGCGGCCGCGGAGTTGCACATGCGACTCCACCAGCACGTTGTGGATGAAGCCGTACGAGCGGCCGGTGGTCCTTGCCAGCGTACGGATGCTGGCACCGGCCTCGTACTGCTTCTTCAATTGGGTTTGTAGCCGATCGCGTGACTTGCCGGTGACGCGTGTGCCCTTACCCAATGGGGCCTTGACTTGTGTGGGCCTGTCGCTCATGGCTTCCTCCGAGTCGCCGAGCCGCGTGTATCCAGGCTAAGCATTCAGCGGGCCGTGATCAACAGATCCTTGTGATGAAAATCACGCAAGCTGAATAAGTTCCAGATAATCCTGGGACCAGTGGTCCTCGGTGCCGTCCGGAAGCAAGATCACTCGCTCCGGGTTCAGGGCCTCAGCGGCCCCAGGATCGTGTGTTACGAGCACAACGGCACCCGCGTAGCTACGCAGCGCGTCCAGCACCTGCTCGCGGGAAACGGGGTCCAAGTTATTGGTCGGCTCGTCCAGAAGCAGCACATTCGCCGCCGAGGACACCAGACCGGCCAGTGCGAGGCGGGTCTTCTCACCACCGGACAGCGTGCCCGCGGGCTGATCCAGCTGCGGACCGGTGAACATGAACGCTCCGAGCAGGCTGCGCAGCTCCTGCTCTCCGGCGTCCGGCGAGGCGTCCCGAATGTTTTCCCACACCGACGCGTTGTCGTCGAGCGTGTCGTGTTCCTGGGCGAAATACCCGATCTTCAGGCCACGACCTTCTTCGAGTCCGCCCGAATCCGGTGTTTCCACGCCCGCGAGCAGCCGCAGCAGCGTTGTCTTGCCCGCACCGTTGAGTCCGAGCACCACCACTCGGCTGCCCTTGTCGATCGCGAACTCGACACCGGTGAAGATTTCCAGCGAGCCGTACACCTTCGTCAGGTTCTTCACCATCAGCGGCGTCTTGCCGCACGGCGCGGGCTCGGGGAACTTGATACGCGCCACCTTGTCGGCCACGCGAATGTCGTCGAGCTCCGCCATCAGCCGATCGGCGCGCTTGGCCATGTTCTGCGCCGCGGTGGCTTTGGTGGCCTTGGCACCGAGCTTGGCAGCCTGCACACGCAGCGCGCCCGCTTTCTTCTCGGCGTTGGCGCGCTCCCTGCGGCGGCGCTGTTCGTCGGTGGCGCGGGCGTCGAGATACTTCTTCCAGCTCATGTTGTAGATATCGGCCTCGCCGCGCACCGCGTCGAGGAACCACACCTTGTTGACCACATCGCCGAGCAGTTCGACATCGTGGCTGATGACGATGAGCCCGCCGTCGTGGCTTTGCAGGAATCCGCGCAGCCAGGTGATGGAGTCGGCGTCGAGGTGGTTGGTCGGCTCGTCGAGCAGCAGGACGGTGTCGGAGCGGCCGCCGCTGCCATCGGAGGCGGCAAACAGGATGCGCGCCAACTCGATTCGGCGGCGCTGGCCACCGGACAGGGTGCGCAACGACTGGCCGAGCACGCGATCGGGCAAGCCGAGACTGTTGCAGATGCGCGCCGCTTCGCTCTCGGCGACGTATCCACCGAGTGACGAGAAGCGCTCCTCGAGCCGCCCGTACTTACGCACGGCCTTGTCGCGTTCGTTGTCGTCGGCCACCTCGGCCATCAGCGCCTGCTGCTTCTCCATGTCGCGCAGCAGCGCATCGAGGCCACGTGCGGAAAGCACACGGTCGCGGGCGAGCACGTCCAGGTTGCCCTCGCGCGGGTCCTGCGGCAGATATCCGACGTCGGTCGAGCGGAGGATTTTTCCGGCGTAGGCTTCGCCCTCGCCCGCCAGGATGCGCAGCGTGGTGGTCTTGCCCGCGCCATTGCGCCCGACCAGTCCGATCCGGTCGCCGGCCTGCACCCGCAGTGCCGACCCAGGGGCCGACAGCAGGGTGCGGACTCCGGCCCGGACCTCCAGGTCCGTCGCGGTGATCACAGGCTTCTCCTCACTGGTTTGTTTCCAGCGACCTGCAAGCAGTCGCTCTGATCGTTCCGAGCGGCCTGCAAGCAGTCACTACGGTCACATGGTGCTGGTCGGTAGCTGCTCGATTGTGCGACGAGTTCAGCGCAAGAACCACCGATTTTACCTGGCCCGAGCGACGACTCTTGCACTCGATGAGCTCGGTGTGACCGCAGTAACGCTCACGAGCCGATATCGACCGCTTCCAACCCCGGCGGCGGGCCGATCCAGCGCATACAGTGACGGCTGAACCACACACTGCGGGTGTCACCCGTACGCTCGTTCTCTCGGCGGCCGTCACTCCCCGCGGACGCACGCATCTACGACCCGGACGAGGTACTGCGTGATTATCGAAGCTCTGCGGGTGCCACTGATTCCCGGCGTGATCGCGTTGACCGAGCTGGGTGCCCCTTACATCACTCCGCGCGGCTATTCCGACTACTGGCTGTATGCCGAGTTGTTCTCCTCGACCTGCCGAGTTGCCCTCGATGGCGGTCGCGTCGTCGGTATCGCGCTCGGATTCCGCAGCCAGGACGCCCCCGAGGACCTCTACGTCCAAGACGTCATGACTCATCCCGACCATCGACGGCGCGGTGTCACCCGCGGCCTCGTCGATGAGCTGCGCGAGCAAGCGTGGGAGTTGGGGTGCCGTCGGCTGTACCTCACCTCCAAACCCGGCAACAGCGCAGCTCACAAGACCTGGGAAAGGCTCGGATTCACCAATATTCGCGGCGATAGCTTCATCGACGGCGTCTCCCTCATCACCGACTACAAAGGCCCCGGGCAGACGAGGGCGGTCTACGAACTGGTGCGCGAAGGTTGACCGGCTCCGTCTGCTTCGACGCGCGCACCGAATGCATGGCCATGAGGGACCGCCGCGGGACGCTGATCTGGCTGATGTAGCCTGCCGTCACATGAGTACCGATCTGTTGGGCAAGAGCGCACTTGTCTCCGGAGCCAGCCGGGGAATCGGCAAGGCCGTGGCGGCGGAACTACTGAGTCGCGGCGCGAACGTGGTGATCACCGCGCGTAAGCCGGAGCCACTCGAAGAGGCGGCCGGTGAGCTGCGTGCGCTCGGCCATCAGGGGGAGGTCGTCGCGCTCGCGGGCAATTCCGGCGATGCGGAGAGCCGGGCGGCCGCGGTGGGACGCGCGGTGGCGGAGTTCGGCTCGCTGGACATCCTCATCAACAACACCGGCATCAACCCGGTCTACGGCTCACTGATGGAGGCGGACCTCGACGCCGTCCGCAAGATCTTCGACGTCAATGTCGTCGCCGCGCTCGGCTATATCCAAGAGGCGTACAAGGCCTGGATGCGTGACAACGGCGGTGCGGTCGTCAACGTCGCCAGTGTCGCAGGCATCCGATCCTCCGGCGTGATCGCCGCGTACGGCGCGTCCAAGGCCGCCCTGATCCGCCTCACCGACGAACTGGCCTGGCAACTCGGCCCGAAGATCCGCGTGAACGCGGTCGCACCCGGCGTGATCAAGACGAAGTTCGCCGACGCCCTCTACTCCTCCGACGAGGAAGCGGCCGCCTCGGTGTATCCGCTGAAGCGCCTGGGCACACCGGAAGATGTCGCGAAGTTGATCGGCTTCCTCGTCTCCGACCAGGCCGCGTGGATCACCGGTGAGACCGTCCGTGTCGACGGCGGCCTGCTCTCCACCGGCGGAATCTGAACCGTCCGGACAACAGTCGATGGCCGCTCGGCGATACCGAGCGGCCATCGACTGTTTGATGTCAGACCCGAGCAGGTCGACGTTCGTCCCTGCTGCGCATCGGCGGCGCGGCACCGCCTTCGTCGAAGCCGAAGCGCGCGTGCAGCTTCTCCAGCGGCCCAGGCGCCCACCAGCTCCAGTCACCGAGCACCGTCATCACCGAGGGCAGCAGGAGGCCGCGCACGAGGGTGGCGTCGACGAGCACGGCCAACGGCAGTCCGATACCGAACGCTTTCATGAAGGTGATGTCGGAGGCGAGGAAGCCGAGGAATACCAGGGAGATCAGCACCGCGGCGGCGGTGATGATGCGGCCGATACGTTCGAGTCCGAACGCCACCGCCGACTCGTTCTTGCCGGTGCGTTCGTACTCCTCGAGGATCCGGGACAGCAGGAACACCTGATAATCCATCGCCAGCCCGAACGCGACGGCGAACAGCATGACCGGCACCGTGGCAGGAAGATCGCCGGTCACGGTGAAGCCGAGCGGCCCGGACAGATGCCCGTCCTGGAATATCCAGACCAGCGCGCCGAAGGTCGCGGTGAGGCTGAACGCACTCAGCACGATGGCGACCAGCGGCAGCACCACGCTGCCGGTCAGCAGGAACAGCACGATCAGCATCACGATCACCACGAAACCGAGCGCGGTCGGGAGGGTCGATTTCACCGCGTCGATGGCGTCGGCGTTGGCCGCGGCAGTGCCGCCGACCAGTACCCGTGACGGCGCGGGCACCGCACGCACGTCGCTCGCCACCCTGTCGAGGATGTCCGGGTCGGTGGTGTCGGGATGCACCGCGAGGTATGCGGCGTCGGCGGTGCCGAAGCGCTTGTGCTGCTCGGTCGGCAGTGCGAGGAAGCCGCCGTGCGAGTAGCTACCGGTGGCGGTGTCTACCCGTTGCACATTCTCGACCTGCGAGAGTTTCCTCGCGTAGTCGTCGAGTCCCGTTGCGCTGTCGGGCAATACGGCGAACAGGCTGGTGGCGTCGGTCGCGGTGAAGTCGCGCTGGACGATCTCGGTGACCTGACGATTGTTCATCGACTCCGGCAATGCCCGCTCATCGGGGAAACCCAGCTTCACTCCGAGGAACGGGGTGCCGAGCAGCAGCAGGATCGCGGCGACCACGAGCCCGATGGGCACTGGACGACGCATCACGAAGGTCGCGAGGCGATGCCAGAAGCCTTCGCCGGGCGCGGGCCGCGGCGCACGCAGGAACCAGCCGAGTTGGCCGTTGTCGATACGGCTTCCGAGCAGCAGCAGGATCATGGGCAGCAGGGTCAGCGAGACCGTCGCCGCGATCACCGTGACCGCCAGGCCCGCGTACCCCATCGATCGCACCGCGAGCAATGGGAAGAACAGCAGCCCCGAGAGCGCGACGCCGACCGTGACGGCGGCGAAGGCGACGGTCCGACCCGCCGAGCGCATGGTCAGGCGCACCGCTCGGGCCGGCTGTGCACCGGTGGCCAGTTCGGCGCGGAAACGGTTGATGATCAACAGGCTGTAGTCGATCGCCAAGCCGAGCCCGAGCAGAGTGGCGACATTGGTCGCGGTCGCCGCCAGATCGACGAACAGCGTGAGTAACCACAGCGCACCCATGGTGATCATGACGGTGACAAGGGCGACGACCACCGGCAGACTGGCCGCGACCAGGCCGCCGAACACGAACAGCAGCGCGAGCAGGGTGATCGGGAAGGCGATGGACTCGCCCAGGATCGCGTCCCTCTCGCTCTGTTCCACCGTCTCGTGCAGCAGCATTGCGTACCCGCCGACGCGCACATCGAGTACGCCGTGGCGGCCGCCATACTTGTCGGCGAGTGCGCCGACCTTTCGGTCTACGTCGGCCTCGGCACCCAGAATGCCGGCCACGATGAGGCCTTTCGCGCCGTCGCTACTGGCCAGCGAGGGCTGCGTACCCTCGGTCCAATACGACACGACACCCGAAACATCGGGTTCGTTCTTCAGCCGACGCGCCAACTCGGTTGCTGCGGTGGCCGATTCCGGGTCGTCGACCGACTTCTCGGTCTGCACCAGCAGTACGAAGTTCGGTGCCGCCTGACCGAACTCGTCACGCAAGATCTCGGTGGCGCGACCGGACTCGCCGCCGGGGTCGGAGTATCCACCGCCGTGCACCCGGTCGAACAGCGTCGAGCTCAGTATGCCCATCGCCAGCGCGAACACGGCGAACACGGCCAGGACCTGTCGGCCTCGCCGCCTGGTCAGTTCGAACACTGCCTTACCCCTAACTCCATATGCCGCAACGTGTCCTGTGACTCGCTAACGGCTCGCCCGGCATTCGCCGCCAACCTGGCCGTTCCGGAACCGGACAACCGACCAGAATGGACCAGCGCGCCGATCGCCGTCGACCACCGCGACACCGGGCATCGGGATGTCGGCGTCGGCGCCTCGAGATCGTAGCAACCGAGCTTGCAAACCCGGTGAGCGAGAACACAATTCCCGCAACCGCCGAGCAAAGGGCGTGGTCGGCCACTGCGAGCTGCTCCGAACGCGGCCACAGATCACCGCCGGTCCGGCGAATCGTCACCGGGAATCTCGGATGTCGAAGGCGGCAACTAAGCTCGTCCCGAGGAAAGGACGTACCCGACCCATGCCTCGATCTCAACCCGCACGATCGCGGCGAGTACCTGCCATGACAGGCGTGGCATGACCGCCGACCTCATCGTGTGTGGCCTCGGCCCCGCGGGTCGCGCGTTGGCCCATCGCGGTCTCGCCCATGGCCTTTCGATCACCGTCATCGATCCGCTGCCTGATCGACTATGGTCGGCGACCTACGCCGCATGGGAAGACGAACTGCCCGCATGGCTGGATCCGGCCGCGGTCGGCGCGACGGTCGACCAGCCGACCGCGTGGGGCACCCAGTGGCACCGCATCGCGCGTCGCTATGCCGTACTCGATACGGCCCGGCTACAAGACTCCCTCGACCTCGCCGATGCCGAGGTGGTCGCCGATCGGGTAGTCGAACTCGGACATCATTCGGTGACCCTCGCCTCGGGGACCGTGCTCAACGGCAAGCGGGTCATCGACGCCCGCGGCATCGCCCGCTCCCCGGCCTTGGCCGAACAGACCGCCTACGGAGTGATTGTCGAGAGTGACCGCGTCGACCCACTGTTCATGGATTGGCGCCCGGATAACGGCGCGCACCCGCAAGCCCCGCCCTCTTTCCTGTACGCGGTACCGCTCGGCGGCGGCGCGATGCTGATCGAGGAGACCTGCCTCGCCGGGCGGCCCGCACTCGACGGCGCGACACTCCGCGACCGACTCGAACACCGATTGCGTTCCCGCGGAATCGAACTCACCGGCAGCGAACCGGTAGAGCGGGTGCGTTTCCCGGTGCAGGGCGGTCGGCCGGGACCGCGAACCTTCGGCGCGGCAGGCGGATTCACGCACCCGGCCACTGGATACAGTGTCGCGGCGGCGCTCGCCACGGCGGACGCGGTAGCGACGGGAACCTCGCCGTGGCCCGCGTCGGCGCGGGCCGTGCAGGCGCTGCGGGCGGCGAGTCTGCGCGCCCTGCTCGCCCTGCCACCCGCCGATGTTCCGGTCTTCTTCGACGCCTTCTTCACGATGCCACCAGCAGCACAGCAGGCATACCTGTCGGGGCGCACCGACCTCGGTGGCACCGTCGAGGCGATGCGGCGATTGTTCACCGCGCTGCCTACCAGGCTGCGGCGCCGAATCGCCGCTGCGACCGTCGGAATTCCGCTTCGCTCGCATATTCGAATGGGTTCGTTCATCATGGAATGATGCGAGCTATTTGGAAGGGCTCGATTGCATTCGGGCTGGTAAACGTCCCGGTAAAGATCTACACGGCAACCGAGGACCACGACATCCGGTTCCATCAGGTGCACGCCAAGGACGGCGGGCGGATCAAGTACGACCGGGTGTGCACGGTATGCGGGAAATCCGTGCAGTACGCCGATATCGATAAAGCCTACGAATCACCCGAGGGCGAGAAGATCATTCTCACCGACGAGGACTTCGCGAAGCTGCCCGCCGCGGAAAAGCACGAGGTTCCGGTGTTGCAGTTCGTCCCTTCCGAACAGATCGATCCGATCCTGTTCGACAAGAGCTACTACCTGGAGCCTGATTCGAACACGCCGAAGGCCTACGTGCTGCTGGCGACGACGCTCGAACGCATCGACCGGGTCGCTCTGGTGCACTTCACGCTGCGGCAGAAGACCCGGCTCGCGGCGCTGCGAGTACGCGACGGAATGCTTGTCCTACAGACGCTGCTGTGGCCCGACGAGGTCCGTGCCGCCGAATTCGAATCGCTCGACGGCGTCGCCGAACCCAAACCGCAAGAGATCAAAATGGCCGAGACACTCGTCGAGACCATGTCCGATGATTTCGACCCGGGCCAGTACACCGACGAGTATCAGATCGAACTGAAGCGGCTACTCGACGAGGCCATCGCCAGTGGCACCGGCAAGGTGGCCGACCAGCCCGAAGCGGCGCCCACCGCGATCGACGCCGAGGTGGTCGACCTGGTCGCCGCGTTGCAGCGCAGCCTGGAAGCCAGCGGCCGCCGTACCACATCCGGAAACGGCAGTGGCGACAGCAAGAAGGCAACTCCTGCGAAGAAGACCGTAGCCAAGGCGGCGAAGAAGACCGCGGAAAAACCTGCCAAGAAGCCCGCGAAGAAGGCGGTCGCCCGCAAGGGGGCGTGACACCAGGCCGACCAGGCGCGCCGGACCGGCAGACCATCGGCCGCCACGCCCTGCTGGCAAACCGTGAGCTATGGACCCTGCCGTAGCGATCGTCCCGATGGGCCTCGGACACCTGCGCCGAGTGCTCGATCTCGGGCACGAGGTATTCGACGTCACCACCAAGCCCTACACGTCGTGGTCGCTGACCTCAGTGGCCGAACACCTCGACAGTCCGGACAACGCCTGGACGCACGGCCTGCGGTAGCGCCGGGCACCAGGCGCGCCCTCATTCGCCGAGGCAGGCTGGCCGGTGAGGGGCGGGCGCGCGCTGAGCGCGCCCCGCACCCGATCCGCTCAGAACATCCCGTGCGGGATCTCGTCCGCGTCGGGCACCGGCTGCACGACGTCCCAGTGCTCGACGATGCGACCGTCGACCAGTCGCCACACGTCGATCACGGCGAGGCCGTGCTCGTCGCCTGGCGCAATCATGTGATAGTGCACGACCGCATAGTCGGCGTCGGTGACGACGCGTTTGATCTCCAGCCGCGCCGCGGCCACCGGAGATTTCGCGATGAACTCGATAAAGGCGTCCCGGCCGGACGGATTGCCTGGACTGTGCTCGATGAAGTCTGCATGCAGCAGTTCGCGCAATACCTCGATATTGCCCTTGGCGAACTCGCTCAGACCATGCAGGATGAGTTCTTTGTTATCGGTTGCCCGTCTGTCTTTCGTCATGGCGCAACCGTCGCAACAGCGGGTGCGTCTGTCGATTACCAGGCATGTAATGGCCGCCATCCCACCGTGCCCCGATACTGGTCCCATGGATCATGATCGCCGGGTCGGCGAGCTGCTGCGCGAGTGGCGTACTCGTCGCGCGCTGAGTCAGCTCGCGCTGTCGATCCGATCCGGGATCTCCACCCGGCACGTCAGCTTCGTCGAAACCGGACGGACGATACCGAGCCCTCAGATGCTCGAGCGGTTCGCCGAGCATCTGAATATCCCACTACGCGAACGCAATCGGCTGCTGATCGCTGCCGGGCACGCGCCGACCTACCGACAGCGGCCGTTGGACGATCCCGACCTCGCGCAGGCGCGGGCCGCGGTGCGACGGGTAATGGATGCCCAGGAGCCCTACCCGGCACTTGCCCTCGATCGCCGCTGGAATCTGCTGTTCGCCAATGTGGCCGCGGAGATCTTCTTTCAGGATGTGGGCGCGGGGTTGCTCGAGCCACCGATCAACATGATGCGACTCGGCTTGCACCCCAACGGATTCGCACCGCGAGTGCGAAACCTTGCCCAGGTGCGCGGCTTCCTGCTGCCGCGCCTTGCCCGGCAGGCCGCGCACACCGGTGATCCCGAATTGGCCGCGCTACACGAGGAATTGTGCGGCTACACCACCGACACCGATCCGGTGCACCTCGACGCTGCCGATGTCGCGCTGACCATCCAGTTGCGACACAAAGGCACGGATCTGTCGCTGTTCAGCACAATCATGACCTTCGGTGCGGCCTTCGATGTCACGCTCGACGAGATCGCGGTCGAGTCCTACTTTCCCGCTGACGCCGCGACGGCGGACTATCTGCACACGCTGGCGCTCGATGCCACGAATCGGGTTGCCGCGCCACCTACGCCACCGGACCGCTGATCAAGCGCGCTCCGCCGCGCGGGCCCGGCCTTCCTCGAAGAACGCGAGCAGGTCCGCCTCGCTGCTCACCTCTTCGCGTGGCAGCAGCGCTCCGAACGGGGCATTCCAGAAGTCACCGCGCCGCGGCGTCCACGGGCCGACGTAGGCGTAGGGGCCCGGATGGGCGTCGTCGCCGGGGGACACGCCGTAATTGACCTCGTTCAAGGTGTTGGACAGGTCGAAATGCTCCGGCCACAGCACCGCGGTGGCATCGGGCGCCAGGCAGCGCAGTGCCGAATTACCGAAGGCGAACCAGTCGGCGATCACCGCGGCCGCCTCCGCGTCGACCCGGATCAGGTCATCGGAGTCGACGCCGGTGGTGTCTTTGTAGACCTCCGCAGGTACCTCCGGTTCGAAGCCCGCTTGTACGGCGACCTCGCGATATGTGCCCTCCAGCGGGATACGTCCGGCCGCGGAGACCAGTTCGGTACCTACCACGGAGACCGGCCACCGCACACCGCCGAATCCGCCGAGCACCGACCGCAAACGAATGGTTCCGAACATCCGATACTGCGGTCCCGCGATCAACAACTCCCCTGCCGCGTGCAATGCGAGCCGGGTCTCCCGGTACTTTGCCTCGTCCACCTAGGCATCATCGCCGGTAAGCATGTCGCGCGCAGGGAATTCGACAGCGCGAGTCGGATGGTTCGCGTCACACACTCGCGGACTCGTCCGACCGTCACCGCTCATCGATGCGCGAGCCGGCCGAATACAACACTCGCAGAAGCGAACCCGACCAGCGCGAGCCCGACGCACCAGCACACGGCGAGCGTCGCGTCATGCCAGGAGCCGGTCGAATCGAGCAGGCCGCGCACGGTATCCACGATGGGCGTTGCCGGTTGATTTTCGGCGAAACCACGCAACCATCCCGGCATGGTGGCGGGCTGCACGAAAGCGCTGCTGATGTAGGGGATGAACATGATCGCGTAGGTGAGACCACCGGCGGCCTCGGGATTCTTGGCGACCAGCCCGAGTGCGACGGCGATCCAGGAGATCGCCGACACGAACAGCGTGATCACCGCCAACGCCGACAACCAGCCGACAATGCCGGCGTGCGGTCGGTATCCGAGCATCAGCGCAGCACCGACCGCGATCCCGATGGCCGCCAGATTCCGGACGGCCCCTTCGGCAACGTGTCCGGCCAGGACGGCCTGCCTGAACATCGGCAACGTCCGGAACCGGTCGATGCTGCCCTTCGTCATATCGGTCGACACACTGGTTGCCGTGATCGAGGATCCGAATCCCGTGCACAGCAGCATGATTCCCGGCACCACATAGTCCAGGTAGGGGCCGCCGACGTCGATGGCGCCGCCGAAGACGTAGGTGAACAGCATCATCACCAGCACCGGCATGAGCAGCGAGATGATCAGGGTGTCCCTGCTGCGCAGGGTATGCCGAGCACAGCGCCGGAACATGACGGCCGTGTCTGTGACAATGTGCGTTATCACCGTGCGGTGGCCTCGACGATGTCGGCGGCGCGGACGGAGCCGTCCTCGGCACTCAGCGTTTCAGCGAATTGCATTGCGCGAGAGCGACGTTCCGGCGTGAGTATCGACGCGACCGCCTGCTCCAGCCGATCCGTGGTGAGCTGCGTGAACTTCATGTGCGCACCGACGCCGAGGCGCTCGACCTGCCCGCCCCACATCGGCTGCTCGAACGACACCGAGCACACCAGCGTCGGCAATCCGGCGCGCAGACCCTCGAACAGTGTCCCGATGCCGCCATGATGCACAGCGGCAGCGCAATGCGGGAAGACGATGTCGTGTGCGAAAGGGCCGACGACCTTCACCTGCGGACCGGCTTGCGCGGCGGCGACGTCCAGATCGCTCCAGCCCGCACTCACCAGCGCACGCATGCCGAGCCGGGCCGACACCTCGGAAGCCATGGCCAACACGGCCGCGGTGTCGCGAATCGGCATGCTGCCGAAGCCGAAGAACACCGGCGGATCGCCCGCTTCGATCCAGGACAGAATGTTCGCGTGGTCGCCATCGAGGTCACCGACCGCCGCCCTGGCAGCCTGATCGAGAGTCAGGAAGCCGGTGAAAGGCCTGCGCTTGTCCCATTGCTCCGGCAAACCGGGGACGAGCGCGGGGTCGTAGATCTGCACCTCCGGCACGTTCGCGCGGGCCAGCACCGCCGCGGTGCTCGCAAACGACCTCGGCAGCCCCAGCGTCGCCCGCAGATCGTTGAGGTAACGCATGAATACCACGCGACGCAGGTTCTCGGCGAGCCCCCAGGTAGCTCGATTGATCGACGCCGGCGGATTCCAGTGCGAAGGCAGCGCGCCGGGGAACGGATAGACGCTGTTGGACCGGCAGGGAAAGTAATGCAGGCTGACGAGCGGGACATCCATCGCTTCGGCGACCGAACTCGCCCGATCCTCCGTGACGGTGCTGGCGACGATCAGGTCGGTGCCCGCGCACACGTCGATGACCTCGCGGTTCATCTGCTCCGCGTATCCGGCCATCTGCTTGGCGACCAGTTGCATCAGGCGAAGCGTATTGCCCGCCGCCAGCGCCTGCTGCCCAGCGTCGGAGCTGTAGAGCTGCTGCACGTCGGGGCCGCACGAGCGGGCTGCCAGGCCCGCATCGGTGGCGAAATCGACCAGGTTGGGCGGCGTACCGAGCAGCACATCATGACCACGCCGTTGCAGCTCGAGACCCAGCGCTACGACCGGCTGTACATCACCACGGGTTCCGGTGAGCGGAATCGCTATTCTCACGGCGCTTCTTTCGGTGCTGTTGTCGTCCCGGTCCGCTCGGGTAGTCGACGGAATTGTGGGCTCCGCGTTGAGGTCCGGCGTCGGTACAGTGCCCATTGTGCACATCGCTATGTTCATGGATTACCACCCGACCACACTCGGCGGTGTCCAGACTGCGGTCGGCTCGCTGTGTCGCGGGCTGGAACGCGCAGGCCACCACGTCACACTCTTCGTAGCGCCGCTGCCGGGCAAGGCCACCGATGCCATCGCGAACGTGGTCGCGCTCGAAGCAGTCGCGCTCGAGATGAACGGTTTCCCGGTCGTGCTGCCGACCAAGCGCAATGCCGAGTTGATCGACGCCGCTTTCGCCGCGCACGGCCCCTTCGAGGTTGTGCATACGCACACCACCTACGGTGTCGCCATCGCCGGGATGAAAGCGGCACGGCGGCATCGGGTTCCACTGGTGCACACCGCACAGAGCCGTGACGACGCATTCATCGAACACACCTCACCCGCGCCCTATGCGGCGGCGTTGGCGATGCGCACGCTGCACGGCCGGTTCGTACCCCACAACCATCACATGCCGCACGGTCCCGAAAGCCGGGCGGCGCGCCATGCCTGGTGGACGATCGTGGGCCAGGCTCAGGCCGCCGACCGGGTGATCGCGCCGACACGGCATTTCGCCGCCCTGATGGTCGCGCACGGACTGACGCGACCGATTCAGGTGGTGTCCAACGGCGTCGACGACGCATTGCTCGAAAGCCGCACCAGCAGTGCCATTTCCGGACCGGCCGATGGGCCGCTGCGGCTGGCATGGAGTGGCAGGCTCTCCACCGAGAAGCGTCTGCTCGAGTCGATCGAAGCGGTCCGGCGCACAGACAACTGCACCTTGGATATCTATGGTGACGGAGATTTGCACGACGCTGCGGTCACCGCGATCTCCGAGCACCGGCTCCACGCGCGAATCCGTTTGCACGGCAGGGTCACTCAAGCCGAATGCATCGACGCCATGTCCGGCTGCGATGCTCTGCTTTTTCCGTCCTGCGGCTTCGACACCCAGGGCATGGTCCTGCTCGAAGCGGTAGCGGTCGGGCTTCCGATCATCTACTGCGACCCCGATCTCGACGAGTCGGTGCCCGCCGGTGGCGGTATCCGCACGGTCGACGCATCGGCCACGGGGATCGCCGAGACCATTGCCGCGCTCGCCGCCGATCGTGCCGCGCTCGCCGAAATGCGTGCGATGCTCGGCAAGTACAGCGACTCTGTGTTGCAGTCACGCCATACCGGTACGGTGCTGGAGATCTATCGGCAGGCCCGCGAGAAGTCGGCTCACAGCCCGGAGTTGGTAATGCCGCAGTCACTTTCGGAGGTGCCCACCGCCCCGGGACAGCTGCCGCTGGTCGGCCACAGCCTACGAGCACTGCGCGACGCCCCCGAGTTCGTGACGTCGCTTTCCGAGCTCGGGCCGATCGTGCGAATATTCTTCGGCAAGCAGACCGGATACCTGCTCACCACCCCGGATCTGGTGCGCGAGGCCGGTCTCGGCGACACGGAACTCAATCGTGAAGACCTGCGTGAGGCGATCGAGGATGTCGCCGGCGGATCGGTCAACGTCCTTCGCGGCGAGGAACACAAGCTGCGGCGCAGGATGATCGCCCCGGCATTACGCCAGGGCCGCCTCGCCGAGTACACGAAGTCGGCGGCCGATATCGCCGAACGCTGGTCGGCGGGACTTCCGTCGGGTGGACGCGTGAATCTGATGGACGAGGCGCACGGCCTCGTGCTCGACACCGTCTCCTCGACGCTGTTCACCGCCGAGTTCAGTGACGACGCGCGGCGCGAGATCCGGGACAATGTGCCGTGGCTGCTCGGTCAGGTCATCCTGCGGACCGCGCTACCGCCGCAATTGCGCCGCCTCCGGGTGATCGCGAACTGGCGGTGGCGCACCAAAGCGCGCCACCTGCGTGGCGCCATCGGCGATGTGGTGTCCGAATATCGCCGCCGCGACGAGGATTTCAACGATGTCGTGTCCGCGCTCATCCGACATACCGATGCCGAGACCGGGGCGACGCTGTCCGACGAGCACATCATCGACGAAGCGATCCTGATGCTGGCAGGCGGAGTCGGATCGATGGCGTCACTGACGGGATGGCTGTGGCACGAGATCATGCGCCGCCCTCCGATCGCCGAACAGCTCTATGCCGAGCTCGACGCCGTCGTCGGGTCGGACCCCGTTCGCCCAGAACACCTCGCCGCACTCCCTTACCTGAAACAGGTTGTGGCGGAGACGCTTCGCTTCTGGGGACCATGGATCAGCGCGGGCACCGCCGACGGCGACGTCACCATCGGCGGCCTCACCATTCCGGACGGCGCGGCAATCATGTTCAGCCCCTATATGGTTCAGCACGACAAACGCTATTTCACCGATCCGGAAGCTTTCGACCCGGCACGCTGGTCGCCCGAGCGCGCCGAGGACATCGACAAGAAGGCCAACCTGTCCTTCGGCGTCGGCCGCCGCCGTTGCATGGGCGATCACTTCGCGCTGCTGGAGATCACACTGGCCTCGGCGGCGCTGCTCGCACGTTGGCGGCCGGTACCCGACCCGGACTATGTTGTGCGGGCGTCGAATCGGGACTTCGTCCTGTCACCATCGGCGTTACCGGTCATCCTGATCCGTCGCTGAACGCTCGTGTGAGCAGGCCGGATTCGTCCCCGGCCGGTGATCGATGAGACCAGCGGCAGGGCCGGGTGTCGCCGAACATGCCTCGACGTAGCGGTAACTACACGATGGGTGCAGGAGTGGCGGTGACAAGTCCACCGTCGACGGACATGTCCTGTCCGTTGATGTAGGACGCTTCGTCCGAGGCGAGAAAAGCGACGGCGGCGGCGATGTCGTCGGATGTACCGATCCGGCCCGCGGCCACCGCGGCGACGGCGGCGGCCTGCACCTGTGCCGAGGCTTCGGCATAGAAGGCCGGGGTCGCGGTGTAGCCGGGGCTCACGGAGTTGACCCGGATTCGCCTGGGAGCCAGTTCGGCGGCCAGGGTGCGCGCCAAGTTGTGCACGGCCGCCTTGGTCGCCGAGTAGAGGGCCGCGCCCGGCCCACCCCGGTGTAGCGCGAACGACGCGTTGATCACGATCGCGCCATGGTCGGCCAGCAGGGGCAGGGCCTTTTGGATGGTGAAAAACGCCGCCTTGAAATTGATGTCGACGACGCGGTAGAACTCGGCCTCTGTGACGTCGAGGTACGGCTGGAATGCGCCGACACCCGCGTTGGCGAAGACCACATCCAGTCGCCCGAACCGGTCCTGGATCGCGGTGGCCAGCGCGTCGAGATCGGCGAGATTCGCCGCGTCGCCGGATATCCCGAGGACGCGGTCCCCGCCGTTCAACTCCTCGACCGCGGCGTCGAGTCGGGTCTTTTCGCGGCCGGTGATGACCACATCGGCACCCTCGGCGAGCATCCTGTGCGCGGTGGCCAGCCCCATGCCGCTGGTGGCGCCAGTGATGAGGACGATCTTGTCGTTGAAGCGGGAACCGCTGGCAAACATCGCATGACCTTTCAGACTGTTTAATTGTTCAAATACTTACGTACAGTTCGACTGTATGTCAACAGTGGAGCTATCCTGGTCTGCGTGATGACGGCACATCCCGAGCGGGCTCAGATCCAGTTGGCGAGCGTGCTCGCCGCCGCGGGAAACCCACTGCGGCTGCGCATCGTCCGAGCGCTCGCAGACGGGGGCGAGCACACCTGCGGCTCGATAGTGGACGGCGTACCCAAGTCGAACCTGACCCATCACTACCGGGTGCTGCGAGACGCCGGGATCATCTGGCAGCGCCCCTCGGGCCGGGAGACTCTGCAATCGTTGCGCCGCGAAGACCTCGAGGCTCGGTTTCCCGGATTACTGGACTCCCTGCTCGACGCGGCACATCGCGACGCCGAGGAATCCGGCAGCCTCGCCGAGTGAGCCTCCGGCGATCATTTCTCGATCTCGTAGCACAAAGTGCCACACCGTTTTCGAATGAGCCCGCCGTAGTTATCGGAGAACTGGGCCGACACCAGCTACCTGGGCCGTTTCTGCAGCACCTCGGTCAACTGCTCGCCGATCGCCGGTGTCAACCTGCCCGTCAGCTCGAAACCGAGCTGGTTGGCGACGTCCCGGGCGTACAGGTCGATCGAGGCCTCCACGAGGTCCGCGTATACCCCCACCGCACGGCGGATCCGACGGCGTGACACCAGCAACGCCCATACCCCCGACACGAGCGCTGGCCACCAGTACACACCGACCGCCAGATAGGCCAAGCCCCACACCGGGGTGCGGGCGGCGGAGGCACACCGTTCCTGGACCGTCGTCACCTCGGTTCGCGCCGCGTCGGGCAGCACCAGCCACAATCGCGGCCACATCGTGGTCAGGTCGAGTCCTGTGCCACGGCTGACGCGGTCGTCCACGCTCAGCAGCCGGTCGCCTGCCCACGTTGGGCATGCTGGTTCGATCTCGGAGATCGCGTTGCGTCGCAGCACGGCTCGACGCGCATTGCTCTTCGCCCGGCGGTCCGATCGGTCGGCCAGCGCCGCCTTGACCGCGGCGTCCGCCTTGGCCGTCGCACGCCGCCAACGGCGGTGGCGCAGTGCGACGAACGGTCTGCCGACACCGGTGCCTGTCGCGCCCCACGCGGCGATCACGACGCCGCCGAGCGCGGTCACCGCCAACCCCACCACGGCGGTCGCGGCGAGGAACACCGCCGCGGCCCACACCAGCGCGGGACCGGTCGACACCGTCGTCACCCGGGTCCACAACAGGTTGAAATCGAGTGCGTGCGAGGGTCCGAGCGCGACCGCCACCACCACAACGGCCACGAACAGCGCGGCGGGCAGCGCGAGCGCGGTAGCCCAGCGGGTAGCCAGGTTCTTGCCGAGCTCGGTGAGAAACGCGTTCACAGGTCGATCCTGCGGAACGGCTGCCCGGTGAGCCCGCATCGCGGACCTTCATCGATCCCCGCCCGGGTGCACGCACTCGTGGGACACGCCCACGCCGTGACCACGACGTCCCGAGGACCCTTCCACGGCTCGAAGCCGCGGTGCGCCCGCGTCAGGTTGTCGATGCCGTGCCGGGCGAAGGCGCTGTCGAGCAGGTCGAGGTCTGCTTCGGACACCTCGCCCCGCTCGGCCGCCGCGACGATTCTGGCAAGTACGTCCGCGACGCCGTAGCGGGAAGCGCGTTCGGCCAGCGCCGCTCCGGCCTGTTCGCAGAGAACTTCGACTCGGGGACCGGTCGTTGATGCCATGCCGACTCCGAACCTCCTGCTTGGTGATCCGGATCACGCTACCGTGGACCGAACGGGATCGGGGGCTGCGCGTGTACGACTACGTTCGGTTGGTGGTCGAGAACTTCGTGTCCACCTACGACGTCGGCGCACTGCTCGCCGTCGGCCTGCCGCTACCGCAGCAGTGCCCTGCGCACCTGTTGCCGCATCTCGCCCAAGCGCACTGGCACCGGTTCCAGGCGCAGAGCGGGTTCGCCGGGCTGGTCGACCGGGAGATCGCGGCCGCCATCGCGGGCACGGCGGGTGATCCGGCGGTCACGGGCATTATGGCCATGCCGGAGTACCGGGCGCTGGACGAGGCGCGCGAGGAGTTCCAGGACTACCAGGACCGTGACTCGCTGGTGCCGTTCGCGAACGCCTATACGACGGTGATGAACGCACTGGACGACGAGCGAATGAAGGCCGCGCTCACCGCCGACCACACCACGTTGCTGCTTCTGCTCGACGAGCACGACGGTACTGACACCTACCGCGAGGCCGTCGTCAACGCGCTGAACTGGACGATCGCCCACACACCTCGCGACGATCCGCAACGCGCCCGCAGGCTGGTCGATCGCGCCCGAGCACAGGACAACGCGGGTCGGCCGCTGGGAAGGATCGTCGCCGACTACCGGGCCGCTGCGCAACTGGCGCTGCGGGAACGCCCAGTGTGGCGCGACGTCGTGCTCGAGCTCGCCCAGTACGAGTCCGATCTGTACACCGGCGGTGGGGCGCCCATCCACCTGGCCGGCGCGCTGGTCGCATGCCGTGACCTCGCCGACGCGTTGGAGCGGGACTACGGCGGCACGGCTACGGTGCCCGCGCTCGAGCAGCTCGAGCAAGAGGTCAGCAGCGAGATCGGTCCCGATATCGCGCGATTCCTGATGACCTGCCATCGCGATCCGCGCGCTCTGCAGGCGCAGTACGACCTGGTCGAGAGCCTGCGGCGGCAGTCGGTCACCCCTGATGTGCTGGCGCGGCGACGTGACGAGGCGTGGGTGCTCGCCGTCGGACTGCCGCTGGACCACGACGGCAGACCGGCCGCGCTGCTCGACCTTTACTACGCGCATAGCAACCTCTGGGATATCGGTGGCGACACCGATGCGATCGCGCTCGCCTACGATGTGGTGACCGAAGCGCTGCTCACCACATCACTGGACGACGCGCTCCGTGCCGACCTACTGAGGGCGCTCGCCCACTGCGCGACGACCGCCGCCATGCGGACCGACTCCCGCGACGAAGCGAAGCTGGCGGTCGACGCCGCCCGCGCCGCGCTGAACCTACCGGCCGCGGACCATGACCAGCGCGCACTCCGGCTCTCCGCGCTCGCATCCGCGCTGATCATGCAATGCCAAGTCGGCGGCAACCCCGCGGCGAGCCGGGAGGCCGTCACCGTCGCGGAGGAGGCCGCCGCGCTGACCCCACCCGGCGACTCGAATCTCCCGCTGCGCTGGTCGACCCTGTCCAGGGCGGCCGCGAAGGTGGCCGAGGCCGGTGACCACGGCATGTTCACCACAGCGGTCGAGGCGGCGGCATCCGCGGTGTCCACCATCCCGGCGGACGATGTGCGCCGGGTCGGCATGCTCTACAACTATGCCGCCGCCGTGCAGGCACGGGCGGTCAGCACAAATGTCACGCATGCGGAACCGTTCCACGAGGCCGAACGCGCCTACCGGGCCGCACTCGCGCTCGTTGGTCCCGATCACCCCGACGTGCCGCGCATCGAGAGCACGATCGCCGACGTGCTGTATCACCGGTACTGGCAGTGCGGCGATCTCGGCGCGCTGGACGACTCGCTCGAGCTCGCGGAGAAAGCCGTCGGTCAGACACCTCGGGAACACCACTGGTGGCCGTTGCGGGCGTTCGCACTCGCGCGCTCGGCCCGTGCGCTCGCCACCTTCGGCGGGCCGGGTGCCGACCGGTTGCGCGAGCTCGCGATCAACTACTACCGGGCAGTTTCCGCGCACCCGGCCACCAGCACGCAGCATCAGATGATCTGCGAACAGGCCCAGGCCGCGATGTTCGCCGAGACAAACCCGGCGACGTGGCTGGACGCGCAGGAACGTGTGATCACCGCCATCCCCGCCACGGTCAGCCGAGCGCTGTCGTGGGTCCGCAGGGTGGAGGCGGCGCGGCAGCTGGACGGCCTCGCCGACCGGGTAGTGGACGCCGGTGTGCGGTCGGGTCAGCTCGACCGAGCGCTGGAACTGGTCGAACGGTGCCGCGGCGTGCTGTTCGGCGACGCGTGGGGTATCCGCCGCGGCTGGGCACGACTGCGCGAGACACAACCCCGGCTGGCCGAGGAGCTCAGCGAGGTCGAGCGTGAGCTGACTGAGGCCGACGTGTACGCCGACGTAACGCTCCACATCGAGGTGGAGTTCGACGGCCGGATCTCCGCCCGGGACTGGGACCCGCGACCACAGGCCGTCGAAAAGATCCGGCAGCTCTCGGGGCGGCGGGACCGGCTGCTCGCCGAAGCGCGGACGTTGCCGGGGTTCGAGGATCTGCTGGCGCCGCCGAACCTCGAAGTCCTGCGCACGCGCACGGCCGGGCACACCGTGCTGATCGTCAGCGCCCAGGGCACCGCGCTCGTGGTTCCCGCCGACTATTCGGAGCCCGTCGAGGCCGTGCCGCTATGGCAGATGACCGAGACCGCCGCCCACACCCAGGTCAGGCGGTTGCGAGCGGCGCTCGCCGATGTGAAGGACCCGGCGTGCTCGTTCGATCGGCGTGAGCAGGCCCAACTGGACATGCACGCTCTGCTGGAATGGCTGTGGAACACCACCGCCGGGCCGGTGCTGGACCGGGTCACGACGACGCGGCTGTGGTGGTGCCCGATCGGAATCATGGCCCAACTGCCACTGCACGCGGCGGGCATGCACCGCGACGGCGCGGGGCAGACCGTGTTCGACCGGGCCGTCTGCTCGTACACGCCCTCCCTGACCGCGCTCGCCGATACGTTGAGCACACCTCGGCCGCGCCACGCCCGCCACACCGCGCTCATCGTCGGTGTCGGCGAGCGCAAAGGCGTATCGGTGCTGCCGAGCGCCCGCGCCGAGGCCGAGGCGGTGGCGGGGCTGCTGCCCGGCTCCACTGTGCTCATCGACGCCGCCGCCGACTTCGATGCCATCGAGCAGGGCCTGCACGAGCACGCGATCGCCCATTTCGCCTGCCACGGCCGGGCGGTCAGCTCGGCGAAGCATCCCGCCCAGGGTGGGCTGGTGCTCAGCGAGGGGATGTTCGTGCCCTCGTTCGTGCACGACCTACGCACCACGCGGGCGCAGCTCGCGTTCCTGTCCGCCTGCGACACCGCGGGACCCGATCCGGCCCTGCTGGACGAGCCGCTGAACTTGGCGTCGGCGTTCCATCTCGCGGGCTTCCGCGGCGTCATCGGCACGCTGTGGCACACCGCGGACAGCTCCGAGACCGCCGAGGCGGTCTACGCGGCGCTCACCGCGCACGGCACCCGGCCGCCCGACACGGCCGAGGCGGCCACCGCGCTCACCGAAACATTGCGCAGCATGCGGAACGCCTATCCAGCCGTGCCGACCAGGTGGGCCGCACACGTCCACGTCGGTGACTGAGCTACCCGGGGTGATGGAACACTCGATAATCCTCCGTGATTCGATCACCGACGGCCGCGAAATCTGCGGCGAACCAACCGCGACCGGTGTCAAGGCTGATGACTGATAAGACCTGCCGTCACAAGGAGCCCTCTCGTAGCCCGACACCACGAACCTCTAGTAGTATCGAACATACGTTCGAGACAGGGGAGGTTGGGTATGCGGAGGCTTCGCCCGGCCGAGGTCGCTGGGCTGCTGGCACACGACGTCGTCGCGCATCTGGCGACGATCGATGCGTCGGGATATCCGCATGTCACACCGATCTGGTTCCTGTGGGACGACGGCACATTCCGTCTCACCAGCTACGCAGGTCGCCCACATCTGCGCCGGATCCGTTCGAATCCACGCGTCGGTCTCGTCATCGACAGGGAGGGGAGTGTGCGCGCTGACGGTCAACGCCCCAATCGGCAAGTCCGTGTGCTCGGCGACGCCGAGCTCGCCGCCGACCCGAACGGTATCTGGACCAAGCGCATTCGCGAAAAGTACATCGACGACCGCATCGCCCCAACCGTGCCCGAACGAGATCTCCTCGACGATCGGATACTCATCACGGTCACACCGAACCTGTTCCTAGCTGTCGCGAGCATCTGACGACCCGTATTACCACCCCGCCGATCGCGGCCTTCGAGCATGCGCAGTCGAGCTGGCGGGCTCGCTTGCGCCGCAACCGAATACGAACGCGCAGCGCGAGGCCGCACGGGTGCTGTCCGCGATGAACAGATGAGGCCTACTTGCGAAACTTCGTCTCGAGCTCTTTCAGGGTGGCCTGCAGGTCCGCGGGATCGTTGGTCTTGAATACGCCCCGATAGCCGGTCTCGGCGCGCACCGCGGCCTCGACCTCCGGGTCGTGATACAGCTTCGCGAGCGCCACCAGTCTCGGATTGTCCTTGTCCGCGGCGCGGGCGGCGAAGACATTGATGTACTGCTTCAGCTCCGGTCGCTCGGGGTCGTCGGTGAAGATCACCTCGTTCTCGGTCAGACCGGCGGGCCGAGCGAAGGTGTCGTCGACGAATGCCGCATCCGCGCTATCCAGCGAGGGCGCGGTCAGCGTCGGTTCGATCGCGGTCAGGCGCACCTTGGAGGCGTCGGTGTCGACGTCCTCGATCTTGGAGTCCCAACTCGCGCCGCCCTTCAGGACGATCAGGCCCGCCGCGGCCAAACCGAGCAGCGGCCGCACCTGATTGGCCGGGTTGTTGCTGAGTGTGATCTGGCCACCCTTCGGAATGTCGTTGACCGACTTATGCTTCCGCGAATACAGGGTGAGTGGGAAGATCTCGCTCGCGCCGATCGGCACCAAAGTATCGCTATTGCGGACGTTGTAGTTCGCCAGGTACCGGATGTGCTGAAACTTGTTGAGGTCGATCCGTTGCTGCGACAGTGCGGGATTCGGCTGGTTGTAGTCGGTGAAGTTGACGAATTCGACCGTGATGCCCTGCTCAGCGGCCTTCTTTCGGTAGATGTCCCAGTGCGGCAATGCGATGTCGTTCACCCCGACCCGGACCACGTCGGGATTGCGCTCATCACCACATGCCACCGCGCCGGCGGCGAGGGCGAACAGAATCGGGATCACCGCAACACGGCGCAGAACTCGCATTTCTCGCAAACTAGACGCTCGTCCAATAGTTCGCGAGAGTTTTGCTCAACACAATTCAAACCGTTGTCCCGCCCGGCCCGAGACCGCTTGGATAACCGGGTTCAGAAAACGCTCGACCGGACGCGTCCGCCGGGCACATATCGCGACAAGCATTCGGGAGCACGAGTGAAATTCCATCGGGTACTGGCGATCCCGGTCCTGGTTGCCACCGCGGCGCTCACCCTTACGGCGTGCGGCTCCGACGACAAGGCCTCCTCCGACACGGTAGTGCGCATCGGCACCACCGACAAGGACAAGGCCTGGGACGTCTTCGAACAGAAGGCGAACGAACAGGGCATCACCCTGAAGATCACCAACTTCTCGGATTACAAGCAGCCGAATCTCGCGCTGTCCCAGAAGCAGATCGACGTGAATCTGTTCCAGCACTTGCAGTTCCTCGGTGCCTACAACGTCGCCAACAATACGGATCTGACTCCGATCGGCTCCACCTACATCGTGCCGCTCGGCCTGTACTCCAAGAAGCACAAGACCATCGCCGACCTGCCACAAGGTGCCGAGATCGCGATACCGAACGACCCGACCAATCAGGCACGAGCGCTGTTCGTGCTGCAAGCCGCAGGCCTGCTGAAACTGTCGTCGGAAACCAAGGCCCCTTCGCCCGCGGACGTCGACAAGGGCGCGTCCAAGGTCAAGGTGACACCGGTCGACGCTGCGCAGACTGCGCTGTCGCTGGCCTCGGTCGACGGTTCGATCATCAACAACACTTTCCTCGATCGTTCCGGCATCGACCCCAATTCGGCGCTGTACAAGGATGATCCGAGCAATCCTGCCGCGGAGCCATACATCAACGCGCTGGTCACCAGGGCCGAGGACAAGAACGACCCGAGGTACCAGAAGCTCGTCGAGCTGTGGCACTCCCCCGAGGTGCTGCAGGCCCATTCCGAGGTGACAAAGGGCACCGCGGTCGAGGTCAGGCGCAACGGTCCCGAGCTGGAGCAGATTCTGCAACGGGTGCAGCAGACCATCCGCGACGGCAAGTGAGCGAGAAAATTGTCCCTGCGGTCGAATTCCGTTCAGTTACCAAGGCTTTCGGCAAGGGACCGGATCGGCACGTCGCGCTCGACAACATCGATCTGCGCATCGAAAAGGGTGAGATCTTCGGCGTGATCGGCTATTCCGGTGCGGGCAAGAGCACGCTGGTGCGGCTGATCAACGCCTTGGAGAAGCCGACAAACGGCACCGTCGAGGTTTCCGGCACCCCGGTCACGGGGGTGCGGGAGGCCGAGGTGCGGCGGATTCGCAGGGACATCGGCATGGTGTTCCAGCAGTTCAACCTGTTCCGATCACGCACGGCAGCAGGGAATATCGAGTATCCGCTGAAGGTCGCGCGATGGCCGAGGGCCGAGCGCAAGGCGCGCGTCGCCGAGCTGCTCGAGTTCGTCGGGCTGACCGACAAGGCAGGCAGCTATCCCGATCAGCTCTCCGGTGGCCAGAAGCAGCGCGTCGGTATCGCCCGTGCCCTTGCCACCTCGCCATCGCTGCTGCTCGCGGACGAATCGACCTCGGCGCTCGACCCGGAGACCACCCAGGAGGTGCTGCGGCTGCTGAAGAAGATCAACCGCGAACTCGGCGTCACCATCGTGGTCATCACCCACGAGATGGACGTCATCCGCGCGGTGGCCGATCGGGTCGCGGTGCTCGCCGAGGGCCGAATCGTGGAGCTGGCCCGCACTTTCGACGTTTTCGCCGATCCACAGGCGACGCCGACCCGGTCGTTCGTCGATACGGTGCTGCACAACCGGCCCAGCGACGAGGAGTTACGCAGGCTCAGCGAGTTGCACGGCGGCAGGCTGGTCACCGTCGATATCGACGACAGGCGCGGGATCGGCGCGGCATTGGCCACGGCGACGCAGGCGGATGTCCGGTTCGAGGTGGTGTACGGCGGGGTGAGCACGTTGCAGGACAAGACGTTCGGCAGCGTCACGCTGGCATTGCACGGGCGCGATGACGCCGTCGACAAGGTGGTCGACGAGCTCGACCGTCGATCGGCCTGAGAGGAGCAACCACCATGCATACCGATTGGGACAAGCTGCGGCCGGTCTTGCAGGAAGCGATCGGCACCACCATCTATCTGGTGCTGCTGACCTTCGTGATCGGCGGACTGATCGGGCTGTTCATCGGGACCGCGCTGTACACCACCCGTAAGGGTGGTCTGCTCGCGAACGCCCCGATCTACTTCCTGCTCAACGTGATCGTCAACGTGGTCAGGCCGATCCCGTTCATCATCCTGCTCGCGGCGCTCGGACCGGTGACATTGGAGGTGGTCGGCACTACCATCGGCACCGAGGCCGCCGCCTTCGTCATGATCGTCGCGGCCTCCTTCGGCATCGCCCGGATCGTGGAGCAGAACCTCGTCACCGTCGACCCCGGCGTGATCGAGGCGGCGCGGGCCGTCGGCGCGGGCCCGCTGCGGATCATTCTGACGCTGCTCATCCCGGAGGCGCTCGGCCCGCTGGTGCTCGGCTACACCTTCGTGATCGTCGCGATCGTCGATATGTCGGCCATGGCGGGCACCGTCGGCGGTGGTGGACTCGGCGACTTCGCGTTGGTCTACGGCTACCAGCGGTTCGATTGGCAGGTCACCCTTGTCGCGACGCTGATCATCATCGCGGGAGTACAGGGCATCCAGTTCCTCGGCAACTTCCTGGCCAGGAAAGTATTGCGGCGCTGACGCAGTGATGCGCGCGGCCGGTTGTCGTGAGACAGCTTGCCGCGCGCACGCTGCTTCGTCAGTGCGCGTTCGCCGTGCACTCCGTGGTCACGATCGTCGCGCGGCTCGGTGCCGCGCTACCAAGGGCCACCGCCACCGGTGACGGATCGGGGCCGAGTTGGCCGAGGGCGCCTTGCTCGGCCTCTACCCGCGAGTTTCCCCATGCCCAGGTGTAGTGGCCGTCGCGCACCGCGACGGAGCCGCAGCCGTTGGAGAAACGCACGATAACGCGGCAGTCGGGCGCGCCGCATTCCAACATCGCCCGCTGATCCGACTTCGCGTGGCTCGGATAATTGTTCCCGGATCCGACGACCGCGTCGCGCGAGCCGAACGAGATCGCCAGCGACCCATAGAGGTCGGCCGCCGCGTCCGCGGTTGCGGCCCCGAGGGCGACGAACACGGCCGCGGACGATACGACCAGCCCCGTAGCCGCCTTGCCCGACACAAACATAATGATTTCTCCCCGTCTCACGGAATAGGTTCCGGCCAGATCCTCGTCCGGCACGCCTGAATTGTCCACACGCCGAATCCTCGAGGCAGGGAGGTCGTCGCTCAGAACCAGCGAGCCAGCAGTGTGGCCAGACCATCCTCGGTGACCGGTGGGCAGACCTCGTCGGCGACCGCGCGGACCAGCTCAGGGGCCTGCCCCATGGCCACCCCGTGCGGCGGCCCACACCAACATTTCCACGTCGTTGGTGCCGTCGCCGACGGCGAGTGTGTCGTCGACGGAGACCCCTAGACGCAGCCGAAGCGCTTCCAGCGCAGAACCTTTGGTGACGCCGATCGGGCTGATATCCATCCAGGCACCGTCCGCTTCGTACACGCAATGCGCGCCGGGCACCTGCACACCCATCAGCGCGGCGGCCAGTTCGAAGCGGTTACGGTCGGGCCAGTGCACTGTGAGACGTGTACTCGGGGTGGCAACCAATTCGTCGAGTTCGACCACCCGCAGAACGCCGCCGAAGTCCGGCAGACCGGGAAGGCGCAGTGTGGTCCGCTCCCCGATCCCGATCTCCTCCACCGTGAATACCGCGCCGGGCAAAGCTTCCCGCAGCATCTCAACCGGCTCGACCAGATCGAATACGGCTTGTTCCAGCACCGCACCTGTCGCCACGTCGATCGCTACCGCGCCGTTCGAGCAGATCGCGGTACCGACCGATACCCCGAGTTCGGCCAAGAAGGGCAGCGTGGCGATCGTCGACCGGCCGGTCGACAACACCACATGGGTGCCGGAGCGCAGCACCGCACCGATGGCCGCTCGCACCGCCGGACTCATCGTGGTGTGCGCGAGGATGGGGCTCACGCCACCTTCCGGACACAACGTGCCGTCGATATCCAGGGCCACCAGGCGTGGTCGCCAATCCGCTTCCATCATTTCGATCGTACGGCCACCGCGACTGCGGGACAGTCGAATACCCGCGCTACCCGCCGCTCGGTGCGCCAGTGCTACCTGTACAGAACGGCTGACACGAGCCAGGCGTGGACGGGACCGGCGTCGTCGTCCCGTCCCCGAAATCCCCTGTGCTGACCAACACCAGCACCAGCAGCGCGAACAGCACCACGGCGAGCAAGAGAAGCACGATCCACCCCCAACGCGGCTGACGGTGCCGCGAGAACTCGCGTATTTCCAACCAGAACATCGCAGCTTCTTCCGCGCTCCCCAGGCCATCATCGCAGCCACCGCGCCAGGAGATGGCCGAGTTCCCGGATTGCTACGCCCCCCACAAACGCGAACACCCCGACCGAGATCGGGGTGTTCGGTGGCTCGTATTGCCGGTTCAGACGGTGAAGCCGAGGGCGCGGAGTTGTTCGCGGCCGTCTTCGGTGATCTTGTCGGGGCCCCATGGGGGCATCCAGACCCAGTTGATTTTGAGGTCGTCGACCAGGCCGCTGCGCACGAGGGCGTTGCGGGTCTGATCCTCGATGACGTCGGTCAGCGGGCAGGCCGCCGACGTGAGGGTCATGTCGAGGGTCGCTACTTCTTCCTGGACCGAGATGCCGTAGACCAGGCCGAGGTCGACTACGTTGATGCCGAGTTCAGGGTCGACGACGTCGCGCATCGCCTCCTCGAGGTCCTCGAGGCGCTTGATGTCTTCCGCTGACAGCTCGACCTGCTCGACCTGCTCGACCTGCTCGACCAACTCGGTTACTGGTGTCTCACTCATGCCGTTCCCCATTCGTTGGCAAACTACTGCCCATCGGGCGCTTGGCTTCCTCTGCCGAGGTTATCCGGACCACCGCGTCCTTGAAAGCCATCCAGCCGAGCAAAGCGCACTTCACCCGAGCCGGATACTTGGCGACGCCCGCGAAGGCGATGCCGTCGCCGATCATGTCCTCGTCACCCTCGATCGTGCCGCGGCTGGTGACCATCTCGTTGAACGATTCGACCACCTTCAGTGCCTGCTGCAACGGCAGTCCGATGACCTGATCGGTGAGCACCGAGGTCGACGCCTGACTGATCGAACAGCCCTGGCCGTCGTAGGAAACGTCCACGACGTCACCATTGTCGTCGAGCTGGACGCGCAGAGTCACCTCGTCACCGCAGGTCGGGTTCACGTGGTGCACCTCAGCACCGAACGGCTCCCGCAGCCCGCGGTGGTGCGGGCGCTTGTAGTGGTCCAGGATCACTTCCTGGTACATCTGCTCCATGCGCATGTCTTAAACAACTCCACTGTGGCCATTGTCGGCCTTCGCTACGCTCACGCCGAAGAAGCTCTGAGCCTTCCGCACCGCGGCGATCAGCTTGTCGACCTCGTCGAGAGTGTTGTACACCGCGAAGGAGGCACGGGCGGTCGCGGGCACGCCGAGGCGGCGCATCAGCGGCCACGCGCAGTGGTGACCCACCCGAATGGCAACACCTTCATCGTCGAGGATCTGGCCGACATCGTGGGCGTGGATGCCCTCGACCACGAACGAGACCGCGCCACCGCGGTCGATGTTGTCGGCCGGGCCGACAATCCGCACACCGTCGATGGCACCGAGACCGGCCAGCGCCGCATCGACGAGCGTGTGCTCGTGCGCGGCAACGGCGTCCATGCCGATCGCCTCGAGATACCGCACCGCGGCGCCCAATCCGACCACCTGCGAGGTCATCGGCACGCCCGCCTCGAACCGCTGCGGCGGCGGTGCGTAGGTGGTCGCCTCCATGGTGACGGTTTCGATCATGGAGCCGCCGGTGATGAACGGCGGGGTCTCCTCCAACAGCGCACGGCGGCCGTAGAGCACACCGACACCGGAGGGGCCGAGCATCTTGTGACCGGAGAACGCGGCGAAGTCCACGCCGAGCTCACGGAAGTCCACCGGCATGTGCGGCACCGACTGGCACGCGTCGAGCACCGTCAGCGCGCCGACAGCCTTTGCCCTGCGCACCAATTCGGCGACCGGTGACACCGCACCGGTCACATTCGACTGGTGGGTGAAGGCGACAACCTTGGTGGCGGGCGACAATTCGAGCGAATCGAGATCGATCCGGCCGTCATCGGTGATGCCATACCACTTCAGCGTCGCGCCGGTACGGCGCGCGAGCTCTTGCCACGGCACAAGATTCGCGTGATGCTCGAGCTCGGTGATGACGATCTCGTCGCCGGGGCCGACGTGGTACGGGAATCTGCTGTCGGCGAAGGAGTACGTCACCAGGTTCAGCGATTCGGTCGCATTCTTGGTGAACACGATCTCACCGGCGTGTACACCGACGAACCGGGCGATATCGGCCCTGGCGTCCTCGTAGGCGTCGGTCGCCTCCTCGGCCAGCTGGTGCGCGCCGCGATGCACGGCCGAATTGTGCTGGACCAGGAATTCACGTTCCGCGTCGAGGACCGCGACGGGCCGCTGCGAGGTCGCGCCGGAGTCCAGGTACACCAACGCTTTCCCGTCCCGAACCGTACGGCTCAGGATCGGGAAGTCGGCCCGGATGCGGGCCACGTCGAGCGCGGGGACCGTGGCGGTCATATCAGGCTCCTGCTGTCGCAGACTGAGTGAAGCGGACGTAGCCGTTGGCGTCGAGTTCGTCGGCCAGTTCCGAGCCACCCTCGGCGACGATGCGGCCGTTGACGAAGACGTGCACGAATTCCGGCTCGATGTAGCGCAGGATCCGGGTGTAGTGCGTGATCAGCAGCACGCCACCGTTCTCGCGCTCCTTGTAGCGGTTGACGCCCTCGGAGACGATACGCAGCGCGTCGACGTCCAGACCGGAGTCGGTCTCGTCGAGGATGGCGATCTTCGGCTTGAGCAGGCCGAGCTGCAAGATCTCGTGACGCTTCTTCTCGCCGCCGGAGAAGCCCTCGTTCACATTGCGTTCGGCGAAAGCGGAATCGATCTCGAGCTCACTCATCGACTCCTTGACTTCCTTGACCCAATGCCGCAGCTTCGGGGCCTCACCGCGAACGGCGGTGACAGCGGTACGCAGGAAGTTCGACGTGGAGACGCCGGGCACCTCGACCGGGTACTGCATGGCGAGGAACAGGCCCGCGCGCGCACGCTCGTCGACGGACATCGCGAGGACGTCTTCGCCGTCGAGGGTGATCGTTCCCGAGGTCACCTTGTACTTGGGGTGGCCGGCGATCGCGTACGACAGGGTCGACTTGCCGGAGCCGTTGGGGCCCATGATGGCGTGCGTCTCACCGGATTTGATGGTGAGGTTCACGCCCTTCAGGATCTTGATCGGCTCGCCGGACTCGTCCGGGTTGGCAACCTCGACATGCAGGTCGTTGATTTCCAGGGTGGTCATCGAATTCGGGTTCCTTTGTGGGGGTATGTGTTCGGGATCAGACGCCGACAGCGGCGAGTTCGGCCTCGATGGCCGACTCCAGCCGCTCCCGGATCTCGGGGACCGCGATCTTCTGGATGATTTCCTGGAAGAAGCCGCGCACGACAAGGCGTCGCGCCACATCCTCCGGGATACCGCGAGCACGCAGGTAGAACAGCTGCTCGTCATCGAAACGACCGGTGGCCGACGCGTGGCCCGCACCGGCGATCTCGCCCGTCTCGATCTCGAGGTTCGGCACCGAATCGGCGCGTGCGCCGTCGGTGAGCACCAGATTGCGGTTCACCTCGAAGGTATCGGTGCCCTCGGCGGCCGCGCGGATCAGCACGTCGCCGACCCACACGGTGCGGGCATCGCCCTTCGGCGAGTTCGGATCACCTTGCAGCGCACCCTTGTACAGCACGTTCGACTTGCAATTCGGCTGCGAGTGATCGACGAGCAGACGCTGTTCGAAGTGCTGACCCGCGTCGGCGAAGTAGAGACCGAGCAGTTCGGCGTCGCCGCCGGGACCGGCGTAGCGCACGGTTCCGGTGAGCCGCACCAGTTCGCCACCGAGGGTCACCGCGGTGTGGCGCAGCGTGGCGTCGCGGCCGAGCAGGGCGTGGTGCGCGGTCACGTTGACGGCGTCGTCGGCCCAGTCCTGGACCGCGACGACGGTCAGCTTCGCGCTGTCGCCGAGCACGAATTCCACGTTCTCGGCGTAGGTTCCGCTGCCGCGCTGGTCGATGACCACGGTGGCGACCGCGAAGTTTGCCAGCCGGACCTGGAGGTGGCCGTAGGCGGTCGTGCCCTCGCCTGGGCCGGTGACCGTGACGATCACCGGCTCGGCGACCTCGGTCTCCGCGCCCACCGACAGCACGGTGGCCGACTCGAAGCCCGAATAGGCCTGCGCGGCAACCCGATCGGTCGGCTTACCGGCGACGCCCAGGCGCTCGTCGGTCCGGTTCACGGTCTCGACGGTCACACCGGCGACCGGGCTGACCTCGACCGCTGCCAGACCGTCGCGCACCGCGGTGCCGTCGTGCAGGCCGCGCAGCCGACGTAGCGGGGTGAACCGCCAGGCCTCGTCCTTGCCCGTGGGGACCTCGAAGGCGTTGACGTCGAACGAGGCGAAGACCTCGCCCTTGTTCGTCGCGGCACCGGCGCCCGGGTTCTGAATTGGCTTGATTGTCGGGTTCTCGCCCTCGACAGCTTCGGCCAGCGCGGAGCGACCCGACTGACTGTTATCGCCGCTTGCCATCAGCCGACGGATCCTTCCATTTGCAGTTCGATGAGCCGGTTCAGCTCGAGGGCGTATTCCATCGGCAGTTCCTTGGCGATGGGCTCGACGAAGCCGCGCACCACCATGGCCATGGCTTCGTCCTCGGTCATGCCGCGGCTCATCAGGTAGAACAGCTGGTCTTCCGACACCTTGGAGACGGTGGCCTCGTGGCCCATCGTCACGTCGTCCTCGCGAATGTCGACGTAGGGGTAGGTATCGGAGCGGCTGATCGTATCGACAAGCAGCGCATCGCATTTCACGGTCGACTTGGAGCCGTACGCGCCCTTGTTCACCTGAACGAGGCCACGGTAGGAAGCCCGGCCGCCACCGCGCGCCACCGACTTGCTGATGATGTTCGAGGAGGTGTGCGGCGCCAGGTGCAGCATCTTCGCGCCGGTGTCCTGGTGCTGGCCCTCGCCTGCGAAGGCCACCGAGAGCACCTCGCCGCGAGCGTACTCGCCGGTCATCCAGACCGCCGGGTACTTCATGGTGACCTTGGAGCCGATGTTGCCGTCGACCCATTCCATGGTCGCGCCCGCCTCGGCCTTGGCCCGCTTGGTGACCAGGTTGTAGACGTTGTTCGACCAGTTCTGGATCGTGGTGTAGCGGCAGCGGCCGCCCTTCTTCACGATGATTTCGACGACCGCGGAGTGCAGTGAGTCCGACTTGTAGATCGGCGCGGTGCAGCCCTCGACGTAGTGCACGTAGGCGTCTTCGTCGACGACGATCAGGGTGCGCTCGAACTGGCCCATGTTCTCGGTGTTGATCCGGAAGTAGGCCTGCAGCGGAATATCCACGTGTACGCCGGGCGGGACGTAGATGAACGAGCCACCCGACCACACGGAGGCGTTCAGCGCGGAGAACTTGTTGTCGCCCGCCGGGATCACGGTGCCGAAGTACTTCTGGAACAGTTCGGGCTGCTCCTTCAGTGCGGTGTCGGTGTCGAGGAAGATCACGCCCTGCTTCTCCAGATCCTCACGGATGGAGTGGTAGACGACCTCGGACTCGTACTGTGCGGCGACACCGGAGACCAGGCGCTGCTTCTCCGCCTCGGGGATGCCAAGCTTGTCGTAGGTGTTCTTGATGTCCTCGGGCAGGTCATCCCAGGTCGCGGCCTGCTTCTCGCTGGAGCGCACGAAGTATTTGATGTTGTCGAAGTCGATGCCATCGAGGTTGGACCCCCAGTTCGGCATCGGCTTGCGATCGAAGATGCGCAGCGACTTGAGCCGGTAGTCCAGCATCCAGTCCGGCTCGCTCTTCTTGGCCGAAATATCGCGGACAACCGCCTCGGAGAGGCCTCGTTGTGCGCTGGCACCGGCCACATCCGAATCGGCCCAGCCGTAACCGTATTTGCCCAGCGAAGCGATGGTCTCTTGCTGAGTGAGCGGTTGCACCTGGTCGGTGGTTGTCGTCATTCGGCACTCCTTCCGGAGTCGTTCGTTCGTACCGCTGCGGGCTGTGCAGCGATTGTTTTGGAAGCGTTCTTCTTTTCGGTAATAGGCAGAACGAGTAGCGGCACGTGGGTCGTGCACGCGCAATCGCCGTTGGCGATCGTCGCAAGTCGCTGAACATGAGTTCCGAGCAGGTCCCGGAATGCTTCGAGTTCCGCCGCGCACAACTGCGGGAATTCCTCGGCGACGTGAGCCACCGGGCAGTGATGCTGGCAGATCTGCACACCGGCGCCCACCTTGCGGGTGGTCGCGGCGAAACCGGCGTCGGTGAACGCCTCGGCGATCTCCTCGGCCTTCGCGGTAGTCGTCTCCGGCGTGTGCTGACCGACCGGCTCGATACCTGCCACGATGGTCCGTGCCCGCTTGCGCGCGAACTCCGCGATGGCCGCATCGCCGCCGATCTCGCCGAGCTGCCGAATGGCCGCTCCAGCCAGGTCGTCGTAGGCGTGCCCCAGACGGCCACGGCCTGCCGAGGTGAGCTGGTACTGCTTGGCGGGCCGACCGCGCCCCTGCTGCTGCCAGGGCGCCGACCTGCTGGCGCGCGCCTGGCCGGAGTCGATGAGCGCATCGAGGTGGCGGCGGACCCCGGCCGTGGTCAAACCCAGCTTGGTCCCGATGGCAGTCGCGGTGATCGGCCCGTCCTCCAACAGCAGCTGGACGATGGCCGCCCGCGTGTGCCCCTCGCCACCCGCGACCAGGGTCGCGGGCGCAGCCGAAGACGCGGCGCCGGTGCGGCGACCAGCTCCTGAGTCCTCGTCATGCGGCAAACCCACGGTTTTCACAACACCAGTGTGGCGGAATTCCTTCCCAGAATCTAATAAGGGTGCCCTGGCTATGTGGGCAGCTTCGAGAGACTTCTTCAGATTCTGCTCCACCGACGCTGGTCGACGGGCCGAGCTCGACGGTCGCCGTCCGCCACAATGGCAGTACCCGCATTCCTCTAGGCTTCGTCTCGTGGCGGTACTCGACAGCGCGCGGCGCAGCACGAAGGCATTGGGACGCCGGGTACTCGGACTCGAAGCGCCTGCCGCCGACCACTCTGTAGCGGTACTGCATCGCGATGAATCAGAGGTGCCCGAGCTCGACCGCAGGGAGCTGGCGCAGCTCGACCGGATCCGCCTACTCGGCGCGACCGGGACGGTGCTGATGGTCATCAGCGCGTTGGGAGTCGGCGCACAGCCGGTACTACAGAATCCGACCTCGGGCATTCGCATCATCGCGATCTTCGGCCGGGCGCACACCGGGTCGCTCGCGGTATGCATGGTCGGCACCACGATGGTGGTGCTCGCGTGGTTGCTGCTCGGCCGTTTCGCGGTCGGCGGTTTGGGTGGTTCTCCCCTGCACCGTCTGACCCGCTCACAACTCGACCGCACGCTGCTGCTGTGGATCGTCCCGCTGTGCGTCGCGCCGCCGCTGTTCAGCAACGACGTGTATTCCTATCTGGCACAAAGCGAGATCGCCGCGCGCGGCATCGATCCCTACGAGATGGGACCGGCCCAAGCACTCGGCAACGACAACGTGCTGACCAGAAATGTCCCGAACATCTGGCGCGAGACTCCCGCACCGTATGGCCCGCTGTTCCTATGGGTAGGGCGCGGTATCGCCACCTTGACCGGCGACAACATCATCCTCGGTGTCTGGATGCACCGATTGCTCGCACTGGCCGGTGTCGCGCTGATCGTCTGGGCGCTGCCACGCCTGTCGGCCCGCTGCGGAGTCGCACCGGTCAGCGCGCTGTGGCTCGGCGCGGCCAACCCGCTGGTGCTGTTCCATCTCGTCGGCGGCGTGCACAACGACGCGCTCATGCTCGGGCTGATGCTCGCCGGACTGGAGCTCTGCCTGCGCGCGATCGACATCGAACCGTTCGACGGACGTGCCTACGCGCTGTTGATCGGCGGGGCGGTGGTTATCACGTTGTCTTCGTCGGTCAAGGTCACCTCGATTGTCACGATGGGATTCGTCTGGGTGGCGCTTGCTCGGAAATGGGGCGGCGGTACGCGATCGCTTGTCATCTCGGCCGCGCTACTCGGGGCGATCGCCCTGAGCACAACGGCGGTGATCAGCTCACTGAGCGGCCTCGGGTTCGGTTGGGTCCATACACTCAATACCGCGAGCGCGGTACGCAGTTGGATGTCGCTGCCCACCGCTGTCGGCATCGTCACCGGGTTCGGCGGCGTGCTACTGGGCCTCGGTGACCACACCACCGCGCTACTGAGCATCACGAGGCCGATCGCCGCGGTGGTCGCTGCCTTCGTGACGGTGCGGATGCTGGTCGCCGCCGGTACCGGGCGGCTACATCCGGTGGGGGCGCTCGGCGTCTCGCTCGGCGCCATCGTGCTGCTGTTTCCTGTGGTGCAGCCCTGGTATCTGCTGTGGGCCATCGTGCCGCTCGCGGCTTGGGCGACCCGGCCGATATTCCGTGTGCCCGCCATTCTGTTCTCGGCGATCGTCAGCGTCCTGCAGATGCCGCGCGGCGGCGAGTTCGAGGTCTTCCAGATCGTCGGCTCGGCGATCGTCACCGTGATCGTCTGCGTGCTGTTCATCGTGATCACCCGCAATGCGCTGCCGTGGCGTGGACAGTCGGGGGTGTCGGCTCCATCACAGCGGCCGAGGTCCTACGGTGTCACATCGTGACCGCAGCCTCCGGACCCGCCGTACGCATCGACGGCGTCGTCAAACATTACGGCGAAACCACTGCGGTCGACGGAATCCGCTTCGACGTCGAGCGAGCGCAGGTGCTCGCGCTGCTCGGCCCGAACGGCGCGGGAAAGACCACCACGGTCGAAATGTGCGAGGGCTTCGTGACACCCGACGCCGGGTCGGTTCGCGTGCTCGGCCTCGATCCGATCGCCGATTCCGATCGACTTCGACCACGAATCGGTGTGATGTTGCAGGGCGGCGGCGCCTATCCCGGCGCCCGAGCGGGCGAGATGCTCGACCTGGTCGCGGCCTACTCCGCGAACCCGCTCGATCCCGAATGGCTGCTGAAAACCCTTGGTCTACAGGACAATCGGCGCACACCCTACCGCCGTCTTTCCGGCGGTCAGCAGCAGCGGCTCGCGCTGGCATGCGCGCTGGTCGGCAAGCCGGAGATCGTGTTCCTCGACGAACCGACCGCCGGCCTCGACGCACAGGCCAGGCTCATCGTGTGGGAGCTGATCGACGCGCTGCGCCGCGACGGGGTCACCGTCCTGCTCACCACCCACCTGATGGACGAGGCCGAGCAGCTCGCCGACCAGTTGGTGATCATCGATCACGGGAGAATCGTCGCCTCCGGAACGCCCGCCGAGGTGACCGCGCACGGCGCTGCGGGGCAACTGCGCTTCTCCGCCCCACCGAAACTCGACCTCGATCTGTTGAAAACGGCACTGCCGGAGGGTTTCTCGCCACGCGAGACCACACCCGGTTCCTACCTCGTCGAGGGTGAAATCGATCCGCAGGTACTCGCAACGGTGACCGCGTGGTGCGCACGGGTCAATGTGCTCGCCACCGATATCCGGATCGACCAGCGCCGCCTCGAAGACGTCTTCCTGGAACTCACCGGACGGGACCTACGCGGATGAACCAGCCCGACTTTGTCGAAAACCGGTTCGCGCCCGGTACCTTCACCCCCGACCCACGCCCCAACGGCCGGGTCTCGATGATGCGGGCACAGACCGGGCTCGAACTGGTCCTGTTGCTGCGCAACGGCGAACAACTGCTGCTGACCATGTTCATCCCGATCACGCTGCTGGTCGGCCTCGCGCTGCTGCCCTTCGGCGATCTCGGCGACGACCGGATCGACAAGATCGTGCCCGCGGTCATGATGGTCGCCGTCATGTCCACCGCGTTCACCGGCCAGGCCATCGCCGTCGGTTTCGACCGTCGCTACGGCGCACTCAAACGCCTCGGCGCGACCGCGCTGCCCCGCTGGGGCATCGTCGGCGGCAAGAGCGCCGCGGTCCTGATCGTGGTGGTGTTGCAGGCGGTGCTGCTCGGCGCCATCGGATTCGCACTCGGCTGGCGGCCCGAACCTGGTGGACTCGTGCTCGGGGCGCTGGTGATCGCCTTGGGGACGGCGACTTTCGCGGCGATGGGGCTGCTGCTCGGCGGCACCCTCAAGGCGGAAATCGTGCTCGCCCTCGCCAACATCCTGTGGTTCGTGATGCTCGGCGTCGCCAGCATCGTCTTCGCCTCCGACGACCTGCCCGCCGCCGTGAACGTGCTCGTCAGGCTGGTTCCATCGGGCGCGCTCGTGGTCACCCTCGAAGACGCGATGCGCAACAGCATCGACTGGTTCGGCATCGCTGTCCTCGCCGCGTGGGGCGTGGTCTCCGCATTCCTCGCGGCCCGCTTCTTCCGATTCGACTGAGGCACGGCCACCACACAACGACGCCATGTAGTAGACCGGGTGAATTGCCCCGAACCGCAGCCGCTACCATCGTTCGCGTGCTGTATCGCGCATTTTTGCGACTCGTCGACAAGCTTCCGCTCCCCTCACTGAAGGTGCAGCGCTGGATCGCGGTCGCCGTCATCCTGTCGCAAGCGGGCATCGCGGTCACGGGCGCGATCGTCCGCGTCACCGCCTCCGGCCTCGGCTGCCCGACCTGGCCGCAATGTTTCCCTGGCAGCTTCACACCGATCGGCGTGTCCGAGGTGCCGGTGCTGCACCAGACGGTCGAGTTCAGCAACCGCCTGCTGTCCTTCGCGGTCACCCTGTGCGCCGCACTCATCGTGCTCGCCGTGACCCGCGCCCGACGCCGCCGTGAGGTGCTCACATACGCGTGGTTGATGCCCGGCGGCACCGTCCTACAGGCGATCATCGGCGGCATGACCGTCCGCACCGGCCTGCTGTGGTGGACCGTTTCGGTGCACCTGCTCGCCTCGATGCTCATGGTGTGGGTCGCGGTGGTGATGTTCGCGAAGGTCAGCGAACCGGACGACGGCATCGAGGTCATCCAGGCCCCCGCTCCCCTGCGTTGGCTCACCGCGTTGAGCGGTATCGCCCTCGCCGCCGTACTCATCGCGGGAACCCTCGTCACCGGCGCGGGACCGCACGCGGGCGACAAGAGCATCGAACGGCAGGTCGAACGCCTCCAGGTCGAGATCGTCACCCTGGTTCACCTGCACTCACAACTACTCGTCGGCTACCTGGCCCTGCTCGTCGGCTTGGCATTCGGCCTGTTCGCCGTCGGCATCACCCCCGCCATCCGAATCCGCCTGTTCGTCCTACTCGGGTTGGTCTGCGCACAGTCACTGATCGGCATCGTTCAGTACTTCACCGACGTACCCGCCGCCCTGGTCGCAATCCACGTCGGTGGCGCCGCCGCATGCACCGCCGCCACCGCCGCCCTCTGGGCGTCACTGCGCACCCGCGAACACGTCTCGGCGACACTGCCAGCAGCCGCCGCGCAGTCCGCGTAGCTCCACTCGACCGCTCGCCGCCGATCATGATATCGGACATGGAAACAACTCCACCCCAACCATTCCCAGACATCGAACCGTACGCGCACGGCCTCCTGGACGTCGGCGACGGAAACCAGGTCTACTGGGAAACCAGCGGTGCCCCGGCAGGCAAAGCAGCATTGGTCGTGCACGGTGGGCCGGGTGGCGGCGGACGTCGCGGAGCCCGAAAGATGTTCGATCCCAACGTCTATCGGATCGTCCTGTTCGATCAGCGCGGATGTGGCGAAAGCCTGCCGAGCGCCGCAGATCCGTCGACCGACATGGCGCACAACACCACCGAGCATCTGCTCGCCGATATGGAGCGGCTGCGCGAACATCTCGGCATCGACCGCTGGCTGCTCTACGGCGGTTCCTGGGGCTCGACGCTGATCCTCGCCTACGCCGAACGTTATCCCGAGCGTGTCAGCGAGATCGTGCTGGTCGCCGTCACGATGACGAGGCCGGAGGAGATCGACTGGCTCTACCACGGTCTCGCACGCCTACTGCCCGGCCCATGGGAAGCCTTCCGTGCCGCGGTACCGGCGCAAGACAGCGACGACAACCTCGTGGCCGCCTACGACCGGCTGATGAGCAACCCGGACCCGGCGATCCGAAGGCAGGCAGCGCAGGACTGGTGCGTCTGGGAAGACGCCGTCATCTCCCACGAAACCCTCGGAGCGCCAGGCCAATACAGCGCCAAACCCGACACGACGATGCTGGCGTTCGTGCGAATCTGCACGCACTACTTCGTCAATATCGCCTGGCTCGAGGACGGTCAGCTACTGCGTGACGCGGACCGGCTCGCCGGTATCCCCGCGATACTGATTCATGGTCGCCTCGACCTCGCCAGCCCGTTGGGGACCGCATGGGAACTCGCGGAGGCGTGGCCGACCGCCGAACTGCGGGTCGTGGACGATTCCGGCCACACCGGCAGTCCCATGTTCCACACTGAAATACTTGAAGCCCTGGCGTGTTTCGGGCGCTAGGTCGGGCGGCCCGAGGCGCGCTGCCCGCAAGGGTCGTCGGGCCGGTTCCTCGGTTCAAGTAGAAGAACGCGCCAATGCAGATGAACATCGCTGGCCGATCGCTTGGTGTCCAAGGCGAAACCCGCGTAGCACGGTGAACCGTCGGCGACGAGTCCGATGATTCCGGGGGCACCCTCGCCGAGCCATCAATATTTCGATGTCTCCTATCGGCGATCCTATTGGTGCTCTGATAAATGCCTGCTTACGGTAGTCCCAGCGACGAACTGACGAACCGCACACGACATGTCGGTACGTCGACCCCAATCCCCGAGCAGGAGGCAATGATGTCGAAGATCCTTTTCGTCATGACAGGCGTCGACTACTGGACGCTTGCCGACGGAACCAAGCACCCGACCGGCTACTGGGCCGAAGAAGTGGTGGCACCCTACAAGGCATTCAAAGAAGCGGGCCACACGATCGTGGTCGCCACCCCGGGCGGCGTGGTCCCCACAGTCGACAGGGGCAGCTTGGCACCCGAGGTAAATGGCGGCACCGACGGCGCGACCGCAGTGGGGAAGGTGCTGGAGGACGCGACCGAGCTGCGGCAGCCGATCCGGCTCGAGGATGTGGATCTCACCGAATACGACGCCGTCTACTACCCCGGCGGGCACGGCCCGATGGAAGACCTCGCGGTGAACGCGGATTCCGGCGCGCTGCTCGACGCCGTGCTGGCCTCGGGCAAGCCGCTCGGCATTGTCTGCCACGCCCCCGCCGCATTGCTCGCGACCGCCGCCGAAGGCACATCCCCGTTCGCGGGCTACAGGGTCACCGGTTTCACCAATGCTGAAGAGACACAGGCCGGTCTCGCCGACAAGGCCAAGTGGCTGCTGCAAGATCGGCTCGTCGATCTCGGCGTCGACTTCCGCGCGGGCGAGGCGTGGGCACCGCACATCGAGGTCGACCGCAACCTCTACACCGGCCAGAACCCCGCGTCGTCGGCACCGCTCGCGGCAGAACTCATCAAAGCGCTGAGCTGATCGGGAAAGCACTGGGCTGATCATGACAGTGCCGGTGCCGAGCTCGATCTCACTACCGGCCCCTTCGCGGACTCCCCACGGCATTCCGACCGACGTCGAGCTCACCACCACGGCAATCCGCGCCCCTGGTACCAAGGAAACGGTCCGCCCGGGCATAGATGACTCGCACGACGCGTTGTCGGTGTCATGCCGGGCGGACATGCTGTGCACCTCGACCACAGCTGACGTCACAACACCGAATCACCGACCCCCACGGAGCCCGTATGACCACACAGAACACCTCTCGCCCCGCCGATGCGTCGGGAACCTTCGCCATCGGCGGTGACCTTCCCGTCAACCGCCTCGGCTACGGAGCAATGCAAATCACCGGCCCCGGCGTCTGGGGCGACCCCAAGGATCCGGCCGAGGCCGTTCGCGTCTTGCGCCGCGCGGTGGAGCAGGGCGTCAACTTCATCGACACCGCCGACTCCTATGGTCCGTTCGTCAGCGAGAGCCTCATCCGGCTCGCCCTGCATCCCTACCCCGACGACCTGGTGATCGCCACCAAGGGTGGTCTTACCCGCTCCGGCCCCGGTGACTGGCGCCCGGTCGGCAGGCCCGAATATCTGCGCCAGCAAGTGCATTTGAGCCTGCGGCACCTCGGCCTCGAACGCATCGATCTCTACCAGCTGCACCGCATCGATCCGGCGGTCCCGCTCGCCGACCAACTGGGCGCGCTGGTGGAGTTGCAGCAGGAGGGCAAGATCCGCCACATCGGCGTCTCGGAGGTGACTGTCGAGCAGCTGAAGCAGGCACGGGAGATCGCCGACATCGCCTCGGTGCAGAACCTCTACAACCTCGCCAACCGCAACGCCGAGGACGTGCTGGACTACGCGACGGCCGAGAACATCGCCTTCATCCCGTGGTTCCCCATCGCGACCGGCGAACTCGCCCGCCCCGGCGGCCCGCTCGACACCTTCGCCAAGGAGCACGGCGCGAGCCCCTCGCAGCTGGCGCTGGCCTGGCTGCTGCGCCGCTCCCCGGTCATCCTGCCGATTCCCGGCACCTCCAGCGTTGCGCACGTCGAGGAGAACACCGCTGCCGCGACCATCACCCTCACCGACGACGAGTTCGCGGCGCTGACCGCCGCAGTCTGACCGCTGTTCGAGGGCAGCCGCGGCTCCGTACCGGGGGGCCGAGTCACCGTGTAGTGGCTCGGCTTTCGGGGCGGGACTATTCGCTGGGGTTCGCGGTGACCGGTTGGTCCCAGTCGATGGTGTGGCAGTGGGTGTAGCGGAACATTTCTTCCGGGGCGGGGAGGGCGGGTTGGCCCGCCGACGTGCCTTCGGCTTTGGCCTTGTTCGCGCCGCGGGCGCCGTCGGCGATTGCCTCCACTCGCGGGCGGCGCAGTTGCTCGTAGGCGGTGAACGCGTCGGCGATGGGGAGATCACGCAGGCAGCGGGCGAGTTCGACGGCGCTTTCGATGGCCAGCGAGGCGCCCTGCCCGGAACTGGAGGACGGGGCCTGCGCGGAATCGCCTACCAGCACGATGCGCCCGCGATGCCAGGTCGGCACGGACGGCATCAATTCCATCGGACCGACGATGGTCACATCCTCGGGAGCGGTGTGCGCGAGCAGGGTTTGGCCCGGCACGTGCCCGGCGTACAACTCGCGCAACCGTGTCAGCCACTCGGCGTTGGAGATTTCGTTGGTTTCGGCGGCGGTCAACGGTTGCGTGCGCGGCAGGCTGGCGAACCAGGCGATATTGCCGTCATTGTCGGTGGCTTCCGGGTCGTCCTGCTCGCGACCGACACCGACCCTGGCGCCGGCGGGGACGCCGTAGTAGCCGAGGAAGGTACGGCCGAAGGCGAAATACATCATGCCGTCTTTTGTCTCCACGTCGCTTCCGCGAGCGATGCCGCCGAAGCTCAGGACACCGCCGTACTCGGGTCCCGGTGCGTTCGCGTCGATGAGAGTGCGCACGGTGGACCGGATGCCGTCGGCGCCGATCAAGATGTCGGCGGTCGCGGTATCGCCGTCGGCGAAAGTCGCGGTCACCGCGTCCTCGGCTTCGGCGACAGAGACGAGCCTCTTGCCGTACTCGAAGCGCACTCCGCTGGCGGCCGCGTGGTCGGCCAGCGCCCGGAAGAGATCGGCGCGCGGCATGATTTTCGTTGCAGGCAGATCCGGGAAGCCTGCGAACTCGGTGAAGATGTTGCCGTTGGCGTCGCCGAAGATCGATCCGGGGATTTCGAGCCCGAGTGAATCGATGGCTTGGTCGGCGCCGATAACCCGCAGTGCCTGCTGCCCGTTGGGGGCGAGGCTCAGGCCTGCGCCGACGCCGTCGGCGGCGACGGGGTAGCGCTCGTAGACGGTGGCGGCGATACCGGCTTTGCGAAGTGCCAGCCCGATTACCGACCCGGCAACGCCGCCGCCGATCACCAATGCCGTTGTTGCCTTGTTCATTTCGTGCTCCGATCGGTTGGTTCGTCGGAGCCATAGTATCCAGAACACTAGTTTCATTGCAACTAGTTTTGGATGTCGGATTCCGATGGCCGAGGGAGGCACATGGAATGCTCGGCTGATCGGAGATCCGCGGCCCACAGGGAGAATGCATGGAAATCGGGTTCAGCACGTTCCTGATCTTCAACCTCGATGCGCTGCCGACCAACGAAACCCACGCGTTGCTGGACGAATACGCTGCCGCCGGCGCGGACCACCTCCACACCGACTAGTCGCGCTCGACGAGCCGCGGGCGAGGAAAACCCCTCGGCGAGCTCGGCCTGGGCATCTGCCTGTCGAGCAGCACTCCCACGGTTAGTGTGGGGAGCATGCCGGTCACTGTCCTCGTTTCAGATGCTTACGGAGTCGGCGTGCTCGCCGCGGTCGATGGCGTTCGCCCGCTGCGCTTCGAGCCGGGTGGCCCGCTGCCATCCGGTGCCGACCGGGCCGAGGTTCTGATCCCCGCGTTCCTCACCCGGCCGGATTCGATCGATCTCGCCGGTCTCCCGAAACTGCGACTGGTGCAGATGCTCACCGCGGGGGCCGAGGGCTGGATCGGGAAACTGCCGGACGGTGTGATGCTGTCGAATGCGCGTGGCGCGCACGGGGCCAGCGTCGCTGAATGGGTCCTCGGGGCATTGCTTGCGACCTACCGCGAATTCGGCGGGTTCGCCGACGCGGGGCGTGCGCACCGCTGGAATCAGCATCAGACCGACACCTTGGCGGGCAAACGGATCCTCGGAGTCGGTGCGGGCGATCTCGGCGTCGAGCTGCGGCGCAAGCTGGAACCGTTCGACGCGACGCTGACGCTGGTCGGGACGAATGCCCGCGACGGCGTGCACGGGGTCGATGAATTGCCGGAACTGCTCGGCGAATTCGATGTCGTCGTCTTGATGGTTCCGGTGACCGACAAGACCATCGGGATGGTGGACGCGAAGTTCCTCGCTCGGATGGCCGATGGCGCGATACTCGTGAATGTGGCGCGCGGTCCCGTCGTGGATACCGAAGCGCTGCTCTCCGAGCTCAGGTCGGGGCGGCTGCGGGCCGCATTGGATGTCACCGATCCTGAACCGCTGCCGCCCGACCATCCGCTGTGGACGGCTCCGGGCCTGCTACTGACACCGCACGTCGCGGGTAGCAGCCGAGGTAGCGTCGAACGCGCCTACGCCGTCGCCGCGGCGGAGATCGCCCGTTTCGCGGCGGGAGAGTCGCCGAAAAACCTTGTCCACGGCGACTATTGACCGGGCGCGGCGTCGTGCGGGCGCGGGCAGCGACCAGGTTCGCCGGTGTCGGTATCGTGCGGCTATGGAACTGCGCCAGCTCGAATACTTTGTCGCGGTCGCCCAGGACCTGCACTTCGGGCGAGCCGCCGAGCGGTTGCACATCGGACAGCCGGCGATAAGCCAGCAGATTCGTCGGCTCGAACGCGAACTCGGCACCGATCTCCTCGACCGATCGCCGCGACATGTACGGCTGACCGACGCCGGGGAGTGTTTCCTCCCCGAAGCCGAGGCGGTGCTCGCCGCGGTAGATCGAGCGCGCGCCACGATCGCCGGGCATGCCGCCACGCGCACCGCGACGCTGCGCATCGGCACCAGCGCCGGGCTCGGCGCTCATCTGGAGCGGGTGCTCGACGAGTTGATCGCACTTGCCCCCGATCTGGCGGTCGACCTCGTCTCCGCGCCGACACGCACCAGGCTGGAACAAGTGGCGGCGGGTGAGCTCGATGCCGCATTTCTGCGTGGCGGACCCGACCCGGCCGGGTTGCCGCAGCTACCGGGCGTGCGACTGATCCCCATCTGGCGTGATCCACTGCTGGCGGCGCTGCCTGCGCAACATCCCTTGGCCCACGCCGAGACGGTGGCACTGACCGACCTGGCGACCCTGCCGCTGCGGCTGACACAGCGACGGAACAATCCCGCGCTGATCGATCTGATTATCGGCGCCTGCCACAGTGCGGGCGTCGAACCACTGCCCGGCCCGAACTCGGTGAACCTGGAAAACACCCTGGCCGCAATCGGCACAGGTCCACCGAGCTGGACCCTTGTCTACGCCTCCCATGCCGCTCGACTGCGTACCGCCCGCGTCGCCTTCCTGCCGTTCGGCGAACCGGCCGAGCTGGCGATGACAACCTTCCTGGCAACGAGGCAGGAAGCTCCCACCGAACAACTGAAGCTGCTGCTGAAAGCCTGTGGCGATCACGATCACGAATCGTGATCACTGCCGGTTTCGACTGCGCCTGGTTCGGTATCAGCGAACACGATTTACTTCATATGTGCAGGTGAGCGGTTCGGAAAGCCGGGAAGCCCCTGTCGACACCCAGGAGTGGATCATGCCCAACGTCACCATTCAACAGCTTCCCAAGACTCCGGAACTCAAGCGAGCGCTGGTCGCCAAGATCGCCGACGCTTTCGTCGACGCCTACCAAATCCCAGCCGAGACGGTGCACGTCTGGTTCGAGGAGTATCCCGCCGACGGCTACGGCGTGGCCGGAAAACTCATCGCGGACAAGTAGCCGCGGTAATCGTCATCACGAACAGCGGCGTACGCACGGTACCCCGCGAACTGCGTCAGTTCGCGGGGTGCCGTGCGAGAGTGCGATGACCGACCTGTGGGACGGACATCGCACCGGGATCAGGCGAGGTCGAACCGGTCGAGGTTCATCACCTTGTTCCATGCGGCGACGAAGTCGTCGACGAACTTCTGCTTCGCATCGTCGGTCGCGTAGACCTCGGCGAGGGCGCGCAGCTGCGAGTTCGATCCGAAGACCAGGTCGACGCGGCTGCCGGTCCAAGTCGCGCCACCGGTGGTGCGATCCTTGCCCTCGAAGGTTTCCGCGTCGCCCGAGGTCGGCTCCCACTCCGTGCCCATGTCGAGCAGGTTCACGAAGAAGTCGTTGGTCAACGACTCGGGGTTCGAGGTGAAGACGCCGAGCGGCGACTGCTGGTGGTTCGCGCCGAGTACGCGCAGGCCACCGACAAGAACCGTCATTTCGGGAGCGCTGAGGGTCAGCAGGTTGGCCTTGTCGATCAGCAGGTACTCGGCGGGGAGCCTGCTGCCCTTCCCGAGGTAGTTGCGGAAGCCGTCGGCGTTCGGCTCGAGTGCGGAGAAGGACTCCACATCGGTCTGCTCCTGCGTGGCGTCCGTGCGTCCCGGCGTGAATGGCACCTCGACGTCGCGCCCGGCGTTCTTGGCGGCCTGCTCGACCGCCGCTGATCCGCCGAGCACAACGAGATCGGCGAACGAGACTCTCGTGTTCCCGGTCTGGGAGGCGTTGAAGGATTCCTGGATTCCCTCCAGGGTGCGCACCACCTGTGCGAGCTCGTCAGGGTTGTTGACCTCCCAGCCGCTCTGCGGCTGCAGGCGAATACGCCCACCGTTGGCACCGCCACGCTTATCGCTACCACGGAACGACGACGCCGCCGCCCACGCGGTCGAAACAAGCTGCGAGACAGTCAGACCCGACGACAGGATCTGGCTCTTGAGGGCGGCGATGTCGGCCGCGCCGATGAGTTCGCCGGTCGCCGCGGGGACAGGGTCCTGCCACAGCAGCGTTTCTTGTGGAACCAGCGGGCCGAGGTAGCGGGCGACAGGGCCCATGTCGCGGTGGGTCAGCTTGTACCAAGCCTTGGCGAACTCCTGCGCGAGTTCCTCGGGATGGTCGAGCCAGCGACGGGTGATCTGCTCGTAGACGGGGTCGATCCGCAGCGAGAGGTCCGTTGTCAGCATGACGGGGGTGTGGGTCTTCGACGAGTCGTGGGCGTCGGGCACGGTGCCCGCGCCGCCGCCGTCCTTGGGGATCCACTGCCAAGCGCCCGCGGGGCTCTTGGTCTTCTCCCACTCGTAGCCGTACAGGGTCTCGACGAAGGTGTTGTCCCAGGTCCGAGGGGTAGGCGTCCAGGCACCCTCGAGGCCGCTGGTGATCGCGTCCTTGCCGACGCCGGTACCGAAGGAGCTCTTCCAGCCGAGGCCCTGCTGCTCGAGCGGGGCGGCCTCGGGCTCGGGGCCGACGAGCTCGGCATCACCGGCGCCGTGAGTCTTGCCGAAGGTGTGGCCGCCGACGATGAGCGCTGCTGTCTCGATGTCGTTCATTGCCATGCGCAGGAACGTCTCACGGATGTCGGTGGCTGCGGCGAGTGGATCCGGATTGCCGTTTGGCCCCTCCGGGTTCACGTAGATCAGACCCATTTGGACCGCACCGAGGGGCCTCTCGAGCTCCCGGTTGCCGGTGTAGCGTTCATCGCCGAGCCACGTGTGCTCAGGACCCCAGTAGACGTCTTCCTCGGGCTCCCACTGGTCGACGCGACCGCCGCCGAAGCCGAAGGTTTCGAAGCCCATCGACTCCAGTGCGACATTGCCCGCGTAGACGATCAGGTCGGCCCACGAGAGCTTCTTGCCGTACTTCTGTTTGACCGGCCACAGCAGTCGGCGCGCCTTGTCGAGGCTCGCGTTGTCGGGCCAGCTGTTGAGCGGCGCGAACCGCTGCATGCCCGCACCGGCACCGCCGCGGCCGTCGTTGACGCGGTAGGTGCCCGCGGCATGCCAGGCCATCCGAATGAAGAACGGTCCGTAGTGGCCGTAGTCGGCGGGCCACCACTCCTGCGAGGTCGTCATCACGCCCTCGATGTCCTGCTTCACCGCGGCCAGATCGAGGGTCTTGAACTCCGCGGCGTAGTCGAAGTCCTCGCCCATCGGGTTGGCCACGGCGGGGTTCTTCTGCAAAATCTTCAGATTGAGCTGGTTTGGCCACCAGTCACGGTTGCCTCCTCCCTCGGTCGGATACTTGAGGCGACCGGTCACGGGGCAGCCGCTTTCAGCGGGTTCCGTGTTCGCCTCTCCGATGGGCGGGTGTTCTTCAGACACGGCAATTCCTTTCGGGAGTGAGTGAATCGGGCTGTGATTACGGGGGATTATGGGTGTGCCGAGGCCGTGTGCGGTGCCGAGCAGTCGGCGCAAAGACCCCAGTAGATGACCTCGGCCTCGTCGAGAACGAAACCGTTGTCGTCCGCCGCCGTCAGGCAGGGTGCCTCGCCGACCGCGCAGTCGACGTCGTTGATGACGCCGCACGACCGGCACACGAGGTGATGGTGGTTGTCCCCGACGCGCGTCTCGTAGCGGGCAACGGCGCCCATCGGCTGGATACGCCGGAGCAGGCCCGCGGCAGTCAGTGCACGCAGGACGTCATACACGGCCTGATGGGACACCGCACCGAGGCTCTCGCGCACGCGACCGAGGATCGTGTCCGTGTCGGAGTGGGGTTGGTTGTGCACCGCGGTGAGCACCGCTATCCGCGGTGCGGTCACACGCAGCGCGGCACCACGCAGCATGCGCTCGAATTCCGGAATCGTGGACACATTCCGAAGTATGAATCATTCAAGTATCGACCGAGGGCGGTTCGGCGAAATTGATTCCCTGTTATTTCTTCCTGGCACGGTAGGCGGCGACGGCGTTGCGGTTTCCGCACGCGGTGCTGCAGTAGCGGCGCGACCTGTTGCGCGAGAGGTCGAGAACGAGGCCATCGCAGGTACTGTCCGCGCAGGTCGACAGCCGACTCATCTCGTCGGAGCGGATCAGGTCGATCATCGCCATCGCGGTCTCGACGGCGATCCGGACAGGAAGGGGAGCCGCCGCGGACACCGCATGGATGTGGTAGTCGACCTCGCCGTGCTTGACGAGTTGCGGCACGGCTCGATATTTCACCAATGTCTCGTTCACCAGCCGCACTGCCGTGCCGCGTTCACTGGTGAGCATCCGGCGTAGCGGCGCGCGCAGCGCACGCACCGCCATGAGCTCCACGGCGTCGCCGGTGTGCGCTCCGGTGTAGACGTGCTTGCGGAAAAACTCATCGAGTTGAGCTGCCTCGGTCAATGTATCCGGCTCCTCCGCCGAATTCACCAGCTCCACCGCGGCAACCAATGCCGCCTCGGTGTCATGAGCAAAAGTCATGTTGACATATTACCAACCCGATCTTAACGTCATCACTCATGGCGACGATGACTCATGACATTGCGGTACGGCGGCGACTGAGGTCCGGACTGATCTGCGCGGTGGTGTCCGCATCGTCGTTCGGGCTTTCCGGTCCGCTGGCACGCGGTTTGATGAACGCCGGCTGGAGCTCCGCGTCCGTGGTTGCCGTCCGAGTGCTCGTGGCCGCCGCCGTACTCGCGCCGATCGCGGCAGTGCAGTTACGTGGCGACTGGCATCTATTGCGCCGCGACGCATCCCTTATCACCGCCTACGGGCTGGTCGCCGTCGCAGGCACCCAGTTGGCGTACTTCAACGCCGTCGCGCACATGGAAGTAGGGGTGGCGCTGCTGATCGAATACACCGCCCCGATCGCCGTGGTGAGCTGGCTGTGGCTACGCCATCGCCAACGCCCCGGCGCGGCGACCGTCGCGGGCGCTCTGCTCGGGACCACCGGCCTTGTCCTCGTCATCGACCTGCACTCCGGTCTGGACACCAGCTGGGTCGGCATCGCGTGGGCCCTGGCCGCCATGATCGGTGCCGCCGCCTATTTCGTACTCTCCGCCCACGGTGATGGCACGTTGCCCGGCACCGTACTTGCCGCAGGCGGGCTCCTCGTCGGCGGACTCGCCCTACTGGTAGCGGGCGCGATCGGCATCGTTCCCCTGCACGCCACCACGAATGCCGTTGTCTTCCAGAACTTCACCTTGTCGTGGTGGCCGCCGGTGCTGGCCCTCGGCACAGTGACCGCAGCCCTCGCCTACGTCTCCGGCATCGCCGCCACCCGCATGCTCGGCTCCCGCCTGGCCTCCTTCGTCGCCCTCTTCGAAGTCTTGGCCGCACTGACCTTCGCGTGGACCCTCCTCGGCGAGGCACCCCGTGCCATCCAACTCCTCGGCGGCGTGCTGATCCTCACCGGCGTCGTCGTGGTCCGCCGTGGCGAGCCCACCGACCATGGTCCTGAGACCACACGTGCTGATTGACAGCAAATGTCCGACCTGCCAACGTATCGAAGGACATCGCGGTCCCGATTCGCCCGGCCTCGGTGGCGGTGAATCGGAGAGTGCGTGATGGGGTTTCTCGAACCCGACCTACCCGTGGTCGATATGGCGGAATGGAGCAAGGGCACTCGTAGCGAGCGAATCCGCCCTATGGCCAGGCATTGGGCCGAGGTGGGTTTCGGGACGCCGGTGGCGCTGCATCTGTTCTACGTCGGCAAGGTCTGTCTGTATATCCTCGGCGGCTGGCTGATCATGCTGTCCACCAAGGGTATCGACGGATTCGCGAGCGTCGGTGATTGGTGGTCGGAGCCGATCATCTTCCAGAAGGCCGTGCTGTACACGTTGCTGTTCGAGGTGGTCGGACTCGGCTGCGGGTTCGGTCCGCTGAACAACAGGTTCTTCCCACCGCTGGGCTCGATCCTGTATTGGCTGCGACCCAAGACCATTCGGCTGCCACCGTGGCCCAGGTATGTTCCGCTGACCAAGGGAACCGGCCGGACGGCGGTGGATATCGCGCTGTATGCGGCACTGCTGGTGATGACATCGATCGCGTTGCTCTCCGACGGCACCGATTCGATATCGGAGTTGGACACCGCGACGGGGTTGCTGCCGGTGTGGCAGATCGCGGTGATCCTCGGCCTGCTCGCGATACTGGGATTGCGCGACAAAGTGATATTCCTTGCCGCGCGCGGCGAGGTCTATGCGACGCTGGCAGTCACTTTTCTGTTCGCGGGCGCCGACATGATTGTCGCCGCGAAGGTGGTTTTCGTGGTGATCTGGATGGGCGCGGCGACATCGAAGCTGAACAAGCATTTCCCGTTCGTGGTGTCCACGATGATGTCCAATAGCCCGGTATTTCGACGAAAGTCGCTCAAGCGCAAGTTCTTCGAGAACTTCCCCGATGATCTGCGACCGGGCCGCTTGTCCCGCATCTTCGCCCACGGCGGTACAGCCGTCGAAATGTGTGTTCCATTGGTGCTGTTGTTCTCGCACGGCGGCATGGCGACCGCGATTGCGGCGCTTGTGATGGTGGGCTTCCACCTGACGATCCTGACGGCCGTTCCCATGGGCGTGCCATTGGAGTGGAACGTCTTCATGATCTTCGGTGTGCTGGTGTTGTTCGTCGCGCACGCCGATCTCGGGCTCGGCAGTCTCCACCACCCAGCGCCGGTAGCGCTGCTGTTCGTGGTGATCGCGAGCATCGTGGTCGCCGGAAACCTGTTCCCACGCAAGATCTCGTTCCTACCCGGCATGCGGTACTACGCGGGTAATTGGGATACGACGATGTGGTGCATCAAACCCTCGGCCGCGGAGAAGATCGGCAGCGGCATCGTCGCGATCGCAAGCATGCCGCAGGCACAGCTGGAACGGTTCTACGGAAAGGACCGAGCACAGATTCCGATGTTCATGGGATACGCCTTCCGCGCCATGAATACGCATGGTCGCGCGCTGTTCACCCTCGTGCACCGAGCCATGCCCACCGGCCGCGAGGACGAGTACACCATCACCGACGGAGAGCGCATCTGCAGCACCGCGGTCGGCTGGAACTTCGGCGATGGCCACATGCACAACGAACAACTCATCGCCGCGATGCAGCAACGCTGCCATTTCGAACCCGGCGAAGTACGCGTAGTTCTGCTCGACGCCCAGCCGATCCACCGGCAGACACAGCAATACCGCCTGGTCGATGCCGCCACCGGCGAGTTCGAGCGCGGATTCGTGAACGTCGCGGACATGGTGACTCGCCAGCCATGGGCCGATGACGTGCCTGTGCACGTGTACCCGAGCGACCAGGCCGACCCCACCTGACAAGGTCGACGCCAGAGATCGCTACCGGATCAGTAGGCGATGAACAAGATCTCATCCCGTGAGTAGTCATGCCCCGGATGGTTCGCGGCCAAGTGGGCTTTGGTCTTCTCCACAAGATCGTCTTCGTCGGACCCGACGATGGTTTCTCCGCAGGGGCAGTTCAGATTTCGCTTCATAAGCCATCCTTCCTTCTCGATCGACAGTCTAAGCACGCGACCCCGCCACTGCCCCACACCGGCCTACTGATAACGCGGCAGCATGACCGGCAAGTGTCGCCGCCGCCCAATTCGACGCAGTTGACTACACCGCCGACGGGATGCCCTCCGCCGTTCTCGATCAGCGTGGGGTAGATCGGCGGTAGATCGCCAATCCACTGCGGACACAACGCCCGTTTACTGTCGGTGCATGGCAACCCCTGACTTCATCCACACCATCCGGGCCGACGCGGGCAATCAACTGCTCTGGTTGCCGGGAGTAGGCGCTGTTGTCTTCGATGACCGGGGCAAGCTACTGCTGGGCCGTCGCGCCGACAGCGGCAAGTGGGCGATCATCGCGGGGATGCCGGATCCCGGCGAGCAGCCCGCGGCATGCGCGGTTCGGGAAGTGTACGAGGAGACTGCCGTTCGGTGTGTCGCCGAGCGCATCGTGATGGTCCGGGCAATGCCGCCGCACACCTATCCGAACGGCGACATCTGCCAGTTCATGGACATCACGATCCGGTGCCGAGCTGTCGGCGGCGCTGCGCGCGTCAATGACGAAGAATCGCTGGAAATCGCGTGGTTCGACGTCGACGCGTTGCCGGAACTGCCCGAGCACGAACTTCTGCGTATCGCACACGCGCTGTCGGATGGACCGACCTGGTTCGAGCCTGCACCCTGAACGGCAGCGATCCGCCCACACATCGTTACTCCCGTGGAATCCGACCAGCGGTCCCCTGCAATACGAGATCGACTGCGCCATTGAGGTAGTCCGGAGTCAGCGGCTCATTGCGCAGCAGGATTCGGAACCAGATGGCGCCGGCGAGCAGGTCCATGATCATGGCCGGATCCACCGAGAGCGGCAGTTCGCCGCGCCCTATCGCGCGCTCGAACATCGGCTGCTCACGGGTGAGCCGTTCGACGAAGAAGGTATGCGCGACGGCCGCCAGTTCCGGCCTGCGGGGTGCGGCGGCGAGAACGGTGGCAACGATCGGCGCGGTGTTTGCTCCGGTGAGCAGTTGGGTGATCTCTCGCATCAACGCCAGGAGATCGCCGCGCAGGCTGCCGGTATCCGGCATAGCGAAAGCCAGCAGATCGGACTTGACCAGTGCCGCGGCCAACACCGCGTCTTTCGAGGGCCACCATCGGTAGATGGTCGTCTTGTTGACGCCGGAACGGCTGGCGATGGACTCCATCGCCAGGCCCTCATAGCCCTGTTCGACCAGTAGATCGAGGGTCGCGGCGAAGATCGCCGAGGCTTGCCTCGGCCCTGCCTTGGCACGTTCTGCGCGTTCGGTCACCCGCCCGATAATACAACGCAACGTTGCGTTGTGTAGGCCCGGGATGTACGTTGGAACACAACGCAACGTTGCGTTGCAGATCGGAGCTTGGGATGAGTCTTCCTTTGGTGTTCGTGCACGGCATTCGACTCAGCGGTGCGTCATGGTCGGTGGTGCGTGAGCAGCTCGGCGAGCACCCGTCGGCGGCTGTCGATCTACCCGGCCACGGTGCGCGGCGCGGCGAACGGTTCACCTTGGCCGCCGCGATCGATGCGGTCGCCGAAGGGGTGGACGAGGTGGGTGGGCGCGCCCTGGTGGTCGGGCATTCGCTCGGCGGATATGTGAGTATCGCCGCGGCGGCCCGGCATCCGGAGCGTGCGGTCGGGCTTGTCGTCGCAGGAGCGAGCAGCCTGCCCAGTCGGCGCATGACGACTCCGTTCACGCTGATCCACCGCGTGTTGTCCAGGCAATCCGATGGCGGCGAGCGAGCCAGTGGCCGCATTTTCGACGCAATGCTTCCACCGCAGGTGGCTACGGCGATCAAACGCGGAGGGATCGCCACCGAGGTCATCCCGGATGTGGTCCGAGCGAGCGACCGATTCGACCCGCTCACCAACCTCGCCGCCTACCCCGGTCCCCTGTGGTTGATCAACGGCAGTCGCGACCACTTCCGCGCCGACGAACGCCAATTCCTGGCCGCGAGTACGAACGGCCGACTGCTCGTCACGCCGCGAGCAGGCCACTACCTACCTCTTGCCCACCCTGCCGAGTTCGCCCGATCCGTCCTCGACATCTCCTATGCGGCAGCTGGCCACGCCAGCACAGAGTGAGGGAACCGGCCGACGGCCATCGCCCGATCCGACGCGTAAACAACACGTACGCTTCAGGATTCATGGCCGGAGCTACTGACGTGGCTGGGTTTGGTCGGTCCACTGATGTCCGTCGAACCAGCGGACAAACGCCGGGTTCACATGATCGGGGTACCAGCCGGGTGCGATCGCGCTCGGCGACTGATGTCCGGATCCGGAGCTCGATCTGACCTTGACGATCACTGCGATTACGGCCAGGACGACGAGCAGGATGAGGATGTGCCAGACGCTGAATGCTCCCATCTGGTCAGTATCCCGGGCGGGGAGCAGCAGACCACATCGGCGGCATAGCTATGTCTCCGCGGCGGCGGATCAGGAATCGTTGCGGGCCTTGGGGAAACGGGTTTGGTGGGCGACCCAGCCTGCCATCTTGGCCCAGTGGCCTTTGCGCGGCGTAACGATGGAGGTCAGCTCGCGGTTCCATTCGTCGGCCTCGGTGAGGCCGTCGACCGTGGCGATCAGGTCCTTGGCGGTACCGAGGTCGGATACGACCCGGTCACCGAGGATGCCGTCGGAGCCTACGAGGGTGACGCGGACGCCCATGCGACCGATCGGCTGGAGGACGGCGGTTGCGGAGCCGCCATGCTCGGCGACGAACCCCTTGACGGAGTCCACCAGGGAACCCGACAGCTTCACTGGGACAGGGGTGACATGAGCACTCATGGGAGTTAGTTTACTGACCGGTATGTTCAGGTCCAGAGTCTGTGGGTGTAGAACGGATCTCATGCGCGCGATACAGGTTTCCGAGCACGGCGGTCCCGAGGTCCTGCAACTGACCGAGGTGCCGGACCCACAGATCGGCCCAGGCCAGCTCCTGGTCGACACCGAGGCTATCGGGATAAATTTCATCGACACCTACATCCGCACGGGGCGGTACCCGCAGGCAGTGCCCTATATTCCGGGCGGGGAGGGCACCGGAGTCGTAGCCGAGGTCGGTGCCGATGTGACCGAGTTCGCCGTCGGGGATAGGGTCGCCTGGGCGGCCGCGCCGGGTAGTTACGCCCAACGTGTCGCGGTAAACGCGGCGGTCGCGGTCGCGGTACCCGATGGGGTGGACCCGCCGGTCGCGGCCTCGGCCCTGCTACAGGGTATGACAGCGCACTACCTGATCGAATCGATCTACAAGCCCGAACCCGGCGAGACCGTACTTGTGCACGCGGGCGCGGGTGGTGTCGGCCTACTGCTCACCCAGCTCGCGACCAACCGTGGGGTTCGAGTCATCACCACGGTGTCCTCCGATGCCAAGGAAAAGCTGTCGAGGGAAGCGGGCGCTGCGGAGGTGCTGCGCTACAGCGACGATCTCGCCGACCAGGTGCGCGCGCTCACCGACGGTGTCGGTGTCGCCGCCGCGTACGACGGCGTCGGCGCGGCGACCTTCGAAGCCAGTCTTGCCTCGTTGCGCATCCGGGGCATGCTCGCGCTGTTCGGCGGCGCGAGCGGGCCGGTACCGCCCTTCGATCTGCAGCGGCTCGGTCCCGCGGGCTCGGTGTTCGTCACCCGCCCGACGCTGGTCCACTACACCCGCGATCGCGCCGAATTACTGTGGCGCGCAGGCGATATCCTTTCCGCCGTCGCCGACGGTTCGCTGCATGTTCGGATCGGTGCGACCTATCCGCTTGCCGAAGCCGCTCAGGCACATCGCGATCTCGAGGGCCGCAAGACCACAGGCTCGATCGTGCTGCTGCCCTGACCGAGTTCAGCGCCCGTTGGTCGCACCGGCCGGGAACAGCGGGCCGGTGAGACCGCAGAGTGCCATGCCCGCGAGCCGGAGCACAGCGATCTGGAACTCGGTGCTCATCGCCGCGAACGTGCCCTCGGTTACGGATATCACCACACCGGCGCGGCCATCGGGAGTGGTGAGCATTTCCGACGAATAGCCGGGCATGCGGCCGTTGTGCCCCACGGTGACGCACTCGCCGGGAAAGTCGTATTCGAGCAGTCCGAGTCCGTACCCGACGTTCGGACCCGGTCGGCGAATATCGCGCATCTCGCTCATCAACGCGGGCGACAACAGCCTGCCACCCACGAGCGCCGTGGCGAACGCCGCCAAATCCTGTGTGGTGGAGATTATTTCACCGGACGCTCCAGCCCAGGAGGGGTTCTGCCTTGTGGCGTCGGTGCGCTTGGTTTCACCACCTTCGGTGTAGTGCACGTATCCGTGCCCATGCGGTCCGAGAATCTCCGTCCTCGTTCCCGGCATCTCGGTGCGCCACAATCCGAGCGGCAGCACGATGCGGAGGTTGACCTGCCATGCGTAGGGCGTCCCGGTGAGTTTTTCGATCAGCAAACCCGCGAGGACATAGTTGGTATTGGAGTACGACCAACCCGCGCCCGGGTCGAACTTCAGTGGTTGGGCCACAACGAATCGCACGATTTCGTCAGGGAGGTAGGTCCGGTCCACGCTGTCGACCAGCACCGGGTCGGACGCGTCCGCGGGATCCGCGCTGGTGCTGTGACTACGCAGCCCACTGGTGTGCTGCAAGATCATTCGCACGGTAATGCGCTGATCCAACCCGAATTGCGGCAGATATCGGCCTACCGAATCGTCGAGACCAACCTTGCCCTCACCCACGAGCTGCAACAGCACCGTCGCGATGAAGGTCTTCGTGATGCTCCCGGCCCGGAACCGCCCATCTACCGGAACGCCTTCCTGGCGACCGATTTCCGCAATGCCGGCACTACCGGCCCATTCACCCGACTGATCGTGCACTCGCAGTTGAACTCCGGTAACGCCCGCCGCGACGAAATCGTTCATCGCCTGTTGCAGAGCGGCCCGATCCGCGCCACCGGACTCGGCAGCGGCATTCGTCCCCGCCGATCCGGTCAGGGCCACCAGTGCCGCTACCGCAACGATCCCCGCGCGAATCCCCATGGCCCCCCTCGACGAAATCCGTAGCGCCGACACTGCCACCTCGATGCCGCGGCTGCAAGCAATCTTCGACGCCGCCGGACCAGGTTGGCACTACCGGTGGAACGGCGGACGCCGCCGCGACGCGAGATTCAGTAGTCGCGCCCGGTGAGACCTCGGTAGATGAACCTGGTCAACCCTTCGACGGCCTGCTCGTCGGTCAGCGCGACGGTGCCGTCCTCGACCGCGAGCAGCAATCCCTGCATCACCAGGAACATCATCGCAAGACTCGCATCGGTCGTGCTCGGCAGCCGCAAACCCTTGTCGGCGAACCCGTCGACATGGTCGGCGACGTCCGCGCGCTGCTCCACACCGAAATGGCCGATCATCCGCGCGAAGTCCTCGTTGACTATCGCGGCTTGGCCGATCGCACGCAGTACCGGCGCGTGCTCGGTGGCGAAATTCCAATAACCGGCAACGTGATAGCGCACGCCGTCCGGGTCACTGAAGTCCGGATTGTGGTCCGGCCCCTCCGCCCGCATGTCCCCGGCGTCGGCCATGTCTTTCAGCAACGACTGGAGTAGCTCTTCCTTGCTCGCGAAGTGGTTGTAGAACGACCCGGCCGCGCGACCCGCCGCGGTGGTGATGTCGGAGATCTTCGCGTTCAGGTAGCCACGTTCGGCGAAAACCCGCAGCGCGGCGGCCTTGAGCGCCTGTTCGGTTTCCGCGGACTTCTCTCGGCGACTTGTCGACACCGACATCACCTCCTTGACAGCGAAAGGTACCAACTCCAATACTGAACAGACATTCAGTGAATTCTAATTCAGTAAGGACACCTCGTGCAGACCCAGGTACTCATCGCAGGCGCCGGACCCACCGGCCTCACCCTCGCCCTCGATCTGGCCCGTCGAAACATCGCGGTGCGCATCGTCGAGCAGGCCGATGAGTTTTTCAACGGTTCGCGCGGCGATGGCATCCAGCCCCGCACACTGGAGGTTTTCGACGATCTCGGCGTGCTCGACGCCGTACTCGCGGCCGGATCACCACTACCGGTGATGCGCGCGTACTTCGGCGGGCAGTTCGTCGGCGAACGCCGGATGAGCGAGCCGACGGCGCCGACGCCCGCGACCCCCTACCCGAACCCATGGATACTCGGACAGTCCAGGACCGAGGAACTACTGCGAGACCGGCTGGCGCAGTTCGGCGTTCACGTCGAACTGCGCACTGCGCTGACGGCATTCGATCACGATCAGACGGGCGTGACCGCGACACTGACGCACGACGGTCACCGCGAATCCGTCCGCGCCGCATATCTGGTCGGCGCCGACGGTGGCCGCAGCACCGTGCGCAAAGCACTCGGTATCCCGTTCGAGGGCAGCACCGACGAATCGATTCGAATGCTGCTCGCCGACGCGCGGGCCGATGCACTCGATCACGAGTTCGGCTACTGGTTCGCCGCTTCGGCACAGCGGCCGATGGAGGGAATCGCCCTGTCCCCCTTGCCCGGTGGGCGCCATTTCCAGTGCGCGGCACCGCTGGCGGCCGATGCCGAGCCGACTCTGGAGTTCCTGCAGGAGTTCGTCGACCGGTACTCCGGACGCGAGGACCTCATCATGAGCGAGCTCACCTGGTCCACGGTGTGGCGGCCGAATATCCGTCTGGCGCGGCGCTTCCGCGAGGGGCGAGTGTTCCTGGCGGGCGATGCCGCGCACGTGCATCCGCCCACCGGCGGACAGGGCATGAACACCGGAATCCAAGATGCCTACAACCTCGGATGGAAACTGGCCGCCGCGCTGAGCGGCGACGAGTCACTGTTGGACAGCTACGAAGCCGAGCGCAGGACCGTCGCCGCCCGAGTGCTCGGCATCAGTACCGACCTGCTGGACAAGCTGGTCGACGGCGACGAGAACGCCATGCATCGGGGCGAGGAGACGCGCCAGTTGGACATCAGCTATCGCGATACCGCCACCGAGGGCACGCTCGTCGCGGGCGATCGCGCACCCGACGCCCCACTCAAAGATGCGGCAGGGCGTCCGATTCGGCTGTTCGACCTGTTCCGTGGACCGCACTCGACATTGCTGGCCTTCGGCACGAGTAGCGGGCAGTCAGCATCGTCCAGCGTTCGGGAGTACACCGTGGTTCGCCCGGACGATACGACGAGCGGACATCATGTGGTGGATGTCGACGGTCACGCCTTCGCCGCCTACGGTGCGGGCGAGGGCACTGTTGTCCGCGTCCGGCCGGACGGATACATCGCCGAACACATCGCGGCCGAACGCTAGCCCGGACTGTCACGGCACAAGCTTCTTCGGCTACCGGAACTAGCCGAAGAAGCTGCCGATGGTGTCCCAGCCGAGCACCGAGTCCACCGCGAGACCGCAGAACACCACGGCCAGATAGTTGTTCGACTGCAGGAACAGCCGCAGCGGCTTCACCGATTCGCCACGCCGCACACCCGAGTACAGCTGGTGGGCCATGAGCAGGAACCACGCTCCTGCCACCAGCGCGACAGCGGTGTAGATCACGCCGGTCGCGGGGGCGAGGGCGAGCGTGGTGAGCACGGTGAGCCAGGTGTAGATGACGATCTGCTTGGTGACGACCTCTTCGGTCGCGACCACCGGCAACATCGGCACACCGGCCGCGCGGTAGTCCTCCTTGTACCGCATAGCCAACGCCCAGGTGTGCGGCGGCGTCCAGAAGAAGATGACGCCGAACAGTGCGATCGCTGGCCAGCCGATGCCTCCGGTCGCCGCGGACCAGCCGACAAGGGCGGGCATGCAGCCCGCGGCGCCACCCCACACCACATTCTGCGAGGTGCGGCGCTTGAGACCGAGGGTGTAGACGAAGACGTAGAACAGGATGGTCGCGACAACGAGCACGCCGCTGAGCAAGTTCGCCTGCCACCACAGCCAGGCGAACGACCCGATACCGAGCACAACGCCGAACACGAAGGCGTGCGAGGTCGGCACGGCGGCCCTGGCCAGCGGGCGCTTCGCGGTCCGCTTCATCACCTTGTCGATATCGGCGTCGGCCACACAGTTCAACGTGTTCGCACTCGCCGCGCCCATCCAGCCACCGAACAGTGTCACCAGGATGAGGCGGATATCGATGTTGCCTCGGTCGGCGAGCAGCATCGTCGGAATGGTCGCTACGAGCAGCAATTCGATGACGCGCGGCTTGGTGAGCGCGATATAGGCCAGCGGTTTCCGCAGCATTCGGGACGCGAGACCGTCGCCCGTGAACCGCTCGGCCAGCGCCGTCGGGGAGGAGCCGTGCGCGCCGTCGCCACCCGGCTGTTGCCCAATCCGCACTGTCTCTCCTCGCACGCTGTGCATCGCATCCGGCAATGGAACGAGCAGCACGCGACGTGCACCGTGCGGCTACTACTACAGAGGATGGTAGACCCACGCCGGTGGCGTTCTCGCCATCGCCCCCTCACGTGGCCGCGCGCAAAGCCCGCCGCGACCGGTCGGTACTCGGCCGTTGAACCGCCCGGTCGACGGCGCGAAACGGCATCCGCACGGCCCTGAACGAACGACACGGGACCCTGTAAGCCGGGTTCCCGCCCAGCCGGTCACCGGGCACATCTAGGGTGGTTGGGGTACACCGGTGCGCATTCGCCGCTGCCGCGGGGTCATCGCCGCCAGTAACCACCACAGTCGACGAAACCAATGTCAGGAGAACCTCGGTCGTGTCAGTCACAGACGACATCCGCGCCCTCACCCAGCCGAACTACCCGGACGACTGGACGGATCTGGACACCAAGGCCGTCGACACAGTACGGGTGCTAGCTGCCGACGCGGTACAAAACGCCGGAAACGGTCACCCCGGCACCGCGATGAGCCTCGCGCCGCTGGCGTACAGCCTCTACCAGCGCACGATGCGTATCGACCCCAGCGACCCGAGCTGGGTGGGCAGGGACCGGTTCGTGCTGTCCTGCGGGCACTCCAGCGTCACCCAGTACATCCAGCTCTACCTGGCCGGTTTCGGTCTGGAGCTCGAAGATCTGAAGAACCTGCGCAAGTGGGGCTCGCTCACCCCCGGTCACCCCGAGTTCCGCCACACCGATGGTGTCGAGATCACCACCGGCCCGCTCGGTCAGGGTCTGGCCTCCGCGGTCGGCATGGCAATGGCCTCGCGCCGCGAGCGCGGCCTGTTCGATCCGGATGCAGCACCGGGCTCGAGCCCGTTCGATCACTTCGTGTACGTGATCGCCTCCGACGGTGACTTCGAGGAGGGCGTCACCTCCGAGGCGTCCTCGCTCGCGGGCACCCAGCAGCTCGGCAATCTCGTGGTGATCTACGACGACAACAAGATCTCCATCGAGGACGACACCACCATCGCGTTCACCGAAGACGTGGCCAAGCGTTATGAGGCATACGACTGGCACGTCCAGGTGGTCGAGGGTGGCGAGGATGTCGTCGCGATCGAGGCGGCGCTGAGCGCGGCCCAGGCCGAGACCGGCAAACCGTCGATCATCGTGCTGCGCACCATCATCGGTTACCCGGCCCCCACCAAGATGAACACCGGCGCAGCGCACGGTGCCGCGCTCGGTGCCGACGAAGTGGCCGCCACCAAGAAGATCCTCGGCTTCGACCCCGAGCGGAGCTTCGACGTCGCCCCCGAGGTCATTTCGCACACCCGCGAGGTCATCGCGCGCGGCAAGCAGGCGCACCAAGCCTGGCAGCAGCAGTTCGACGCCTGGGCCGAGGCCAACCCGCGGAACAAGGCACTGTTCGACCGCCTCACCGAGCGCAAGCTGCCGGAGGGCTGGACCGCGAATCTGCCCACCTACGAGGCGGATCCGAAGGGCATGGCCACCCGCAAGGCGTCGGGCAAGGTGCTCGCAGCGCTGGCGCCGATCCTCCCGGAACTGTGGGGCGGCTCGGCCGACCTCGCCGAGTCCAACAACACCACCATGCCCGACACACCGAGCTTCGGCCCCGAGTCGATCTCGACCGGGATGTGGAAGGCCAACCCCTACGGTCGCACGCTGCACTTCGGTGTCCGTGAGCACGCGATGGGCTCGATTCTCAACGGCATCGCGCTGCACGGCCCGACCCGCCCCTACGGCGGCACTTTCCTGGTGTTCAGCGACTACATGCGCCCCGCGGTGCGCCTTGCCGCGCTGATGCGGCTGCCGGTCACCTACGTGTGGACCCACGACTCCATCGGCCTCGGCGAGGACGGCCCGACGCACCAGCCGATCGAGCACCTCGCCGCACTGCGCGCCATCCCCGGCCTGAACGTGGTCCGCCCCGGTGACGCCAACGAGACCACCTACGCCTGGCGCACCATCCTGGAGCGCGACAGCAGCGAGCACAGCTCGCACTTCTCGGTGTCGGATCTTCCGCACCAGGACGGTCCTTCCGCGCTGGCGCTGACCCGCCAGGACCTGCCGATCCAGGAGGGCACCAGCTACGAGGGTGTCCGTAAGGGCGGTTACATCCTTGCCGAGGCCTCCACCGCGACCCCGCAGGTGATCATCATCGCCACCGGTTCGGAGCTTTACCTCGCCGTCGAGGCCCGCACTACGCTGGAGGCGCAGGGCATCGGAACCCGCGTGGTCTCCATGCCGTGTGTGGAGTGGTTCGACGCACAGGACAAGGCTTACCGGGACGAGGTGCTCCCGCCCGCGGTCAAGGCTCGGGTTGCCGTCGAGGCCGGTATCGCGATGCCGTGGCACCGGTTCACCGGTGACGCGGGTGAGATCGTATCGATCGAGCACTTCGGCGCCTCGGCCGACCACAAGACTCTGTTCCGCGAGTTCGGCTTCACCACCGACAACGTCGTTGCCGCCGCGCAGCGCACACTCGAGAACGTGAAGGGATAGGCGCTCATGGCACAGAATGAAAACACCGCAGCTCTTTCTGCGGCCGGAGTCTCGGTATGGCTCGACGATCTGTCGAGGGACCGGATCCAGTCCGGCAACCTGGCGGAGCTGATCGCCACCCGCAGCGTCGTCGGTGTCACCACCAACCCGACGATCTTCCAGGGTGCGCTCAGCCAAGGCCACTCCTACGACGGCCAGCTGAAAGAACTCGCCGCCCAGGGCGCGGACGCGGACGCCGCGATCCGCACCATCACCACCGATGACGTGCGGGCCGCGTGTGACGTGTTCGCCGATGTCTTCGTGGCATCCGGTGGCGTCGACGGTCGCGTCTCCATCGAGGTCGACCCGCGACTGGCTTTCGACGCGGAAAAGACCACGGCGCAGGCCGTCGAGCTGTGGAAGATCGTCGACCGGCCCAATCTGTTCATCAAGATCCCGGCCACCGAAGCGGGCCTGCCCGCGATCGCTTCGGTGATCGCGGAAGGTATCAGCGTCAACGTGACACTGATCTTCTCCGTCCAGCGCTACCGCGCGGTGATGGGCGCTTACCTCGATGGCGTCGGCAAGGCCAAGGTCGCAGGCCATGACCCGGCCAAGATCCATTCGGTCGCTTCGTTCTTCGTCTCACGCGTGGACACCGAGATCGACAAACGGCTCGAAGCGATCGGCACGCCCGAGGCCCTGGAATTGCGCGGAAAGGCCGGTATCGCCAACGCCCGCCTCGCCTACGCCGAATACCAGGACGTGTTCGACGGCGGCAAGCACACCTCCACCTACGCTCACCTGGCCGCCTCGGCAGGCGCGAATCGGCAGCGGCCGCTGTGGGCCTCGACCGGTGTGAAGAACCCGGAGTACTCCGACACGATGTACGTCACCGAACTGGTGGGAAGGAACACGGTGAACACGCTGCCGGAGAAGACCCTCGAAGCGGTTGCCGACCACGGCGAGGTCCGTGGCGACACCCTCAGTGAGACGGCCTCGGCCGCCAAGGCGGTCTTCGACAAGCTCGCCGCCGTCGGCATCGACCTCGGTGACGTGTTCGAGGTGCTGGAGCGCGAAGGCGTCGACAAGTTCGAGAAGTCCTGGGCGGAGCTGCTTTCCGCCACCGCCGAGGAGTTGACCGCGGCAACTTCCGAAAGCAACTGATCGGGATGGCCGGCACAGCAGCGGCAGGAAAAGCGGCGGCAGCGGCATGGAAGAACCCGCTCCGCGACGAACGGGACAAGCGGATTCCCCGCATCGCGGGACCATGCAGCATGGTCATCTTCGGCGTAACCGGTGACCTGTCGCGCAAGAAACTGATGCCGGCCATCTATGACCTCGCGAACCGGGGACTGTTACCTCCCGGCTTCGCGCTTGTCGGCTTCGCCCGCCGCGACTACGCGGACGAGGACTTCGCCGCAGTCGTTCTCGAGTCGGTGAAAGCGCACGCGCGCACCCCCTTTCGTCAGGAGGTCTGGGACCACCTGGCCGAGGGCATCCGGTTCGTGCAGGGCACCTTCGACGACGACACCGCCTTCGCCACGCTCGCCGACACTCTCGCGAAACTGGATGCCGAGCGGGGCACCGGCGGCAATCACGCCTTCTACCTCGCGATCCCGCCGAATATGTTCCCCCTCGTGCTGGATCACCTCTCCGAGCACGCGCTGGCCAAACCGGCCACCACCGACGCCAACGGCCGCAAGCCGTGGCGGCGGGTGGTGATCGAGAAGCCCTTCGGGCACGATCTGGAAAGCGCTCAGGAGCTCAACACGCTGGTGAACGCGGTGTTCCCGGAAGAGACGGTATTCCGGATCGACCATTACCTCGGCAAGGAGACGGTGCAGAACATCCTGGCACTGCGCTTCGCCAACCAGCTCTACGACCCGATCTGGAACGCCAACTATGTCGACCACGTCCAGATCACCATGGCCGAAGACATCGGATTGGGCGGGCGCGCAGGCTATTACGACGGCATCGGCGCCGCCCGCGACGTGATCCAGAACCATCTGCTTCAGCTGCTCGCGCTCACCGCGATGGAGGAGCCGATCAGCTTCCAGCCCGACCAGTTGCAGGCCGAGAAGATCAAGGTGCTCTCGGCGACGAAGCTGGTCGAGCCGCTGGAGGAGACCACCGCACGCGGCCAGTACGCCGAGGGCTGGCAGGGCGGCGAGCATGTGGTCGGGCTGCTCGACGAAGAGGGTTTCGACCCACAGTCGCGCACCGAGACCTACGCCGCGATCACCCTCGAGGTCGACACCCGGCGCTGGGCCGGCGTGCCGTTCTATCTGCGCACCGGAAAGCGATTGGGCCGCAGGGTCACCGAGATCGCGGTGATGTTCAAACGCGCGCCGCATCTGCCGTTCGACCAGACGATGACCGAGGAACTCGGACAGAACGCGCTGGTCATCCGGGTGCAGCCGGACGAGGGCATCACCACCCGATTCGGCTCCAAGGTGCCGGGGTCGAGCATGGAAGTGCGCGACGTCAATATGGATTTCAGCTATGGCGAGGCATTCACCGAGTCCTCCCCCGAGGCCTACGAACGCCTGATCCTCGATGTACTGCTCGGGGTGCCGTCGCTGTTCCCCGTCAACGCGGAGGTCGAATTGTCCTGGCGCATCCTGGATCCGGTGCTCGATCAGTGGGCCGAGGACGGCAAACCGGAACCGTACGAGGCGGGGACCTGGGGTCCCGAGTCCGCCGACGAGATGCTCGCACGCACCGGGCGCGAATGGCGGCGGCCATGATCGTCGACATGCCGGAAACCACCACCTCCGAGGTCACCAAACGCCTGGTGCAGCTGCGTGAAAGCAACGGCGTGATCACCATGGGCCGGGTGCTGACCCTGGTCGTGTGCACGTTGGACAGCTCCGAGGCCGAAGGCGCCATCGACGCCGCCAACGACGCGAGCCGCGAACACCCCTGCCGGGTGGTCGTTTTGGCCCGAGGCGATCGTGCGGCCGAGACCCGCCTCGACGCCCAGATCCGCGTCGGCGGCGACGCGGGCGCCGCCGAGGTGATCGTGCTGCGGTTACAGGGCGAGCTGATCAATCACGAGAGCAGCGTCGTCATCCCGTTCCTGCTTCCGGATACACCGGTGGTCGCCTGGTGGCCGCGCGGCGCACCGGACTTCCCTTCCAAGGATTCGGTGGGGCGCTTGGCAACTCGCCGTATCACCGATGCCACCTTCGCACCCGACCCGCAGGACACGATCAAGAGGCGGCGCGATTCCTACGCCTCCGGCGATACCGATCTGGCGTGGAGCCGGATCACCTACTGGCGGGCCCTGCTCGCGGCGACCATGGACGAACCGCCCTATGAGCCGGTCGAATCGGTGACGGTGTCCGGGCTGCGCGAGGAACCCGCGCTGGACATGCTCGCGGGCTGGCTTGCCGAACGACTCGGCTGCCCCGTGCTTCGGCGCACCGGCGAGCTGCGGGTGGAGGTGCATCGCCCGTCGGTGTCGATAGCCATCGCGCGGCCACAGACCGGTCGCACCGCGACTCTTACCAGAACCGGTGACCCGGTCCAGCGAATCGCCTTGGCTCGCAGGGAAACCCGTGACTGCCTCGCCGAGGAACTGCGTCGGCTCGATGCCGACGAGATCTACGCGGAGGCGCTCGCCGGAATCGAGAAGGTGACCTATGAGTGAGACGGTCGAAGTCCACCTCGACACCGACGCGCTCGTCACCGCGGCGGCGACCAGGTTCGTCGACGTCGTGGTATCGGCTCAGGCCGCGCGTGGTTCCGCATCGGTGGTGCTGACCGGCGGCGGCACCGGCATCGCGCTGCTGGAACTGGTACACAAGTCGCCGGGCGCCATCGACTGGTCGAAGCTCGACGTGTTCTGGGGCGACGAACGATTCGTCCCCGCGGGCGACCCCGAACGCAACGACCTACAGGCCCGCCAGGCCCTGCTCGATCACGTCCCGGTCGATCCGGCCCGCGTCCACCCTGTCGCGGCTTCCGACGGCGAATACCCCGACCCCATCGAGGCCGCCGCCGAATACTCCGCCGCGGTGCACGCCCATCTGGCCGAACACGGCGCGTTCGACCTCCACCTGCTCGGCATGGGCGGTGAGGGCCACATAAATTCCCTGTTCCCGCACACCGACGCGGTCCGCGAACAGCACGAACTCGTTGTCGCCGTGACCAATTCGCCGAAGCCGCCGCCGGTTCGAGTGACCCTCACGCTGTCGGCGGTTCGCCGCACTCGGCACGTGGTGTTGGTGGTCGGCGGTGCGGCAAAGGCCGAAGCGGCCGCGGCCGCACTGGCAGGCGCCGACCCCGAGAACATTCCCTCGGCCGGCGCAAAGGGCTCGGAATCCACCACGTGGCTGCTGGACACCGACGCTGCGGCGGGGTTGAAGTAGTCCGCACATGACCGAGCATGGAGTCGACCTCGATGACCGGTTTCGTACCGAGATCGCGGCGCTGACATCCAGTCCCAGCCGTCCGGCCGAGGAGCCGATCGACCCGGGTGGGCTGGTCACCGGCGCTGGGTGCCTGGAACTGTTCGAATCGCAGGCGACGAGTAGGCAACTCGATCTCGCGGCACGTCGGCTCGGTAGCGCTCGACGGGGCTATTACAGCATCGGATCGTCGGGGCACGAGGGCAATGCGGCCGTCGCCGCCGCGCTGCGCGCGACCGATCCCGCCTTGCTGCACTACCGTTCCGGAGCGTTCTTCGTGCATCGCGCACGCCAGGTGCCCGGTCTCGACCCGATCCGTGATGTGCTGCTCGGCGTTGTCGCGGCGGTCGCCGACCCGATATCGGGTGGCAGGCACAAGGTCTTCGGCAGCAAGCCGGCCGGTGTGATTCCGCAAACCTCGACGATCGCGTCGCAACTGCCGCGTGCGGTCGGGCTCGGCTTCGCGATCGGTCGCGCCGCGCGACTCGGGGTCACCAGCGAATGGCCGACGGATGCTGTCGTGCTGTGCAGTTTCGGCGACGCGTCGGCCAACCATTCCACTGCGACGGGCGCGATCAATACCGCGATTCACACTGCCCACCAAGGGATTCCGATGCCCGTCCTGTTCGTCTGCGAGGACAACGGGATCGGCATCAGCGTGCCGACCCCGCCGGACTGGATCGAGCACGCATACGGGCTTCGCCCCGGCCTCGAGTACTTCTGCGCGGACGGCTGGGACGCCCTCGACGCGTTGACCACCGCGAAGGCCGCCGCCGAGTGGGTACGCGAAAATCGCAAGCCCGCGTTCCTGCGCCTGCGCACGGTGCGACTGATGGGCCACGCCGGATCCGACGTCGAATCCGCCTACCGTCGCCCCGCCGATATCGCTGCCGATCTCCAGCGTGACCCGGTCACCGAGACCGCCCGGTTGCTCGTGACGATCGGCGTGGCGACACCCGACGAGGTCATCGAGCGCTACGAAGACATCCGCACCCGCGTTACCGCAACGGCCGAATCGGTGTGGCGCGAAGCCAAGTTGACCTCCGCGGCCGCGGTCATGGCACCGCTGGCGCCGTCACATCCGGAGCAGGTGCGGGCGGACGTACTACGAGGAACGCCCGACGCTTCCGCGCGACACGACGCGACGAATCAGGCTGCGGCGGTTGTCGATTCGATGACACTCGCGCAGGCTGTCAACCACACCCTCGGCACGCTGCTGGCTCGCGACCGCGACGTGCTGGTGTTCGGTGAGGACGTCGGTCGCAAGGGTGGCGTGTACGGCGTCACCAAAGGGTTGCAGAAGACATTCGGCGCGCGACGGGTCTTCGACACGCTGCTCGACGAGCAGAGCGTACTCGGGACGGCGCTCGGTACCGCGCTTGCCGGTCTTGTCCCGATTCCGGAGATCCAGTATTTGGCCTACCTGCACAACGCGGCCGATCAGCTGCGCGGTGAGGCCGCCACGCTGCAATTCTTCTCCCATGGGCAATACCGGAATCCGATGGTGATCCGCATTGCCGGGTACGCCTACCAAAAGGGTTTCGGCGGGCACTTCCACAACGACAACTCCATCGCCGCACTGCGTGATATCCCCGGCATCATCCTGGCGTCACCGTCTCGTGCCGACGATGCCGCCGCGATGCTGCGCACCTGCGTTTCCGCCGCACGCGTCGACGGCCGCGTGTGCGTCTTCCTGGAACCTATCGCGCTGTACCACACTCACGACCTGCACCGGCCCGGCGACGACGCTTGGCTCGCCGCGCCGACGGCCGATCACGTCGAGATCGGGCGCGCTCGCGTCTACGGCTATGGCTACGGCACCGATCTCACGATCGTCAGCTTCGCCAACGGTGTACCGATGAGTCTCCGTGTCGCCCAACGACTTTCCGAACGTGGGATCTCCACCCGGGTACTCGACCTACGCTGGCTCGCGCCGCTTCCTCTCGAAGACCTGCTGCACCACGCTCGCGCCACCGGCCGCGTCCTGGTCGTCGACGAAACCCGCCGCTCGGGAGGCGTCTCGGAATCCGTCTGCGCCGCCCTGATCGACGACGGTTTCGACGGCCGCCTCGCCCGCGTCACCAGCGAAGACAGCTTCATCCCCCTCGGCCCGGCCGCCGAAACGGTCCTGCTCGACGAAGACCGGATCGAGGCCGCTGCGGGAAAACTCCTTGCCGAGCCGTGACTATTGCGATCGGGCGATTCGGATTCGGTGGGCCGGGAGTGGAAATAAAGTGAACAGAAGGGTAACCGGCAGTAGGAGGGCACGCGATGACCACGATGTCCATGCTCGGCGAGGTACGGCCCGAGCACGATCGCGAAACCGATGGCGAACTGGTGTTGCTGCATTACTTGCGGTCATTTCGGAGACCGGTGTTGGAAGTGTGGTCGGCGTGCACGGAGCGGCGGCAGCTCGAGCGCTGGTTCGGGGCGGTGTCAGGGACAGGTCGTGAGCTGACGATCGAGCCGATCGACGGTCCAGGAATTGGGCCGATTTCAGTGCGAGTGCAGCAGTGCACGGCGCCTCATGAACTGGTCGCGCGAATCGACGGGTGCGTGCTCGAGCTGCGCATGACCCAGGTCGGCGTCGTCACGAACGTCGAGCTGATCCGCCGACATGTGTGTCCTACCGAGGCGAGCACGATCGGGCCGCGCTGGCAATACCTCCTCGACCGCCTCACCGCGTACCTGGACCGGCAGCCGCTGCCCCAGTGGGCCGAATATTCGGAACTCGCCTGCGAATACAAGTAACGAACAAGCCCCTTGACCTCGAGCTGGGTTGAGATTCTAACCTGCGGTCATGCGTGCGGTAATGGTGAAGCGTTTCGGCGACCCGAATGTTCTGGAGCTCATCGATCTACCCACACCCGTACCCGGGCACGGCGAAGTCGCTATCGATGTGTCCGCCATCGGCGTGGGTTGGCTCGACACCAAGATTCGGTCAGGCGACGGGCCCGCGGTGTTCGGAGTCGAGCCGCCGTACGTGCCGGGCGGGGCCGTCGCGGGAACGGTGGTCGCGGTCGGTGCGGGCTGCCGGGATTCCGGCCGGACAACAGTCGCCGAGTGATGCGAGTGTTGAATGAAGCCGCCGCAGGCGGCTTGACCCCGATCATCGGGCACGCCTACCCCCTTGCGGAAGCCGCCACCGCGCATGCCGACATCGAAGCGCGTCGATTCACCGGCAAGATTCTGTTGTTGCCATGACCTCGGCATCGCCGAAAATGCCCTACCGACCTTCGTGATCTGGGGTTGGAGCTTGGACACGTGCGGCAGCCGACTAGTGCGTGAGCAGCAAACCCACGTCGTTCAGGACCGGATAGTCGATTCGGCAACCGGTACCGGGACGAGCTCGCGTAGATGAGCGGTGATCAGGTCGTTGACCTCGGTGGAGCGTTCCAACTGCACCAGGTGGCCTGCGCCGTCGATCTTGGTGACCCGGCGGAGGTTCGGGACGTTGGCACGCAGAGTAGCCAAGGGGTCGCGGCCGCTGAAGCCCTCCATGTCGGGGTCGCGATCGCCGTAAAGGAAGTAGGTGGGCGGGGTGACCGTGGCGTCGGCGAAGTCGGCGGTGAGTTCCCAGTTGCGGTCGAGGGCGCGGTACCAGTTGAGGCCGCCGGTGAAGCCAGTTTGTTCGAAATCTCCTGCCAGAACGTCCAATTCGTCGTCCGAGAGCCAATTCCACGGCAGCGGCGGAGCCTCGGGCAGTACGTCGAGGTAGCCGGTGCCTTCCGGTGGGAAGCGCCAGGTGTCGAGGTAGTGGTAGTCGGCGCTGAGGGAGAAGTAGACACGGGCGAGGAATGCCCTCGGGTCGGCTCCGAGTTCGGCGTCGGCGGGGCCGGGCTTCTGGAAGTAGTCCAGGTGCAGGAAGTGGCGCTGCGCGGCCTTGGCCCACAGCTGCGACGGCGCGCGCGGCGGGCGAGGAGCGAAGGGGTTGTTGAGCACGATGATGCCGCGCACGCGCTCCGGTGCGCGCAATGCCAGTTCCCAGACCAGTGCGGCGCCGAAATCCAAACCGACGAACACGGCTTGTTCGGCGCCGATGTCGTCGAGCAAGCCCAGGAGGTCGCCGATCACCGCTTGGTTCGTGTAGGCCTCCTGCTCGGCGGGGGCCTCGGTGCGTCCGTAGCCACGCAGGTCGGGCGCGATGGCTCGGTAACCTGCCCCGGCGACCGCTGCCAGCTGGCGATGCCAGATGAACCATGTGTGCGGGAAGCCGTGGCAGAAGATCACCGGAGACCCGTCGCCCTGTTCGGCGACGTGCATTCGAATGCCGTTTGTCGCCACGAACCGATGGGTCAACTCCACTACAGCCTCCAAAGCATAGAACGTGTTCTTGTTTCAAGGTAATGTCCCGAGATCGTGAACGGAATACCTCACTTACTCGGCGGCCACGTAGCCGTCGTCACCGGAGCCAGTCGTGGCATCGGCAAAGGCATCGCTCTCGAACTGGGCGCGGCAGGCGCGACGGTGTATGTCACCGGACGCTCTACCGCGGCAGGACGGCTGCCGGGGACGGTGCACGACACGGCCGCGGAAATCGATGGCCTCGGCGGCCACGGGATACCGTTCGTATGCGACCACCGCGACGACGACGCGGTCCAGCGGCTGTTCACGCGCGTGCGCGACGAGCGTGGCAGGCTGGACGTGCTGGTGAACAATGTCTACAACTCCCCCGCGGCGGCCCGCTGGCTCGGCAAGCCGTTCTGGGAGGTGCCGCCGACCGCATGGGATGAGACGTTCGACGTCGGTGTCCGATCGCATTACGCGGCAAGCGCATTCGCCGCACCGCTGCTGATCGAGTCGGCGGGATTGATCGCGAACATCTCCTCGCCGGGTTCGCAGCGCTACATGCACAATGCCGTGTACGGCGTCGCGAAGACCGCGCTGGACCGGCTCACGTCCGATATGGCCCACGACCTCGCCGATACCGGTGTCACCGTAATCTCGCTGTGGCCGGGGATCGTGAATACCGAACTGCTGCAAATGGTTCCGGCGAACGAAGAGGGCAGGCGCATGGTCACGCTGCCCGGTGAGGGCACCTTCGACCTCGATGCCGCCGAATCGCCCCGATTCCCCGGCCGCGCTGTGGTCGCCGTCGCCGCCGACCCCGACCGCCGCGCCAGGACCGGACAGGCATGGCGGGTAGCCGATCTCGCCGAGCAATACGGCTTCACCGACGTCGACGGCCGCATTCCGCGCGCCGACTGACCGCCGAGTTCACCGCGCGCATCGGATGATCTGACGGGTGTCGGACGCGGCGCAGTTATCGTCCGATGCGACGGTCACGACGAACCGCGTGCCCCTCATGCGATTGCGACAAAGCGCTGCACCGATCGCGCCGGAGTCGGCTTCGCGCGCCAGGTGACGTAGACGTGTGAAGAAGGAGCGTCGGGGACGTCGAGGTAGATCACGCCTGGGTGAGGTGCGCGGGTCCGAGCCAGAGTGGGGACGCCACCGATGCCGCGGTCCGCGGCGACGAGTTCGATCCATTCGTCGAAATTCGTGCAGGTGATGATGGTGCGGCTCGGGTCGGGCCGGTCCCACGACCCGGCATGGATCGTGCCGGATACAACATTGACGACCAGCGGGTAGCGGGCGAGATCTGCCCAGCGCAGGTCCTCGGCATGGGCGAGCGGGGAGTTGATCGAGACCGCGACCATCCGCTCCTCGGTCCCGACAACCCGGGACGCGAGGTGGCGCGGGAGCCGAATCTCGTTGCGGTGGATGGCGATATCGATCGACCGGCCTTCCAACGCCGCGATCGGGTCCTCGACTCGGTGCAGCGAGATGCGGCCACCGAGAGCCTCGTAGCGATCTCGTGTCTGCGCGAACCAGCAATCGGGAAGCAGCCAGGAAAAACCGACATCGAGGGTGGCACGTGAGCGGAGTTCGGCACCGACGGCGTCGATATCGGCGATGATCCGCCTGCTGTGCCCCAGTAGTTCCGCGCCTTCTTCGGTGAGCTCGAAGCGCCGCGACGAGCGCTCGATCAGGCGGCATTCGACCACGCGCTCCAACTGCTGGATGGTTCGGGTGAGCGCGGGCTGGCTCAGGTGCAGACGCGTCGCGGCGCGCGTGTAGTTCGCCTCTTCACACAGGGCGAGATACGCCCTGAGGTGCCGCAGCTCGATATCCATGCATCGAGCGTATACATCGTGCGTAGAAAGCATTTCACGAGCTATCCGGCGGTCCGTACGGTCGGATGACGTGACCGATACCGTAACTCCCACCTCACCAAGCACCATCACATCGGCGCTCGCGGCGGGCGCGGGGTTGGCCGCCGCGGTGGGGGTCGGCCGCTTCGCCTACACCCCGCTGATGCCCGCGATGGTCGATGCGCACCGTATCGACGCACATGAGGGAGCGCTCATCGCCGCCGCGAATTACGCGGGCTACCTTGCGGGGGCCATGCTGGCTCGGCGGCCGGATCTCAACAGCCGCACAATTTTTCGCCTCGCCGCCGCGACCCTCGTGGTGAGCCAGGCGCTGCTGGCGGTGCCCGCACCCGCAATGCTCTGCGGCGTGCTGCGACTGATAGCCGGGATAGCCAGCGCGGTGCTTTTCGTCGGCTGCGCCGGTGCGATCGCCCGGCTCGACGGCCACCGGCACGCGGCGGGCATCGCGTTCGGCGGCGTCGGCATCGGCATCGCGTCGACCGGTCTGCTGGCCCTCGCGGCGCGGCCGGTGCTGCCATGGCAGGCACTCTGGCTCGGAGCGGCCGGATTGACGGCGGTGCTGCTGCTTGCCTCGCTCGGACTCGACATCCATCCAGGTCACCAGGCCGCCGAGACCAGCGGTAGACCCCGCTCGACGCGGGCCTGGCGCGCGTTGCTCGTCGCCTACTGCCTCGAAGGCGTCGGCTACATCGTGATCGGTACGTTCCTGGTCGCCGCGGTCGGTGCGCACAACGGCCCGACCGTCGGCTCGGCGATGTGGGTGATCGTCGGTGCGGCCGCGGCGACTGCCATGTTGTGGGGCATGGCCGCTCGGCGCTGGACACCGGCGGCGGCCTTGGTCGTAGCACTGTTGGCGCAGTGCCTGTCGGCGGCGCTGCCCGCGGTATCGACCGCGATCTTGCCCGCTGCCCTCTGCGCGGCACTGTTCGGCGGCACATTCATGGGCATCACCATGCTCGCGATCCGAGTGGGCACCGAACTGTCGGACCACCGGGCCGCGGCAACGCTCACCGCAGGCTACGGATCCGGACAGATGCTCGGTCCGCTCGTTGTGGCTCCGCTGGTCGGCGACGGGTACACAGTGGCGTTCGTCATCGCGACGGTCGTGCTGATCGCGGCGACGGCGGCGGCCGCCATCGTCGTGACGGAACTTCGGCGCGGCACAAATCGCCGCAGCTCACTTGAAGCGTGAGCTGCGGCATTGGACCGGAGTTCCGGTCAGGCGAACTTGATCTCCAGGCCGATGCCGAGGATGGCGATGAGCCAGACCAGGCCGGTGAAGATGGTGACACGGTCGAGGTTCTTCTCGACGACTGTGGAACCCGACAGGCTGGACTGAACACCGCCGCCGAAGAGGCTGGACAGGCCTCCACCCTTGGCGCGGTGCAGCAGCACCAGCAGCACCAGCAGCACGCTGGTGACGATCAGAAGGATATCCAGGAACATCCGCATGTCGCACAGTCTATGGGGTCGCTCTCGCCGCGTTTAATGCGGCTCCACCGCGACGAGATGGGTGATTGTGTCGGCGCCGTTGGTGAACGCTGTGACGGCGACTTCGCGCAGTTGATCTTGGGCGGTGAGCCGCACCTGATGCTGATGCATGTGTTCGGCCCATGACCGCACGACGAACGCCTCCACATAGCGGTCGATCACACCGACGTCGCGATACAACCGCCACTCCATCGCGCCGGTGCGCTGGCGCGAGCGCCCGACGAAGGCCATCGCGGCCATGAACTCCTCGACGTTCTCGGCGGGCACGTCATAGGTCCGCAGCACCATGACAGGGCCGTCGGCCGGCTCCGGCTCGACAACGAGCTGCGGTTCGGGCCAGAACGCCGACGGCGTCAGGTCCAGTTCCTCGGCGTTGTGCCGGATCGGCAGCCAGAGCGTGCTGACCGCACAGCAGGCGAGCAGCCCTGCGGACATGAGCATGGCCTGCACAGGACCGACCGCGCCTGCGACCAGGCCCCAGACCAGCGACCCGATCGCCTGGCAGCCCATGAATACGAGCATGTACACCGACAGTCCGCGCGCCCGCACCCACGCGGGCAGCAGCAACTGCATGGTCGAGTTCATCGTGGCCATCGCCAGCAGCCAGGCCAACCCGGCACCGACCAGCAGGGCAAGCACCACCGGCACCGAGTGCAGCAACACCGTGCCCGCCGTCGCGACGCCGAACAGCACCGCGGCCACGGCCAACCGCTGCGTCGGAGTCAGCAGCGAGCGCAATCGTGACAATGCCAGCGCCCCGAGCACCGCGCCGATGCCGAGCGCACCGAGCATCAGTCCGTAACCGGACGAGGACAGACCGAACTCGTCGCGCGCGATGACAGGCAGCAGCGCCCACAACGCGCTCGCCGGCGCGATGAACAGGATCGCGCGCACCAGCACTCGGCGAATCGCGGGCGCGGCACGAATGAAGCGGGTGCCCGCTTGCAATGCCGCGAGCGGACGCTCGCTCGGCAGGGTTTGGTCGGTCCTCGGTCGACGCCACAGCGCGAGCACTGCGACGATCCCACCGAAGGACACCGCGTTGAGCGCGAACACCAGGGTCGGTCCCGACACCGACACCAGCACACCGGCCACCGCAGGGCCGACAGCACGCCCGAGGTTGATGTTCATACTGCCCAGCGCGGCGGCGGAGGTAATCTGTTCGCGCGGAACCAATTCCGGCTGGATCGCCTGCCATGCCGGTGCGGTGAGCGCCTGTCCGCACCCCAAGAGGAACAGCAACGTCAGCAGCACCGCAGGTGTGGTGTGCCCGGTCGCGGTCGATACCGCGAGCACCGCGGCGAGCACGGCCATCGTCGACTGCGCACCGAGCAGCAGCCTGCGCCGATCGAGCAGATCGGCGAGCACCCCCGACGGGATGGACAGCAACATCACCGGCAGCGTGATCGCGGTCTGCACGAACGAAACCAGCGTGGCGGCATTCGGCTCGTCGACCAAAATCCACTGCGCACCCACGGTCTGCATCCAGGTGCCCAAATTCGACACCAACTGCGCGATCCACAACGCCCGATAGACCGGCGATCGCAACGGCGCCCAAGTAGACAGCGGAATCGTCGCATCGGCAGTGGTCACGGCCCGAGCTTAGCGACGCCTGCCGCCGAGCCGGCCCCAGCATGTCCAGCTGCCCGGAAACGCCTGACTATCAGCTACGGACGAAGCAGCGGGTCGGCGGCGATCCGGGCCACGGTCTCGGAGTCGGGCAGGTAGCGGCGAGCGCTCAGGACCCATTCGCGGCGTAGTTCGGGGATGGCGACCTGAGGTCGGTCCCATTCGTGGTCCAGCTCGGAACTCCACTGCTCAGGCGCGGTGGCGGGAGCGAAGGCCGGGCTGTCGATCGGACCGTTGTCGCATAGGAAGTCCGTGGTGGTGGCGAGGTAGTCGTTCCACCGGGAGTACGAGGTGGTCAGGGTCAGCGAGTCGGGAACGTCGAGTTTCAGCAAACAGGTGCCGTGCGCCCATTGGTCGTCGCCGAGTAGCGAGTTCGCTGTCTGCCGGATTCGGTTGCGCTGCGGCGAACTATCGGGCCAGCACCACACGGGTGGCGCACTCGCCGAGACGATGCCGCGACGGTGCATCTCGGCAACCATCGCGCGGAATGCGGGCCGCCAGTTGACGATCACTCGATCCCATTCGGCCAGGTAACGTCCGTTGGACCGCAGTGCGGCAACCACTTCCGGCGCTTGCAGCGTCCACAGTCGCATCAAATGTCTCCAACTCATCCTCACCGATCGACCATCATTGCGCACTGGGCAGGGACTCGGCGTACGCCGGTCTGACAGCAGCTCGCATCCGTCCGCGGCAATGTCCGCGTCCGCGGGCGTCCGGACCGGAAAACCGTGTCGCGAATGCCGGTTTCGGCACCGCGCACCGTCGGTAGGATCGCTACATGTCGGCCAACTTCATCCGCCTCGGTCCGATCCTCTTGCTCACATTGTGGGCAGCTGCCTGCACGAGCGACTCCGAGAAGTCCCCCGAGCCGGCGTCGACCCCGATGGGGCACACCTACATTTCCACCACCGTCGAAGGCACTCCCATCCCGGGCGGCGGCCCGCTGACGCTGACGTTCGCGAACGGTCGGATCTCCGCCGGCGCGGGCTGCAACTCCTTCAGCGGCACAGTCGCACTCGACGACCACAAGCTGAAGGTATCCGCCCTGGCAGGCACTCTCATGGCCTGCGCTGGTGACCGCGCGGGCACCGACGAATGGCTCACGACCCTGCTGAGCTCGACTCCGGGCTGGGAGCTCGATGACACCGCGCTCACCCTCCGCGGCGCCGACTCGACCGTGCATCTACTCGACAAGAAGGTCGCGCAGCCCGACAAACCGCTGACCGGCACCACCTGGATCGTCACCGAGACCATCACTCCCGACGCCAGGACCCGCTCGCGGGTCATCGACGAGGCGAAACCGACCCTCACCATCGCCGCCGACGGCGCGATCTCCGGAAGCGGCGGCTGCAACCGTCTGACCGGCAACGCCACCATCGCAGGGGCGGAGGTCACCTTCCGGGTCGCCAGCACCAGGATGATGTGCGCACCGGAGGTGATGGAGGTCGAGAACGCCGTCCTCGAAACTCTCGACGGCAAGACAACCGCCACTATCGATGCGGACACCCTCACCCTGCGCAACGACAATGGCAACGGCCTGACTTTGCACGCCGAATAAGCGGCATCGAAGTTTGCGAAAAGCGAAGAGCCGGACATCGTGTCGATGTCCGGCTCGTCGTGGAAAGCGCTTACGGCAGTGGGCCGCCCGCGGCGATCGCGGCAAGGGTGGCGAACTCGTCACCCTTGAGCGATGCACCGCCGACCAGTGCGCCGTCGATGTCCGTCTGCGCGACCAGCTCACCGACGTTCTTTGCGTTCACCGAACCGCCGTAGAGCACGCGCAGCGCGGCGGCGACCTCCGGGTTGGCCAACTCGGCCAACTCGGCGCGGATCGCCCCGCATACTTCCTGCGCGTCGGCCGGCGTCGCCACCTTGCCGGTGCCGATCGCCCAGACCGGCTCGTAGGCGATGACGACCTTCGAAATCTCTTCGGCCGTAAGACCTTTCAACGATCCGCGCAGCCGCTCGAGGTTGTATTCGACGTGCGTTCCCGCCTCACGAATGTTCAGGCCCTCACCGATGCAGACGATCGGGGTGATCGCGTGCTTCAGCGCCTGCTTCGCCTTGGCGAGCACGGTGGCGTCGTCCTCGAGGTGATATTGCCGCCGCTCCGAGTGCCCGACAACCACATAGGTGCAGCCGAGTTTGGCGAGCATGGATCCACCGATCTCGCCGGTGTACGCGCCGGATTCGTGCGTGGACACGTCCTGCGCGCCATAGGTGAGCAGCAGCTTGTCGCCCTCCACCAGCGTCTGCACGCTGCGCAGATCGGTGAACGGCGGTACGACGGTGACATCGACCTTGGCGAAGTACTTCTCGGGCAATGCGAATGCGATCTTCTGCACCAGAGCGATGGCCTCGAGGTGATTGAGGTTCATCTTCCAGTTGCCCGCGATGAGCGGCTTGCGTGCCATGATGTCAGTCCTCCGCTGGGCTGTCTTCGAGGACAGCGATGCCGGGAAGTTCCTTGCCCTCCAGGTATTCCAGCGACGCACCGCCGCCGGTGGAGATATGCGAGAAACCGTCATCCGGGAGCCCGAGCGCACGCACGGCCGCGGCCGAGTCGCCACCACCGACGACGGTGAACGCCCCCTTGCCGGTCGCGGTCACGATCGCCTCGGCGACACCGAGGGTGCCCGCGGCGAACTTCTCGAATTCGAACACACCCATCGGGCCGTTCCAGAACACCGTCCGCGCTTCGGTCAGCAGTGCCGCGAAGCGGCTTGCCGACTCGGGGCCGATGTCGAGGCCGAGCCAACCGTCCGGGATCTCGTTGGCCGAGACGACCTTCGTGTCCGCGTCGGCCGCGAACTTGTCCGCGATGACGATGTCACGCGGCAGGTGGATCACGTCGGCGTAGCGCTCGAGCAGCCCCTTGCAGGTGTCGATCATCTCTTCCTGCAGCAACGAGGCCCCCACCGGGAGTCCTTGTGCGGCAAGGAAGGTGAAGCACATACCGCCACCGATGACCAGCGTGTCGACCTTCGGCGCGAGCGCCTCGATAACGGCGAGCTTGTCGGAGACCTTCGAGCCGCCGAGCACGACCGCGTACGGGCGTTGCGGGTCTTCGGTCAGCTTCGCGAGCACCTCGACCTCGGCGGCGACCAGCGTGCCCGCGTAATGCGGAAGCAGCTTCGCGACGTCGTAGACCGAGGCCTGCTTGCGATGCACGACACCGAAGCCGTCGGAGACGAACGCACCGTCGTCGCCGACCAGTTCCACGAGCGCCGCGGCAAGCTTGGTCCGCTGCGAGTCGTCTTTGCTGGTCTCACGCGGATCGAAGCGGATGTTCTCCAACAGCAGCACGTCGCCGTCGGTGAGGCCCTCCGAACGCGCGAGCGCGTCCTGGCCGACCACGTCACCGGCGAGCTGGACATTGCGGCCCAGTTCCTCGGCGAGCTGGGCGGCCACCGGGGCCAGTGACAGGGCCGGGTCCGGCTCGCCCTTCGGGCGGCCGAGGTGCGCGGTGACCACCACCTTGGCACCGGCCTCGACCAGCGCTTTGATGGTGGGGACCGAGGCGATGATCCGGCCGGGATCGGTGATCTTTCCGTCGTTGAGGGGGACGTTCAGGTCGGAGCGCACGAGTACGCCCCGACCTTCGACACCCTCGCTCAGGAGATCCTGAAGTGTCTTGACAGTCATGCGGTTCAGAGCGACTTGCCGACGAGACCGATGAGATCGGCGAGGCGGTTGGAGTAGCCCCACTCGTTGTCGTACCAGCCGACAACCTTCACCTGGTCGTCGATGATCTTGGTCAGCGGCGCGTCGTAGATGCAGGAGTGCGGGTCGGTGACGATATCGCTCGACACGATCGGGTCGACGTTGTACTTCAGCAGGCCCTTCAGCGCACCGTCGGCAGCAGCCTTGTACGCGGCGTTGATCTCATCGATCGAGGCCGACTTCGACAGCTGGACCGTCAGGTCGGTGACCGAGCCCGTGGGGACCGGCACCCGCAGCGCGTAGCCGTCCAGCTTGCCGACCAGTTCCGGAAGCACGAGGCCGATGGCCTTGGCGGCGCCGGTGCCGGTCGGCACGATGTTCAGCGCGGCCGCGCGGGCACGACGCAGGTCGGCGTGCGGGGCGTCCTGCAGGTTCTGGTCCTGCGTGTACGCGTGGATGGTGGTCATCAGGCCCTTGACGATGCCGAACTCGTCGTTGAGCACCTTGGCCAGCGGGCCGAGGCAGTTCGTGGTGCACGAGGCGTTGGAGATGATGTTCTGGCTGCCGTCGTACTTGTCGTCGTTGACGCCCATCACGATGGTGATGTCCTCGCCCTTGGCGGGCGCGGAGATGATGACCTTCTTGGCGCCTGCCGCGATGTGGCCCTTGGCCTTGGTCGCGTCGGTGAAGATGCCGGTGGACTCGACGACAACGTCGACGCCCAGGTCTCCCCACGGCAGGGCCGAAGGGCCCTCCTTGATGGCCAGTGCCTTGATCCGCTGCTCGCCGACCACGATGGTGTCGTCGCCGTCCAGCGAGACCTCCTGCGGCAAACGGCCGAGGATCGAGTCGTACTTGAGCAGTGTCGCGAGAGTCGCGTTGTCGGTGAGGTCGTTGACCGCGACGATCTCGATGTCGGTGGTGCCGAGCGCCTTCTGCGCCTCCACCGCCCGGAAGAAGTTACGTCCGATACGACCGAAGCCGTTGATGCCTACCCGGACAGTCACGTTATCGCTCCTCAGCTTTCAAGCGGATTCATTCCGATGCCATAACCACACTAATGCCCGCCCGTAACCTCTCCGACACGCACCTTGGATTTGTGAGCTCGGGATACTCGGCGCAGCACGACACACCCGCCGTTCCAGTGCGGGCCGGAACCCGGCGGCAACCCGCGAAAGCGGGTGTCCATCGGTACCCCGTACGCCGGAACGGCGGGTGCGGTAACGCGTCGAATCAGGCGTCGTCGAGCAGCTCGGCGGTGACGGCCGATTCGGTATCCGGTATGCCCAAATCCTTGGCACGCCGGTCGGCCATCGACAGCAGGCGTCGAATACGGCCCGCCACAGCGTCTTTCGTCATCGGCGGATCGGCGAGCTGGCCGAGCTCTTCGAGTGACGCCTGACGATGCTGGACGCGCAGCTTGCCAGCGGCCGCGAGATGGTCGGGCACGTCGTCGCCGAGGATGTCCAGCGCGCGTTCCACTCTGGCCGCCGCGGCAACCGCGGCGCGAGCGGAGCGGCGCAGGTTCGCGTCGTCGAAGTTGGCCAGCCGGTTCGCGGTGGCACGCACCTCGCGGCGCATCCGGCGCTCCTCCCAGGTGAGCCTGGTGTCCTGAGCGCCCATCCTGGTCAACAGCGCGCCGATCGCCTCGCCATCGCGCACGACGACCCGATCGGTGCCACGCACCTCACGCGCCTTCGCCGTGATGCCGAGCCGCCGTGCGGCACCGACCAGCGCCAGCGCCGCCTCCGGACCGGGGCAACTGACCTCGAGCGCCGACGAACGGCCCGGCTCGGTGAGCGAACCGTGCGCGAGAAATGCTCCGCGCCAAGCCGCTTCGGCGTCGCCGATGGTACCGCCGACCACCTGGGCCGGTAGCCCACGGACCGGACGCCCGCGCACGTCGAGCAGCCCGGTCTGCCGGGCAAGCGCCTCGCCCTCCTTGGACACGCGCACCACGTAGCGCGAGGTCTTGCGCAGACCACCCGCACCGAGCACGTGCACATCGGAGCCGTAGCCGTATAGCTCGAAGATCTCCCTGCGCAACCTGCGCGCAATGGAACTCATGTCCACCTCGGCCTCGACGATCACCCGCCCGCCGACGATGTGCAGACCGCCCGCAAACCGCAGCAGCGCCGACAGTTCCGCCTTGCGAGAACTCACTTGAGAGACCGTGAGCCTGCTCAGCTCGTCCTTTACTTCGGCTGTCATCGCCACGAGACGCGCTCCTTTCCACCCAACCCGGAACGCACATCCTGACCCATGTGACGTCCCTCGACTCGAAGCCCTGCCATGTGTGGCCGAGGTTGCCGGATCAGCTGATCCAGTGCGGCGGCAAGCTTTCCGGGGTGATGCCGGTCCGTTCCCGCTTCGGCGACATCGGAGAAGGTTACTCGCGCCCGCAATTGTTCGGCAGCCCTGGCCACATGTTCTCTTTCGCGACCTTCCGGCACGGACCCGGAATCGACCAGTACCTCGTCGACCACGAATTCCGGTGCGTGCTGGGACAATACATGCAGGTGCCGCTCGGCGGAGAACCCCGCCGTCTCGCCTGGCTCGGCAGCGAGGTTGAGCACCAACACTTTTCTGGCTCTGGTGTACACCAGCGCGTCGCGCAGCTCGGGCACCAGCACGTGCGGAATCACGCTGGTGAACCACGATCCAGGGCCGAGGACAACGACATCCGCGTGCTCGATGGCCGAGGTCGCCTCCTGGCTGGCGGGCGGATCCGACGGAATCAGCCGGACACGCCGCACCTTACCCGGTGTCGTCGCGATGGCAACTTGTCCGCGAATACAGCGGCTCACCCGTGGATCTGCTTCCAGCCCAGAGACATCCGCTTCGATATCGAGCGCGATGGGCGACATCGGGAGCACTCTACCGGTCACCCGCAACATCCGCGCCACCTCGTCGAGCGCGGCGACCGGATCGCCGAGAACCTCGGTGAGACCGGCAAGGATGAGGTTTCCGACCGAATGCCCGGCCAGTGCGCCGGTACCGCCGAACCGATGTTGAATCGTCCGCGTCAGCACGTCGTCGCTGTCGGCGGCGAGCGCGGCGAGCGCCATCCGCAAGTCACCCGGTGGTGGTACGCCCAGCTCGGCGCGCAGCCTGCCCGAGGAGCCGCCGTCGTCGGCGACGGTCACCACCGCGCAGATCTTCGTGGTCAGCCGCCGCACGGCCGTCAACGTCGCGTACAAACCGTGGCCGCCGCCCAACGCAACGATGGCGGGGTTCGATTCCCACCCGGTCATTCGCGCCCCAGATCCCGATGCACGATCCGCACGACATCGGTGGGACCGGATTCACCGCTCTCTCCGCTCATCAATTCGCCCAGCGCTTCCGCAATCGCGACGCTGCGGTGCTTACCTCCGGTGCAGCCCACTGCCACCGTCATGTATCGCTTCCCCTCTTGGCGGTAACCATTCGTCGTCAGGTCGACCAGGTGGTGGCAAGTGCGCAGGTAGTCGTCCGCGCCGGGACGCGACAGCACGTACTCGCTGACCACGGTCTCCTGTCCCGAATGTTCCCGAAGTTCCGGTATCCAATGTGGATTGGGTAGAAAACGCACATCCAACACCATGTCCGCGTCCAGTGGAACCCCGTACTTGAACCCGAAGGACTGCACGGTCACCTGCAGCGCGGCGGGCGCGCCGCCGCCGTAGGCCTCTTCCAGCTTGCGATGCAGTTGATGGACGGACAGCTCGGTGGTGTCGATAACGAGGTCGGCCGCCGTTTTCACGGTGGAAAGGCGGATACGTTCGGCGGCGATACCCGCCGAAAGAGTGCCGTCGGTGCTTTCACCCTGCAACGGATGACGCCTGCGGGCGAAACCGAAGCGTCGGATCAGCACATCGTCGGATGCCTCGAGGAACAGTACCCGGGTCCGCACGCCGCGCGCTTGCAACTGTTCGGTGACAACCGAGAGATCGCCGGTGAAGAACCGGCTACGCACGTCCATGACCAGGGCAAGCCTGCGGATCGGCGGCGAAGCCGAAGTACCGAGCTCAACCATCCGTCCGATCAGCTCGGGCGGCAGATTGTCCGCGACATACCAGCCGAGATCTTCCAGCACCCGTGCCGCGGTGCCGCGGCCCGCGCCGGACAGACCAGTCACGATGACGGCTTCCACCTGTCGCAAACCCCCCTCGACCGGCGTCACGTCAGCATCCAACGGGCCGACCCGCCCAGCGGTCGACCGCGGACTGTCCGCACTGTTGTTCGATTCGACGCGTGTCATGTCCTACCGGATCTGTTTCAGGTGCCTGTCGATCATCCCGCACCGGTTCGAGTATCGGGCGCAGACACACAACGTAGGCGGCACGGAACTTCCGGAGGTTCCGAGGGCGCTGTTACTTACTACCCCTCCCGAAGTGCCGCGAGCACCGCTTTGGCAGTCGCCACGCCGATACCCGGCACTTCGGTGATCTCCTCGACCGTCGCCTCCTTCAATTTGGCCACCGACCCGAAGTGGGTGACAAGCGCGGTCCGCCGTGCCGCGCCGAGGCCACGCACCGAGTCGAGCGCGGAGGCCGTCATCCGCCGCGAACGCTTGCTGCGGTGGAAGGTGATCGCGAAACGGTGTGCCTCGTCGCGGACCCGCTGCAATAAATATAGCGACTCGCTATTGCGCGGCATGATCACCGGGTCGCTCTCCCCCGGCACCCAGACCTCTTCCAGCCGCTTGGCGAGGCCGATCACCGCGACATCGGTGATGCCGAGCTCATCGAGCACCTCGGCGGCGGCGGCGACCTGGGGCGCGCCGCCGTCGACGACATAGAGGTTGGGCGGGTAGGCGAACTTCTTGGGGCGACCGGTGCGTGGATCGATGCCGGGTCGCGCGGAGAGCTCGGTTTCGGTGTCCTCGGATTCGAGGTCGATCACCGACGCCTCGATGTCGAGCACCGTGGCTGCGGTCGCGATCTCCAGTTCGGCGTGTTCCGCGACGATCACGGTGCCAGGCGCGGCGTCCAGCTCGTTTCGCTCGGTAGCGTCTCGGTCCCTGCGCAACCGGAGGAACCTGCGACGGGTCACCTCGGCGATGCTGCCGACATCGTCGGAGCGGCCGTCGCCCGCGGCCTCCTTGATCGCGTAGTGGCGGTACTCGGACTTGCGCGGCAGACCGTCCTCGAACACCACGAGGGAGGCCACCACATCGGTACCCTGCACGTGGCTGATATCCACACATTCGATTCGTAGCGGCGCGCTGTCGAGATCGAGTGCGTCTTGAATATCTTGCAGTGCTTGGGATCTCGATGTCAGATCGCCCGCGCGCTTGAGCTTGTGCTGGGCGAGCGCCTCCATCGCGTTGCGCTGCACGGTCTCGGCGAGCGCCTTCTTGTCCCCACGCTGGGGCACCCGCAGCTGCACCGCCGATCCGCGCAGGCTGCTCAGCCATTCCTGGATCTGCTCGGCGTCGGCGGGTAGCTCGGGGACGAGCACCTCGCGCGGCACCACATTCGCAGGCTGCTCGGCCTCGCCCTCGACCTGCGCGACCTGCTCGCCGTAGAACTGGGTGAGGAATTGCTCGACAAGGGCCGCCATTTCGCCGCCGGCCTCCGGTGCGTCGATGGCATCGCCGGACTTGTCGACCACCCAGCCGCGCTGGCCGCGGACCCGGCCGTCGCGGACGTGGAAGATCTGTACCGCCGCCTCCAATTCGTCGGTGGCGAAGGCGATCACGTCGGCGTCGGTGCCTGTGCCGAGCACCACGGCCTGCTTCTCCAATGCCCTGCGCAGCGCCTGGACGTCGTCGCGCAATCTGGCCGCGTTCTCGAAGTCGAGATCATCGGCGGCGTCGAGCATCCGGCGTTCCAGTTGACGCACCATGCGGTCGGTGCGTCCGGCGAGGAAGTCGCAGAAGTCCTCGACGATGTCGCGGTGCTCCTCGGCGCTGACCCTGCCGATGCACGGCGCGGCGCACTTGTCGATGTAACCGAGCAGGCACGGGCGTCCGATCTGACTGTGCCGCTTGAAGACCCCGTTGGAGCAGGTGCGCGCCGGGAACACCCGCAGCAGCAGATCGAGCGTCTCCCGGATCGCCCACGCGTGTGCGTACGGGCCGAAGTACCGGACGCCCTTGCGGCGCGCGCCGCGGTAGACGAACAGCCGCGGATACTCCTCGTTCAGCGTCACCGCCAGCACCGGGTACGACTTGTCGTCGCGATAGCGGACGTTGAAGCGCGGATCGAATTCCTTGATCCAGTTGTATTCCAGTTGCAGCGCCTCGACCTCGGTCGAAACGACGGTCCACTCCACACTCGCGGCGGTGGTGACCATCTGCCTCGTCCGCGGGTGCAGCGAAGCGACATCAGCGAAGTACGAGTTCAGCCTGCTGCGCAGGCTCTTGGCCTTGCCGACGTAGATGACCCGCCCGTAGGAGTCCCGGAACTTGTACACACCGGGTTCGACGGGAATCGTGCCGGGCGCGGGCCGGTACGTCGCTGGATCTGCCACCCGTCAAGCCTATCGAGCGGGTCCGACAGCCCGATCGGGGCCAGGATCAGGCCGCTTTGCGGAAGAACCATCCGGTCGAGGCCGAACGAAACAGCAGCGCGAGGATCGCGGCGGCGCCGAGGATGACCGCAAGCACCGAGAGCGCGCCCACCTGAGACGGCAGCCCGGTCAGCAGCGTGAAGATTCCGATGAAGATCTGCACGCTCGCCAGCATCACGGCGGTGACCCAGACCCACAGTTCCCTGAGCCCGAAGATCAAGACGTTGGCGGCAAGCACCCAGCTGGCAAAGAACTCAGCGGAACTGGCGCTCGCCGATTCGACATTGTCGAGCAGACCGAGCAGGAAGTGTCCGAGAGTGAAAGCAACCAGGAACCATGCCGCGAGCCGCACTCTGCGCACCGCATCGGGCATGTTCGATGTGACGACGGCGAATCGGAAGAATTGGCGGACCGTGGTGCTGGCATCGACCATTCGGCGGACCTTCGACAAATCCCCGACTGCCGGAACGACTTTTACCTCGTCCACGACAGCAACATTCGAAACCACGACCACTCCTCGTTGAGCTTTCCGCCACGCCCCCACAGACGTGCAAATCGGACGCTATCGGAACGATCGGTCTGCTAACAATCGAGTAAGTACGCTTATGACGAGGCCCACAACCGCGCATATCCCGTCACGTAATGTGACCCATGCGACATTCGGCCAGCCCGGAACGGCTTCGCCGATCCCGCGACGAAGCTCGAATTCGAAGATCACATCGGTGGTGAGATACCCACAGCGAACCACGCTTTCGCCGCAGGACGTCGAAGCAAACAAGCGATGGCGGCACAGACGCCGATGGAGTAGACAACAGCGACAATCCAGAGCACGACCGGAATCGCGTCGTCGCGGGCTCGCACGCAGACCACGGCCTGCAGGAATGCCAATGCGATAGCGAGTGTGGACGCCCGGTCCCTACGGCCCGCGAATCCGAAGGCGACAAGTCCCAGTATCCAGCTGCAGCAAAACTGAGTCGACGCGGCCTTTGCCGCATCGGCGTCGATGAACAATCCCATTACGGCCGGATAGGCAATACCGAATCCGGCTATGCCCCAAGCGGCTTCACGGGCCTCACGAACCTGCGCCGGCATACTGCCCAGCATTCGGATCGCTACCGCAATGGCATGATTCTCCGCAGAAGAGTCCGCGTACACGGCGCTCCTCCATTCACCGATGAAGCCTGCGAGACCCCCTACGGGCACGCCCTTCGCACGGTAATTCGGCACGGTGACCCAGACGATGCGATCAGTATCACTGTGATGCAGGACACAGTGATTCACGCCCGCTATCGCCCGCCGCACAGGCGTCGATGACCACGCTCGATCGGGTGATCAGCCGAGTTCGTACTGCTGCAGAACTCGCAGCAACGCGTCAGGACGTTCGGCTGTCGGGAGAGCGTCGACGAGGGCGAAGCGGCATCCGAGGGCGGTCGCGCCGCCGTCGGCCTCCGCGCTGTCACCAACCATCAGCGCCGCATCGGCGCGGACACCGAGCTGCTCGAGCGCGACTCGGAAGATTCGTGGATCCGGCTTTATCGCGCCGATCTCGAAGGACAGCGCGAAGCTCTCGACCAACCGGTCCCAGCCGCGTGCGGAGAAGGCGGGGCGCACGTCGAAAGCGATATTGCTGATCACGCCGACCGGAATGCGCTGCGCCGAGAGTGATGTCAGAACATCCTCGGTATCGGGATACGGGGTCCATGCCATCGGGTCGATAAGTCTGCGATACAAGCGCTCCGATTGCCGCACCGTCGGCACCCCGGATTGCCGCAGTACCTCGGCATAGGCCTTCCGATGCAGTTGTGGATCCAGATCCCTTCGCTCCCAGGCAATCTGGCCTTCGGCATCGAATTGCACATACTGCTCCACCGGCGCCGTCATCCGCCGCATGATCTCGGCCGTTTCGCGCACGTCGAACGGCTGCCCGTCCTCGCCGATCAGATCATCGGCCCAGGATTGGTCATCCTCCAGCCGAAACAGCGTCCCGGAAAAGTCGAAGAGCACCGCCGATACCGTCACCGAGCCAGCCTACCGACCGTCGTTGCCTTCCCAGTGCCGGGGGAAAACCCGGTTACGGGCCGGCGACAGGGCGATACAGTCCGTGGATGCGCGTGCGACACATCTGGACCGGGGCCGGTGCGGCCCTTGTCCTCACGGTGGGATTGATGACAGGTTGTTCGTCCGACACCGACAAGGCGGACGCTTGTGCGAGTGCGCCGAACGGCACGCCGGTCTCGGCGGCACCCGGCACGGCTGGGGCACCCACCTCGCAGAACATCAGCACCAACCCTGAGATCGCGTCCGGATATCGCAGCAATATGACGGCTGTGCGGACCAGTTCGTACGCCGTCGCGACGGCCAATCCACTCGCCACCGATGCCGCGTGCAAGATACTGAACAACGGCGGCACCGCGGCCGACGCGCTGATCACCGCGCAAACAGTGCTCGGCCTGGTGGAACCCCAGGCATCCGGACTCGGTGGCGGCTCGTTCATGCTCTACTACGACGCGGCGACTAAATCGGTCGACGCGTATGACGGGCGCGAGATCGCACCCGCCGGCGCGACCGAGAACTACCTGCGCTGGGTCAGCGACACCGACCGGAGCGAACCCAAGCCGAACACCCGCGCCAGCGGCCGCTCCATCGGCGTCCCCGGTGTGCTGCGCATGCTGGAACTCGCGCACCAGGAACACGGCAAGACCGGCTGGCGTGAGCTGTTCGATCCCGCGACATCACTGGCCGATCAAGGCTTCTCGATCAGCCCACGCCTGGCAGGGCAGATCGCCGATTCGGCCAAGGATCTCGCGCGCGACGAGGCCGCGAAGGCCTACTTCCTCAACCCCGACGGCACCGGCAAACCCGCCGGTACCAACCTGGCCAACCCGGCGATGGCGAAAACGTTGAGCGCCATCGCTTCCGAGGGCGCGCAGGCCTTTTACACCGGCGCCATCGCCCGCGACATCGTCGACGCGGCCGGATCGGCGTCGGGTGGGCGCACCCCGAGCCTGATCACCGCGAGCGACCTGGCGGGCTATCAGCCCAAGAAGCGGTCGGCACTGTGCACCGGCTACCGCTCCCACGAGATCTGCGGCATGCCCGCCCCGTCCTCCGGTGGTATCGCCGTCGCCGCCACGCTCGGCATTCTGGAGAACTTCGACCTTGCGGCGCTGCGGCCGGACAATATCGACCACAACGGCGGCAAGCCGAAGGCCGAGGCGGTGCACATCATCTCCGAGGCGGAGCGCCTGGCCTACGCCGACCGCAACAAGTATGTAGCCGACACGGATTTCATTCCACTGCCGGGTAATTCGCCGCAGACACTGCTGAACAAGGACTATCTGAAGCAGCGCTCGTCGCTGATCAATCCCGGTCACAGCATGGGTACCGCACAGCCGGGCGATTTCGGCCCTGTCCCGGTCGGGGTCGGCCCGCAGCCGCCCGAGCACGGCACCAGCCACATCTCGGTGGTCGACAAGTACGGCAACGCCGCCTCGATGACGACAACGGTGGAATCCGCGTTCGGCTCTTTCCATCTGGTCGACGGACTCGTACTCAATAATCAGCTCACCGACTTCTCCGCCGATCCGCTCGGCACCGACGGCGCGCCGGTGGCCAACCGTGTGCAGCCGAACAAGCGTCCGCGTAGTTCGATGAGCCCCACACTGGTCTTCGACCGTGCCGCCGACGGCGCCCGCGGCGACCTCACCCAGGTGGTCGGCTCCCCAGGTGGTTCGGTGATCATCCAGTACGTGCTGAAGTCCCTCATCGGCGTGCTGGATTGGGGCCTCGACCCACAGCAGGCGGTATCCGGTGTCGACTTCGGCGCGGCCAACACCCCGGAGACCGGAATCGGCGGCGAACACCCTGCCATCAACGCCTCCGACAACGGCGACCACGACCCGTTGGTGCTGCGCCTGCGCGAACTCGGCCACAAGGTGTCGGTGGCACCCCAGACCAGCGGCCTCAGCGCCTTGCAGCGCGATGGAACAAGCGGCTGGATCGGCGGCGCCGACCCGCGCCGCGAGGGAGCCGTCCTCGGCGACACACACTGATCACTGGTGTCCGAGTTGCGGTACACCCCAACTCGGACACCAGATTTCGGTGGCATCGCCTTCCAACGCCCTCAGCGTAGGGAACATGACCCCAGCAACACCATCGGTGACGCACTGTTATTCGGCGGGCGGCGCGGTGTATTTCGAACCGAGTTCGCGGAGGCGGTCCAGGGCGTGGGCCGCGTGCTCTTTGTCATTGGAGCGGATGGCGAGCAGCGGGACGTAGTCGTCGTCGACCAGCTCGAGGCGGGCCCAGGACTTTTTGTCCTGGAACGTGACGCCACGGATGTGTTCCCATGGGAACTCGGTGTCGCCGAGAATGTTTCGGACCGAGACGCCGCGGGCACCGGCGCGAAGGCGGGGCCTTGTCAGCAGCAGTACCGCGGCGGCGCCGAGCAGGCCGATGCCCATCATCGCCAACTGGTCCGCGGTTCGGAAGTTCACACCGGTCGAGCCGGTGCGCAGCCAGATGCCGCCCGCGATGAAGAAAGCGGCAAGCAGCACCGCGACGATCCAGGCCGTGCGGACCGCACGGCGAGGGCGAACTTCGAGCTCCCACTCAGGTGTGCCGCCTTGTGCCGCAGCCGAATCGGCATGCACGCCTGTCCCGCTGGGGTTCCTTCGCCAGATCCGGACGACTGGCATCGGCCTACCGGCGCAGGGCGCGCAGGGTCAGCGCGGCGTCGAGCGCTGCCGCGGCGGCCTGTTCACCCTTGTTCTCGGCGGACCCTGGCAGCCCGGCCCTGTCCAGGGCCTGCTGCTCGTCATTCGTGGTCAGCACACCGTTCGCGACGGGCTTGCCCGCGTCGAGCGATACCCGGGTCAACCCGGCGGTCACCGCGTCGCAGACATACTCGAAATGTGGTGTGCCACCGCGAATCACCACGCCGAGTGCGACAACCGCGTCATGCGTACGCGCCAGCTCCTGGGCAACGACCGGCAGCTCCATCGCGCCCGCGCAACGCACCACGGTCACCTGCGCGACACCGGCTTCCTTGGCGACCCGTTCCGCGTTCGCGACCAGCGTGTCGCAGATCTGGGTATGCCAGCGCGACGCGACTATGCCGAGCGTGAGCTCCTTGGCATCTTCGAGCGCGAAGCTCGGTACGCCGGTACCGCTCATGCCTCCACCTCGCTGACGCTCGGCTCCGGCATATGCGATGCACGCTGCGAAGTTGTTCGTTCGCTACGCTCACTCACCGAAGCCCACCTTTCCGGATCTCCTCGACTGCGTGCCTCACTGCGCTGTCTCGCCGAGATCGAGCTCGTCGAGGCCGATCAGGTCGTGGCCCATCCGGTCCCGCTTGGTCCGCAGATACCGCAGGTTCTCGGCGTTGACGCGCAACGGCATCGGGACCCGGTCGGTGATCTTCAGCCCGTAGCCGTCGAGGCCGACGCGCTTCGCGGGATTGTTGGTGAGCAGTCGCATCGACCGGATACCGAGGTCGACCAGAATTTGCGCGCCGGTGCCGTAATCGCGCGCGTCCGCGGGCAAACCGAGTTCCAGGTTCGCATCGACGGTGTCATGTCCGGAGTCTTGCAGCTGATAGGCCTGCAACTTGTGCATCAGCCCGATGCCGCGGCCCTCGTGCCCGCGCATGTACAGCACCACACCGCGGCCCTCGGCGGCCACCATCTCCAGCGCGGCGTCGAGCTGCGGGCCGCAATCGCAGCGCAGCGAGCCGAACACATCACCGGTGAGGCATTCCGAATGCACCCGCACCAGCACGTCTTCACCGTCGGTGATGTCGCCGCGCACCAGCGCGACATGCTCGACCTCGTCGTAGATGCTCTGGTAGCCGACGGCTTGGAACTCGCCGTGCGCCGTGGGGATCCGTGCCTCGGCGATCCGCACCACGTGCTTCTCGTGCTTGCGCCGCCAGGCGATCATGTCGGCGATCGAGATCAACGCCAGGTCGTGCTCGTCGGCGAAGACACGCAGTTCCTCGGTGCGGGCCATGTGGCCCTCGTCCTTCTGGCTGACGATCTCGCAGATCACACCGGCTGGGCGAAGGCCGGCCATACGGGACAGATCGACAGCGGCCTCGGTGTGGCCGGGACGACGCAGCACCCCGCCCTCCTTGGCGCGCAGCGGCACCACGTGGCCGGGCCTGGTGAAGTCGTCGGCCTTGGCCTCGGTCGCGGCGAGCAACCGCATGGTGGTCGCGCGGTCCGCGCCGGAGATGCCGGTGGTGATGCCTTCGCGGGCGTCCACCGACACGGTGTACGCGGTGCCGTGCTTGTCCTGGTTCAGCGCGTACATCGGGGGCAGGCCGAGCCGATCGCAGTCTTCACCGGTCAGCGGCACGCAGATGTAGCCAGAGGTGTAGCGAATCATGAAGGCCACCAACTCGGGGGTCGCCTTTTCCGCCGCGAAGATGAGGTCGCCCTCGTTCTCACGGTCCTCGTCGTCCACGACAACGACCGCTTTACCGGCGGCGATATCGGCGACTGCGCGCTCGATGGTGTCGAACCTGGTCACGTTTGCTGTGCTCCATCTCGAAAAGGGTGCGTCCCTAACACTACGGCGTGCGCCGTATGTCGCCGGCGGCGACATACGGCGCGGCCGGTCAGCCGCGTTGTTGGAGGCGCTCGACGTACTTGGCGATCACGTCCACCTCCAGATTGACCGTGGTGCCGACCGTCGCGGCGCCGAGGTTGGTCATCGAGAGGGTGGTCGGGATGAGGGAAACCTCGAACCAGTCACGATTGCCGTCGGCCGCCGGTTCATCCGAAAGCCCGAGACCCGAGACCGTCAGCGAGATGCCGTCGACGGTGATCGAGCCCTTCTCCACCACGTAGCGGGCGATCGCGTCGGGCAGCGAGATCCGTACGACCTCCCAATTTTCCGAGGGTGTGCGCGCGAGCACAGTGCCGGTGCCGTCGACATGGCCCTGCACGAGGTGCCCACCGAGCCTGCTGTCGAGCGCGGCCGCCCGCTCCAGGTTGACCCGCGAGCCCACGCCGAGCCCGCCGATGCTGGAGCGGTTCAGCGTCTCCTGCATGACATCGACGGTGAACGAGTCGCCATCGAGTACGTCGACCACGGTCAGACACACCCCGTTCACGGCGATCGAATCACCATGTCCGGCATCGGAGGTCACCAGCTTGCCCCTGATCGTCAGCCGAGCGGCGTCGGTCAACTGCTCGGTGGTGACAATCTCGCCGAGCTCCTCGACGATGCCTGTGAACATGCCTTGACTCCCTGTCGCGTTGTCTCTACCGGTTGCGGAACAGCTCGGACCTGGCCGCTATTCCCATAGGTCGGTGCCATGTCAGCGTAACGACGCGCGATCGCGGGCGGCCACCACGGTTCCACCCAGCGGCAACGCGAAACCACGGCCCGCTCGTTCGCGCCGGAAGCAGACCGCAGGGCGGGTCCGATCGCCGGGAACACAACGCGCAATGTTGTTCGCGACCGGATTGTTCAATGGACGTGCGGAATTTTCGCCGTTTACCAATCGGCGATGAATGTCAGATCGTATTTCCGATACCGCGCGAAAGAATTTCGGTCCCCGCTGATAATCTCGGATTCCGCTGGGTACCCGACCGAAACTTACTTACACCGCATGCTTGCGTCCGAGCAAAATTGGATGCAATATTGTTATGTAGCTGATTCCTTACGTTCAACTTCGACCCGATCAGTTCGATGCGGAGCGGTTCGACCCGAGGCCCGTTGCGGCCCAAGGGATTTCGATCAAGGGAAATCCACCACTCGAGGAAGACAGAACAGTGCCGTTGGGCACATGGACAGCACGCTGAGCCAAATCGAGTTCGATACAGTTAGGAGTGTTGCGTGACTACGCTTCTCGATTCGACGCTGGAATTTCGCTGTGTGCAGTATCGACGTGAATTTCATATGCCCGCATCAATCGATCCGACGTCGCGCCGCATTTTACTGCACATCGGCACGCACTACGGTGCGATAACAATGCCCGCCGAGCTCGGCGAACGGGTACAGCACACGCTCACCCAAGGCCGGATCGCCGCGCCGGTCGTGCACCATCCGCGCGCAAGGCGCTGGACATTCATCACCGGCCCCGCACGGCCCGACACCCTCAGCACCGCCGTGTCCGCCGAGCTCTTCCGGCTGTACGCCACCGTCGCCTGCACGGGAAGCCAAGTCGTGCTTCCCTCACCGGACGACGAGCGCACCGGCTACCGGACCTGGATCCAGCCTCCGGAGAACTCGACAACACTGCCACCGCTGAGCGCGGTTATCGAAGCGACCCGCACCCTCGGTGCGATGAAACTCCGTGCCTCGTAAAGAGATTCGGGCGCCGTCCGACGCCGACCCCCGAGCTGCCGGACGCGCAGTCCGGACTGGACGCGCAGGTCCCTACTAGACGCGCAGTGCGGCGGCTCGCCGCCGAAGCGCGGCCACCGTGGCACCGGGATCGGCCGTGTTGTAGACAGCCGATCCGGCGACGAAGCAGTCGATTCCCGCCTCCGCCGCCGCTTCGATGGTGTCGTTGTTGATGCCGCCGTCGATCTCCACGATCAGCCGCAGCTCACCCGCGTCGACGAGCCTGCGCACGATCCGCGCCTTCTCCAGCACGCCCGCGATGAAGGACTGCCCGCCGAAACCGGGCTCCACGCTCATCACAAGCAACGTGTCGAAATCGCGCAGGATCTCCAGGTACGGCTCGATCGGAGTGTTGGGCTTCACCGAAAGACCTGCCTTCGCACCCGCGGCCCGAATATCGCGGGCCACCGCGATCGGATCGTCGGTCGCCTCGGCGTGGAAGGTAACGTTGTACGCACCCGCCTCGGCGTACGGCGGCGCCCAGCGGCCAGGATCATCGATCATCAGATGGCAGTCGAGCGGAATATCGGTCGCCTTCAGCAGGCTCTCTACTATCGGGAGCCCGAGGGTCAGGTTCGGCACGAAGTGCGCGTCCATCACATCGACGTGCAACCAGTCGGCGCCCTCGACAGCTTTCGCCTCGTCCGCGAGGTGCGCGAAGTCGGCGGAGAGGATGGACGGGGCGATCATCGGCGCGGCAGGGCGCGTAAACGTCGAGAGGGACACAATGCGGGAGTCTAACGGGTGGTGGGGTTGTCTCCGCCTGGAGTGGGTAGCCTCCATAGGGTGATCAACATTTCGGCGGAACAGGGGATTTACAGCACCCCGGTGGAGATTCGGGTGGCCGCGTCGGTGACACAGCTGCCTATTGTGCGTGGGCTCGCCGAAACCCTCGTCCTGCTCAGCGATTTCACCTTGGACGAGGTAGCCGACATCAGGCTCGCGGTGGACGAGGTGTGCTCCACGCTCATCGCGGTCGCGGCACCGAGCACCAGCCTGCACTGCCGGTTCACCGTCGGCGAGACGGAGCTACTGGTGCTGGTGAGCGGAGTCGCGGGCAACGAGGGGCTACCGGATCAGCGCAGCTTCGGGTGGCATGTGCTGCGGACGCTCACCGATGCGGTGGAGGCTAAACAGGATTCGTACGATTCGGCCATCTCCGGATATCCGACGACGGTGGAGTTCCGTCGGGTCCGGGGGAAGGCGTAGTGGCGGACGAGAACGCCGTGTCCGATGAGAACGCCGTGTCAGATGTGGGCGCCACGCCAGATGAAAGCGTCATGCCGGTCGAGAGCGCTACGCCGGATGCGGACGCGCCGTCGGACGAGAACGCGGTAGCCGACGCCGTCGAAAAGGTCGAGGACGAGACCGAACTCGCCCCGGTGGATCCCACCGAGGTGGCGGAAACCCTTCAGGAGGCCGGGTCGAGCGGAGGTTACGACGACGTCGCCGCGCTCTTCGAGCAACTCTCCGCGAGCACGCCCGGCACCGCGAAACACACCGCGCTGCGTGCCGCGCTGATCGCCCGCTGCATCCCGCTCGCCGACCACATCGCCCGCAAATTCAGCGGGCGCGGTGAGCCGTTCGACGATCTGACCCAGGTCGCCAGGGTCGGGTTGGTGCACGCGGTCGACCGATTCGACATCTCGCGCGGCTCGAACTTCCTGTCCTTCGCGGTGCCGACCATCATGGGCGAGGTTCGACGGTATTTCCGCGACAACACCTGGGCGATGCGGGTACCGCGCCGCGTGAAGGAAACGCATCTGCGCATCGGTGCCGCCATCGATTCGCTGTCGCAGTCGCTCGGCCGCTCGCCCACCGCCAAGGAGATCGCGGCCGAACTCGACGTTGATCCGGACGAGGTGACCCAGGCCGTTATCGCGGGCAACGCTTACCAGCCGAGCTCCATCGACGCCGCCTCGCTCGGCCGCGACACCGACGCCTCGCTGCTCGACACCCTCGGCGAGGAGGAATCCCAGTTCGAAAGGGTGGAGGAATACGTCGCCATCCGCCCGCTGCTCGCCGGCCTGCCCGAACGCGAACGCCGCATCCTCACCATGCGATTCTTCGAGTCGATGACGCAGACCCAGATCGCCCAGCGAATGGGCATTTCCCAGATGCACGTATCGCGAATCCTCGCGAAAACCCTCCTCCGGCTACGTGAGCAGTCCGCACGGGACTGACTCCCGTGCGGACCTGGTCGAGATTTCGTCCAGTTGCTACTCGACCGGCTTGCGCAGTGCCGCGAGGAACATCGCGTCGGTGCCGTGGCGGTGCGGCCACAGTTGCGCGGCGGGGCCGTCGCCGACGTTTGTGACACCGGGGAGCAGGTCGCGGGTGTCCAGTTGGGTTGCTCCCGTGCGGCGGACGGCGTCGGCGACGATCGCGACGGTTTCCGGTAGGTGCGGCGAGCAAGTAGAGTAAATCACCACACCGCCGGGACGCAGCAGATCCCATGCGGCGGTGAGTAATTCGCGTTGCAGCACGACCAAGTCGGCGACGTCGGACGGGGTGCGGCGCCAGCGGGCTTCCGGCCTTCGCCGCAGCGCACCCAGACCGGTGCACGGCGCGTCGACGAGGATGCGGTCGTATCCGGGGGTGAGGCCGCTGCTGCGGCCGTCGGCCACGTGTACGTCGACCGGGAGGTTGCGCACGGCTTTGCGGACGAGTTCGGCACGATGTTCGGCGGGCTCGATCGCATCGACACGGTGACCGTCGATGGCGGCGAACGCGCCGAGCAGGGCCGCCTTGCCGCCTGGGCCCGCACACAGGTCGAGCCAGCGCCCGTTGTCGGGTCCCTCCAGCGGGGCGCGGGTGAGGGCGAGCGCGACCAGTTGGCTGCCCTCGTCCTGCACCGCGGCCATACCCTCGCGCACCGGCTCCAGTTTCCCGGGATCGCCGCCATCGAGATACACCGCATACGGTGACCAGCGGCCCTCTTCGCCGCCGGTCACCAGCGCCAATTCCTCCGCGGTGATCTCGCCGGGACGCGCGACCAGGTGCACGATCGGGCGAGCGTCATCGGCGGCCAAGACATCTCGCAGTTCGCCCGCCTCGGCGCCGAGCGCGTCGGCGAACGCCTGGGCAATCCACGTCGGATGCGCGAACTCGAAGGCCAACCGGCCGATCGGATCCTGCGGAGCCAGCGCGGCCACCCATTCGTCGACGGACTTCTCCCCTGCCCTGCGCAGCACCGCGTTGACGAATCCCGCCTTGCCCGCACCGAATTCGGCGCGCGCGAGCGCTACCGAGGTGTCCACCGCCGCATGCGCCCCGATCCTGGTGCGCAACAGCTGGTACACGCCCAACCGCAGCACATCCAGCAGCGGGCCGTCGACCTCGTCGACCGGCCGCCCCGCACCGCTGGCGATCACCGCATCCAATAGACCCCGCGACCGGCAGGTGCCATACGCGAGCTCGGTCGCAAGCGCGGCATCCCGGCCGGAGATCTTGCGTTCCCGAAGCAGTGCGGGCAGTACGAGATTCGCGTATGCGTCGCGTTCACGAACCGCGCGCAACACGTCGAGCGCAACCAGGCGCACCGGATCCACCGAGGCGGCCCAAGCACGCTCATCCCGACCGGCCTTCAAGTCCTTCTGTCGCGCAGCACCTTTCGATGCTGAACGGGCAGCCGCACGGTCCGCGCCGCCCTTGTTCGATTGCGCACGCCCGCCTGCGGCCCCTGCCGCCTGCGGCGCGCCTCGATCACCACTGCGCGCGCCGGTGCGCTTACCGGTCGCCTCGTTCGCGGGCCCACCTCGGGTTTCGCGCTGCTTCGATGCGTCCGCCTGCCTACGAGGGCCTTTGGGCCGCGCGGGATCCCTCGGTTGCTTGCGTGGCCCACCTTCCCCCTGCGGCGCTGCGTCTTGTTCCCACGCCGCCTTCCGCTGCGCAGGGCTGTTCATGGGCACCGCGTCATCGCGACCGGTCGCGCCCGCCTGACCGGCCCGCCTGCGTTCGGCCGCCCGCCTGCGATCTTGGGCGGTCATTCGACCACCGCGCCCGGCTGCATGCGCGCGCCGCGGGCCCAGTCGAGCGCCGCCATCATTCTTTTGCCTTGCGGCTGGACCTGATCCAGGCGGACCGCGGTGGTCGCGGTGCCCACGAAGACCCCCGATTTACGGACCTCGATCGCTTTCGGCGGCAGCTGCTCTTCGACCATTTCGACGGGTCCGATCTTCAATCGTGCGCCACCGATTTCGGTGAATGCGCCGGGGGCGGGGGTGACCGCGCGGATGAGCCTGCTGATGGCGAGCGCGGGCTGATCCCAACGGATGCGGCCTGCCTCGACCGCGAGCTTGGGGGCGTAGGAGACGCCCTCGGTCGGCTGCGCGACCGCCTGTAGCGTCCCGTCTTCCACGCCGTCCAGGGTGGTCTCCAACAGGTGCGCGCCGCTGAGGGCGAGCTTGTCGAGCAGTGTTCCCGCTGTGTCGGTCACCGCGATCTTCTCGGTGATCACGCCGAAGACCGGTCCGGTGTCCAAACCTGCCTCGATCTGGAAGGTGGCGGCGCCGGTGAACTCGTCACCGGCCGCGATCGCCGCCTGCACCGGCGCGGCGCCGCGCCAAGCGGGCAGCAGCGAGAAGTGCAGGTTGATCCAGCCGAACCGAGGAATATCGAGCGCCTGCTGCGGCAGCAGCGCACCGTAGGCGACCACCGGACAGCAATCCGGGGCCAGTGTGGTGAGCTGCTCGATGAATTCGGGCTCGGACGGGCGGCGGGGGGTCAGCACCGGTATGCCGTGCTCGTCGGCCAACCGGCCAACCGGCGACCTGGTCACCTTGCGCCCGCGCCCGGCGACAGCGTCGGGGCGGGTGAGCACCGCGACCACCTCATGGCGCGGCGACTCGATGAATCGCCGCAGCGACGGAACAGCGGGATCGGGTGTGCCCGCGAAGACGATGCGCATCAGCGGCCACGTCCGAACGGGCCGGCCTGGCTCGTCCCGAGTGCGCGCGAACTGCGCACCGTGATACCCGCTGTGAACCAATCGGATTCGCGGATGGTGCGCATCGCCTCCTTGCGCGACGCCGGATCCAGTCGGTCGAGGAACAGCACCCCGTCCAAGTGGTCGGTCTCATGCTGCACGCACCTGGCGAGCAGCCCCTCGGCCGCGAACTCGATCGGCGCGCCGTCCACATCGAATCCGGACGCGCGCACCCGCAGCGCCCGCCGGGTGTCGTAACGCACCCCGGGAATCGACAGGCAGCCCTCCGGACCGACCTGCTCTTCCGCACCGTCCACCACATACGTCGGATTCACCACATGGCCCGCGGCGTCGCCGGTGTCGTAGACGAACACCCGAAGACCCACACCGATCTGCGGCGCTGCCATCCCGACCCCTCCATCGTCGTGCATGGTGTCGATGAGGTCGGCGACGAGCTGGCGCAGCTCACGATCGAACTCGGTGACCTCCGCCGCACGTGCGCGCAGGATGGGGTCGCCGAAGAGGCGAACGGGCTGAATGGTCACGGCTGGCTCCCGGAAACGAATGAACGCGGTCGTCTCATTCTAGAGAGACGCCCCGATTGTCCCGACGTCCCCGACACACCCGTCGAAAGCTGGTAGAAATCCAGTGCGGTCCGGGCGGGGTGCCAATCCCTCCGCCCGGCCGCCCGAAAAGGCCTGTCGGCAACCTCGAGGTGCCCTATCTCTGCAGATCAACTGCCGTTTCACGACACGTCATCGCATTTTCACGACACAACGTAGCGCTGTACTGGTGACGGCATCGACGATGCAGGTCGCGAGCAACTCTTCGCCAGAGGTGGTGACGGCGTCACCACCTGGGCCGGCGCCCACCGAGACGAGTCCCGACAATCCACACCGGGCTTGGTTGCTCAGGAACGGCCTACAGCTCGGTGAGCCTCTCGGATCCGCCAGGTCGTCATCGCCTGCTCCAGGCCACGGCGAGACCCGCCTGTCCGGCGAGCAATCCGGTAGTCGATTCGTTGGTTGCCGTCCACCCCGAGTTTCAGCGCGACAGTCAAGCCTGCATCAGGAGACAGCGGTAGGGATCGCAGCAACTGGATCTGAACCCGTACCGCCGCAGCGCTTTCGGTCAACAACCCATGACGGTTCACGCCGATTACTCCCCCTGACTGGGGACATCAAGGGTGGCGGTGGCAGTAGCTTGGGCCTCCAAGAGCCCCATTCATATAAGAAGCGGATCCCAGCAAACAATGCGATACGAATTCCGACCAGGATTCTGAACACCCGCGTAGATGAGACAACCGATTTCCGGCGGCCTCCGGGCCGCCACCCGAACCCTCGAAACCGCCCTCCAGAGATCGGCGTCGAAGGTCTCGGCAGGATACCGCTCTGCCGGTGGCGGGCTACGGACTGCCGCCGGTCATCTGCGCGCCACCGATACCCGAACGGCTCTGAAAATCAGTGGCGTAGCGCTGACCGGAGGTGTCCTGCTCAGCCTGCACGGGGACGAAAAGAAGGAATATGAAAAGCCGCCTCGTACTGGAACCGCGGAGGACGCGGTAAGAGTCAACAAGTGGTGGAATTCGCTCACTTCTGCTGAACAACAAGAAATTCTGGCCGAGGACCCCGAACGGATCGGTAACCTCAACGGTATACCGGTAGCCGTCCGCGACGATGCGAACAAGCGCGTCATGAACGCCGACATCCACCGGGTCGAGGACATGGCGAAAGCCGAGGGCGTGTCGGTCGATACGATCGAGAAAGACCCGGAGAAATACGGCCTGACCGCCGACACCATTACGCGCTACCACAATGCGATCAACGTCCGCGCCGGCCTGAACCTCAACAGCGGTCCAAACGAGGCCGACCCCGGGCCGTATCCGTCGGTCCCGTATCCAACCTATCTGTACGTGTACCAGCCGCTCGCGTTCGGGGGAAAGGGCAGGGCCGCAATCAGTATCGGCGATCCGGACACCGCACCCAACACTGCGGTCGTCGTGCCGGGAGCGAGTCAGAGCGTGCGAGCCAGCGACGCATCCGACAAGGGCTGGTTCGATGTCCAACGCGAACAAGCACAGAACCTGTATGTCGAATCGAACAGAGCCGACCCGGATCATCCGACCGCGGTCGTCGCCTGGATGGGATACGACTCGCCGACCGACGGGATCACCGCTGTGCTGAGCGGCGACCCCACCGATATGCGCAAGGGCGGAAACCTGCTGGCCGAGGACGTCGACGGGCTGTGGGCGACGCATCAGGGTCAGTCGTCGCATGTGACCGTGGTGGGATACTCCGCCGGGGCCATAGTCGCCGCCGACGCGGCGGCCGCGAGTCAACTGCACGCCAACGACGTGGTGCTACTCGGACCCGTCAGCACCGACGAGGCGCGCAGCGCGTCCGACTTCCACCTGGACGGCGGACACGTGTACGTCGGTGAAGCGTCCAACGACCTGAACGCTCACGCGGGCCAATCCTGGTTGGGCGGTACCGATCCCGACCAATCGGAGTTCGGTGCCACCCGCATCAAGGCGGAAACACCGGAGCAGGAGAAATACTCGTCGCCGATCTACTACAACGGACAGGCCCACCTGCACTACTTCACCGCCGGCAGCGAATCGCTGTACGCCACGGCCCTTGTCACGTCCGGGAACGCCGACCGATTGGGCCCGGACAACATGGTGGCCGAGCACAAGGATGAGATCCCACTATTGCCGGACGACGACCCCGAAGAGGACCGGACAGACATCCAGGACAACCACTACCACCGGCCCCCGTAGCCGTCCGTGAACCTCGCTCACTGACCGCCTACAACACCGACCGCGATAATCGGCCCGCAGTGGACCCGCACACCCCCGGGGAATCAATCGCCTCATCTCGCGTTCGCCGAGCGACGGCTCGATTCCCGGACCCGATGCAGGAGTGGGTATCTCGTCACCGGCATTGGCAGTTGTTGACGGCTCAGGCGGTGACAACGTCACCACCTGAGGCTCATCCGCCGGCAGCACGTCGTTGACGGCCGTAACCGGCCATTGCTCGGCTACCCGACGCCTGTGGTGAGAAGGTCCTCGGTGTAGGCCACCAGACGTGCGGCGTCTGCACGGTCGAGGGTTCGCAGCGATGGATCAACCGGTCTTCCGCGATCGATCGCACTGAGCGGGGCCGACGGCGGTTGGTCGATCCACCCGACGATCGGGCGGATGGAGTCCGCGACCCGGCGAGCGAAGAATCGCGCCAGTACTTTGATTATATTGCGCACCAATGGGTTCGGGTGCTGATCGCCACCACTGCGGGTGAACCCCGGGTGGTAGAGCACGTAGCGAGCCTTGCTCGAGGCACGTTCCGCGAACGCGACACCCGCCAGGTCGTTGGCCCGGCCGGCCTGAAGTTGGGCTCGGATCAGGCGGTAGCGGCGCGACAACTGGGGGTCGCCCCATTCGATGCCGCCCGCCGTGTTGCCGACTCCGGCGACGTTGATGATCACCGGGTCGGAGCTGCGATCGAGCAACGGGCGCAAGTAATCGGCCAGCAGGTAGCGGCTCAGGTAGTACAGGGCGAAGGTGTACTCGAGCCCGTCGGCGGTAACGCGACGCGTCGGGCTCAGCCGATTGGCAAACAATGCCAGCGCATCGACGGTGTCGTGCTGTTCGGCTACCAGCGTCGCGACCCGCCGCAATTCGGCGATCGACGACAAGTCCGCCTTGACGAATCGCAGGTTCGTGTTCGCGGCCTGCGCGATCAGCGCGTTGCCCTTGGACTCGTCGCTGCCGATCACGATGACGATATCGCCACGCGCCAATCGTTCCAGCGCGGTCGCGCGACCCATCCCACTGGTACCGCCACTGATGATCACGATCTTCGGGCTTCGGTTCGGCACGGGTTTCCTCCATAAGCTGTCAGCGGTAAGCGAATTCAGCCTGGATCACCTGGCCCGGAGACGAAAGAAGGCATTGTGATGTCCTATAGGCACACAGATGTTCCTATGGTGCTGGAACATGAATTGCCGCGACCGGTGCCGAGCGACGAACTTGCCGGGTGCCCGGTCGGAAAACTGATGCGCCGCGTCGGGGATAAATGGACGTTGGTGCTCATAGTTCTGCTCGGCGGACGTGCGCACCGCTACAACGAACTGCACCGGTCGATCGAGGGCATCAGCCGACGCATGCTGACTCGTACGCTCCGTGGCTTGGAGGCTGACGGATTGGTGCGCCGCGAGGTACATCCGACGCTGCCGCCGACCGTGGAATACAGCCTCACGCCACTCGGTCGGACGCTCTTGGTGCCGGTATCGGCGATGGCCGAATGGGCAGTGCTACACGACGCGGAAATGACCAGAGCCAGGGCCGCCCAGCTGTGAGCGGGCGGACCTAACGGATCCAGACCGGCTCACAGGTGGCTCATAGCCGCAACCCATTGCTGGCAAAACTTCGGCAACAACCATTGCGATATCGGTCGGGAACCGACGGGCCGAGCAATCTCGAATCCGACAACAGGAGGCACGTGCATGAGGATCAAGTCGACATTGGCCAAGACCGCGGTGGCGGGCACCCTGGCGGTCGCTGCACTTGGTGCCGGAGCGGGCATCGCCAGCGCGCAGCCCGGGGCCGACCAACAGCAGCGCCCGGCACCGGAGCAGCAACAGCAGCATGGCCCGCAGCAGCAGGGCGCACAGCACAACGACCCCGGACCGCAGCAGCCCCAGCACGGCTTCTGGCTCTTCGGCCAATGGATCCCGCTGCCCTGATTCGTACCGGCATCGAAGGTCCCGTTCCCATTGGGTACGGGACCTTCGGCCATACCGAACCCCGTTCACCATTCCGCGAGGTAGGCGCGCAGGAGGTCGCCGCCTCGTTCTCGCCCGTCGTGCCGGGTCAGCGCGGACGCAATACGAGTGGCAGACCACCCTTTGGCTGGCAAGTGACCACGTAGCGGGGGATTACCTCGAATCCGGGCAGTACCGTGAACTCGAAGCTGCGCACGAATGCGCTGAGCACCATCTGGGTGATGGTCACTGCCAGCCGCTCACCGATGCACATGCGACTGCCCTTACCGAACGGGTAGTACGCGTGGCGGGCCTGTGCATCGAACTTTTCCGGGGCGAACCGGTCGGGGTCGAACGTCTCCGGAGCATCCCAGAATCGCGGATCACGGTGCGTGATATGGGGATTGAGGATGATCTTCGCGTTCTCCGGCACGCGATACGGGCCAAGGAGATCCGGCTCGACGGTGCTGCGGAACCAGATCGGGAACGGCGGATGCAAGCGGAACACCTCGTCGATGACGCGCCGTCCGTACTCCAACTGTGGAAGCTCCGCGAAGGTGGGGCGCTCACCGGTCGCGACCCGATCCAGCTCGGCGACCATCGTCTCGACCACATCGGGGTGGTCAGCCAGTTCGTAGGCGGCCCAGGTCAATCCGGTGGCGGTCGTCTCGTAACCCGCCATGAACAACGTGAAGATCTCATCGCGCAGCTGCTGATCGCTCATCCGCTCACCGGAGTCTGCGTCCTGCGCGGCCAGTAGCAGCCCCAGCATGTCTTCGTGTTCGACGTCACCGGTCCGGCGTTCCTCGATGAGTCCATAGACCTCCGCGTCCAGAGCCGCTACCGCACGGCGGTAGCGGACCGCACCCGGCAGTGGAAACCAGTTGGGCAGGAAGAACGTCCACACCTTCGAGGCCAGCCCCACGAATACCTCGGAGGTGAGCTTGCGCAGCCGCTCCACTCGCTCGGCATCCATCGAGGTGCTGAACAGCACACCGAGCACGATCTCGACATTGAGTTCGATGCACTCGTCGAGGAAGTTCACCGGACGATCCAGGCCCGCGCTCTGCGCCCACCGTTTTACGGCACGGTCGAGGCATGCCGAGATGTGTTCCTCCATCGACTGCAGTTGACGAGCGTGGAAGGCCGGTTGCATGAGCCGCCGCTGCCGTTTCCACAGGTCACCTTCGCTGGTGACCAGCCCGTTCCCCAGTGCGGCTCGGAACGGCTCCATCATCGAACCTTTGACATAATTCGCCGCGTTGGTCTGCAGGATTCGGCGCACATAGTCCGGGTGGCTGACGATGTAGGTTTCGAGGGGCCCGGCGCCGAGTCGGACCAAGCCGTCATGACGGGCTGCGGAGTCCATGACGAAATGGAACGGATCACGGAACAGACCCAGCCGGATGCCAGCGGATGGTGGTGCTTCGGACGTCGTCGGTCGGGGACTTGTCGAGGATCGCGTCATCGTCTCGTATTTCTCTCGCTACACCTGAGATCGGCAAGCTCGCATACGAATCCCGCCGCGCTGTTCGAGCGACCGTGCTTCTGGCAGGCCGCACCCGCGAAAGTTTAGGCCGCCGGCTCGATCCGCAACCCGCAGAACCTTCCCGTCGGCGGGATGACTGAGCATCTCGCGGCCGACCGTGTCTATCGTGCCGAGCACGGGATATGAACACCCCAATCCCGGGCGTGCGGGCCGCAACGGTCGGCTGCGGACGACATCGTCGTGTGCTGATAGTTTGCCATCTATTTAAACGGGCATATGGCAACAGTTGATCGCTGCAATCTTTCCCACAGTGCGTTTCTGACGTCGACCTCGGCTGCACAACGGATGATATGCCTGTTTACGGGAAGTCTCCATGGCTGAAAGTTATCGTGAGATCCGCAATGTCCGTCATATCAGAAGGAGGAACCATGGAATGGCTTCTGGGTCTATTTGGTGGGCTGGTCGGTGGCGGAGTCGGTGGCGCGAAGAGCCCGCTGGGTCCCGTAGTGAGCGGTGCCGCAGGAGCCGTCGGCGGCGGTATCACCGGCGGCATTATCCAGGCTGCGACCGGTAGCGGACTAGATTTCGGCCAGATACTCGGCCAGGTCGCCGGTGGCGGCGTTGTCGGCGCCGTCGTGGCCACGCTGGTCGGTCTCGCCACGAAATCGAAGGCAAGTGATATCCGCTGATTCGCGATGGCGGAATTCAATTTTGAAATGCATGCAAGCGAAAAGCCACGTTGACTCTGGTCCCACCTTGTGAGGAGCGTTTCGATGACATGTTGGAAGAAATCACTATCCGCAACGGCCGCTCTAGGTTTTGCCGGAGTGCTCGTCGCCGGAATGTTGCTGAGCCCATCAGTTTCGGCTCAGCCCGCCGATGCCGACGCTGCCATTACCGCGCACTACAACGATAAAGGGGGCGCGAACTCGCCGCTCGGCGAAAAGGTCGGCGCGGTCTACGAATTCGGACCGAACGGAGCAGCCCAGGACTACCGGGGCGGCAAGATCGTCTATTCGGCGGATACCGGCGCGACAGTCATGTACGGCGCCATCCTCGACAAGTACCTCGGACTCGGCGCGGCGGGTTCCGATATCGGTTACCCGATCAACGACGAGTCGGATGCACCGGTCGCGGGCACAGCGCGCTTCAGCGAGTTCTCGGCGGCCGACGGGGCCACCATCTATTGGAGCCCGCAGAACGGCACCTGGTTGGTCCGCGGTCCGATCCGCTCGGCCTGGTCGCATCTGAAGGCCACCGACGGTGCGCTCGGCAGCCCGATGTCGGACACCACGGTCGCCGACGACGTCTACACCCAGACCTTCCGCGGCCAGAACGGCACACCGGTAGAGGTGCGCTGGAGCAAGGCGGATGGTTTCGTCACCGTCCCGCCGGAGATCGCAGGGCAGTTGAGCGGCCTCGACGTCTCGGTGCCCGGAGTCGCACCCGCCTCGGTACTGGACGAGGGTTCATCCCCTGTCCCGTTGGCCGAAGCCACTACCGAAGCCACTGACAACGACTCGGGTTCGGACTCGAATTCGAAATGGTGGGCGCTGCCCATCGGTCTCGTAATCGCCGGTGTCGCAGGCGCACTCGCGGCGATGGTGGGGCGCGGTAGGTCCAACGGCGGTCGAGGAACTCCGGTGCGGACCTCGCCGACAGCAGGAACATCGCCGACGGCGGGCACTTCGGCCGCGGCCGCAACCGGCCGAGTCAACCGCCCGCCGACCGCTGCGGGCGGTGTCGTTACGGGCGCACATGAGGCCACCCCCAGGGAGATGGGCCGCCGCGCCGGCCACATCGATGACCCGAGGACCTGAGGATTGAATCCGCCGGTCACCGGACCCGGCGCGCGAACCCCGAACGGGGTGCGGGCGCCGGGTTCCGGCGTCTGAAGTAACGTGCCGTCGGGCGCTATCCGCCAAGCTTGGCGAGCAGGAAGTCGCGGGCGATCCCGGACGCTCGGTCGAACTGCTCCTCGTACACGGCGAAGTGCGGTCCGGGGATCAGAGCCAGTTCCTTGGGTTCGAGTGCATCGGCGTAACTCTGCAAAGCGATATCGCTGGGTGTCAGGGTGTCCTGATCGGCGATCACCATCAGCAGCGGGGTCGGTGACACACGGCGCAGGAATGCTTCCGGAGCGTAGGACTGGAATTTATCGATACTGGAGAGGGTGACCTCATTGCGCCAGGTCGGTATCTGCGGGCCGTTCGCCATCAACCAGTTGTAGACCTCGATACCAGGCATGGCGACGAGTTCGGTCGGATCATCGGAGGCGGCCTTGATCGTCTCGTGCGGTTTGCCGGAGGCGCGGGCCTGCCGGTCCGCGGCGATGCCCGCATGAACGAGCGGCAGCATGATGGAAGGGACCAAGCTGCGAAAGGTGGCCCAGCCGTTGGTAAGTGGCACCTGCGATACCACGGCGCGCACGCGCCGGTCGGTCGCCGCGACGACCAGAACGTGGGCGCCGGCGAAACTGGTTCCCCAGATACCGATGCGTTCGGGGTCGATACCGTCCAGGGTCTGGGCGTAGGTAATCGCATCACGGTAGCCCTCGATTTGGGCGACGGGGTCGACCTCGAAGCGGGGTTCACCATCCGAGGTCCCGAATCCGGGGTGGTCGTAGACCAGACAGGCCAGGCCCGCATTGCTGAACACTTCGGCGAACGGGGCAACCCATTCCTTCACACCCGCGAAGCCGTGCGTCATCACCACCAACGGGACGATGCCCGACGACTGTTCCGGCCGATAGAGCCAGCCCCGCAAGGTTACTGCGCCACTGGTGAATTCGACATCGACACGCATCTCGATCCCTTCCACTGCATCCGTCTTGCCATCAAAATACGGCGTGGGTGCGGTGCTGTCGAAGGTTTCCCGGCCCGCGCTCAGGAATTTCCGGCGATGATCACTTCGGGAATGCCGGTGCCGAGTGCCACCGGCACGCAGACCGGCGCCGGAGCATGTCCCGGATCAAGCACATCGAGCAGCAATTGCTGCACGAACGGGTCATAGACCATGTGGAAATGACCGGTCAGATCCGCCGCGCACATGTCCTGCAATACGATGTTGCGCGCACCAGGGCCGCGCAATGCGATGTTCTCGAAGGGCTGGATCATCTCGTCGACCCTGCTGCCGATGGTGACGTACTGGACCCCTGGCACGGTGTCACCGCCCGCATTGAGTTCGGTCATTATCGGCGAACCCTGCGCCTGCTGCACCGCCGCGAGGGAGGTGAGGAGCTCGAACACCTGCATAAGACCGGGAATCGCCTGCGCTAGCGGGACCAGGCCGTACATCACTCCGCCGTAGCTCGGGGAGGCGATGCCGACCCACTTGCCGACCTTGGGTGCGCCACCGAGCTTGTTGACGTAGAGGCGGGTCACATTGGCGCCCTGTGAGAATCCGACCAGGTCGACCTGCGTCGCGCCGGTCGCGGCCAGCACATCGTCCACGAATGCGTCGATCTGGTGGGCGCTCAGCCACAGATCCTCGGTGCCGTAGCTCTCCACGCCCGGCTTGCCGCCGTAGTTGAGCGCGAAGACGCAGAATCCCGCCGCGCTGAGCTGCGGCGCGATGGCCGACCAGTCGGAGTACGCACTGGAGTCGGTGCCGTGCGCGAGCACCACCGGCCGTGGGTGCACGGCGCTCGGTACGCAGCCGAAATTGTTGGTGCCCGCGGGGACCGCGTTCGGATGGGACTTCAGATACATCGCGGCGGCCAGATGATCCGATTGCGGCGGCGCGGCGTCGGTCGGCACATCCGCAGGCCGAAATCCGGCCGGTTCGGCCCGCGCGGTCGGTGCCGCGCCGGAGCCGACAATGACGGCTCCGGCCAGCGCGCAAGCGAGCACGACTCGACACAATTGTGAAAAACCCCAACTCCACAATCCGTGAGACTGTTCCATCTCACAATGATCCACCCGAAGGGCTGTGAAATGCGCGCTGAGACGGGGTGTTTCACACTTCTGTTACGCAGGAACTGCTATGACTTCTCAGGGCTTTCATCCTCGGCGAGGATGCGGTAAAGGGCCTTGCGCGCCTCGGTGAGCACCTCGGCCGCCTTGGTCGCCTGCTCGGGGGTTCCCGCCGCGGCGACCTGACCGACCGCACCCATCAGCTGCCCGATCAGCCCACGCAGATCAATGGCCTGCGCGCCGACGTCTTCCTTGACGTCCGCCCATGGATCGCCGAGCTCGTCACGATTGGCCGTGATGTACTCGGTGCCGGTTTCGGTGAGCTTCGCGGTCTTGCGACCCGCCACCTTCTCGATGAGCACCAGACCCTCGTCCTCCAGCTGAGCAAGCGCCGGGTAGATGGACCCCGGGCTCGGCCGCCAGACGTCGTCGCTGCGGTCCCTGATCTGCTGAATGAGTTCGTATCCGTGCATCGGCCGCTCGGTGAGCAGCAGCAGCACGGCCGCACGCACGTCACCGCGCCGACCTCGGCCACCACGGCCTCGCCCACGCCCGAAATGCGGTCCGAATCCGGGACCGAAGCCCGGACCGAACTCGGGACCGAAGCCGTGCCGTCCACCGTGGCGATGCTGATGCCGCTCGGGTCCGCCCTGCTCCAGCCCTGGCCGGTTCCACCGACCACGCCGTCCGAATTCTCGATTTTCCATGCTTTCCATGATTGCCTCCTCAGGCTTTCGTGTTCGTTTCATGTTATCGACGATATATCGGCAATACATCGTTGACAAGAGTGAGGACGGACACAAACCAACCGGACCGAACGCGAAAGGCCGCCCATCGACTCGATGGGCGGCCTTCGGGGCGAACCGGAGATCTACTACGTCATGCCAGAACTCGCGGCGAACTCATCAATCCATCGCTCGAGGCGGCTCCCCTCGGCGCGCATGAGTTCCGGGTCGCGGAAAGCGTTGGTGAGCACCGATATTCCCTGATAGGACGCAAACAGCGCCACCGCGAGCTCCCCCGCGTCCTCGCGCCCCATCGCCGCGAATTGCCGCTCGATCCACTCGAGCAGCGCGCGCATATTCGCCGCCGACTCACGGTCGAGGCCATCGGCACGCTTGCCGAGCTCGGTGGCCAATGTGCCGGTGGGGCAACCGAACTGCGCGGCCACCTCACGTTGTTCGACCCAGCCACGCACCAGCGCCTTCAGCCGATCCCGCGCCTGCTCATGCCGCTCCAGCACGACGATCAGCTCCTGTAGCGACAGCGCGTGCGCGCCCAGTGCCGCCTGAACCAGCTGATCCTTCGTTTTGAAGTAGTAGTACACATTGCCGACCGGCACCCCGGCGGCCGCGGCGATGTCGGCGATCGTCGTCTTTTCGACACCCTGCTGATGGAACACCTCGGCTGCCGCGGCAGCGAGTCGCTCCCGCTTGCCTGCCGTCCGCGTCATTGGCTCTCCTTCGGCCGAGTTAGTCATCCAACTAACTATAGACAGATCGCCGAATCGTCGGCTATGTTCTTGTTAGTCAGTCAACTAACTCAGGAGTGAACGTGATCGTAGTGACCGGAGCAACCGGCAATGTCGGACGCACCCTTGTGCAGACCTTGGCCGCGGCGGGCGAGCAGGTGACCGCCGTGTCCCGCGGCACCACCGAGCCCGCGCTCCCCGACGGCGTCCGCCACCAGCGCGCCGACCTGACCGCGCCCGAGACCCTCTCCCCCGCCTTCGCAGGCGGGAAAGCGCTGTTCCTGCACGACACCGGCACAAGTGCGCACCTGATGGACCCCCGTGCCATCCTCGAACTCGCGAAATCCGCCGGCATCCAACGGGTTGTGCAACTGTCGTCGCAGGGCGTCGCCACCCGGCCGGAGTCGGCCTCGCACGGCCAGTTGGGACACTCCTTCGAGGAGGCCGTCCGCGAGTCAGGGCTCGAGTGGACGATCCTGCGGCCCAGCGCCTTCGCGTCCAACGCGTACGCCTGGGTGGAATCGGCCCGTGCCGAACGCACCGTCGCGGCGCCGTTCGGCGAGGTCGGCCTGCCGGTGGTCGATCCGTCCGATATCGCGGAGGTGGCCGCCGCCGCCCTGCGCGAGGACGGCCACGCTGGACACATCTACACCTTGACCGGCCCCGCACTCAGCACACCTCGGCAGCGGGCCGAAGACCTCGGCGCGGCGCTGGGCGAACCGATCCGGTTCGTCGAACAGACCCGGGAGCAGGCACACGCACAGATGATGCACTTCATGCCCGAACCCGTCGTCGAGACCACGCTGGCCATCATCGGCGCGCCCACACCCGAGGAGCAGCGAATCTCACCCGACGTCGAAAAGGTGCTCGGCCGCGCACCACACACCTTCGCGGACTGGGCTCGTCGAAACGCCGTCGCGTTCAAGTAGTTCGGTGCGGTGACAGGTTCGGCGCGGCGCGACAGGCTTTCCTTGCGCGCTGCGTCGAACAGGGCAAGCCCGGCCGGCAGACCGATGATCGAGGCGATGGGCGCAGCTCGAAGATCGAACGGAAGAACGCCGCCTTATCCGCGAAGTAGTTGCGGATCGCGCTGATGAGGGTCAGAAGATTCCGGCAGTACCGGCGTGCAATGCACAACTGTTGGCGAAAGTCCGCTGCCATTGGACGGGGGTCCCGCGCCACGTGCCGTTGGCGGTGACTGTCACCGGGTCGTAGATCTGGACGCAGACAACGGTGGGATCGGCGGTGAGGTCGCCGAAGGAGCCGTTCACCCCGTCCAGGGCGGCGCACGCTGCCTCGGACTTCTCGTGCGTGCCGCCTGCCGGATCGCAAGTGAGGGTGATCTGCTGAGCGTCGGGCTTCGGCTGCTCACCCGAACTGACAGTGAGGTCGAGCGTGGAAATCGGCCCTGCTGCGTCCGCCGCCGCGGATGCCATAGACATGGCGGAGGCCGCGATCGCGGCGCACGCGATCGTGATGATGCGGTAGCGCGGATGAGTCGTCATCTCCCCACTCAACCACGAGGCTCCCGAACCGTCGACGTACTCGCTCACCGCCATCGCTATGACTGGACGCCGAAAGAGCCGATCGGATGCGACAACTACTGCTCTCGGCGGACTTACGGAAGCATCTCGAACTTGCTCGTCGCGGCGACAATCTGGGCCCGATCTTCGCGGACCGGTCGCGCCCATGTGACACCACGATCAGCCGATATCGACCGGGTCTATCTGGACGCGCAGGGGCGCGTCGGAGCGGTGCGTACTGCGGACCGCCTGGGCGGCGGTGAGAGCGCGGGCCAAGGCTGCGCCGTAGCTGCGATCGACGCGCAACAGCATGCGTTCGACCTCAGCGGGACTGTCGCCGGAAAAGGGTTTGCGTGCACCGGGTGGCAGCGGGACCGGACCGAGCACGTCGACGCCATCGGGAAGTGTTGCGGCGGCGAGTAGTTCGGTGACGGCGTCGGCGGATCCATCGATGGCCGCCATTCGGACCGCGGGCGGGAAGCCGACCTCGGTGCGACCGGCCATCTCGGCGTGCGCATGGCCGACCGGATCCCAGCGCAGCAACGCCTGCACGGTGGGAATCGACGGATCGGCCATGACGATGACCTGACCGTGCGCGCGAACCAAGGTGGCGGCGGACATCCATCTGCGCAGTGTGTCCTCGGCGGCGCGCAGATCGGCGCGGCTCAGCAGCGCCCAGCCGTCGAGCAGCAGCGCGACACCGTAGCCGCCGGGCAGCACCGGTTCAGCACCCACCGTCGCGACGACGACCTGCGGTCCCGGTTCGACGGTATCGAGCATCGCGCCGCCACTGGAGCCACGAATCGGCACACCGGGAAAGGCCCGACCGAGCTCCTCCGCGGTACGAACGGCCCCGATCACCACCGCACGCAGGGCTCGCGACCCACAATTCGCGCAGCGGAAGGCCGCATCGACGATGCCGCACCAGCGGCAGCTCGGACTGTGCGCGACATTGTCGCCCTGCGAACGGACCTCCGGCAGCGCGAGTGGCCCGTTGCAGTGCCGACATCGCGCGGGTGTCCGGCATTTCGCGCAGGCCAGCGACGGGACATAACCACGCCGCGGCACCTGAACCAGTACCGCCGCCCCCTCTTTCAGCGCAGCGCGCGCGGCCGCGAAAGCCACCCCGGGGATCCGCACGGCCCGCGCGACCGGATCACGCTCCAGCGCCATATCGGTATCGCCCGGCGCACTGATCCGCGGCGAGAACTTGCGTACCAGCCCGCGGTCGGCCACCAGATCGTGCGCCCACCCCGAATCGACTACGGCCTGCGCCTCCGCGGTCCGCGCGAAACCGGCCGCGATGAATGCCGCACCCGTCTCATGGGACCGCAGCATCGCCACCTCTCGCGCATGTGGATACGGCGACCTCGGCTCTGCGTAGGTGTCGTCACCGTCATCCCAGATCGCGATCAGACCCAGATTTCTTGTGGGCGCGAACACCGCACTGCGCGTCCCGACCACCACCTCGGCGGTACCGCGCAAGGCCGCGAGCCACCGCCGGTACCGCGCGGCGGGCCCCAACCCCGCCGCCAACCCCACAGCCGAATCCCCCACCAGCCGAACACATTCCGCGAGCACCCGATCCAGATCCCGTTGATCCGGCACCATCAGGATCGCACTGCGTCCACTCCCGACAACCACAGCGGCCAATTCCGCAAGCCGCCGCGCCCAATCCTCGCCGGGCAGCGCCTGCCACACCGCCCGCGGCCCGCGCCCCAACCCCAGCGCGGTCAGGAACGCGGTCCCATGGATGTACCGCTCCCACGGGGTCGGATCGACAGGCAGCGCGGCAGTGGATGCCGCCGCATTCGAAGTCGCCGCCGGCTCGACACCGACATCGACCTCCGAATCCACCTCGACCGCAGCCGAATCGATGGAAACGACGCTGGGTGCACGATCGTGCCGACTTTCGTGGCCGGATGCCGTCTCGGTCGCTCCGTCCGCGCTCGTCGCGGCAAGACCGTCCGATCGGCGCGAATCCGAAACAGAGGCAACGGAATTCACCTGCGCTGTGACCGAACTCGCAAGCTTTGACCCAACAGCATCACGACGGGCAGCATCGGTGGATCCGTCGATCCGAGCAGCGTCATCGGCGGATCCGTCCGGTCTCTCCGATGACGCACCTTCGACTGCATCGGAATCTTCTTGCGCCGCAATCGGTTCGGTCGACTTCTTCGACCCGCCGGTTTCGGTGCGGGCATGGCGGGGTGGGATGGCGAGGCGAAGGACGTCGGCGCGGGTGCCTGCGTAGCGGGCGGCGACGGCGGTGGCCAGTCGCAGGATTTCGGGGGTCAGGACGCGCTCGGGAGAGACGACCCGTTCGAGTTCGACCAGCTTGCCGGAGTGGTCGCTGCGGGCAAGCCTGGCAAGCAGGTAGCCGTCTACGAGGCGGCCTGCGAAGCGGACGCGGACTCGCACACCGGGCTGGGCGATGGCGTCCAACCCGGGTGGAACGAGGTAGTCGAAGTCGCGGTCGAGGTGCGCGGGCGACAGCAGCGGGAGCACCCGTGCGATGGGTGCTCCCGCTGCTGTGGAATCGTGCGCCGCCTTTGCTCCCGCGGACGCAGCGTCCGCGGGTGTGGCGGGGAGGTCCGCCGTGGGTCGGTTCACGCGGGCCAGGTCGACTTACAGGCCGATTGCCGCGCGCAGCTTGTCGGCGCGATCGGTGTGCTCCCACGGCAGATCGACGTCGGTGCGGCCGAAGTGGCCGTACGCGGCGGTCGGCGCGTAGATCGGGCGCAGCAGGTCGAGGTCGCGGATGATCGCGCCGGGGCGCAGGTCGAAGACCTCGGTGATGGCCGAGGAGATGCGCAGCGGGTCGACCTTCTCGGTGCCGAAGGTCTCCACGAACAGGCCGACCGGGGCTGCCTTGCCGATGGCGTAGGCGACCTGGACCTCGACGCGCTCGGCCAGTTCGGCCGCGACGACATTCTTGGCGACCCAGCGCATGGCGTAAGCGGCCGAGCGGTCGACCTTCGACGGGTCCTTTCCGGAGAACGCGCCGCCGCCGTGGCGGGCCATGCCGCCGTAGGTGTCGACGATGATCTTGCGACCGGTCAGGCCCGCGTCACCCATCGGGCCGCCGAGCACGAACTTGCCGGTGGGGTTGACCAGCAGTCGGACGTTCGCGATGTCGAGACTGGGCAGGCCGAGGTTGGCGAGCACCGCGTCGAGGACCTTCTCGCGAATATCGGGAGCGAGCAGATTGTCCAGGTCGATATCGGCGGCGTGCTGGGTGGAGATGACGACCGTATCGAGGCGTACCGGGCGGTCGCCATCGTATTCGATGGTGACCTGGGTCTTGCCGTCCGGGCGCAGGTAGGGCAGCACGCCGGACTTGCGGACCTCGGTGAGCCTGCGCGAGAGGCGGTGTGCCAGTGCGATCGGCAGCGGCATGAGCTCGGGGGTGTCGGTGGTCGCATAGCCGAACATAAGGCCTTGATCACCGGCGCCCTGCCGCTCGATCTCGTCGTCGGAGCCCGCGGTGCGCGCCTCGTGCGAGGTATCGACACCCTGCGCGATATCCGGCGACTGGGCGCCGATGGCGATGTTGACGCCACAGGAGTTTCCATCGAAACCCTTTGCGGACGAGTCGTATCCGATCTCGAGGATTTTCTCGCGCACGATGTGCGGGATGTCCGCGTAAGCGGAGGTGGTGACCTCGCCCGCGACATGGACCTGACCGGTCGTCACGAGGGTTTCCACCGCGACCCGGCTGCGCGGGTCTTCCGCGAGCAATGCGTCGAGGATGGAATCGCTGATGGCATCACAGATCTTGTCCGGATGACCTTCGGTCACGGACTCACTGGTGAATAGCCGGCTGCCGGACGTGCGCACAGTTCTTCCCTCTCCCTCAACGGGTTACTCGTATCGGTTTGCGACAGTAGCGTGATGCCGCCACCGCGCAACCCTTCACCTCAGACTATTCCAAACCACCGACGCGATGGGCTCGCGCCCAGACGCTGTCTCAGACTATTTGGTGATCGAGGCGCTGCACCGGAACTTCATCCCGACATGGCGTCGCTTGCCTGAATATCTCCCACCGCGACCGACCGGTCCGCGTCGGTGATTACCGCGACACCGCAATCCGTGCAGTGCCGCAACAGGACTCGAACGCACCGAGGCATCGGCGCACAAGAGCTCAGCGCAACAGCGGATGCAGTGCGTCGAGCACGCGACTTGCCAGCAGCGCCTTCGACCCGTGATCGAGTGCCTGCTCGGTGCCATCCGCACCGAGCAGCCAGCCGTCGTTGGTGTCGACCTCGAACGCCTTACCCTCGCCGACCGCGTTCACGACCAGCAGATCGCAACCCTTGCGAGCCAGCTTCGCGCGCGCGTAGGTGAGCACATCGCCCTGGTCGTCACCGGTCTCCGCGGCGAAGCCGACAATCGTGGTGCCCGCCAGCTCGCCATCGCGTCGCGACTGCACCAGACCGGCGAGGATGTCGTCGGTCTTGGTCAGCTCGATCACATTCGGCTCGCCCGCGCCCTTTTTGATCTTGGCCGCGGCCACATTGGTCGGCCGGAAATCCGCGACCGCCGCTGCCATGATCACCGCGTCGGCGCCGACCGCGTGCTTGTCGACGGCCGTCTTGAGCTGTTCGGCGGTGGTGATGTGCACCAGGTCGACCGCGGCGGGCGCGGCCATCTCGATGGTGTTGCCCGCGATCAGGGTGACCTGCGCGCCGCGCTGAGCGGCGACACGTGCCAACGCATAGCCCTGCTTGCCGGAGCTGCGGTTGCCGAGGAAACGCACCGGGTCCAACGGTTCCCTGGTGCCGCCCGCCGTGATCACCACACGGCGGCCCTCCAGATCACGAGGGATCGCGTCGGCGCGCTCGAGCAGCAACATGGCAAGCCCGAAGATTTCCTCGGGCTCGGGCAACCGGCCAGGCCCGGTGTCGGTGCCGGTGAGCCGGCCCGACGCGGGTTCCATGACGATCGCACCGTGCGCACGCAGCGTCGCGACATTGGCGATGGTGGCCGGGTGCTGCCACATCTCGGTGTGCATCGCGGGCGCGAACACGACCGGACATCGGGCAGTCAGCAGCGTGGCGGTCAACAGGTCGTCGGCGCGGCCGCTCGCGGCGCGCGCCATCAGATCGGCGGTCGCGGGGGCGATGACCACAAGGTCCGCCTCCTGGCCGAGCCGCACATGGGGTACCTCGGGCACGTCCGCGAAGACACCGGTATTCACCGGGTTCCCGGACAATGCCTCGAAGGTGGCCTTGCCGACGAACTGCAACGCCGACTCGGTGGGGATCACCCGAACCTGATGCCCGGTCTCGGTGAACCGGCGCACTATCGAGCAGGCTTTGTAGGCGGCGATCCCTCCGCCGACGCCGACGACGATCCGTGTCACTTACGCCTCCGGCCTATGTGTGGTCACTGCGTCCGGCTCGAGCTACTCGCCTTCGGTGTGCTCGAGCAGATCGGAGTGGATCTCGCGCATCGCGACCGAAAGCGGCTTCTCCTGCAGACCCGGCTCGACCAGCGGACCGACGTATTCCAGGATGCCGTCGCCCAGCTGGTTGTAGTAGTCGTTGATCTGGCGTGCCCGCTTGGCTGCGTAGATGACCAGGGCGTACTTGGACGAGGTGCGCTCCAGCAGCTCGTCGATCGGCGGGTTGGTCAGGCCGATCGGAGTGTCATATGCCGGGGCGGGCTTGATGTCCGTACTGCTCACTAGGGGCGCTCCTGCGGGGTAAGGGTCACGAACTCGAATTTGTGCTAACAAACAACGATACCAACTGCTCACACGCGCTGGTCACCTCGTCGTTCACTATGACGATGTCGAACTCGTCACAGGCCGCCAATTCGGTCCTGGCGGTTTCCAGCCTGCGCTCGATGACTTCGGGCGATTCGGTGCCACGCGACCGGAGCCGGGCGACCAATTCATCCCAGCTGGGCGGGGCGAGGAACACCAGCAGCGCCTCGGGCATGGCCTTGCGTACCGACCGCGCGCCCTCGAGGTCTACCTCGACGAGCACCGGCAGTCCTGCGGCCATTGCCTTGCGCACCGGACCCGCTGGGGTACCGGAACGTTGTAATCCTCCGTGGATGTCCGCCCACTCGAGTAGTTCGCCCGCCTCGATCATGGCGTCGAATTCCTCCCGGGTGACGAACCGATAGTCTTCGCCGTCGACCTCCCCCGGCCTCGGGGCCCGGGTCGTCGCCGAGACACTGAAGACCAAATGGGGCAGCTGCTCACGGACGCAGCGCACCACAGTCGACTTGCCCACGGCCGAGGGGCCGACCAGTACAACCAGCCGACCCTTCCGCGTGTTTCCGATCACCTTCGTTGTCAGGCGAAGTCGAATCGGGCGAGCAGCGCCTTGCGCTGCCGGTCGCCCAGTCCGCGCAGACGCCGGGTGGGGGCGATCTCCAATTCGGTCATGATCTCCGCCGCCTTGACCTTGCCCACCTTGGGCAGTGCCTCCAGCAGCGCAGACACCTTCATCTTGCCGAGAATCTCATCGGATTCAGCATCGGTGAGGACCTGCTTCAGGTCGGTGCCACCACGCTTCAGGCGCTCCTTGAGCTCCGCCCTAACGCGGCGAGCAGCCGCCGCCTTCTCCAAAGCAGCGGCGCGCTGCTCGTCAGTCAGCTGGGGAAGGGCCACGGTTCCTCCGTCTCATCGTTCATTGCATTAACTCCTGCCGGTAACCCAGCAGTCTCAGCGACCGTACCCACGACCTTGCGCGATTGCGAACCCACCCCCCAGGTCAGCGCATGATTCGCCGATGTCGTAGAGGTGGACGCGACCGGATCGACATGCACTCTCACTCGCTGCGTCGATCCTACTGCCGAAACATCGAAATGCCCCGTACGCAGGGAGTTTTCGGTAATAAAGTGGGTTAGCGAAGGGATAGCGGCGACACCGCGCGTGACCCCAGCAACTGGGCGCGCGTCCGACCAGGAACTTTCTCGGATTTTTCCGCGTGTCGCGTTGCCTTTCGCGTGTCGGGGTGTGCGGAACGCCGAAAACGACGGCCTCGGTTTCCGCGGGAAGACCGAATCGATCGCACAGCCCGCCTGATCGCCGCGACCACACTCAGGTGCGGTCACGGCTCGAAACGGGCGCAGCTGGGCCGCCAGCCGCCCAGACGGCCCTTGTTGATCATGTCGCGGCGGCGTCGGCACGGAGATACTCGAGGATGGCCGGCACGTGGCGATTGCGCGCTGCCCTCGGCGCGCTCGAGCTCAGCGAAGATGGCGTCGTTATGCTTCTCCGCCGCGCTGCGGGTGATGTACAGCACACCGCAGAATGTCCCCGAATCTTCGACAACCGCAGCTTGCCCCCTCGGTGACAGCGAAGCGGGCGTTGCAGGCGAACCGGATCGACCGACGCTGGACTGCCCATCGTCTCCATCACATCCATCGCCCAGCCACGATGCCTGTGAGTTCGCTGCCGTGATCGTCGCGTCGATGCGGACGTCCGCGCAGGTCGCCGCCGCGCCGCGGGATAATGCGCTGGCCGCTACCGTGGCGCGCATCGCGGCCACGCCGGCTACGGACCTCTGATTGCGTGTGTCGAACGGCGCGAACGCTCTGACCTGGGCGGCGAACAGAATCGGCCGCACTGATCGTGGACCGCTCGACACCGATGTCCACTTCCGAATCGGCAGCGTCACAAAGACATTCGTCGCGACCGTCGTGATGCGACTGGTGGACAAAGGACGGATTCAGCTCGACGGATCGATCGCCGAACAGTTGCCCGGCCTCGTTCCAGGCGGGGACGAGATCAGTTCTACCCGAACCGACCTCGGCGGCTCAGTGCTGTAGGAACGCGAACTCTTCCTGGAGCTCCGCTGTCCTCGCGCGCAGCGCGGAGACCGACGGGCCCGCCGCGAGCACTGCGCGTGAGACGGCGGGCACGGCCGCGCCGAAGCTGGCGGCGGGGACAAGGGCGCGGATGGAGTCCACTCCCCCGCCCTGTGCGCCGACGCCGGGCATCAGGATCGGACCGTTGAGTTCGCTCAAGTCGGGGGCGTCGGTCAGGGTGGCGCCGACAACGACGCCGACGGAACCGAATTCGGCACCCGCGTTGCGGTCGGCCGCCGCATCGACCACGGTTTGGGCGATGGTCCTGCCGTCGACGTCGGTGATGCGCTGTAGCTGGGCGCCTTCGGGATTCGAGGTGGCGGCCAGCACGAAGACACCGCGGTGGTTCTGCCCGGCCAGGCCGAATGCCGGTTCGAGCGACCCGAATCCGAGGTACGGCGACACTGTCACCGCGTCAGAGCCGAGTGCGCCGTCACCGAGCCAGGCGCGGGCATAGGCGTCCATGGTGGAACCGATGTCACCGCGCTTGGCGTCGGCGAGCACCAGGGTGCCGGAGGCACGCAGCACGCTGATCGTGCGCTCCAGCACCGCCATGCCACCCGACCCGTAGGCCTCGAAGAACGCCACCTGTGGCTTGACGAGCGCGACGCGACCGTCGAAGGCCTCGACGCAGGTCTCGGCGAACGCTTCGAGACCGTCGACATCGTCGCTCAGGCCCCACGCGTCGAGCAGTTGCGGATGCGGGTCGATGCCGACGCACAGCGGCCCGAAATGCCGCATCGCGTGCCGCAGACGGTTACCGAACGTCTTCATCGCACCGTCTCCTGTGTCGTTCGAGCGATCCTCAGCCACGAAGCGCCGAATGCAGTTCCTGCAGCGAGCGCACCCCGATGCCGCCGTTGATGGTCGCCTCGATGCCCTGCACGGCTGCGGCGGCACCCTGCACCGTGGTGATGCAGGGAATGTTCACACCGACTGCGGCGGTGCGGATTTCGTAGCCGTCCACGCGTGGCCCGGAGTTGCCGTAGGGCGTGTTGAACACCATGTCGACCTCGCCGTCGCGAATCTGCTCCACGATCGACGCGATCGGCACCTCGCCGCCGGGTTCCGGGTCCGAGTGCTTGCGGACCTGCTCGCACGGAATACCGTTGCGGCGCAGCATTTCCGCGGTGCCCTCGGTGGCAAGGATGCGGAATCCCAGGTCGTGCAGGCGCTTCACGGGGAACACCATGGCCCGCTTGTCACGGTTGGCGATCGAGACGAACACGGTGCCCTCGGTCGGCAGCGAACCATAGGCCGCGGCCTGGCTCTTTGCGAAGGCGGTCCCGAAGTCGGCGTCGATGCCCATGACCTCACCGGTGGACTTCATTTCCGGCGAGAGCAGCGAATCCACCCCGGTGCCATCGGCTTTGCGGAACCGGTGGAACGGCAGCACCGCTTCCTTCACCGCGACCGGCGCGTCCAGCGGGACGTGGCCGCCGTCGCCCTCGGCGGGCAGCATGCCCTCCTTGCGGAGTTCGGCGATGGTGGCGCCCATGGTGATCCGCGCGGCGGCCTTGGCCAGCGGCACTGCCGTCGCCTTGGAGACGAACGGAACCGTGCGGCTGGCGCGTGGATTGGCCTCCAGCACGTAGAGCACGTCGTCCTTGAGCGCGTACTGCACGTTGAGCAGCCCCTTGACGCCGATCCCCTTGGCCAACGCGATGGTGGAGCGGCGCACAGCTTCGATATCGCTGCGGCCCAAGGTGATCGGCGGCAGCGCGCATGCGGAGTCGCCGGAATGGATACCCGCCTCTTCGATGTGCTCCATCACGCCGCCCAGGTAGACCTCTTCGCCGTCGCACAGTGCGTCGACGTCGATCTCGATGGCGTCTTCCAGGAACCGGTCGACAAGCACCGGGTGCTCGGGGCTGAGCTCGGTGGCGCGGGAGATGTAGCCCTCGAGGGACTGCTCGTCGTAGACGATCTCCATGCCGCGCCCGCCGAGCACGTAGGACGGCCGGACAAGCACCGGGTAGCCGATGCTCGCGGCGATCTTCTTGGCCTGTGCGAAGGTGGTCGCGGTGCCGTACTTCGGCGCGGGCAGGCCGGCGGCGACGAGTACGTCACCGAACTCGCCACGGTCCTCGGCCAGGTCGATGGCTGCGGCGCTGGTGCCGACGACAGGGACACCCGCGTCGGTGAGCCGCTGCGCGAGACCGAGCGGGGTCTGCCCGCCCAGCTGCACGATGACGCCCGCGACGGTGCCGGATTCGGACTCCGCGTGAAAGACCTCGAGCACATCCTCGAAGGTCAGCGGCTCGAAGTAGAGCCGGTCGGCGGTGTCGTAGTCGGTGGAGACGGTCTCGGGGTTGCAGTTGACCATCACCGTCTCGTACCCGGCCTGCGACAGGGTCGTTGCCGCATGGACACACGAGTAGTCGAACTCGATGCCCTGGCCGATCCGGTTCGGGCCGGAACCGAGGATGATCACCTTCTCGCGCTCGCGCTGCGGCGCCACCTCGGACTCCGCTGCGGGGTCCAGCTCGTAGGTCGAGTAGTGGTACGGGGTCTTGGCCTCGAACTCGGCGGCGCAGGTGTCGACGGTCTTGAAGACCGGTCGGATCCCGAGCCGGTGCCGCAGCGTCCGCACGCCGGTCTCGCCCGCGAGTTCGGCTCGCAGAGCGGCGATCTGGCCATCGGAAAGGCCGTAGTGCTTGGCGCGACGCAGCAGCGTCTCGTCGAGCACGGGCGCGTCGATGATTTCCTGACGCAGTTCGACGAGCCCGGCGACCTCGGCAACGAACCACGGGTCGATACCGGAAGCCTTGGCCACCTCCTCGATGCTCGCGCCGAGGCGCAGCGCGCGCTCCACCTGGTAGATGCGTCCCTCGGTCGGGGTACGCAGGTCTTCGAGGATGGCCTCGACGGCCGTGGCGACCGCTTTCGCGTCGCCACCTTCGGTCGGTGCCCACTTTCCATCTGCTTGCGTCCAGAAGCCGGCGGCCTTGGTCTCCAGCGAACGCAGCACCTTACCGAGAGCCTCGGAGAAGTTGCGGCCCAACGACATTGCCTCGCCCACCGACTTCATGGTGGTGGTCAGCGTGGGGTCGGCGCCGGGAAATTTCTCGAAGGCGAACCGGGGCGCCTTGACGACCACGTAGTCGAGGGTCGGCTCGAAGCAAGCCGGGGTTTCCTTGGTGATGTCGTTGACGATCTCGTCCAGGGTGTAGCCGATAGCCAGCTTGGCGGCGATCTTGGCGATCGGGAAACCCGTTGCCTTCGAGGCCAATGCGGACGAGCGCGAGACGCGCGGGTTCATCTCGATGACGATGAGCCTGCCGTCGGCCGGGTCCACCGCGAACTGGATGTTGCAGCCGCCGGTGTCGACGCCGACCTCGCGCAGGATGGCGATACCGAGATCGCGCATCTTCTGGTACTCGCGGTCGGTGAGGGTCATGGCCGGGGCGACGGTGACCGAGTCACCGGTGTGCACGCCCATCGGGTCCACGTTCTCGATCGAGCAGACGATCACGACGTTGTCGCGGCTGTCGCGCATCAGCTCGAGCTCGAATTCCTTCCAACCGAGGATGGATTCCTCGATGAGCACGTTCGCGGTGGGCGATGCGGCGAGCCCGCCGCCCGCGATGCGGTCGAGATCGCCGTCGTTGTAAGCCATGCCGGAGCCGAGGCCGCCCATGGTGAACGACGGCCGCACAACCACTGGGAAGCCGAGCTCGGCGACGGTGGCGCGCACCTCGTCCATGGTGTGACACACCGAAGAGCGGGCACTTTCGCCGCCGACCTTGGCGACGATGTCCTTGAACTTCTGCCGGTCCTCACCGCGCTGGATGGCGTCGAAGTCGGCGCCGATCAGCTCGACATTGTATTTCTGCAGCACACCGCGCTCATGCAGGGCGACAGCGGTATTCAGCGCGGTCTGCCCGCCGAGGGTGGCGAGAATCGCGTCGGGACGCTCCTTTTCGATGACCTTCTCGACGAACTCCGGCGTGATCGGTTCCACGTAGGTGGCATCCGCGAACTCGGGATCGGTCATGATGGTCGCCGGGTTGGAGTTCACCAGCGAAACCCGCAGGCCCTCGGCCCGCAGCACGCGGCACGCCTGAGTGCCGGAATAGTCGAACTCGCAGGCTTGCCCGATAACGATCGGGCCAGAGCCGATCACCAGGATGTGCTCGAGATCCTTGCGGCGTGGCATCAGGCTCCTTCCATGAGACCGGCGAAACGGTCGAAGAGATAAGCGGCGTCGTGGGGTCCCGCGGCGGCCTCCGGGTGGTACTGCACAGAGAACGCGCGACCGTCGACAAGGCGGACACCTTCAACGGTGCCGTCGTTGGCGCAGACATGACTGACCTCGCCGCGCCCGAAGGGCGTATCGAACTGCTCCCCCGCCTCACCCTCGAGTGCGAAGCCATGGTTCTGCGCGGTGATCGAGATGCGGCCGGTCTCCTTCTCGATGACCGGGATGTTGATGCCGCGGTGGCCGAACTTCATCTTGTAGGTCTTGCGCCCGAGCGCGCGGCCGAGGATCTGATTGCCGAAGCAGATGCCGAACAGCGGCACCCCCTTCTCCAGCACGCCCTTGGTGATCGCGACCGCGCCGTCCTGGGTGGCCGGGTCACCGGGACCGTTGGACAGAAACACCCCGTTCGGGTTCAGTTCCAGAATCTGGTCGAGCGAGGTGGTCGATGGCACCACGTGCACCCGCATCCCGCGCTCGGCGAACATGCGCGGAGTGTTGGTCTTGATGCCGAGATCGACCGCGACGACGGTGAAGCGGGGGTCGCCGGCGGGCTCGATGGTGTACAGCTCACCGGTGCTGACCTCTTTGGCCAGATCCGCGCCGAGCATCGAGGCCTGACCGTTCACCCTGGCCAGCAACTCCTCGGCGTCGGCGAGGGCGGCACCGGAGAAAATGCCCGCCTTCATCGAACCGCGGGTACGCAGATGGCGTACGAGAGCGCGGGTGTCGATGCCCGCGATGCCGACGACCTGCTGATGATCCAGCTGATCCTGCAGGGTCCCGGTGGCTCGCCAGTTCGACGCGACGCGCGAGGCATCGCGGATCGCGTAGCCCGCGACCCAGATCTTCGAGGACTCGTCGTCCTCGTCGTTCCACCCGGTGTTGCCGATCTGCGGGGCCGTGGCCACCACGATCTGCCGGTGATAGCTGGGGTCGGTGAGGGTCTCCTGGTACCCGGTCATCGCGGTGCAGAACACCGCCTCACCGAGCGTCTCGCCCACGGCACCGTAGGCGGTGCCGCGGAACACCCGCCCGTCTTCCAGTACGAGAGCTGCTGCCTCGACGTGCCCGCCCGTCTCCCGACCGCCGCCTCCCAACGAATCGCTGCGCGATCCTGCGTTCACTCTTCTTCTCCCGTCGTCGCTCTGGTCGGATCCGCTCGCCAAGCCGGGTACACCGTCTTGTCGTCGCCACGGAAACCGGTATCGATCTCGGTTCCGGTGGGCAGCTTCCAGCGAATTACCAGCACACCATCTTCCGTCATGACCTTGCCCGCGTGCCCGCGCTCGGTGCGCACGGCGGTGATGGATTCCTGCGGAATCCAGATCACCGTGGCACCGTCGCGCTCGAGCAGAATTCCGCGTTCGAACCTCGTGAGTTCCGCTGTGGCACGGAAGCCCAAGTCGCCCACCGCGATCCGGTCCTGCCAGCTGGGCGCGATGGTGCTGCCGAGATAAATTCCGGTGGTCGGCTCCAGCAGTTGCGCGCCGCAGTCGGCGGGCACGCCGGGCAGCTCACCGATGCTCGCCTCTTGGCGCGCGGCTCGGTTTCGCCAGCCTCGGTACATCAGCCAGACACACAGCACGAACAGCGCAAGCAGTCCGACAACCCACAGCGTTCTTTCCACTTACGGACCTCCTGCATCCTGCGGGATACTCATCTACGCCTCCGCACGGTTCCCCACCGCTTTGCCCTCGCGGGCGGTAATCACGCCCCTGAGCAACGTCGTTGTCACTCGGGCCGGGAAGGTCATCGCCTCGAACGGCGTGTTGTTCGAGATACTCGCGAGCGAGGTGGCTCGCACCGTCCATGACGCCTGCGGGTCGACCAGCGTGAGGTTGGCCGGTTCGCCGACCTCGATGGGCCTGCCGTGTTCGTCGAGTCCGACGATTTCGGCGGGGCGCTCGCTCATCACCCGCGCGACGCCACGCCAGTCCAGCAGACCTGGCTCGACCATGGTCTGGACGATGATCGACAGCGCGGTCTCCAGGCCGAGCATGCCGGGTCGCGCGACGGCGAATTCGCAGCACTTGTCCTGTTCGGCGTGCGGAGCGTGGTCGGTGGCGACGCAATCGAGGACACCATCGGCGAGCGCCTGACGCAGCGCCGCCGCGTCGGAGGCCTCGCGCAGCGGCGGGTTCACCTTGTTGACCGCGTCGTAGGTTTCCAGCCGCGAATCATCAAGCAGCAGGTGGTGCGGGGTGACCTCGGCGGTGATCGAAATACCTTGCGCCTTGGCCCATTTGACCAGCTCGACGGTCCCCGCGGTGGAGGCGTGGCAGATGTGCACGCGGGCACCGGCATCGCGGGCGAGCAGCGCGTCGCGGGCCACGATCGACTCCTCGGCGGCACGCGGCCAGCCTGCGAGGCCGAGCCGGGCGGCGGTCGGGCCCTCGTGCGCGATCGCACCCTTGGTCAGCCGCGGCTCCTCCGCGTGCTGCGCGATGAGCACGCCCAATGTGTTCGAGTACTCGAGCGCGCGACGCATCAGCAGTGGGTCGTACACGCAGTGACCGTCGTCGGAGAACATGCGCACCGCGCCGACGCCCGCCGCCATGGTGCCCATCTCCGCGAGCTGCTTGCCCTCCAGCCCGACGGTGACCGCACCCACCGGGTAGACGTCGACGAGTCCGACCTCCTTGCCACGCCGCCACACATGGTCGGTGACGACCACCGAGTCGGCGACGGGGTCGGTGTTGGCCATCGCGAACACGGCGGTGTATCCACCGAGTGCGGCCGCGGCGGAACCGGATTCGATGGTCTCGGTGTCCTCGCGACCCGGTTCACGCAAGTGTGTATGCAGATCGACGAAGCCGGGCAGCAGGACCTGGCCCCGCGCCGCGATCACCTCGGTGTCGGCGCTCGTCTGTAGATCGGTACCGATCGCGGCGATCACACCATCGCGCACCAGTACGTCGACCGGCTCTCCCTCGCCGTACGGCCGAACACCCTGCAGTAGCAACTCGTTCATGCCACCGTCTCCTGGGTGCCGACCAGCAACCGGAAAAGCACGGCCATCCGCATATGCACTCCGTTCGTCACCTGTTGCAAGATCGCGGACTTCGACGAGTCCGCAACGGGCGAGGCAATTTCCATGCCGCGCAGCATCGGGCCCGGATGCAGGATCACCGCATGCTCGTCGAGTAGCGCCATCCGGCGCTCCGAAAGTCCGTAGTGCACGGAGTATTCGCGGGCCGAAGGGAAAAACCCGCCGTTCATGCGCTCCGCTTGCACGCGCAGCATCAACACCGCGTCGGCGCCGGGCAATTCGGCGTCGAGGCTGTTGGAGATCCGCGCGGGCCAGCTGTCCGCGCCGATCGGTAGCAGCGTGCGCGGCGCGACGAGCACCACTTCGGCGCCGAGAGTGGCCAGCAAGAAGACATTCGAGCGAGCGACCCTGCTGTGCAGGATGTCGCCGACGATCACCACACGCTTGCCCTCGATGTCGCCGAGGCGCTGCCGCAGAGTCAACGCGTCCAGCAGCGCTTGGGTCGGGTGCTGGTGGGTGCCGTCGCCCGCGTTGATGATCGCCGGGCCCGAGCCGCGGCCCGACTGCACCGCCCATGCATCCATCCAGCGCGCGATCTGGTGTACCGCGCCGGAGGCGGGGTGGCGCACGATGAGCGCGTCGGCGCCCGCGGCGTGCAGCGTCATTGCGGTGTCGCGCAGGGATTCGCCCTTGGAGACCGAGGAACTGCTCGCACTGACGTTGATCACGTCGGCGCTCATCCACTTGCCTGCCACCTCGAACGACACCCTGGTCCGGGTGGAGTTCTCGTAGAACACCGTCATAACCGTGCGTCCACGCAGGGTCGGTAGTTTGCGCACCTCACGTCCGAGCAGGGCCTGCTCGAAACGTTCGGCCTCGTCGAGCAATTCCGTAGCAGTGGCGCGATCGAGATCGGTCACTGTCAGCAGATGCCTCACAACGACTCGTCCTCCTGATGCAGGTAGACGCCGTCGCGGCCATCGTGTTCGGTGAAAAGTACCGAGATGTCTTCGCTGCGCGAGGTCGGCACGTTCTTACCGACGAAGTCGGCGCGGATCGGGAGTTCGCGATGGCCGCGATCGATGAGCACCGCCAACTGCACGCTGCGCGGCCTGCCGAGGTCGCGCAGTCCGTCCAGTGCGGAGCGCACGGTTCGGCCGGAGAACAGCACGTCATCGACGAGCACTACCAGCGCGTCCTCGATGCCGCCCTCCGGCACCGAGGTGCGCTCGAGTGGCCGGTGCGGGCGGCTGCGTAGATCGTCGCGGTAGAGAGTGATATCGAGTGAGCCGAGCGCCGGGCGGACACCGGAGAATTCCTCGATCTTGTCGGTGAGCCGGACGGCGAGAGTGGTACCGCGGGTCGGGATGCCGATCAACACGACGCGCGGCGCGTCGGGATCGCCCGAATCCAGGGCGGTCTTCTCGATGATTTGGTGTGCGATACGTGCAATGGTCCTGCCGACATCCGACGGCGACAACAACTCGCGTCCCGCCTCTACCCATTCGGGTGTGTGTCGCTGCGATCCCTCGCCAGCGCCCGACTTGGCGGCCCGATCTTCGGGCACGGCCATGCCGACCTCCTTCCCCGCCTCACCGGACGGTCCGTTAAAGGATGTCTCTTACGGCAAGCAGCCTACAGCGTGCCTCCCGACCGGCGCGGTTGGGAGGCACCGCCCTTCTCGGGCGTCCTTGATTCACGCCACGGACCGGTTGGGTCCATTCGACTACAGGCGGTCGCGGTTTGCGCCGAAGGACTAGCACATACGTTCGATCAGACGTAGATTCGAACTCATGTCGACACCATTCCAGGGTTCGCTGCTCGACGGGTTCGACGATGTCCACCTCGAAACGCTCGACCGGATCCGGCGAACACCGCTGAGCGGCGGCGCGTGGGTGGATGTGCTGCCGAACTGGCTCAGCGGTGCGGACACATTGTTCGAGAGGCTTGTCGACGAGGTGCCGTGGCAGGCCGAGCGGCGGCCGATGTACGACCGGGTGGTGGACGTGCCGCGACTTCTGCACTTCTATGAAGAAAACCGAGCGCTACCCGATCCGATACTCGACGATGCGCGCGACGCCTTGAGCAGCCACTATCGGCGCGAGCTCGGCGAACCTTTCGAGACGGCGGGCCTGTGCTACTACCGCGACGGGCGCGACAGCGTCGCCTGGCACGGCGATACCTCCGGCCGCGGCGCCACCCACGACACCATGGTCGCGATCCTCTCGGTCGGCGCACCGCGCGCGCTGCTGCTGCGGCCACGCGGCGGCGGCGAGAGCCTCCGCTACGCCGTCGGCCACGGCGACCTACTGGTCATGGGCGGCTCCTGCCAGCGCACCTGGGAACACGCCGTACCCAAGACGCGGAAACCGGCGGGACCACGGATCAGCATCCAATTCCGCCCTCGCAACGTGCGCTGATGATCGCGCGGTATGTCGTGTTGAAGGCGAAGCGCGCGATCAGTCGGTGACCGTGGGCTGCTCGATTGCCGGGAAGCGGCGGCGCCGAATTGTCGCGGCCTGCGACCAAATTGCGCGGTCCAACTCCTCGGCGTCGCCGTCCGCTCGTGCGAGCACCTCGGCGCGCGCCTGGCTCGCGAGGCTCACCTTTCGCCGATACTGGCGGAATATCTGTACCTCACCGGTGTAGTCGGCCTCGTCGAGATAGGTGTAGTCCATCCCGTCTGTGGCATAGGTGCCCAGTGTCGCCAGATCGGTTGCCCAGCTGCGCAATTGATCGGGAGCGCCGAAGATCGTGACCAGCCCGCCCAGGCGATCGACCCAGGCCGGTACGGCCGAGCGATCCCGGTGCGGCCAGATCCGCTCGCCGGGGCCGAGTGCGCGCCATTCGCGCAGTTCGTCCACCGCCTGCCGCAAGCCGAAGGTCTGCCAGCGCACGGTGCCCTCCGAACGCTGCCGGAACGGGAGTTGTCGTCGCAGCGCGACGGCGGCGGCGCGGGTGAAGACCGTCCGCTCCGAGGGCACCACAACGATCGGATCGGCGGGCGCGGCGTCGAAAGGGTTCGGGTCCAGGTGTTCGGGGTCGATCACGATCAAGGTGCCGGATCGCCGCTGATACGCGAGACCCCAGAGCAGCCTGGCGAGGACCCGTGCACCGCGCCAGTCCGACAGAACGTGCCAGGTGTCGTGAAAATGATTGGTGGAGAAGCGGAAATCGCTGCCGGGGCGCAGGCTGATCACCGTGTAGACACGGCCGTCGAGCACCATGGTGCGCCGGTGCAATTTCAACATCTCGTCGGCGGCCGAACCTCGTCGCGGCCGCTTGTCTTGCGCGGCCACGGTTACCTCCAGTTCATGCCTCGCGTGCCTACCAAGGACACCATGAGCCGCGAGCCCCGGCAACGCATTTTCCCGGCTGGGTATATTCCGGTACCCCCTCATCGCAGTGGCACAGAGCACAGCGCCGACGACGGCCGCACCGATAGATTGACCCTATGAGCAATCCTGGGGCGGGGGTTTTGGCCGTGATGCCGCTGCATACGATCAGCGAGGTCTACGGCGAATCCGGACTGCGTGAACGACTACTGCTGGAGATCGCCGAGCTACCGGACACCGAGCGGCTCACCCGAGCCCTCGACCTCGCCGAGCAGCTGCATCGCGACGATCGCTACGGCCGGGAGCCGTATCTCAGCCATCTACTGCGCGTGGCGATTCGGATCATCAGTCACTACGAGGTCCGCGACGCCGATTTGATTGCCGCCGGCCTGCTACACGACGCGGTCGAGGATCACGCGACCGAACTGGCGGGCGACCGCCAAGGACCCGCGACCACCGCCGCGCTGGCCGAGCTGACCGACCGATTCGGTGCGCGAGTGGCCGATATCGTTGCCGCCGTAACGAATCCGGAGCCCGACCCGTCGATCGACCGGCACATCCAGTACCGAGCGCATATCGCGGCCAATCTCGATCGCGCACCGTTGGCCCGGGTGGTGAAGCTCTCCGACTTCACCGACAACGGGGTAGGCATCCTGTATGCCGACGGACCGCACATGGAGAAGCTCGCCACCAAATACCGCCCGCTGACCGACGTCTACCGCGAGCTCGTCACTCGTGCGGACACCCCGCTCGCCGAGCACGTCAAGCGCCACATCCTCGACCAGCTCGACCGTGCCGACGAACGTTTCGACGCGATCCTGGCGCACGACTGACCGAGCGCCGACTCAGCGGATAATCAATACCGACTCGACCAGTTCCCGGACCGCACCGAGCAGTCGCTCCGTCTCGCCCGCGCGAGCCATCTGCGGCACCATCGCGGCACCGAGGGCTCCGAACAGCAACCTGCCGACCACCTCGGCGTCCAGGTCCGGCCGGGCCTCGCGCAGCAGCGCGGCGATGTGCTCGTCCCAGAATTCGTGGATCTCGGCGGCCTGCGGGTGCGGCGGGCCCTGGAGATAGGCGACGGTCACTTCGATGTTGTCGGTCATCATTCGCACGAATGCGTCGAAGAAGGCCAGCAGCCGCGCATCCGCGGGGGCCCCGGGCCCGAGCGGCGGCGGGCCGGTGCGGACGGCGTCCATGAGCGCGAAGGTGGTCTCGGCGATCATCTCGTGCAGCAGTCCCGCGCGGTTGCCGAAGCGATGGAAGATCGTGCCCTTACCCACCCCCGCCGCGGCCGCGACCCGATCCATGGTCAACGCGTCCGCGCCGTGTTCGGCGAGCAGCGCGGCGGTCGCTTCGAGGATCGCCCGCCGGTTACGCGCCGCATCCGCTCGCTCCTTTGGGCGTTCGTCGGCCATTCCACCACCTTCGTTGACAACTTGACCGCCGGTCCATATTGTTGCCAACATCTGGACCGACAGTCAAGTTATGGAGTTATCAATGAAGGCAATCGTAATGACGGGCATCGGCGGACCCGAGGTCCTGGTCGCTGGAGAGGTTCCCGCGCCGCGGCCGGGCCCCGGCGAGCTGGTGATCCGCGCCGAGGCGATTCCGGTCTTGTTCCCCGAGACCATGCTGCGCTCGGGACAGTTCCCGACGCCCATCGAGCCGCCGCTGGTGTTCGGCTTTCAGGCGGCAGGCGTGGTCGTCGAGGTCGGAGAAGGGGTGGCAGCCGAGCTCATCGGAGAGCGAGTTGTCGTGGAGACCACAGGTTTCGGGTCATACGCCGAATTAGTGTGTGCGCCAGCGGGTTCCGCGCTCCGAATTCCGGATGGGCTTTCGGTGGCCGACGCGGCCTCGGTGCTTATGAGCGGATCGGTAGCGCTGCCGCTACTGGAAACCGCGGCCATGACCGGCACCGAGACGGTGTTGATCGAGGCGGCCGCGACGGGCGTCGGCAGCGCGCTGACGCAACTCGCGAAGGAATACGGCGCGGCCCGCGTCATCGCGACGGCGGGTGGAACCGAAAAAGCCGCGAGAGCAAGGGATCTCGGCGCGGACGAAGTGATCGACCATAATGACCCGCACTGGCCGAGCCGACTGCGCGAAGCCCTCGGCGACGCCACGATCGACGTCGTCTTCGACTCGATCGGAGGCAGCACCGCCGTCGACGTACTCGCCACCATGACACCGCTGCGCGGCCGGATGCTCAGCTACGGCTGGCTCTCCGGCGCACCGGCACAGGTAGGCGTCGCCGACCTACTCTCTCGCGGCCTGACCCTCACCGGCTGCGCGGGCCCGGACTGGCTCGCTCGAGTCGCCAAGGCTCGTACCGCGACACTCGAGCGAGCAGCCTCCGGAACCCTCGACGCGCTCGTGGACGCGATCCTCCCGTTGAGCGAAGCGAGCAAAGCCCATCAGCTCGTCGAGGATCGCTCCCCCATCGGCAAGATCATCCTCCGCCCTGAGTCGCTCGACGCATGAAAGTCCTAACCCCTGTCTCGTGGCGACAGACCGTCCTCGGGGCCGATTGCGCATAACGTGGGTGCGGTGCAGACATCTGTGGCGCCGCATGTAATCGCGACCAATGATCTGACCGCGCGGTGGTGCTCCGCAGCCGGTACCGATGACTTCGTCGTATCCGGTGCCGGTTTGTGGCCGCTGCTGGCGCTGCTCGCGGCGGCCGCGGACGGGCAGGCGCGGTCGGAACTGGAAGCCGCGATCGGAGTGTCCGCCGATGTGGCTGCTTCCGCGGCGCTCGAGCTGCTGCGCACGCTGTCCGACGCCGAGGATGTATCGGCCGCACTCGGCCTATGGGTGCGCGATGACCTACCGCTGCACCAGGATTGGGTTCGACGTTTACCTGCGGGCACCATCGACCGACTCGGCGAACAAGCTGTTCTCGACGACTGGGCCACACGGCACACCGGTGGGCTCATCGAGAAGTTCCCGCTGCGGATCGATCGCGACACCTTGCTGGTCCTCGCCACCGCCCTTGCGGCGAAGACCAGCTGGGAAACACCGTTCGAGGCCGTCGAATCGGCGTTCGACACCGGCCCGTGGCGCGGGCACCGAGGACCCGGCCTCGCCCGCGTCACCACTCGCCTCACCGATGCCGCGATCCTCGATGGACCGACACCGATCACCCGGGTGGTCGTCACCGGCACGGCCGACGTGGACGTACACCTCCTCCTCGGCGCGGCGACACCGGAGGTCGTTCTCGCGGCCGGTCTCGACGCGTTGAGCGGTGCGGTCCCGATCCGCACCGAAATCCCCGACGCAACCGTCGGCCCTGGCCTCACGGTGCGCAAGCACACCGGGAGATCTCGGCGAGATCTGCTCGAAGTTCGACTGCCGCCCTTCGAGATCCGATCGGGGCACGACCTCTGTGCGCAGCCCGAACTGTTCGGCCTGACAACAGCGACCGACAGCAGCTACGGCCACTTCCCCGAGATCTCCCCCGACCCGCTGTACGTGGCGCAGGGCGCACAGGAGGTCCTCGCCAGATTCACCCGAACCGGATTCGAGGCGGCGGCGGTCACCGCGTTCGATATGGCGCGGGCGGCAAGCCTTCCGCCCCAACGCCTCGTCACCACGGTCTCCGTCGCCTTCGACCGCCCGTTCGGCTTCATCGCGGTGCACCGGCCAACCGGCCTTGCTGTGGTCGCAGGCTGGGTGGCCACCCCTACGACAGAGCCGATCGGTTGACCGAACCGCTCGAATCAGGCTGGGCCACGGGCGAAGTGAGCGGCGCGGTACAGCACCATCAGTACTTCGCCATCAGGTAGGAGCCGACGATGATCATGGCGCACGCGCCGATTCGCTTGGCATTTATCCTGCGTCGCGGGAAACCCATCACTCCGTAGTGGTCCATCGCGGTGGCGAGAAACATCTGTCCACCGATGATCAAGGCGTTGAAGGTGCCGATACCGACGCTGGAGGCGACAGTGATCATGGCGAAGATCGCCGCGCCGCCGGTAAGACCACCCAGCGGCGCCCACTTGGGCATGGCGGCGATAGCGGCGCGGGTCGGCAATTGCCGGGTGGACGAAAATACCAGCGAGACAATGAGAATGACACCGACGCCGGTGAGGGCAACGGCATAGGAGATCACTCCGCAAAGCCACACGTTGTCCAGCGCCAGCTTCAGCGTGTTCTGACACCCGGCCTCGACGGATCGCAACGCGCCGCCGACCAACAGGAACACGAAGACCAGGGCAAGTGCCGAGCGCGGCAGCGTCGTGCGTGGCTCGGGCTCGGTGGTGGTAGTCGTGGTGGTCATCGGAAGATCCCTTCGGCAGGCACGGTGGTGGGCGAGGCGGGTTCTCGCTTCGTCGTGTCGCTGGCCATCAGATAGACCGCGACCGTGATCAACACGGCGCCGACCAGGCGCGGCGGGGTCAATTCCCTGGCGGCGAACCCCATGAGCCCCAGGTGGTCCATCACCAGCGCGACCAGCATCTCGCTCACGATGACAACCGCGTTGAACATCGCGACGCCGACATACTTGGCGACGGTGATCATGCCGACCACCGCGACACCGCCGATCAAGCCACCGAACGGCGCCCACCACGGCATGTTTCGCAGGTCATCTAGGCTCGGCAACGCCGAAGGAGAGACCACCCTGGATACCGCGAGGAAAATCAGGAATCCGGCCAGCGCGACGGCGTAGGAGAACACCGCGCACAGCCACATGTTCTGCACGTGGATCTTCTGGGTGTTCTGGCACCCGACTTCGATGGACCGCAGCCCACCGGAGACCAAGATGAACAGAAATACGAGACCGAGGCTAATGGCGACCATGACGAAACACGTCCTTTGGTTCGGGGAGCAAACACCATCACGAACCCGGCGATGTTCGGCTCGACCGGCACTCTCCGGGGAACCGAATCCCCGTCTGTTATCGACACCACCAATCGTGACTCACATAACGTACCGTTGACCAATGGCACCGTCAATAGCGGCCCGTGAGTTAGCGCACATCTCGGAAACCGTTGCAGGAGAGGCATGATCGTCGCGCTCCGTGGGGTCGAGCGACGCCACCACCCGCTACCCTGCCACTGCCTGGCCAACTCGGAAGCTGAACCGCGGCCGCATGGCCCCTGCTGAGAGGATGGTGAACGTGCCCGAGCAAATCGTCTCCTCCGCACGGAAACCGCCATCGACCGAACCACCGTCACGATGGCGGCTGAGCACGCTGGACTCGGTGCGACTCGGACTGCTGGTTGCCGGACTGCTGTGCGTGGCGACCGGGCTGCTACCCAAGGCCGAGGCGGCCGACAATATGCGGCGGATCGGTCCGCTTTTGCTGTTCCTCGGCAGTGTGATCGTGCTGGCCGAGCTCACCAGGCAGGCCAAGGTTTTCGATGTGATCGCCCATCGCATCGCCATCGTCGGCCGCGGCCACTATCCGGCGCTGTTCGGGCTGTGTGTGCTGTTCGCATCGGCGACCACGATCTTGCTGAATCTGGACACCACCGCGGTGCTGCTCACACCGGTCATGCTCGCACTCGCGATACCCGCCAGGATTCCACCGTTACCGCTGGCGATGACCACACTGTGGCTGGCCAATACCGCGAGCCTGCTGCTGCCGGTTTCCAATCTCACCAATCTGCTCGCCGCGAACCGAGTCGCGTTGGATACCACCCATTTCGCCGCACGCATGTGGGCGCCGCAGCTGGTGTCGATCGCGGCGACGATGATCTGCCTGTGGGTCTGGTATTGGCGACGCGGCCTGCGCGACGCGGACCGCTATGTGCCGCCGGAGCCGGTCCGTCCGGAGAACGGCACCCAACGCGCGCTGCTGTACACGACGGCGGGCGCGTGCGTGCTGTTCATCCTGGCCATCCCGTTCGTCGGCGATAGCATCGGCATCGCCGCCACCCTTGCCGCGGCCATCGCGGTGGCGGCCTTCGCCATATTCGACCGTTCATCGCTGCGCCTATCGCTGATCCCCTGGCGGCTACTGGTTTTCGTGGTCGGACTGTTCCTGGTGCTGCCCACGCTGAGCAGGTTCGGGTTGTCGGAGGCCATGGGCCGGCTGATCGGGGCCGACCCCGGCGCGCTCGGCGCGTACCGCGCGGCGGGCGCGGGCGCGACGTTGTCCAATGTGGCCAATAACCTGCCCGCCTACACCGCGGGCGAGTCCGTCGTACCGGAGGAGAATCGAAACCAGCTGCTGGCCTTGCTCATCGGCACGAATGTCGCCCCGTTGGTCACGCCGTGGGCGTCCCTCGCCACCCTGCTCTGCCTCGAATTCTGCCGCAGCCACAAGGTCCGAGTCCCCATGCTCCGCTTCGTCCTCACCGGCCTCGCCCTGGCAACCATCGCGACAACCGCTGCTGTCGCGGCCCTTTTGCTCACCGACTGACCACTTGACCTCGAGTGGGGTTGAGGAACCAAGATCGACACTGTGTGCAGGGCCGACGGCGTCGACCAGTCACTGGTGCACCGCCTCGACCGCACACCCGAACCCGTGGGCCGTCACACCGACGGTCCGCGGTGCGCTCCCGCTGGGCCCGTACACCCACCAGCGGGAGCGCTGGGGTGCACATCGGCGAGGCTCCGAAACAACAACAGCCGCACACCTTTTCAGGCGCGCGGCTGTTGCGGATGTTCAGCTCAGGCGGAGACGACGATCTCCCACTCGTAGACCGTGAGCTCCGAAGACCCCGTGGTGTGGACCGGGTCGGAGAAGGCGATCTCGCGGGCGGCGTCGAGGCTGTCGGCGTGGATGACGTAGGCGCCACCGGTGCCGTCGGTGAAGCGACCACTCTCGACCAACTGGCCGCGTTCGAGCAGACCCGCGAGGAAATCGCGGTGCGGCTCGATGGCCGAGGAATCGAAGTCCGGCCTGCGCATCGCCATCACCAGGTACTTGTTCGCCATGTCAGGCCTCGGGCTCCTGGCGCGGCGGCGCTGTCGCCGCGGCGGCGGCGCGCACCTGGGGCGCGACGAGCACGACCTGGCCCAGTACGCCGTTCACGAAGGACGGTGAGTCGTCGGTGGAGAGCTCTTTGGCCAACTCCACGGCCTCATCGACGGCGACCACCGGCGGAACATCGTTGGCGTGGAACAACTCCCACACCGCGATCCGCAGGATGGCACGGTCGACGGCGGGCAGCCGGGACAGCTCCCAGTCCTTGAGGTAGGACTCGATGGTGCCGTCCACCCGGTCGAGATCGTCGGCGACGCCCTCGACAAGGGTCTTGGTGTACGCATGCACCGGGGCGACCGCCTGGTCCTGGGCGGCCAACTCGACGCGCTCGGAGACCAGATCGGCCGCATCGACGTCGCGGGCTTCCGCCTCGAAGAGCAGGTCGACCGCGCGGCGGCGCGCCTTGTGCCTGGCGCCGAGCTTTTTGTACGTGGGTTTCTGTTCGGCCACCGTCACATCATCCCCCTGTGTGCCCGGCGGTGGGTGATCAGGAGTTCACCCGGCCGAGGTAGCTGCCGTCACGCGAGTCGATGCGCAGCTTGTCGCCGCTGTTGATGAACAGCGGGACCTGCACCTCGGCGCCTGTTTCCAGCGTGGCCGGCTTGGTGCCGCCGGTGGAGCGGTCACCCTGCAGGCCGATGTCGGTGTGCTGCACCTCGAGCTCGACTGTGACCGGGAGCTCGACGTACAGCGGTGCGCCCTCGTTGGTCGCGACCTGCACGGACATGTTCTCCAGCAGGAAGCGGGAGCTCGGTCCGATGGTCTGTTCGGTGATCGAAATCTGGTCGAAGGTGTCGCCGTCCATGAAGACGAAATCCGAACCATCGTGGTACAGGTAGGTCATATCGCGACGGTCGACGACGGCGGTCTCCACCTTGACGCCCGCGTTGAAGGTCTTGTCGACAACCTTGCCGGACAGCACGTTCTTCAGCTTGGTCCGCACGAACGCGGGCCCCTTACCCGGCTTGACGTGCTGGAATTCGATGATCTGCTGGAGCTGACCGTCGATCTTCAGCACAAGGCCGTTCTTGAAGTCGCTGGTGTCCGCCACTGTCCTCGGATCTCCTCGTTCGTAATATCTACGGTCTCGGGCAACCGGCGTCAGTCGACGACGGTCAAGTCTTTGCTGGTGTTGGTGAGCAGTTCCGGGCCCCCTTCGCGCACCACGAGCGTGTCCTCGATCCGGACGCCGCCGCGGCCGGGAAAGTACACACCTGGTTCGACGGTCACCGCCACGCCAGACAGAAGTGTACCGGTTCCGGTTTTGGCGATTCCCGGCGCTTCATGAATCTGCAGTCCCACCCCGTGCCCGAGACCGTGCACGAACAGCTTCCCGTGCCCGGCCGACTCGATCACCGCGCGGGCGGCCGCATCCACGTCGGCCACCTGCGCACCAGGTGTCAATGCCTCGCGTCCGGCTCGCTGCGATTCCTGGACCAGGGCGTATACCTCGCGGTGCCAGTCCGTCGGCGCGCCGAGCACGAAGGTGCGTGCCATATCCGAGTGATAGCCGCCGACTACCGCGCCGAAGTCGAGCTTGACGAAGTCGCCGGTGGCGAGCACGGCTTCGGTCGGCCGATGATGCGGGACAGCCGAATTCGCGCCGGTTGCGACGATCGTCTCGAAAGCCACCGCCGCGGCGCCGTGCTCGAACATGGCCCACTCGAGATCTCTCGCCACCTGCCGCTCGGTGCGGCCGGGGCGCAGCGCACCGCGCTCGAGCAATGTGGCGAGTCCGGCGTCGCCCGCGGCGCACGCGGCGCGCAGTTGCTCTATCTCGTATGGGTCCTTCACCATCCGCAACTGTTCGACAAGCCCGGGAGTCGCGACGAACTCGAGGCCGGTGCACTGCTCGATGAAACCGCGGTGCTGGTCGACGGTGACGATGTGGCTCTCGTAGCCGACTCGGCCGAGCTGCCACTCCCCCGCGAGTTCCGCGATCCTGCGGGCAGTGGCCCTTGCGATCTCGGCCCGCAGGTCCGGCACCTGCTCGGAAACCTGGGTCCGGTACCGGCCGTCGGTGCCGATCACCGTGCGCTCCTCGGCATTGCGCATATCCCAGGAGTGCACGAGCAGTGTGGCGTTGGACCCGGTGAACCCGGTGAGGTATCTGATGTTCACCAGGTCGGTGACCAGCAGTGCATCGACCTCGTTCTCCACCAGCAGACTCCGCAGCGCACCGCGACGCGCTGCGTAGTCGGGCCAACGGCGCGCGTGATCAGCAGACATGTGTTCAAAGCTACCGCCGACACGCAACAACCCGACACGCAACACGGACACCGGCGATCGGAGGATCCCCCGGCCGTGGCGGCGCGGCCGATCGGCCGCTTCGGAGAACGGACAAACGCCGCATTACGACTCGAACGAAATCCACTCTGCCCCCGCACAATTACGCGCGGAAGCGACGCGGACACCCGGCCGCGACACCGAGCGGATCGATCGTTGTTCACATATCGATCGGCTATCGACAATTCGTGAATGAGGCTTGATCGGCGAGCGCGTTCGACAAAGGCTGGTAGCCATGGACTTTGCTGCATTCTCCCTGCTCGTGGCATGGTGCGGGACACTCACCGTCATCGATATCCGGCACCGCAGGCTGCCCGACGCGCTCACCGGACCGGGCGCGCTGATGATCTTCGGATACGCGTTGTTCACAACACAATTCACAACCGCGCTGCTCGGTGCCGCGTTGCTGGCGATTCCCTACCTGCTGGTACATCTGGGTTCGCCGGAGGCGTTCGGCGCGGGGGATGTGAAACTCGCGATCGGGCTCGGCGCGGTGGCCGGGCTCGGTGGTGCGCAGGCGTGGGTGCGGGCGGCGCTCGCCGCGCCGATCCTGACCGCCGCGCTCGGCGTGGTGGCGCTGGCCGTCCGAAGGATGCGAGCCGAGACAGACCGCACCCGACGACTCACCGTGCCACATGGGCCTGCGATGTGCCTGACGACGCTGCTGGCGCTTGCCGCGACCCGTGGCAGCTGACGCAACCTTCCGACACGCCGGTCGGAGCCACCCGTCCCGGGCTCGGCGGCCATCGCGCCGCGGCAACCTGGCCGGTGACAGCGGGTGGCCCCGCGCCCATGTCGCCGACGCGCCGACCGTGCCCGTGATCACGTCGGGCCGCATGCCGGAGCACCCACGTCGACATGGGAAGATGGACAGCGTGTTGCGCTGGATAACTGCCGGAGAATCCCATGGTCCCGCTCTCGTCACCATCCTCGAGGGGATGGTGGCCGGTGTCGAGGTGACCTCCGAAGAGATCTCCGCGCAGCTCGCACGGCGCCGGCTCGGGTACGGGCGCGGCGCGAGGATGAAGTTCGAGGCCGACAAGGTCACCATCGTCGGCGGTGTGCGCCACGGCCGCTCCATGGGTGGACCGATCGCGATCGAGATCGCCAACTCCGAGTGGCCGAAGTGGACGATAGTCATGTCCGCCGACCCGGTAGATGAGACCGAGCTCGCCGATCTGGCACGTAATGCGCCGCTCACTCGCCCCAGGCCAGGGCACGCCGACTACTCGGGCATGCTCAAGTACAACTTCGACGACGCCCGCAATGTGCTGGAGCGGGCCAGCGCCCGCGAAACCGCCGCGCGCGTCGCGGCGGGCACCCTCGCGCGCAACTTCCTGCGCCAGGCATTCGGTGTCGAGGTCGTCTCGCACGTCGTCTCGATCGGAACCGCCGTGAACACCACCGGGGTGATCCCGGGCGCGAGCGATCTGGCCGCCATCGACGAGAGCCCGGTGCGCGCGTTCGACAAGGACGCCGAGGCCGCGATGATCACGGAGATCGAGGCTGCCAAGAAGGACGGCGACACCCTCGGTGGCGTCGTCGAGGTCGTCGTCGAGGGCCTGCCCGTCGGACTCGGCTCCTTCACCAGCGGCGAGAACCGGCTGGACTCGCGCCTTGCCGCCGCGCTGATGGGCATTCAGGCGATCAAGGGCGTCGAGGTCGGCGACGGTTTCGAGACCGCGCGCCGCCGCGGCAGCCTGGCACACGACGAAATGAAGCGAGGTCCCGACGGGGTGCTGCGCTCGACCAACAGGGCGGGCGGCCTGGAAGGCGGCATGACCAACGGCGAGGCTCTTCGGGTCCGCGCCGCGATGAAGCCGATCTCGACGGTGCCGCGCGCGCTCGCCACGGTCGACATGACCACCGGCGAAGAAGCCGTCGCCATCCACCAGCGCTCCGACGTGTGCGCCGTGCCGGCCGCGGGTGTGGTCGCCGAGTCGATGGTCGCGCTCGTCGTCGCGCAGGCCGCGCTGGAGAAGTTCGGTGGCGACTCGCTGACCGAGACCCTGGACAACATCACCAGCTACGTCAAGCGCATCAGCGCCCGCCCACACATGCCGCAATGATCGTCCAGACCGATCCGCGCGCACCGCGCGTGGTGCTGGTCGGACCGCCCGGAGCAGGGAAAACCACGATCGGCCGCAAGCTCGCGAGGGAACTCGGTGTCGAGTTGTACGACACCGATACCGGCATCGAGCGCGAGACCGGGCGCACCATTCCCGAGATCTTCGCCACCGACGGCGAACCCGAGTTCCGCAAGATCGAGGAACGCGTGGTGCGCCGCGCCATCCTGGCCGAACGCGGTGTCGTGTCACTGGGCGGCGGTGCCGTGTTGTCCAAGGAAACCAGGGCGCTGCTGCGTAACCGCACCGTGGTCTACCTGGAAATCAGTGTGGCCGAAGGACTTCGCCGCACCGGCGCGAGCACCGGAAGGCCGCTGCTCAACGGCGCCGACCCCGGCACGAAATACCGGGAACTGATGCGCAAGCGCCGGCCGCTGTACCGGGAGGTCGCCTCGGTCCGGGTGCGGACCGACGGTCGCAGTCCCGGTCGCGTGGTGCGCATGATCATGGCGAAGCTCGATATGGATTCGGTCCTTCCGCAAGACACAGAGCCCGACGCGGCGGCGGCAACCGGCACCGCGCTCGCGCAGAGCGCGGCATCGGCCGAGGACAGCGGTAAGACGCAGCGCGGCGGGAACACCGAGGGCACCGGAAAGTCGCAGGGCAGCAACAGGTCACGCGCGAGGCGCGCGGCCAGGTCGAGAGCCGCGGCGCGCCGCAAGGCCGCGCAGGGCGAACCGCAGCAGCAGAATAAGACCGAGGCAACACCCACACCGCAGGAAACCCCCGGCAACACACCGACACCGGGCAGCCGGTCGCGGCGCGCTCGCGCCCGACGCGCCCGTGCACGCTCGACCAATCAAACGGCACGAACAGAATCGGAGCACCCATGACCGAGCCGACTCGTCTCCAGGTCCGCACCGCCGACCCGTATCCCGTGATCATCGGCCGCGGGCTACTCGGCGAACTGGTCGATGCGGTCAACGGCGCGACCACCGGCGTGCGGACGGTCGCGATCTTCCATCAGCCGCCGCTGGCCGAGACCGCGGAAGCCGTGCGCAAGGCCCTGGCCGACACCGGTATCGACGCGCATCGCATCGAGATCCCGGATGCCGAGTCCGGCAAGGAGCTGGCCGTCGCGGGCTTCTGCTGGGAGGTGCTCGGCCGCATCGGCCTGACCCGCAACGACGTCGTAGTGAGCCTCGGTGGCGGCGCGGCCACCGACCTGGCCGGGTTCGTCGCCGCCACCTGGATGCGCGGAGTCAATATCGTGCACGTGCCGACCACGCTGCTCGCGATGGTCGACGCGGCTGTCGGCGGCAAGACCGGCATCAATACCGAGGCGGGCAAGAACCTGGTCGGCTCCTTCCACGAGCCCGCCGCGGTCCTCGTCGACCTGGTGACGCTGGAAACGGTGCCGCGCAACGAGATCGTCGCGGGCATGGCCGAGATCATCAAGGCCGGTTTCATCGCCGACCCAGTGATCCTGGAGCTGATCGAGGCCGACCCAGAGGCCGCGATCGACCCCACGGGGGAGGTGCTGCCGGAGCTGATCCGCCGCGCGATCCAGGTGAAGGCGGACGTGGTCGCCGCCGACCTCAAGGAGGCCAGCCTGCGCGAAATCCTCAACTACGGGCACACCTTGGGGCACGCGATCGAGCGCCGCGAGCGCTACCGCTGGCGCCACGGCGCCGCCGTCTCGGTCGGACTGGTGTTCGCCGCCGAGCTCGGCCGCCTTGCCGGGCGCCTCGACGATGCCACCGCCGACCGTCATCGCGCCATCCTGCAGAGTGTCGGCCTGCCGACCGGCTACGACGCCGACGCACTCCCGCAGCTGCTGGACGCGATGCAGACCGACAAGAAGACCCGTTCGGGTGTGCTGCGATTCGTCGTCCTCGACGGTCTGGGCAAGCCGGGGCGTCTCGAAGGCCCCGATCCGGCGCTGCTCGCCGCCGCGTACTCGGCCATCGCCAAGGAAGACAGCCCGAGCAGCGGCGCGATCCTGCTGTAGCCGACAACGGAAAACGGCGCATCTCCTGTGCGGAGGTGCGCCGTTTTCGTTTGCTTGCCGATTGCCGGTATCAGGCGGGTCTCGGCCCCTTGGTGAGCGCGGTGGGCGGCGCGGACCAGCTGTCGGCCTTGCGGCCCGCCAGCATGCGGCCGATGGCGACACCGAGCAGCGCGGGCATGAAGATCAGCAGGACGATGAACGCGGCGGAGGCGGTCAGCTCGAAGAGCAAACCGTTGTCGCCGAGGTCGAAGCGGGGCGCCCGGTCCAGGATCCAAGCGACGAGGCCGCTACCGACGCCACCTGCCACAGCGGCCTTCAGCCACAGGATGGTCAGATCGGAGCCGCGCTCCGGGTCGGGGTGGGCGGCGCGGTCCTTTCGACCGTCGAGCAGGCCCCAGAATCCGATGGCGCCGAGCAGGACGACGAGGGCCAGGATCCGCATCCACGCCCCATTCGTCGGCCAGTACACCATCGCGAATCCCAGCACGGCACGCAGGACGACAACCAGCGCACCGAGGACTGCGGCTCGCAACACCCAAGCATTCATATCCAACACAATAACCTGCGCCGCACGGATCCAAACTAGAACCGGTGTCAGATTTCGGGCGGCTTGATGGCCGCGGCCATTTCCACACGCGGAGCGGGACGCCCGGTGAACTGCTCCACTTGGCCGTAAGCCTGGTTCAGCAGCATCTCCAGGCCGCTGACCACGGTGTGGCCCGCTCGGGCGACGGCAAAAGCGAGCGGTGTCGGCCATGGGTTGTAGATAGCGTCGAGGACGACGGGAGCGGCGGCCACCTGGTCGGCGACGGCGGCGGCGGCCGCGGCCGGAACCGTGCTGACGACCGCGCCCGCTCCCGCGCACGCCGCGCCGATCGCGGCGGAGTCGAATCCGAGCACCGTTGCCGTCATTCCGAGACGCTCCGCGAGATCCAGTGCGCTACGCGCCCTTCCAGCATCGCGCGCCACCACGGTGACATGCCGCGCGCCGAGCTCGGAGAAGGCGAGCATGGCCGGGCGTGCGGTGCCACCCGCGCCGAGCACTACGGCCTCGGCGATTTCGATGACGCCGCCACCGCGCAGGGCTCCGATAACGCCGTCTACGTCCGTGCAGTCCGCTCGCCAGCCGGCACCGCTGGCGACTGCTTGCAGGTCGGTCGAGACAACACCGCTGGCGACTGCTTGCAGGTCGGTCGAGACAACACCTATCGGGACCAGCGTGTTGGCCGACCCGACCAAGACCGCTCGCTCGGTGCGTTCGGTCGCGTACGCCAGGGCGGCCTCCTTGCCTGGCATGGTCACCGAGAGACCGACCCATTCGGGACCGAGACCGTCCACCAGCCCTGGCAGCTGCTCGGCGGTGCACTCGATGCGGTCGTAGGTCCAGTCGAGGCCGAGCGCCCGGTAGGCGGCCAAGTGCAGCTCCGGGGACCGCGAATGCGAGATCGGCTTACCGAGCACCGCGGCCCTGCGGACCGGCGCCTCCGCCGTGCCCGATTCAGCGTCCACTATCGAGAATCCCGCTCTGCCTGGCCTTTTCGATATTCCGCAGGTGTTCGTTGTAGCTCTCGGTGAACACGGTGGTGCCCTGCTTGTCGACGGTCACGAAGTACAGCCAGGTGCCTGCTTCCGGATTCTCCATGGCGCGCAGCGCATTCAGCGACGGCGCGGAGATCGGCGTCGCGGGCAGGCCCGGCATCGCGTAGGTGTTCCACGCGGTGCGCTTGGCCCGGTCCGCGTCGGTGGTGGCCACCTCGGTGCGGTCGAGTGCGTAGTTCACCGTCGAGTCGAACTGTAGCGGCTGGTTGACCCGCAACCGGTTCACGATCACCCGCGCGACCTTGCCCATATCCTGTGGCAGCGCTTCACGTTCCACCAGCGACGCGGCGATCATCGTCTGATATGGAGTCAGCTTGGTCTCGGTGCCCGATTGCAGCAGCCCGGTCGACTCGTAGCTGCGCGCGCTGTCGCTCACCAACTGACGCAGGATCTGCTCCGCCGTCCCACTCGGATCGAAATCCCAGGTGCCCGCGGAGATCAAGCCCTCCAGCTGCCTGCTCCGGTCCGGCACATCCTTGACCGATTGCTCCGCCCATGACGGCACACCGAGCGCGGCGAAATCCATACTCGCACCTGCGGTATCGAGCTGTTCGTAGCTCACGCACTTCTTCGCGGTCACGGTACCGACGCAGCTGGCATCGGAGATCTTGCGATAGATGCCGTCCTTGCGCGACCCGGTGTTCACGTCCTGCTGGTCGTGCAGCTGCCGCCCCTCGGAGACGACCAGGTTGCCGACGCGCGACTCCTTGCCGACCAGCGTGGTCACCGCCTGCATAGCGGGAATGTGGCTCGGTATCGCGTAGTAGCCGGGCTGCACCGCGTTCATGTTCGAATTCCGCACGGCCGCTTCGACAAAGGATCCGGTGCTCGCGACGACGCCCTTGGCCATCATCGCGGCGGCGATCTGGTTCGAGGTGTCACCCGACTGCACCTGCACCACCACGAGCGGTCCGGCGGGTCCCGTGTAATCCTCGGCCGGCCCGAAGGCCGATTTCACCCATTTGTAGCCCGCGAAGCCCGCCGCTGCGACGAACAGCAGCACGAAAACACCGCTGATGACCCATAGATTCCGGCGGCGGCGCTTACGCTCGGCCGCCTTGCGTGACGCGACGCGGGTGCGCTTGCTCCGCGATCCGCCACGCGGCTTGGCCCCGCGCGTCTGGGATCCACGTGGCTCCGAGCGACGGCCGCGTGGCTGTCGTGGCTCCTGCGGCTCCTGGTCGTCAGCCTCCGGCGCCGCGCGCCGGGTGCGCTGGCCACCACCACGAGTAGGCGCGGGGGGCTGCAACGGCTCCTCGTCGGTGTAGCGCGGAATCACATTGGTGTCGTCCTCGTAGGCCTCCCACGCCGCGTCGTCGCGCTTATAACGCCGAGTCTCGGCCTCACGCTGCCGGTAGCGTTCCTCGGCGCGCGTCCAGCGATCCGTCATGCCTCATCCCCGGACGACGCGGGAGGCACCGCTCCGTGCCGCTGACGCGGCAAATCAGACGCAGCTTCGACCGACCTCAACACCGCACTCCGTTCGTCCAACCATCCTTGCAGGATCGACACGGCCGCCGCCTGATCGATCACCTGGCGCTGGCCACGCGCGCGAACTCCACTGTCCCGCAATGCACGTGCAGCTGACACCGTAGTCAAACGTTCGTCGGAAAGCCGGATGGGCACCGGGGCAACCACCGCCCGCAAACGATCCGCGAATGCCATCGCCAGGGTTGCCGCGGTGCCCTTTTCGCCGCGCAATGTCCTCGGAAGACCCACGATGACCTCGACGGCTTCGTACTCCCGCACAATTTCGGCAATTCTGGCTATGTCGGGTGCCAGACCGCCGCCTCGATTGTTCTGCTTTGCTCGAGAGACAGTTTCGACGGGCGTGGCGAGGACGCCGTCCGGGTCGCTGGAGGCGACGCCGATCCGGACACTACCGACATCTACCGCGATTCGCCTACCGCGACCGGGATCGGTCGTCGCGTCGGGCCGTTCGACACCGCGTGGCGACGCCGCGTTCGGCTGCTCCGACGAACCAAGACTTTCCGACTCGTCCATCACCCGGCGAGTTCGGCCACCCGAGCACGGACCGCGGCAAGACCGACTTCGATACCCGAGGGATCCGATCCCGCGCCCTGAGCCATCTCCGGCTTGCCGCCACCGCGTCCCGCGATGCTCGGCCCGAAGCTGCCGACCAGATCGCCCGCCTTGAAGCCGAGATCCTGCGCGCCCTTGTTGACGGTCACCACGAACGGGACCTTGCCCTCGGCATTGCCGAGCAACACCACGATGGCGGCGCTGCTGCCGAAGCGGCCGCGGATGTCGGTGGCCAGCGTGCGCAGATCACCCGCGGCGACGCCCTGCGGCGCGGCGGCGGCGACAAGCAGCACGCCGCCGAGTCGCTCGGCCTCCTCGACGAACTTGCCCGCCGAGGACAGTACCGCGGCGACCTTGGTGCGCTCGAGTTCCTTCTCGGCCACCTTCAGCCGCTCCACCAATTGCTCGACGCGCGCGGGCACCTCCTCCGAGGGCACCTTCAGCGACGACGCGACACCGGCGAGCAACGCACGTTCCTTGGCCAGGTACTTGTAGGAGTCCAGCCCGACGAAGGCCTCCACGCGACGCACACCGGAACCGACCGACGATTCGCCGAGCAGGGTGATCGGGCCGATCTGCGAGGAATGCTGCACGTGCGTACCACCGCACAGCTCCATCGAGAACGGGCCGCCGATCTCCACGACGCGCACCTCGTCGCCGTAGTTCTCGCCGAACAGGGCCATCGCGCCCATCTGCTTGGCCTTGGTCAGGTCGGTGACGAAGGTGTTCACCGGGAAGTCCGCGCCGACCGCGTCGTTGGACACGGCCTCGATGTCGGTCTTCTGCTGCTCGGAAAGCTGGCCCTGCCAATTGAAGTCGAAGCGCAGGTAGCCCGGCTTGTTCAGCGAGCCTGCCTGCACCGCGTTCGGGCCGAGGATCTGACGAAGGGCGGCGTGCACCATGTGCGTGCCCGAGTGGCCCTGGGTGGCGCCGTGACGCCAGGCCGGGTCGGCCTGCGCGAGCACGACATCACCCTCGGCGATCTGGCCGTGCTCGACGGTGGTCTTGTGCACCCAGACCTTCTTGGCGATCTTCTGCACGTCGTTCACGCGCAGCTTCAGTCCCGTGGCGGTGATCGAGCCGCGGTCGGCGATCTGGCCGCCCGCCTCCGCGTACATCGGGCTGCGATCGAGAATCACCTCGACGTCCTGACCGGCGGCGGCGACCGGAACCCGGATGCCGTCGGCGATCAACGCGAGCACGTGCGCCTCGGAGGTCAACTCGTCGAAGCCGGTGAACTCGGTGGCACCGCGATCGACGAGTTCCTTGTAGACCGTGAGGTCGGCGTGCGCGTGCTTGCGGGCCTGCGCGTCGTCCTTGGCGCGTTTGCGCTGCTCGGCCATCAGCGAGCGGAAGCCGTCCTCGTCCACCGAAAGGCCCGCCTCGGCGGCCATCTCCAGGGTGAGGTCGATCGGGAAACCGTAGGTGTCGTGCAGGGTGAAGGCGTCGGTGCCCGCGATGGTGTCGCTGCCCTTGGCCTTCACCGCCGAAGCCGTGTTGTCGAACAGGGTGGAGCCGGTGTTGAGCGTCTTGAGGAACGCCGTCTCCTCGCCGATCGCGACCGTCTCGATCCTGCGGAAATCGGTGGCGAGCTCCGGGTAGGACTGCGACATGAGGTCGCTGACGACCTTCATGAACTCGCCCATGACCGGCTTCTCCGCACCCAACAGTCTGGCCGATCGCACGATCCTGCGCAGTAGACGGCGCAGGACGTAGCCGCGACCGTCATTGCCGGGGTTGATGCCGTCTGCGATCAGCATGGCTCCGGTGCGCGCGTGGTCGGCGATCACGCGGAAACGCACGTCGTCCTCGTGTGTGACGCCGTAGGACCGGCCGGTCAGTTCCTCGGCCTTGTCGATGATCGGGCGCAGCAGGTCGGTCTCGTACACGTTGTCCACGCCTTGCAGCAGGAACGCGACGCGCTCGATACCCATGCCGGTGTCGATGTTCTTCTTGGGCAGCGGGCCCAGTATCTCGAAGTCGTCCTTGCTGGTGCCCACGCCGCGCTCGTTCTGCATGAACACGAGGTTCCAGATTTCGAGGTAGCGATCCTCGTCGGCCTCGGGGCCGCCCTCGATGCCGTACTCGGGGCCGCGGTCGAAGTAGATCTCCGAACACGGGCCGCACGGGCCCGGGATACCCATCGACCAATAGTTGTCGGCCATGCCGCGGCGCTGGATGCGCTCGGCGGGCACACCGACCTCGAGCCAGATCTGCTCGGCCTCGTCGTCGTCGAGATACACGGTGGCCCACAGGCGTTGCGGATCGAAGCCGTAGCCACCGTCCTCGACGCTGTTGGTCAGCAGCGTCCAGGCGAAGGTGATCGCCTCGCGCTTGAAGTAGTCGCCGAAGCTGAAGTTGCCCGCCATCTGGAAGAAGGTGTTGTGCCTGGTGGTCACGCCGACGTTCTCGATGTCACCGGTGCGCACGCACTTCTGCACGCTCGTCGCGCTCGCGTAGGGCGGGGTCTGCTGACCGAGGAAGAACGGAACGAACTGGACCATGCCTGCGTTGACGAACAGCAGGTTCGGGTCGGCCAGGATCAGCGAGGCACTCGGCACCTCGGTATGGCCGGCACGGACGAAATGGTCCAGGAAGCGCCGTCGAATCTCGTGGGTCTGCACAGGTATCCAGCCTACCGGTGTGCCGCATTCGAATTTTCAGGGACCGGCGGTCGCGGCCGTCACCTGCCGCGGATGATCCGGCGCAGCTTGCTGACCCGTGGACCGATCTCGCGTTCGACGCCGTGATCGGTCGGTTTGTAGTAGTCGGTGCCGACGAGTTCGTCCGGCGGATACTGCTGGGCCAGGACGCCGTCCTGGTTGTCGTGCGGGTACCTGTAGCCCTGCGCGTTGCCGAGTTTCGCGGCACCCGCGTAGTGGCCGTCACGCAGGTGCGGTGGCACCGCGCCCGCTTTACCCGCGTTGACATCCGCCATGGCAGCGCCGATCGCCGCGATGACGGCACCGGACTTCGGGGCGGTCGCCAGATGGATGGTGGCTTGCGCCAAAGCGAGCCTGGCCTCCGGAAGACCAACGAGCTGTACGACCTGCGCGGCCGCGGTCGCCGTCTGCAACGCCGTGGGATCAGCCATGCCGATGTCCTCGCTGGCGTGGATCATCAGCCTGCGGGAAATGAACCGTGGGTCCTCCCCCGCGCTGAGCATCCGGGCCAGATAGTGCAGCGCGGCGTCGACGTCGGAGCCTCGGATGGATTTGATGAAAGCGCTGATCACGTCGTAGTGCTGGTCGCCCGCGCGGTCGTAGCGGACCGCGGCCTTGTCCACGCTCGCCTCGACCAGGTCGACATCGACGCTGCCGTCGAGTGAGGATTCGGCCGATGCCTCCAGCGCGGTGAGCGCGCGCCGAGCGTCGCCGCCCGCGATGCGCACGATGTGGTCGAGCGCCGCGTCGGTCACGATGTATTCGCCGCCGAGTCCGCGCCGATCGCTGATCGCGCGTTCCAGGACGAGACGAATGTCGGCGTCGGTGAGCGACTGCAACTGCAACACCAGCGAACGCGACAACAGCGGCGACACCACCGAGAACGACGGGTTCTCGGTGGTCGCGCCGACAAGCAGCACGATCCGGTTCTCCACCGCGGCGAGCAGCGCGTCCTGCTGGGTCTTGGAGAAGCGGTGCACCTCGTCGATGAAGAGCACGGTCTGCTCGCCCGCGGTGAGCCTGCGCCGCGCCACGTCGATGACCGCGCGCACCTCTTTGACCCCTGCCGACAATGCCGAGAGCGCCTCGAAGCGCCGCCCGGTGGAGTGCGAAATCAGGGAGGCGAGGGTCGTTTTTCCGGTGCCGGGCGGGCCGTAGAGCAGCACCGACGCCGCGCCGGAGCCTTCGACCAGCCGTCGAAGCGGCGACCCTGGACCGAGCAGGTGCTGCTGACCGACCACTTCGTCGAGCGAGGCAGGCCGCATCCGCACCGCGAGCGGCGCGCCCGCATCGCGGCGCACCACGTTATCGATGGTGTGCTCCGACGGCGCAGCATCGCCGGGCACGTCGAACAAACCTTCGGTCACGGTGAGCAGGTTACCGACGCGCACCGACAGCGCCGCGCGGCAGCCGCTGCCGCCGGTGTCCACTGCGCTGCCGAGCACGCCGATTTGCTTGTCGCGCACACATCGGATGTGATCACTACCTGTGGCTGAAAACACGGTCGTTTCAGACCCTGGCTCCCCCGGATTCCTCGCCCGGCGCACCCTGCTGAAAGGCGGTGCCGTGGCAGCGGCCACCGCGACAACGATGGGGGTCACCGCGCCTGCCCGCGCCGCCGCGGCACCGGTGTTCCGGCACGGCGTCGCCTCCGGGGATCCGCTGCCCGACGGCGTGATCCTGTGGACGCGCGTCACCGTGTCCGACGACGCGACACCGGGTTCCGGCGTCGGCGAAGCGGCGGCGGTGCGCTGGGAGATCGCGACCGACGCGCGGTTCACCTCGCTCGCCGCTTCCGGAACCACTACGGCCACAGCGGACTCCGATCACACCATCAAGATCGACGTGAGCGGCCTCGCGCCCGAAAGCAACTACTTCTACCGCTTCACCGCCTTCGGGACGAGCTCTCCCGTCGGCCGCACCCGCACCGCCCCCGCCGCCTCGGCCACACCCGACCGGCTGCGATTCGGCGTGGTCTCGTGCGCGAACTGGGAAGCCGGATACTTCGGCGCCTACCGGCATCTGGCCGCGCGCACCGACCTCGACGCGGTCGTGCACCTCGGCGACTACATCTACGAATACGGGCGCGGCGAGTACGGCGGCCGCAACGGCTCGGTCCGCCCGCACGACCCGGCCAACGAGATCGTCACGCTGACCGACTACCGAATCAGGCACGCGCAGTACAAGACCGATCCCGATCTGATGGCGCTGCACGCGCTGGTGCCGTTCATCTGCACCTGGGACGACCACGAGTCCGCCGACAACTCCTGGTCCGGCGGCTCCAGCCACCACGACCCCGCCGTCCAGGGCGACTGGCAGGCCCGCCGCGTCGCATCGGCCCGCGCCTATCTGGAGTGGATGCCGGTGCGCACCAGCGGTTCCGGTGCCGCCGTACAGATCTACCGGCGACTGCGCTTCGGCACCCTCGCCGAACTCTCGATGCTCGACCTGCGCAGCTACCGCGACCAAGAGGCGACGCCGGGCGCGGGCTGGCGCGAGGTCGACAACCCCGCGCGCACCCTCACCGGGCGGGCCCAAATGGATTGGCTCACCGCCGGTTTGGCATCCGCGCCGGTGCGTTGGAAGCTGGTCGGCAACTCGGTGATGATCGCACCGCTACTGTTCCCGCCGCTGGAACCGGCAACGTCCGCGGCCATCACGACCATGATGGGCGTACCGCAGGGGGGCATCGCCGCCAACAGCGACCAGTGGGATGGTTACACCGCGGACCGGCAGCGGCTGTTCAGCGCGATCACCGACCAGCAGGTCGGCGATGTGGTCTTCCTGACCGGCGACATCCACTCCTCCTGGGCCGCGGACCTACCGGTCGATGCCGCGAATTACCCGGCCGGGCCCACCGTCGGCGCGGAATTCGTGGTCCCGTCGATCACCTCGTCCAGCCTCGGCGAAATCATGAGAGCGCCCGCGCGCACGGTCGCGGTGCCGGTGGAGGCGTCGATCAAGGGCGCCAATCACCACCTGCGCTACGTCGAACTGGATTCGCACGGGTACGGCGTCCTCGAGGTCAACCGCGACCAGACACAGATGGACTGGTTCTATCTCACCGACGTCGCGGACCCGAATTCCGGCGTCCGCCACGGCGCGTCCTACGCCGTCCGCGCGGGCGGCCGGGTCGAACCGCGGCCCGCACTCCTACCCTGACGACCGTCGCACCGAGGTTGGACCGGCAAGCCACCGCGCGCGAGCACGAATCGGAGCAGAATTCTTTCCGACGATTGTCGATTTGCGTCGAACTCGCTCGTCGGGATGAGTACGGACCCGAATGGCGAGTCCGGTAATCCGAAGGAGCGCAGTCATGAGTCAGTATCTGGTGCTGATCTACGAAGACGAGAATGCCTACGCGGCCGCTTCACAGGAGGTAATGGGCGCGGTCTACCAGGACCATGTGACATTCCAGGAGATCGCGGGCGCGGCGCTGCAAGGCGGAAATGCTTTGCAACCAACCCCGACCGCAACCTCGATCCGCGCGAACGACAACGGCGATTTCACCGTGACCGACGCGCCGTTCGGCGAAGCCAAGGAGGCGCTCGGCGGCTACTACCTGCTCGAAGCCCCGGATCTCGATGCGGCGATCGCGCTGGCCAAGAAGGTGCCCGCCCGATTCGGCGGTGTCGAGGTGCGCCCGATCATGGTGTTCGAATAGACCGAACGTTCGATGTCGACCGACACCGAAGCGGCCGAGCACGCGACCGTGGCCGTCGAGCAGGCGCACCGTCGCGAATGGGCCTTCGTGCTCGCCGCGACGGTGCGGCTGGTCCGTGATTTCGATCTGGCCGAGGAGTGCGTGCAGGACGCCTACGCCAAGGCGCTGACGGAATGGACAGCAAGCGGTGTGCCCACGAAGCCGGGCGCCTGGCTCACCACCGTTGCCCGGCGGCGCGGCCTCGACCTACTGCGCCGCGATTCGACCATGCGGCGCAGCCTGCCGCTGCTCGTCACCGACCAACTCAGCGGCGACACAGCCGATCTCGCGCTCGCCGCCATCGACTCCGCGACCGACATCCCTGACGACCGGCTCCGGCTGATCAGCACCTGCTGCCACCCGGCACTGGCACGGGAGGCTCAGGTGGCGCTCACCCTGCGCCTGGTCTGCGGCGTCACTACCGCGGAACTCGCGCGCGCCTTCCTGCTCAGCGAGTCGACCATGGCGGCACGGATCACGCGGGCCAAGAAGAAGATCGCGCTGGCCGGTATCCCCTACCGGGTGCCGTCGGTGCGTGAGCTGCCCCAGCGCCTCGACGCCATCTGCGCCGTCATCCATCTGCTGTTCACCACCGGCCACACCGCCCCATCCGGCGACCGCCTCGTTCGTGCCGATCTCGTCGAGCGCGCGTTGCAATTGGCGCGGATGATGCACGCGCTCGTTCCCGACGATCCGTCGATGACCGGCCTGCTGGCGCTGATCCTGCTCACCGACGCCCGCAGGCCGGCGCGGGTGGACGCGGACGGCGGACTGTCCACCCTCGAGCATCAGGACCGCTCCCGCTGGGACCGCGCGGCCATCGACGAGGGGGTCGCACTGGTGAAACACGCACTGCCGCATACCGATCGGTACACGTTGCAGGCGGCGATCGCCGCGGTGCACGATGAAGCGCCGAGCTGGGAGCAGACCGACTGGCGAGAAATCATCGGCCTGTATGTCCTGCTGTTGCGCGAATGGCCATCGCCGGTTGTCCGCTTGAACTATGCGGTGGCAGTAGGGCTCTCCGGAAACCCGAGCCGCGCACTCGTCCTGCTGGACGACCTGTTGGCGGAACCGGCCCTGGCCACCTACAGCTACCTCGAGGCGTCCCGCGCGGCATTCCTCTCCCAACTCGGACGCACCGCCGAAGCCGCGACGGCCTATGAATCGGCGCTTCTGCTCACCGAGAACACCGTCGAGCGTGCCTACCTCGAACGGCGGGCAGCCGAACTCGAGCCGTGACTCGTGGCACGGTTACCGCTGGCCCGCTATTCGGACCAGCGCTCTTCGAGCATGGCCGAGACATCCTCCGCGAAGTCGCCGATGGCGTCGTCACCCGTGCAGCGGGCGTCCTCCGCCAATGCCGCCCAGCGGTTGATCAACGCCTCCGAACGCGGCACCGAGAGCCCGTGCTCGCGGGCGGCAGCGATACGGGCATGGTCGGCAGGCAGGAACCAGTAGGTCGAGAGCCACACCCAGATCAGGCGGGCCTCCAGGATGCGCTCGGCGAGCACGTCGTCGTCGGCCAGTGATTGCCAGACGCCGACAACCTCCGAACGCCATGCCTCGACCATCTGCTGTCCGCGTTCGCGAGACAACTCGAAGTCGCACAGGCACCCCGGGAACGACACCAGCGCGTACGCGATGTCCAGGGTCGCGTCGCGGAACCCGCCCCATTCGTAGTCGAGGAAGCGCGCACCCTCTTCATTGAGGATGACGTTGTCCGGGCACAGATCCGACGGGCTGAACGCGCGGAAACGTCCCGCGGAGAACAGTCGGTTACCGCGCACGATCCGCTCGGCGATCTCGCCGGGCACCTCGATACCCAGTTCGCGCTGCAGCATGCCGGGTACCTCGGAGATGGCGGCCTCGGCCTGCTGCGCGATGCCGTCGACCCGATGCACCACATCGACGCGTCGTAGCAACGCGACGAAATCCGCTTCGCGCCCAACGGTTGCCGCGTGCATCCGACCGAGTGCCTGCGCGAAGGCCATCAACCCGTTACGGGTCGCCGGCTCCGCGCCGGATTGCAGTACCGCGGTGATGCTGGAGTTCTCACCGAGATCGCTGAGGATCAGCAACTTGTCCGGCAAGCTGTGCGCGATCAGGTACGCGCCCGGCCGCTGCTCGCGGCTGAGCGCGGTAGTGAACTGGTAGGACACCGCCTCGCGTAGGAAGGCGGAGTCGATGCTGGCGACACCCGGCGCTAGACCTCCGGTGTGACGATCCTCGGCGGAGCCACGGACCTGCTTGATAATCAGCGTCCGCGGCAACGAAAAAGCGTTCTCTGAAACACGTACGCGTAGGACTGTTGTCCTGCCACTTCCGCTGAGCTCGATGGGATCGCTCAGCTTTACCGGAGCACCCATTCGCTTTGTAAGCAACTGTTGCGCTGCGGACACGACTTCGGCGGCGCGTTCGGCCAATAGTGCGGTCATCGCCATTCAAGCTACTCGCACCGGGTCACTTCTAGCGAGCAGTTACACAACCTTTCCGCGTCGTTCGGCGTGTCTCGGTCGAGGTTGCGGAACGAGCGCTCGTCGCTTGACACCATTGCGCGCGTCCGGTTTTCTCATCGTCAACTGCCGTGCGCCACACCGCAAACCAGTTGCGTCGAAAGGTCTATGACAATGACCGACCCCCGGTCTTCCACACCGAACGATCCAGCTGGCGAATCTCCCGAGCACAGCGGTGGCGAGCAGTTCGCCGCACGGCCGGGTCAACACGAAAGCCCCGACCCGCAATCGCCGGACACCGGCGCCGGACACGGACACGGACGCCACGAGATGGCGGGGACCGCCGGATACCCGCAGTTCGAGGGCCCGGGCGCGGCGCAGTACGGCAGCGAACCGGTGGAGCCACCGCCGCCGGTGGCACCGACGCCACATGCCGCCGGGCCGCCGCAGCAACCGCAATATCAGCCGACCTATGGTCCGCCCGGAACCGGCCCGGCAGGTCCGCCGCCGGGCATGATGCAACCGGAGCCCGGTACAGCGCCTCCGCAGCCAGGAATGGCCCAGTCATACCCCGGCGCCATGCCGCCACCGCCGAGCATCATGCCGACACCGCCAGGCGGCCCGCAGCCGACCTACGGCTACCAAGTCGCAGGCGATGCCCCGAGGAGTCTCGACGTCGGCAACGCGTTGAGCTACGGCTGGGAGAAATTCCGCGCGAACCCGCTGCCGTGGCTCGGCGCCACCGCGGTCGGCGTGCTCATCTATCTCGCCTTCGTGATCGTCGTCCGGTTCGTGAACCCGACATCGATGCTGCCGGTGCTGCTGATCTTCCTGGCCGTGATGGTCGGGATCTGGCTGCTACAGGCCGCGCTCGTGCGCGGTGCGCTATATGAAACCGACGGTAACAAACCAGTTTTCGGGTCGTACTTTCATTTCATCAACGCGGGCAATGTGTTGCTGACCGCACTGCTGGCATTCGTGCTCACGGGGATCGGTTTCGCCCTATGTGTGCTGCCGGGGCTGATCGCCGGGTTCCTGTGCATGTTCGCGCTGCACTACGTCGTTGATCAGGATCTGGGCCCGTTGGCCGCGATCAAGGCAAGCGCCACCCTTGTCGTCACCAATATCGCTCCGGTGCTGCTGCTCGGCCTCGCGGTCATGGTGCTGACCTTCGTCGGCGCGATTCTGTGCGGTCTCGGGTTGTTCATCGCGGCACCGGTGGCGACGATCGCGGTGACCTACGCCTACCGGACATTGACCGGAGGCATCGTCGCATAACGCCAGCGCGGGAACGTTCGATCACTTAACCGACCGGTGACCGCATACCGACCCACTGTTCGAAGCGTTAAACGGGTCCGCCCTCGCTACTCGCGGCAAGTACCTCGTCGGCCGACTCGCGCGCGATATCGGCCCGCACCAGATCGCCCGCGGGCTCGAGTGCCATCCCGCGGGCGAACGTCACCTGCGTGACCCCGGGATCGGCGGGGTGATCATGCGCAAGTGCGGCGACGGATCCCTCTGGTAGTCAGCGATGCCCGTTCAGTTCGCTTCGGGGGCCTTCTTCTCCGGCTTGAAGTCCAGCCCGGCTTCCTTGCGCTGCTGCGGGGTGATCGGCGCCGGCGCGTCGGTCAACGGGTCGACGCCGCCACCGGTCTTCGGGAAAGCGATCACGTCGCGGATCGACTCGAGACCCGCGAGCAACGCGGTGATACGGTCCCAGCCGAACGCGATGCCGCCATGCGGGGGCGCACCGAAAGCGAAGGCGTCCAACAGGAATCCGAACTTCTCCTGGGCCTCCTCGTGGCTGATGCCCATCACCTTGAAGACGCGTTCCTGAATATCCTTGCGGTGGATACGGATGCTGCCGCCGCCGATTTCGTTGCCGTTGCAGACGATGTCGTAGGCATAGGCGAGCGCCGAGCTCGGATCGGTGTCGAAGGTGTCGAGCGACTCCGGCTTCGGCGAGGTGAACGCATGGTGCACGGCTGTCCATGCCGAATAACCAAGCGCGACATCACCGCTCGCGGTCGCATCGGCAGTGGGCTCGAACATCGGCGCGTCCACGATCCAGACGAACGCCCAGGCGTTCTCGTCGATGAGCCCGACCTTGCGTGCGATCTCACCACGGGCCGCGCCGAGCAGCGCGCGCTGCGCCTTGGCCGGGCCGGCCGCGAAGAACACGCAGTCACCGGGCACCGCGCCGACGTGCTTGGCCAGGCCGTCGCGCTCGGACTCGCTGAGGTTCTTGGCGACCGGGCCACCGAGCGTGCCGTCCTCCTGCACCAGCACGTACGCCAGTCCCTTCGCGCCGCGCTGCTTGGCCCATTCCTGCCACGCGTCGAGCTGGCGACGTGGCTGGCTCGCGCCGCCCGGCATCACGACCGCGCCGACATACTCCGCCTGGAATACCCGGAAAGGGGTGTCCGCGAAATACTCCGCACACTCGGTGATCTCGACACCGAAACGCAGATCCGGCTTGTCGCTGCCGAAGCGGCGCATGGCCTCCGCGTAGGTCATATGCGGAATCGGGAAGGGGATCTCGTAGCCGACCAGTTTCCACAGTGCCTCGAGGATCTCCTCGGCGACCAGGATCACGTCCTCCTGGCGCACGAAGCTCATCTCGAGGTCGAGCTGCGTGAACTCGGGCTGGCGATCGGCGCGGAAGTCCTCGTCGCGGTAGCAGCGCGCGATCTGGTAATAGCGTTCGATGCCGCCGACCATCAGCAGCTGCTTGAACAGCTGCGGGCTCTGCGGCAGCGCGTAGAAGCTGCCGGGCTGCAAACGTGCGGGCACCACGAAGTCGCGGGCGCCTTCCGGCGTCGAGCGGGTCAGCGTCGGGGTCTCGACCTCGACGAACTCGTGGGAGGCAAGCACGGTGCGTGCGGCGGCGTTGACCTTCGAACGCAGCCGCAGCGCCTTACCCGGCGCCTCACGACGCAGGTCGAGGTAGCGGTACTTGAGGCGGACCTCGTCACCGGGCTGTTCGTCGAGCTGGAAAGGCAGCGGGGCACTCTCATTGAGCACAACGAGCTCGGTGACGTTCACCTCGATAGTGCCCGTCGGCAGCTCCGGGTTCTCGTTACCGTCGGGCCGCAGCTCGACCTCACCGGTGACCTGCACGCAGTACTCGGCGCGTAGCCGGTGCGCCTGCTCGGCGGGCTCGCCTTCGCGGAACACCGCCTGCGCCACTCCCGACGCATCGCGCAGATCGATGAAGATCACGCCACCATGGTCACGACGCCTGGCCACCCAGCCGGTGAGGGTGACGGTCTGACCGGCGTGCTCGCTTCGCAGCGAACCAGCCAAGTGGGTGCGCAGCACGGTATTCCTTTCGACGGATGTGACACCGGAAAGGCCACCCGGTGCGGTTGCCATCGTAGTGAGACACATTGCCTGAGTGAAAACCGATATCGCCGGACCCGTGCCAAGCTATACCGGCGGGGTATGACCGAGGCATGTGAACGAGCAGAAAGTGGCGGCGATGACCTTCAACGAAGGCATGCAGATCGACCCGAATCGAGCGTCGTCCGGCGGTGGACCCGGCACGGGCGGCAAGCTCGCATTGGGTGGTGGCGCGGGTGGTTTGATCTTGCTCGTACTAGGCCTTCTGATGGGCGGGGATCCCGGGTCGTTGCTCGGTCAGCTCAACGGCACCGAGAACGCGCAGGTGCAGCCGGGCACGTCGGGCACTCCGGAACACTGCAAGACCAGCGCGGACGCCAACAAGTACGTCGACTGCCGGGTGGTCCTCACCGCACAGAGCCTCGACTCGGTGTGGGGTGTCGAGCTGCCGAAGCAAACCGGTAAGCGCTACGTGCAGCCCAAGCTTGTGCTGTTCTCCGGCGCGACCTCCACCGGCTGCGGCAACGCGACAAGCGCGGTGGGACCGTTCTACTGCCCCGCCGATCGCACCGCCTACTTCGACACCACCTTCTTCCAGGAATTGGTCGACCGCTTCGGCGCCAGCGGCGGTCCGCTGGCGCAGGAGTATGTGGTCGCACACGAAATCGGTCACCACATTCAGAACCAGCTCGGTGATATCGGGCGGGCCCAGCGCGATCCGCGCGGACCCGAGTCCGGCGCGGTCCGCACCGAACTGCAGGCCGACTGCTACGCGGGCATCTGGGCCCACTTTGCCGACAAACAGCCCGCACCCGGCAGCAACCAGCCGTTCCTGAAGCCGTTGTCGGAGAGCGACATCGGTGACGCGCTCTCGGCAGCATCGGCGGTCGGCGACGACCGCATCCAGCGCGCCGCACAGGGCAGGGTGAACCCGGAGGCCTGGACACACGGGTCCTCCGATCAGCGCCAGAAGTGGTTCCTCACCGGCTACCGCACCGGCGATGTCAAGGCCTGTGACACGTATTCCGCACCGGACCTGGGCAATCCGCCCGGGCTGCGCTGAACGAACCACTCCGACAACCACTCCGACCGACAACGAATAATCGACACCACAACATGCGCGGCTCCCGACTACTCCGCGCGCTGCGATGATCGATGACAGATTGCCCGCGCCACACCGAATATGAGGATTTCATGCGAAGAATGACGTCGGCACTGCTGGTTCTAGCAGTGGCATTGACAGGCAGCTGGGGCGTGGCCGCAGCCGAACCCGAGGCGCCGCCCGCCGCGGTGCCCGCTGTCGCCCTGCTCACGCTGACCACCATGCCCGGCGGTTGGGAGAGCCGAACCGACCTGCGTCCCACGCTGGAGGTGTACCCGGATGGCCGTGCGATCAAGGCGCCCGACGCCGCCGCAGCTGATCGAGCACCGGCAACCCCTCCGCAGCGGCTCAACGGCTCCATCCCGTCCGATGTGCTGAATGCGTCGCTTGCCGAGATCAAGGAACTGTCTGTGGTGGATCTGGGCATGCCGACCGCCACCGATCAAGGCAGCCAGATCATCGACGTGATGCCCCCGGAGCAGGACCAGGACGTGCATCTGATCATGTACGCGCCCGAACTCACCGACGGCCTGAGCACCGAGCAGAGGGCGGCCAGGCAGCGCTTCGTCGACCTCTATCACACACTCGTGGACTCCTTCGTGCAGAACTGATCCGCACACGCACGTCGGTGCGGCACACCACGTTCCCGGCCTCCCCAGAATCCCTGGTGGAGGCCGGTAGCGTTCGAAGTTCCATCCCATGCAAGGAAGGAACTCCAGGCCGATCATGATTGCTCAGATCCGGTGTATCGCCCGCACCGCCGCCGTCCTCACCACGACGGGAGCCGCGCTGATCCTGGCGACCGGTTCCGCTCTTGCCGCCACCATGATCACCATCAACCACGCCACGGTGCGCGAGGACGGCGCTGTCGCGACCGTCGAGGTGGACATCACCTACAGCTGCGATGCCGACGGTGACGCGACCGCCCTCGTGATCAAGGTGAACGACAAGAACACCTCGGCCGGCGGACGAATGATGGGGAAACCGACCTGCGACGGCAAGCGCCATACCAACTCGGCCACCGTCACCGCGGCCGCGGACTCCGAGGAAGGTTTCCAATCCGGCGACGGCGCGACGGTCGTCGTCGTATTCCTCGACGACGAGGCCAAGCCGCTGGAGGACAGCAGGCAGACCGCGCAGCTCGTGCTCGTATAGACCGCACAGCGGACGACGACGCCCGCCTCCCGAGCCGGGAGGCGGGCGTCGTGAAATCTCTTGTCTGCGTTCGGTTAGAACTGATCCTGCTCGTAGTCGGAGCTGACCATTTCGTCCGAGTGTGTCGCGCCGATGACATCCGGCGTCGACTCACCGAGCGGCCCGGTGAGGTCGTCGTTGCCGGTCCGGCTCTGGTACGGGTCCACGTTTCGCGCGTGTTCCTCGTTCTCGCTGCCGCCCTTGCCCGCCGCCGGCGGGGCGCCGCCGCCCATGAAGTTGGAGCCGGCGGTGCCCGCAGGGGAGGTACCCGCTCCGGCACCGAGCGACGAACCCGGCATGCCCCCGAACGGACGTAGCGACGGCGGCACCGTAGCGCCAGGCAGTCCGCCGGCGCGTGGTATCGAGGGTGCGCCGCTTCCGGAGCGGCTCGGACTGCCGCTTCCGGAGCGGCCGGGGCTACCGAGCGCGCCCGCGTGGCTGCCGTTTCCGGAACCACCCGGCGTGTTCGGATTCGCCGAGGCCGGGTTGGTCGAGCTACCCAAGCCGGAGGTGTCGAGCGCGCTTGCCGCCTTCGTACTGGTGTCCTGCGCGACTTCCTGCGCCTGGGACATGATCGGCTCGCCGATGTTCGTCATCACCGCTTGCGCGACCTCTTGCGGCTGCGGCAACCCACCGGGTGCGATCAACTGGTTGACAAGACCGGTCAGCTCCGCCGTCTTACCTGCCAGATCACCGCGGGTGGCATTGGCGACGCTCACCGCTTGGCCGAGGTGCTCGGTGGCGGTCGCGATCAACGAAGCCTGCCCGGGCGGGGTCAGGATCAGCGGGGCGAGCGCGGTGGCCTGGGTAGCGAACGTGGTCGCGATTCCGGTCAGCTGCACGTTGCCCTGTTGCACTACGGACGCGGCCTTGGTGGTCAGGTCGGAGATGTCGAAGCCGCGCTGGCTGGTGTCCCGCCCCTCGGTGTTGGCCTGCTGGCCGGCGACCTGCGCATTGCGCGCGGACTGTCCCTGCCACAGCTGTTCGACGGTGGTCATGCTGCCCTTGCCGACCTCCATCGCCGCTTCGATGACCTTGGACGACTCGCTGAGAATCTTGGTGGGGTCGATCGCGCCGAGGATGCCGGTGCCGAAACTGCCGAGCAGATCGAGGATCGGCTTGAACAACGCGTCGACACCGGGAAGAGCGGGCAGCGAGAATCCGCTCATCAGCGCCGCGACCGGGTCGGCGGGCAGCGCGGGCAGTGCGGAGATATCGGGAACCGCCGCCGCACCGCCGCCGCCGAGTGCGCCCTGCGTCTGACCGAGCACACCCTGTGCCGCGCCGAGGACGGGAGCCGCGGCGTGACTCATCGCCATGTTGGCGCTATCGAGCAGGCTCGACACGTCCGAGGGAATGCCGGCGAGGATGTCGTTCGGATCGGCGGCCTGATTGCCTCCCGGCATGCCGGGCATTCCGGCGGGGACGGTGCCGTTCTGCGAGTCTTCGCTGATCTTGCGCGCGAGGTAGAACTCGGGCGGCTCGACCGGCGGCATATCGGCGGGCAACTGCCCCAACGGCACATCGACCAGGCCCTGCGGCGGCGCGCTCTGCGCGGCATTGATCGCCGACTGCTGCGCTGCGGACGCGGTGTGATCGACCGCGGCAACCGCCTGATCGACGGGCGCGATCACACCCGAATTCGCCGTGTCCAGCGGCTTCATATCGCGCCTCCGATCTGGTTGGCGATGGACGTCATCGAGCCTGCGTTGCCGAGGTCGGTACCGTTGATATTGGCGACCGTACTGAAGGTGGCCTCCGACAACTTGGCGTACTTGCCGGAGAGATCGTTGATATCCCTGGCCTGCAACACCTGCGCGGCGGCGAAGGCCACCAGATAGTCGACGCCGATCAAACCGAACACCGGTGTCATCGCGGCGACATTGCCGACCGCGTCCAAATTGCCTGCCTCGGCGATCTGACCGGCGATCCCGGCGTTCGTCGCACCGAATGCCGCAACCCCTTCGGTATCCATCGAGAAATCACTCATCGAGCTGCCCCCCAATCATCGTGAACATAAGTTTCGTGCACTCCCTGCCCGCGCGACCTCGCCGCTTCGGATGGGCCCAATATAGCGGACCCTACCGGCAAGTTTCGAGTCCATCGCGTGCCCGAAAACGATCCGTGCGCCATCCGAAAGGAACTAGAACGTGTTGCAAATTAGAACAAGTTCTATATTCTCGGTGCCATGAAGGTCGCAGTGACCGGCGCAGCCGGCTACCTTGGCACGAACCTGCTCAACCTGCTCGTCGGGAGAGGGCATGAAATCGTCGCCGTCGACCGCGTGGTCCCCGAGGGCCCCGCGGATCCCAACGTCACCTGGGTGTCGGGCAACGTGCTGGATCCGGAGTCGATGCGCACGGTGCTCGCCGGCGCGGAAATCGTCTACCACCTCGTCGCGGTGATCACGCTGGCAGAGAAGAACGACCTGGCCTGGAAGGTGAACACCGAGGGCGTCCGAGTGGTCGCCGAGGCCGCGCTCGATGTCGGCGTGCGCCGAATGGTGCACGCGAGCTCCATCCACGCCTTCGACCAGTACCGCTGCGGCGGCCGCATCGACGAGGACGCACAGCGCTCGACCGTTGAAAGCCTTCCGGTCTACGACCGCTCCAAATGGGCGGGCGAAATCGAACTCCGCAAGGTGATCGACCAGGGCCTCGACGCGGTGATCTGCAACCCCACCGGCGTGTTCGGCCCCGTCGACCACAGCACCCCGCTCTCGCGTATCAATCGCACACTCGAGGACGCCGCGCGCGGCCGGGTGCCCGCGATGATCGACGGCAGCTTCGACCTCGTCGATGTGCGCGATGTGGCACAGGGCCTGATCCTGGCCTCCGAGCGTGGACGCACCGGCGAGAATTATCTGCTCGGCGGATCGATGATCTCGATGATGGACCTGTGCCGCCTCGCCGCGAGCAACGGCGGAAAGAAGGGCCCGAGGTTCTCGATCTCGCCCCGCCTGGTCGGCGGCCTGATTCCGATACTCGAGCCGATCGGCAAGATGCTCGGCACCGATGTCATGTCGCGGGCCGCGCTCGGCGCTCTGCTGTCAGCGCCGGTCGTCGACCACGGCAAAGCGACGCGTGAAATCGACTACCAGCCGCGCCCCATCGAGGACACCGTGCGCGACCTGGTTGCCTTCTTCAGCGATCCGAACCAGCTCACCCCACCCGAAACCAGGCAGATCGCCGGACGCCCGCCGCTTGACAGGCATTAGAACGCATGTTCGACTGGTTGGGTGCGGTGGCAAAGCCAGACCCTGGATGCCGACGACGGCGCCCTGCCCGGTCTCGACCGGGCAGGTTTCGTGCGCACCGTTCAGACACCGGAATTCGAAGGCATCACCTTTCATGAGGTGCTATGTAAGAGCGCGCTGAACAAGATGCCGGAGGATACGAGCCTGCCGTTCCATTGGACGGTCAATCCGATGCGCGGCTGCTCGCACGCCTGCCGTTACTGTTTCGCCCGCGGCACCCACGAGTATCTGGATCTGGACGCGGGCCGCGATTTCGATTCGCAGATCGTGGTGAAGACCAATATCGCCGCGGTGCTACGCAAGGAACTCGGCAGACGGTCCTGGCATCGGGAACCGGTCGCCCTCGGTACCAATACCGATCCTTATCAACGGGCCGAGGGCAGATATCGGTTGATGCCGGGAATTATCCGCGCACTCACCGATTCGGGCACGCCGTTCTCCATCCTGACCAAGGGCACGCTGCTGCGCCGCGATCTACCGTTGTTGACGCTGGCGGCCCGTCAGGTCAAGGTGAGCGTCGCGGTGTCCATCGCGATCCTCGACATCGATCTGCACCGCAGTCTCGAGACGGGGACACCCGCGCCGAAGGCGCGTCTGGACATGGTGCGCGCGCTGGCCGACGCCGGATTCGACGTGAATGTCATGGTCGCGCCGGTGCTTCCCTACCTCACCGACAGCCGAGCCCATCTCGATGAACTGTTCGGCGCGATCGCCGAAGCGGGGGCGGCCTCGGCGATCGCGTTCCCGATGCACCTGCGCGGTAGCACCCGCGGCTGGTTCCTCGGCTGGCTTGCCGAGGCACATCCGGCGATGCTGCGCCGTTACCGGCAGCTGTACGGACGCGGCGCCTACGTCACGCCCGAGTACTCGACCTGGCTGCGTGGACGCACCCAGCCGCTACTGGAACAGCACGGCCTTGCCCGCGAAGCGCCCCCGCGGCCGCGGGTAGGACCACCCCACCCGCCAACGGCCGACGAACAATTGTCGCTGTTCGCCTGAGCAAGGCGAATAATTCTCATCGGAGGCGCGCGCTTCACAGTCACTCGCCCGTATGGCGGAGTAGGTTGGCCAATGGCAACCTCTCACCGACGAGGAAGTGAAGCAGGCACATGGTTTCGCACCAAAATGATGTCGGCACAACGAAATTGGAAAAGGTCGTAATTCGGTTCGCCGGGGACTCCGGGGACGGAATGCAGCTCACCGGTGACCGTTTCACTCACGAAGCGGCCGCATTCGGCAACGACCTCGCCACTCAGCCCAACTTCCCCGCGGAAATCCGCGCGCCACAGGGCACGCTACCGGGCGTTTCGTCCTTCCAGATCCAGATTGCCGACTACGACATCCTCACCGCAGGCGACCAGCCCGATGTGCTGGTGGCGATGAACCCCGCGGCGTTGAAGGCGAACCTGGAGGACCTGCCGCGCGGCGCCACTCTCATCGTGAACACCGACGAATTCACCAAACGCACCCTCACCAAGGTCCGCTACACCGCCAACCCTCTCGATGACGACACGCTGTCGGGATTTGTGGTGCACAGGGTGCCTATGACCTCTTTGACGCTGGGTGCCACCGAATCGACGGGAGTCGGCAAGAAGGACGGTCAACGCGCGAAGAATATGTTCGCGCTCGGGCTGATCTCCTGGATGTACGGACGCCCCATCGACGGCACCGAGCGATTCGTCCGAGACAAGTTCGCCGCCACACCCGATATCGCCGAGGCGAACCTGCTCGCATTGCGGGCGGGCTGGAACTACGGCGAGACGACCGAGAGCTTCGCCACCACCTACGAGGTGGCGCCCGCGGCGCTGCCGCCGGGCACCTACCGGCAGATCACCGGTAACACCGCACTCGCCTATGGGCTGGTGACGGCAGGGCAATTGGCAGGTCTGCCCGTTTTCCTCGGCACCTACCCGATCACGCCCGCCTCCGACATCCTGCACGAGTTGAGCAAGCACAAGAACTTCGACATCACCACCTTCCAGGCGGAGGACGAGATCGCGGGCATCGGTGCGGCCCTTGGTGCCGCGTTCGGGGGCGCGCTGGGCGTCACCAGCACCTCTGGCCCTGGACTTGCGCTCAAGGGCGAGACCATCGGCCTCGCGGTGATGACGGAACTGCCACTGGTTGTCGTCGATGTACAGCGCGGCGGCCCATCCACCGGCCTGCCGACCAAGACCGAGCAGGCCGATCTATTACAGGCGCTCTACGGCCGCAATGGTGAATCGCCGGTGGCGGTGCTCGCGCCCCGCTCCCCGGCCGACTGTTTCGCGACCGCGGTGGAAGCCGCGCGGATCGCGCTCACCTACCGCACGCCCGTATTGCTGCTCTCCGACGGCGCCATCGCCAATGGCTCCGAGCCATGGTCGATTCCGAAGGTGTCCGAGCTGGCGCCGATCGATCCCGCGTTCGAACCGGACGCCGAGGACGAGGCGGGGTTCCAGCCGTACGCGCGCGACCCGGACACGCTCGCGCGGCCGCTGGCGGTCCCCGGTACCAAGGGTCGCGCCCATCGCATCGGCGGACTCGAAAAGGCCGACGGCAGCGGCAATATCTCGTATGAACCGGCCAACCACGAGCTGATGGTCCGCTTACGCCAGGCCAAGATCGATGCGATCACGGTGCCCGACATCGAGGTCGATGATCCGGATGGGCGTGCGGAATTGCTACTGCTCGGCTGGGGCAGCTCGTTCGGGCCGATCGGTGAGGCGTGCCGCCGGGCGCGCCGCCGCGGTGTCCCGGTCGCGCAGGCGCACCTGCGGCATCTGAATCCGTTACCCGCCAACCTCGGTGAGGTACTGCGACGCTATCGCACCGTGGTCACGCCGGAGATGAACGGCGGTCAGCTCGCGCTGCTGTTGCGCGCGAAATATCTGGTGGATGTGCAGCCATGGACCAAGATCGCGGGCACCGCGTTCTCCGCCCAGGAGCTCGTCGGGGTGATCGATGCCGCGCTGGACGGCTCGATCGAGGAGATGGAACACGACAAGGCCTTCGCCGCGCGAGCGCGGGCTACCTATCGCCGGACTGGGGGCAACGAATGACAATCCTGGAACCCTCGCTTGTGGGTACGGATTTGGGCCTGACCGGCCTGTCCGGGGTGCCCGCGGCCGATGGCCCGCAGCAGGTGAAGGAATTCACCTCGGATCAGGAGGTCCGCTGGTGCCCCGGCTGTGGCGACTACGTGATCCTGGCGACCGTGCGCGGCTTCCTCGCCGATCTCGGATTGCGCAGGGAGAACCTGATGTTCGTTTCCGGAATCGGCTGCTCCAGCCGGTTCCCGTACTACCTCGAGGCATACGGCATCCATTCCATCCATGGCCGCGCGCCCGCCATCGCCACCGGTCTTGCGGTGACCCGCCCGGATCTGTCGGTGTGGGTGGTTACCGGTGACGGCGACGCGTTGTCCATCGGCGGCAACCACCTCATCCACGCGCTGCGGCGCAACGTGAACATGACGATCCTGTTGTTCAACAATCGGATCTACGGACTCACCAAGGGCCAGTATTCACCGACTTCGGAACCGGGCAAGGTCACCAAGTCGACACCCATGGGTTCGGTGGATCATCCGTTCAACACGCTGTCGATCGCGCTCGGCGCGGAAGCCGCATTCGCCGCGCGCGCATTGGATTCCGACCGCCCGGGCCTCACCGAGGTCTTGCGCGCCGCTGCCGAGCACCGCGGCACCTCGTTCGTCGAAATTCTGCAGGACTGCCCCATCTTCAACGACGGCGCCTTCGACGTGCTGCGCCGCGGCGACGCCGAGTCCCGACTGATTCGGCTGCATCACGGCGAGCCGATCCGCTTCGGCGCCGACGGCGAATTCGCCGTGATACGAAACGGTTTCGCCCTCGAGGTGGCCCGCACCGAGGCCGTCGCGGAATCCGACATCATCGTGCACGACGCCTACACCGACAACCCCGAATACGCCTACGCTCTCTCCCGTCTCTCCGATCAAGACCTCGGCCACGTGGTCACCGGCATCTTCCGCTCGGTCACTCGCCGCACCTACGACGACGGCGTCCGCGCTCAGGCCGCGACGGCTCGCGAACGCAAGCCGGTCGACCAGGATTCATTGCAGTCTCTGCTCAACGGACCGGAGACCTGGACGATCGGCGAGTAGCGCACTAGCTCGGCAGGCCCGATCGGTCAGCGAGCACACCGAGGATTCGATGTAGGGCGGTACGGTCTGCCGCTGTCAGCCCGACTGTGGTCTCCTCATCGATGTCGCATGCCGCGTCGAGGCATTTCATCAGCAGAGCGGTGCCACGCCCGGTGCGGGTGAGGATCTACCTGCGACGGTCGGCCAGGGTCGGCGTACTACTCGCCGGAGATGCCCGGCACGCCGCCGTCGGAGCGTAGGCATCTGCCTCGAGGTTCGGAGAACGCGGGCACTGTCACTGCTCGGACTTCCGGGCACGCAGCTCGACGGCGCGAATCAAATCGTGCAGTGTCGCGTCGCGCGCGAGCATGGCGTCGAGCACGACGTTCACTGCCCCACGCAGCAAGGCATAGGGTTCCCAGCCGATCGGAGCGATGGTGCGCGGTGCGCGGCGGCCTATGCCGTCGGCGATCGTCTCGGCTGCCCGGTACGCGGTGATCCGCACATTCAGCGGCCAGGGCAGCATGTCGCCCAGGCGCCGTCCGAGTTCGTCCTCGTCGAGAGTGTCATGTGTCATCGCCGTTTCCACGACACCGAAGTAGGCGATGCCCGCGCTCGCGCCGACCGCGGCGAGTTCGATCCGTAGCGCGCGTCCGAGTTGTTCGACGGCCGCCTTGCTGATCATGTATGGCGACCCACCCGCGCCGGGTGCGAACGCGGCGGCCGAAGAAACCACGACCACATGACCTTTCGAGGCGACGACATGCTCCAGCGCGGGCCGCACAGTATTGAACACCCCGGTGAGATTGACGCCGATCACCCGATCGAAGTCTCGACCGTCCATTACGCGCAATGTTGCGGGCTTCGGCACGATCCCCGCATTCGCGACCACCACGTCGAGGCCGCCGAAACGCTCAACTACTCGTGCGGTCGCCTGCTCCATCCCGTCGCGATCGCTCACATCGGCACCAATTGCCATGGCGCGGTCGCCGAGCGATGCGGCCGCGGCGCACGCGCTCTGCTCGTCGATGTCGGCCAATGCCACCGACGCGCCGCGGGCGGCCAGGATCTTCGCAAGCTCCAACCCGATGCCCTGACCAGCGCCCGTGATCAACGCTGTCTTGCCGCGCACGTCGTAGGAGCCAGCGATACGGGATGCTCCGTCGAGGTCGACCGCATTGGTGATCAGGCCGAGCGGATTGAAACTTCGGATACCCATCACGCGCTCACCTCGTAGGACTCGGCATCGAACCGGCTTGTCCGACGCCGGTATTCGAAGCTCCAATTCGGGTACAACCCGGCGTTGTGGCCATCGGCTGTCGTGTAATAGCTCTGACACCCACCGGTCAGCCAGACCGTCGAGCGACTGCGTTCGGCCATTTCCTCGAGGAATGCTTCCTGGACCTCCGGCCGCACCTCCACACGCTGGGCGCCACGCGACCGCATGGTCTTCAGCGCGTCCACGATGTAGGCGATCTGCGACTCGATCATGAAGATCGCCGACTGATTTCCCGCAGCACCGAAGGGCCCCAGTGTGCAGAAGAAGTTCGGGAACCCGGCGAGCGCGGCGCCCAAGTAACTCTGTGGCCGTTTCTCATACACCTCGGCCGCCGTGCGTCCGTCACGGCCGACGAACCGTTCGAACGCTCCGGGAACCGACTCGAAACCGGTTCCGTAGATGATCGTGTCGATCTGATGCTCGGTCCCATCGCTTGTCACGATGGAATGCGGCCGCACCCGCGCGATAGCAGCCGTGACGACCTCGACATTGTCCTGATCGAGGGCGGGCAGGTAGGCATCGGAGAAGATCGCGCGCTTGCAGCCGATCATGTAGTCGGGGGTCAGTTTCTCGCGTAACTCCGGATCGCGGACCTGACGGCGCAGCTGCCACTTGCCGAGCAGCTCATACGGGTGACGGAACCTGTTGTCGACGAATCCGATCAGACCGAACCCCTCGATCAGCGTGTAGTAGCCGCCGCGAATCGCCTTGCCCACCAGGGGCAATCGGCGCAACACGGTCCGTTCCAGCGCGGAGGTCGTGCGATCCATCCGAGGCACGATCCACGGCGCCGACCGTTGGAACAGGGTGAGCGTGCCGACCTTCGGCTGGATCTCCGGCACGAACTGCACTGCCGAGGCTCCGGTACCGATCACGGCGACCCGTTCGCCGGTCACGTCGTGCTCGTGATCCCAGTGCAATGAGTGGAATGTCTTGCCCGCGAACGTCTCCAGGCCTGGCAACGCCGGATACTTCGCGTCACTGAAGACGCCCGTCGCCGAGATCAGGAAGTCCGCGGTCAGCAGGCCCCCGGGAGTCTCGACGCGCCAGATCGACTGCGAATCGTCCCAACGCGCATCCAATACCTCGGCACCGTAACGAATCTGGAGTGCGAGGTCGTGCTCGGTCGCCACCGAACGAAGGTATTCGAGGATCTCCTGCTGCTTGCCGTAGGTGCGCGACCAGTTCGGGTTCGGTGCGAACGAGTAGCTGTAGAGATGCGACGGAACGTCGCACGCGCAGCCCGGATACGTGTTCGCCTGCCAGGTGCCACCGAGGTCGTCGGCTCGCTCCAATATCACCAGATCGTCGAAACCGGCCTCGCGCAATTTGATCGCGAGCCCGATTCCGGCGAATCCGGCACCGACAATGACAATGTTCTTGTGCTCGATCCGTCCAGCCGGACTTGCCTGGTCTCCGGATTCCTCGAGGATGTGTGTTCGCGCCATGGACGCCGTTGTCCTTTCTCGGTGTCGGACAGTCAGAGGTCGAGCACGAGACTGTCTCCGCTGGCACGGGATACGCAGCTGAGCATGTAGTCCGCGCGCTCGGAGTCGAGCAGGGTCCGGTCACGGTGGTCGACCCCTCCTGCGAGCACCGCGACCTTGCAGGTGCCACAGAAGCCCTGCTGGCAGGAATAGACGGCGCCGGGGATCGCGCGCCGAATCGCGGCGAGCGCGGGCTCGTCGGCGCCGACCCTGATCGTTGTTCCTGTGCGCGCCAGCCGGATGTCGAATGCTTTCCCGTCGCGGACCGGCAGCGCCGAAAAGCGTTCGGTGTGCAGCGATCCCGTCGGGTTGACCACGAACATCGTCCGCTGCGCGGCTTCGATAACCGGCGGCGGACCGCACACATAAACCGCCGCACCGGGTTCGGCGCGATCGATCAGATCCGTGGCATCCGGCGTCCCGAATTCGTCGTCGGGGCGAATCTCGAGCTCTCCGCCCGCACAGCCGCTCAACTCATCGAGAAAGGGCATCGTCGAGCGGGATCTGCCGAGATAGACCATCTTCCAGCGAGCTCCGGCGGCATCGGCGGCCCGCACCATCGGCAAGATGGGCGTGATGCCGATGCCGCCCGCGACGAACAGGTATGACGACGCTCGGATAAAGGTGAACGCATTGCGGGGGCCACGAATTCGGAGGACGTCACCTGTGCGCACGGCCTCGTGAACCTCCCGCGATCCACCGCCGCCGTCACCGATACGCCGGACCGCGATCCGATACCGCATCCGATCGGCCGGATCACCACACAACGAGTACTGCCGCTGCCGACCCGACGGCAGAAAAACATCCAGATGCGCGCCCGGTTTCCACTCGGGCAAGCGCAGTCCGTCGTGCGCGACGAGGCTCAGGCTCAGCACGTCGTCGGCTTCCTCGCGCACGGACTCGACGTCCACATCCAGATCGAATCCACTGCGCCGCACTGGATTCGATCGCGAAAGCAACTGCGCGGTCTTGCCCGCGGCGAATACGTGTTTGTAGACGTCCATGACGACGCCGAGCGCCCGCAGGCCCGCCGAGGGCGCGAATTCTGGTGCCACCGTTACGGTTCCCATCAGTTACCTGTAGCGCGAGCGGCGGGAGACTTGGCCAGGTACCGCAGTGCGGCATCCATCGACCCCAGCTGCGACGGGTGGAAGCCAGGACGCAGATAGCGCGGCATCTCGGTGAAGAACACTGTGAATTTCGGGATGACACCGCGCACAGTCGCATTCACGAACTGCAACGGCCAGGACCGTCCCTCGTCGCGCTCCGGATCCTTGCGGTACATGTAGGCCGTCGAGACGATGAACAACGGCAGCAGTGTGGCGCTGGCGAGCAGCGCGGTGCGGGCCTTGCGCGCATAGCTGCCATCGACATGCATGTAGGCGTCGTAGACGACGCTGCGGTGCTCGACTTCCTCGGCCCCGTGCCATCGGACCAGGTCGAGCATCGTCGGATGCATGCCCTTTTCTTCTAATATGTCCGCGTGGAGCAACCATTCGCCGATCACGGCGGTGTAGTGCTCCATACCGGCGAACAAGCCGAGGCGCTCCTTGAGCCATTCCTCTTTCGCGCGACCGGTCAGGCCGTGATCACCAAGGAGACGATCCACCAGCCAGGCGACCGCACCCACGTACGATCCGACATCCAGTCCGATCGACTGTAGGTGCTCGCGCGCGCCCTCGTGACTGCTGGCGTGCATCGACTCCTGGCCGATGAATCCCGCGACCTCTTCGCGCAGCCGCTCATCGGAGATCAACGGCAGCGCCTCGGCCAGGCAGTTCGCCATCGCCCGCTCGCCCTCGGGAAGCACCAGGTGCATCACGTTGACGATGTGCGTGGCCAGCACTTCACCCGGGATGTAGTGCATGGGCACCGAGCCGAAGTCGAAGTGGACGTCGCGCGCGTTGATCGCGTGCGCTTCGTCGGCGTAGTGGTGCTTCGTCGCATCAGCCTTCTCAGCCATGCCCTGAACGTACAGCGCAACAAAATACATTGCAATGTTGCAGCAACAATTTAACCAGTAATGTTGCATAAGGCGCGATTCCTGCTAGCGTCGAGTGGTGACCGCCACGCCCACGACCTCGCTGAACACGCGCGAATCGGCCGATTCGGTCGAATCACGCATCCTCGACGCCGCGCTGGTCCAGTTCGAACGGGTGGGCATCAAGAAGACGACCATCGAGGACATCGCCCGCCAAGCCGGCGTCGATCGAGTCACCGTTTACCGCCGCGTCGGCTCCCGCGACGATGTCGTCAAGATCGTCACCACCCGCGAAGTCGGACGCGTGCTCGACGAACTCGCCGAACTCCCCGTACGGCACGACACCCTCGACGGCCTCGTCGCCGACATCTTCGTCACGGTCGTCACCCGATGGCGCACCCATCCCCTCGTCCAACGGATGCTGACCCTGGAACCTGAGCGGATCCTTCCGCAACTCACCACCGAGGGCACCGCCACCTTCACCATGTCGGTCTTGGCCACGGCCGCCGCACTGCGGCAAGCAGTCGAGAACGGCCTACTACCCGTCGCCCCCGACCTGCTCGCCCGCGCGGAAATAGTCTGCCGTTTCGTCCACTCGCTCATCCTGCAGCCGGACGGAACCATCCCACTGGACTCCACCGAAGAACTCGACGCGTTCGCACGAAAGTACCTGGTACCCATCATCTCCGGTTGACAGCGCGGCTTCCCGCTGGTGCTCGAACCAACCGACGACGCCGCCGCCGGAAGGCTCGGTGCAGTCAATCGGACTCGGCCAGGGCCAGGTCCGATCGGACGTCGAGGTAGGCGTCCAGTGCGGCGGCGCCGGTCAGCATGGCGCGGCTGCGGGCCGAGAGGCGGGCATGCCAGTCGCACAGCATCGATTCGAGAGGTGCGACGCCTCCGGCGGCGCGGACTCGGCCGATCAGCGGGGCGATCTGCTCCAGCAGGTAGCCGCCTCGTCTGAGCTGCTGGACGAGTAGCGCGTCGCGCACGTCGGCCGCGCTGTAGATCCGGTAGCCCGTCTGCGGGTCGCGGCGCGGTTGGACCAAGCCGGCGCGTTCCCATTTGCGCAGAGTGGCTGGGCGTATGCCGAGCTTTCCGGCCAGGGGGCCGACGAACGTGTCGCCGCGTTCTTGCGCTACGGGACCGAGGTCGCGCAGCGCGGCTTCGACGGCCCGCAGGGTGTTGCGGTCGCCGACCAACTGGGCGTGACTTTCGTCGATGAGCTCGAGCGCATTCTCGGTCGCGTCGCGGTTGATCGCTTGCATGATCGACGCGGCCGTCCGGTGGCCGTGCCCGGGCACGAGAGCGACGAACGCGTGCAGGGCGTGCGCGTGCAGCGGCGTGTAGGCGCGGTAGCCGCGCGGGGTGCGTTCGGCGTCCGGAAGGATGCCAACCGCCTCGTAGTTCCTGATCGCCTGCGTGGACAGACCGTGCCTGCGCGCGAGGTCAACCGGCCGGAGCTGCCTGCCATTTTGAAGGTTTCGACTCACTGTCCTGCCGATGTCGCGGATAACTTTCAACCGTTGGTTCAACGATACCGTTAACAGTATGACTTCCGGTATCAAAGACACTGCTCATGCCGTCGACGCCGCCGCTGTTATGCGGCTGCTTCCGGCTCGGCCGCGGCTGCTCGCCCTGGGCGAGCCCACCCACGGCGAGGACGGTCTACTCGACCTGCGAAACGATCTCTTCCGGCAACTCGTGGAGCAGGAGGGCTACCGGACGATCACGATCGAGAGCGACTGCATGATGGGCCTGGTCGTGGACGCCTACCTCAAGTCGGGCACGGGCACCCTCGACGAGGTCATGGAGCGCGGGTTCAGCCACGGGTGGGGCGCGTCTGCGGCCAACCGCGAGCTGGTGCGCTGGATGCGCGCCTACAACGACGGCCGGCCCGCATCCGAACGGCTGCGCTTCGCCGGTTTCGACGGCCCGCTGGAGATGAGTGGCGCCGCGAGCCCACGCCAAGCCCTCACCGCACTCCACACCTACCTCACCGCCTGGGTCGACGCCGACCTGCTCCCCTGCTCCGTGGAAACGCTCGACCGCCTGCTCGGCGCCGACGACCGGTGGACCAATCCCGCCGCGATGATGGACCCGTCCCGGTCCGTGGGGCAGACACCCGAGGCCGAACAACTGCGACTGCTCGCCGACGACCTGGTAGCCCTGCTCGATACGCAGACACCACACCTGATCGCGATGTCCTCGCGGGACGATTGGGACCAGGCACAGATGTACGGTCGTACCGCCGCCGGGCTGCTGCGATACCACTTCTGGATGGCCGACACCTCACCGCGCCGCTTGGCGTGGCTCTGCGCACAGCGGGATTCGATGATGGCCGGTAATTTGCTCGCCGACGCCGAGCGGGGCCCGACGCTGGTGCACGCCCACAACGGGCATCTCCAGCGGGACAAGAGCAGCATGCGGATGGGCGGGCTCCCGCTGGAATGGTGGAGCGCCGGAGCGATCGTCAGCGCCCGGCTCGGCGAGGGGTACGCCTTCCTGGCTACGGCCATCGGCACGATCCGTCACCACGGTGTGGAGACCCCGCCCCCGGACACCATCGAAGGACTCCTGTACGCGCTCCCCGAGGACCGATACATCGTCGACACCCGCCGGCTGACCGCCGCCCTCGGCGACGTGCCGCCAGCTCCCCGCGAGTCCCCTTGGTTCGGCTACGCCCCGCTCGACCCGGCCCACCTGGCCGGCTACGACGGGATCGTGTTCGTCAAGGACGCTCCGGCGGGACAAGCGTGGTTGCCGGTGGGGTGATCACCAGCACGATCTTCCCGCGCACGTGACCGTCCTCGCCGACGCGGTGCGCCTGCGCGACCTCGGCGAGCGGGAAGGTCCGCGCGACCGGGATCGAGAAGCGCCCGGATTCGATCAACTCGCCGATCTCGGCGAGCGCGTGGACCGCGCGGCCGCCGTCCCCGCTGCTGAACCGCACCTCGTGCTCTTGCGCACCGCCGAAGTCGGCGATCGTCACGACGTGCTCCGGGCCGCCCGCGAGCGCGATGAGCTCAGGCAGGACGCCGCTCCCCGCGACATCGAGCGCGAGGTCGACGCCGTCGGGCGCGAGCGCGCGCACCCGTTCGACGAGGCCCACACCGTATGCGATGGGCTCGGCCCCCAGCGAGCGAAGGTACTCGTGGTTCGCCGGACCGGCGGTGCCGATCACGCGCGCACCGCGCGCCACGGCGAGCTGAACCGCGGCGCTGCCCACGCTTCCGGAAGCGCCGTTGATGAGCAGCGTGCTGCCGCTCCCGACGCCGAGTTGGTCGAGCGCGCGCGTGGCCGTCTCGATGGCGGCGGGCAGCGCGGCGGCGCCGGGAAAGTCGAGCGACGCCGGGACCGGCGCATAGTAGGACAGCACCACCAGCTCGGCCTGGGCTGTCGCCTCGGCGGAGAACCCGAACACCCGATCGCCGACGGCCACGTCCACGACGCCCTCGCCGAGCTCGTCGACGACGCCCGCCGCCTCGTGACCCATGGTCTGCGGGAGCTCCTCATCCATCAGGCCCTCGCGCTTCTTCCAGTCGCTCGGGTTGACACCGGCCGCGCGCACCGCAATCCGCACTTCACCTGGCCCTGGATGCGGGTCGGGCAGATCCACGATCTCGAGGACCTCCGGGCCACCGAATCGGTCGAAACGGACTGCCTTCATCAGTCGCTCCGATCTCGCTCTCGGCCCCCACATATAGGCGACACGTTCTAGAACTCCCGCAACAATTCCGCCAGCAACGCTGGGTCGACTTTGTATGGCGTATTGAATCCGAGCCGCTCGACGATCCCGTCGTATCGCTCATGCAACTGGGCCGCGGCCTGAGCGGGGTCGGTGACAGTGATCGCGACAGCGTCGAGAAAGGCGTCGTCGATCAGATCGGTCATCCCATCCCACCCTCCCGCTTTGGACATGTCCTTCAGGCGGGGACCCAGCTCCGCGCGATCGTGAAGTTCGAGAATCGGCCAGTAGGCAGGTGTCGACCCGTAGAAGGCCAACTGCTTTCGGATCGCCTGCCTTGCCGAGGCGATCTCGCTATCGGATCTGCCTATCGCGACCATCGCCGAATGATGAATCACGATGTCGCCCAAAGATTTCTGTGCTCGCCGGGCCCCTAGCTCCAACGCGGGAAGAGTCACTTCGCGGAGGAATTTCGGTGTGCAGAACGGGTGCGACATGAACCCGTCGGCAACCTCTCCCGCGACGGTCGTCATCCGCGGGCCGACGCCCGCGAGGTAGATCGGTGGCGGCCCGAACCCTTCGACCTCGGAAGGAGCGGGCTTGAACAGCGGCGGCATCAGCGTGTGCTGATAGAACTCACCGCGATAATCGAGTCCACCGCCCTGCTCCCAGCTTTCCCAAATGGCGCGCACGGCAAGCACCATGTCGCGCATGCGGTCGGCCGGCCGACTCCACGGCATCGAGTAGCGGCGGGTGATATGAGCCCGGATCTGGCTACCGAGGCCGAGCACGAACCGGCCATGCGAGAACGCCTGTAGATCCCACGCGATGGTCGCGAGCACCATCGGATTGCGGGCGAACGCGACCGCGATCGAGGTGCCCAATTCGACCCGATCGGTGTGCTCGGCGGCCAGCAGTAGCGGCAGAAATGGATCGTGCGCACCCTCGAAGGTCCATATTCCGGCATAGCCCGCTGCCTCCGCCGCCGCGGCGTCCTTGCCCATCGTGGCGAGCCCACCGGTCAGCGTTGTGTCGATCTTCAACGTTCGAGCTCGGCCCGAAGTTCGGCGACCTCGGCGGCGAGTTCATCGCGCAGCTGTTCTCGTTCCAGCAGCCCGGCACGCAGGCTGTCGATGGTGTCGGTCATGGCGGCCAGCTTCTGACTGGATCCTTCCAAGCGCCATTCGAGGACAGCGCGGTGATCCACATCCGCGCTGGCGATGCGCACCCACTCGACGACATAGCCGAGCCATTCGGGCTGTTTGGGCATCTCCTCGGAGGTAACCCAGCGGCGGGCCGCTGGCTTCGACGAAAGAACACGTTCCGCGCCTTGCCCCGACGTGGGCGCGTTCATCTGCACAAGGTTGAGCTTTCCGGCGCTCGTCACGACGGCTGTGAGGCGATAACGACCGGCGAGGTGCATCTTCAGCTCCGCCGCGCCCCGGCTATCGGCATCCATGGTCCCGAGCCACGGGCCCTCCGCAGCGGTGATGATCGACTCGAGCACTCCGAGTTGCCCGGCAGGACGGCGAACTCGCGTCACACGCTCGATCAGCTCCTGAGGCGTGGCGGTCATCTGATCCCAGTGCATCGCACCTCCGTTCTCTCATTGACGGCTCCGGAGAGCGCACCATCAACGAACCTACAGTCGCCGCCGCCGCGACCGTGGTGGATCTACTCAGGTGCTGGCACATCGGGAGCTGTGACAGGTCCGCCGCAGGCCACCCACACCCGAGTCCTCCGGCGCACTGGAGAAACCCTGTGGAGGGCTTCGGGCTAGGGCCGCGCTCGCCGCCACGCCGACCGAGCTAGGGCCGCCACGCTGAGAGACAGGAGTAATCGGTGAACCTAATCCTGCGCCTTCGGTTCGGACGGTACCGAAACAGGTTGCTGGGCAGCCGATTCGGGCAAGTGCACCAGGATCAGTCCGACAGCGGCGATCAGGAAATTCTGGAGGGCGGCCGATGAGGCGTTGACGTCATCATTGCCCCACATACGGAACCACTCACCCGCGATGGTCAGGAATCCGCCGAGGAACAACACGATCCCCATCGTCCAGCCGAGGCTCGACAACTTCACTGCGGTATCCAGGCCGCGCGGCCGCCCCGTCAGTACCCGGGACCACACCCCACCGGCGGCAAGCAGCACGAACGCGGTCAGATACTCCCAGATGACAATGAGGACATAGGCGATGTTGGCAACAGTGCTGTTGGTGACGGCTCGCCAATCGACACCCGGATTGTGGATCGTCGCTTTCATCGACAGCACCGCGCCTACCGCGTGCCGATTCGTTTCGGTGTCCATGGTGTTGGTCAGCGCGACGAGCAGGTAGTACAGGCCGGTGATCGTCGCCAGCACCGCCACGACCATGTGACGGCTGCTCACTACATCGAGAATCTTCTTGCCGCTGAGACTCATTCGTCTTTCCCTCCGCTTGTGGGCTGACACTGTGGTCGCACTGTGCCAGTTCGCCGAACGGTGTGCTTCCCACAGATGGGGCGTGCCGCGTCCCGCCTATTCGGGCAGCTGCGGTCCCCCGTTGAGTGACGCGGGTCCGCCTGGTAGCGCGCACACGCGAAGTGCGCCGAAGCCGATGCCTGCCAGTCCGGTGTACAGCCCGGGCACCTCGAGATCGCGGTAGAGGCCGCAGCGCCATCCTTGATGCGTGATGGCCTCGACGACCGTGGCGGCGTGCCGCCGAAGGCGGGTCCACAGCTCGTCATCCGCCCACTCGGTGGCTACCGCGACGGCCAGCTCCAAACTGCCGAAATCGCCGTGGCATAGGGAGTGCCCGTTTCCGAAGCCGCCGCGCAGTGTTGTCTCCAGCGCCGCATCAAGATCCGCGCGAATTCGCGCACCGTCGTGGTGCCGCAGAATGTGGAGTCGAGTGAGGCCGATGCCCGCCGCGCCGTGGCACCAGGCAATCGAATTGCCCTCCGTCGCCGTCCAATCACCGTGCTTCTCGACCGCGAGCCCGTCGGGACCGGAAAGCTCACGTATGTCGCGCCAGTTGTTGCGCTGCACGTCGAACAGCTCTCGTTCGTAATCCACGGCCCGCAGCGCTGCTTCGATATAGCGTTCGTCGCCGAGCACTTCCGTCGCGCGGACGAGCGCCGACGCGATACCGGAGGCGCCGTGCCCGTAACCGGCCAGCGGCTGCCGAATGAGCCCGAGCTCCTGCATCCCCCGTGGCAGCCACGCCGCGTGACCGCTCGTGGCGCCCTGCGCCGCCAGCAGTCGGTCGGCCGCGCGCCGAACGACGTCGCTGATCCCATTGCCACGCCCGGTCCGCGCCAATGCGCCCACGCCGAGCAGTGCTCCGGCGGTGCCGTCCATCACCGCGAATTCCTCGTCACGGTCGATCAATGGCGACATCGTGGCCGCGAGTTCCCGCGCAGCCGAAATCAGTCCATCGTCGGCCCACAGCGTGCCGAGCTCCGACAACGCATATACCGCTCCGCCGAGACCGAGCAGCCCCAATTCACCACCGCCGTGGGCGAGTTGACCGCGTTCGATCTGCCGTAGTGCCGAGGTGACCGCCCGGCGTGCCCGGTCCCGGTGCGCGGTTTCCCCGCTGATCTCGGCGTAATGGGCAAGGAACAGCGCGATTCCGAGACCGCCGGCATAGAGATCGGGACCGACCACGCCGACCTGCCAGTTCGAACCAGCGCTCGTGTGCACTCCTAGCCAGACCGCGCCTTGCGAGTCTTCGACCGCTAGTTCGGCAAGCCGTTCGGCCACCGCCTGCGCTACCGCGAGCAGTGGTCCGGTGTCGACCGGCACGATCGATGGGACATGAGCGTCCCTGGCGAGTATGACCGGTTGGTCCCATCGCACACCATTGGTCAGCATGCAGGCACGAATGAGCCAGACCTGCCGCGCGAGATCCTCGTCGTCGAGGCGGTCGAGTAGTTCGTTGACCATCTGCCAACCGGAACTCACGCCGGTCTCGAGGACGGCTACGCCTCGGTCGTCCAGGACAGCGGTGCTATCGACCCGTGCGGCGAATGCGGGAATATCCCCACGCCACAACGCATACCGTTCCCCCTCGGTCGCCGCGGCCAGACCGGGCTTGGTTGCGACCTCTCGCCATAACAGGTCGAGATGTTGTTGCTGATCCCACCGGTTTCGCAGCAACTGTGGGTGAAACGACATCCCGAGAATCATGCCGTAGGTGCTGGTGTCACGAAGAAGCACGCGGACTTCGTCGTCGCGGAACGCGGCGAGCGGACCGTGCTGCGCAGTCAATTCGACGCGATGGCGGCGCAGGACGTTGTACACCTCGCTGAAACCGACGACCACAGGGTCGACGTAGTCCCGCAATCGCACTGTACCCACTGCCTGATTCGGCTGGTTGTTACTGCGCGGCACAGCCGCCTTCTGTAGTCGAATGCGCATCAGGTCGGTGCCGGCCGATTCGACGTGCGGGATTCGTACCGTGCTCAGCGCCGAGCCGTCGTTGATGCTCATACCCGCGAGCTCGGCCCATCCGGACTTGCCCGAGGGCAACAACCCCGCATGAATGACCGAGCTGGCAACGAGGTCGGCCGCGGCGGCCTCCGCCGGTGACCGTTCGGCGCGGCGCAGCACTTCGAGGCGCGGCTGAAGAAGGGTTTCCAGATCGACCAGCACCGGTTGATCGCCTGCGGCGACCAGGTTTTCGGCGCTGATGTCGTTGGCATGCATCACGTACAACACGGCCAGCAGCGCACCTTGTCTTCGGTAGAAGGTGTGCAGTTCACGTTCACTCGTGCACGGTCGCGACTCGACGAACTCCGTCCAGCCGTACGCACCGCGGTCGAGGCACCGCACAGTTCGAAGTCCGAGTCCCTCGACACGGTCGTTGATCCACATCACCAGATCCTGGAAGTGCGCGTCGACCCCCGACGGCCGCGGCTTGTACACAACCTTCCAGCCGGAAGCGAACTCGATCATCGCGACGGATCGGGAACCCCGGTGTGAATCGCCGAGCCCTGTCCTGATTTCGACCAGGTGATCGTTATCGGAAGCTGCCCCGAGCCTTTCGAGTAGATCGGGCAGATCGGTCACGAGTCGTTGTAGAAACTCTTCTGCGTACTCTTGCCATAGTTCGGCGACGACAATGATCCGATCCCCTAATAACGGATAATCGCTATAGAGAGCTCGTCGCCGATCTGGTTCGGTAAACCGTTTTATAAAGGAGGCGAATCGCTGGGCCGCGGTACTGCCCGTCAGGATGTTCGCCGCCCTCTCCTTGGCCAACTCTGAAACCATGGAGCGTTTCAACATGGTGTCCAACGTTGCACAGAGTCCGCCGCGTACCAGCTCGGCAATGAGCGCGTCCGGGTCGCGAAACAGCCGCACGATATTGTCGTCGGCACCGGTCAGCAGGGCATGCAGTCGCGCACAAAGCGTATGACGCACGCGTTTTACCAAGCCGCCCGTCGCTACCAGGAACGGTCGATCCGTATCGATTCGCGCGGAGGTCGCGCAGCACAGGATATCGACCGCCTTCGCATTATCGCGGTCCGGACTCCGGTCTGCGAGCAGGGTCAGTAACCGCTCCTCGTCCAGCCCGCCGGTCGCGAGCCGAAGCCGCCACAGCTCATCACCGGATAGCACGGCGCCGGGGATGGTGGTGCCGTTCGAGTCGTCTGCCTCGAACGGCACCCCATTGCGCCAGCGCGCCAATCGAGCAGTAGCCTGCACGTGGTCAGATATCACGGCGCGCTGGCACCTATACCGTCACGAACAGCACGTCGGGAACGAACTGAAGGCAGTATGTATCGAGGCGAGATAGGTGTCTTGCATATCCTGAAGGCGGACGAATTCCGCCAACTCTTCGTCGAGATTTCCGGCGACCTCGAACTCGGTTCGAGACGTCGCTTCCATTACGGTAGATACCATGTGCGTCAATCCCCACTTTCGTTTGACCGTACATAAGATACTCACCTGATCGGCCCACCCAACCGCGCCGGGCCCGCGCCACCCATCCCCGTGGGGGTATGCCGCATATCGACGAGAAAACTCGATTACCAGCCGGGCGCAATCTCAAGAATACGATCACCGCGACCGGACGGTTCGCCACTGCTGGGGAGATCTATGTGACGGCGTTCATCGACCTGGCGGCGAGTTCGTCTGCCATTGAGCAACTTCCAGCACAGAGCGCTCTATGGTTTTCAGCCGGGATAATCGACCTCTCCCTGAAAAGCATTGGGCGAGTATGCCATCGGCTCGACAGGGAAGGCGACCCCGCGGAACTTGAATTACGCTGGCGGCGTGGGGTTTACCGAATATGCGCCAGGTGATGTCGTCTTTTTCCGGAGGGGCCGTTCAGCAGTGCCTGTGGGGTAGTGCGGGCGGTCGACGCCGGTAACGCCGAGTTGCACATCGACTTCGGCGAGGGATCGACTTCGGCGAGGGCCTTGTCACCGTGACGGGGGCATGCTGCGGGAGCGGCGGCACAGTCCGAACGTCGGATTCGACGAGATCGAGTTGGTCCAGCAGCCGTTCGCTGAACTGCTCGGGGTCGAGCGGCGTCACGTTCGGCAGCAGCGGTGTCAGCGACCAACAGGATGAGTGGCAGCCCGTGTGCGCGGCCGACAGCGCGATATGCGCGCATTGAACTCATCGTGAGTGAAACTGTGGATCGCCGCGCTCCGAATTGTTTCGCCGCAGGTAGCGGCCCGCAACAACTGCGAGATCGGCGAGTCGCCGCCGCGCGTCCTCTAGGGCCGAATGCTCTGCAACGACTACTCTTTGACGGCTCGCGCAGGCAAGTACCGACTGGTCTCGGCGGACGATGGGAATCCCGTGAATTTATGGAGCTACGTCCGAGGACGGGAAGACGTTCTGGCGTTCCTCACCTATCAACATGCCTCACTGGCGTTTCAGACCGTCCTGGTCGGGACTGTCGTCGCTGTTCTCATCGCCGTGGCGGTCTATCGGCTCCCGCTGTTGTCCGCGCTTTCCCTGACCTCGAGCCGGGTCGCACTGACGATTCCTTCGCTGGCACTGCTGGCGCTGCTGTTGGTCCCGTTCGGACTCGGCGTGGTCCCGTCGTTCATCATGCTGGCGTTCTTCGCGGCGTTGCCGGTGATCGGCAACGCGATCGTCGGCTTGCGGTCGGTGCCCGCCTCGGTCGTCGAATCCGCACGAGGCATCGGCTTTTCGCGATGGCGCATTCTACTGACCGTCGAATTGCCGATCGCCTGGCCGGTGATCCTCACCGGGATCAGGGTGTCCACACAGATGATCGTCGGCGTCGCCGCCATCGTCGCGTATGTCCTCGGGCCCGGCCTCGGATCGCTGATCTTCAACGGCCTTTCGCGCCTCGGCGGCGCGAACGCCCTCGAAATGGCACTGACGGGCACCATCCTCATCGTCATCATCGCATTGGTATTCGACGCACTCCTCGTCCTGCTCGGACGCCTCACGATCGCAAAAGGATTGTCTTAACGCTTCTCCTGCGTGAAGGCAGGAGATTCACAGCTCAGACCGCAACCGAACCACCCACCCGAAGGAGGTGACCCGCTTGTCTCACATCTTCAACACTGATGTGGCCGCGTTCTGCCACAACCAGAACCACCCTGGCAGCGTTCCGATCCCGACAAGCGGTGAAACCACAGTCGGAGCATCGGAAAGTTCGATGCCACTCCGCGACCAGCGCCCGCTCAGCCTGCACCCCAGGGCGCAGCCGGTAGCGATACCGCACCACCTCGGTCATACCCGGCAATGTAACCGACACCACCGACACATCCTCGCGACCCAACCTCTGGAAGGAGGATGGCGCGTCCTCTCCCCCGTACAGGAGGGAGCAGCTGCGCCAAACCCCCGATGACTGATGCTGTGACCAGCCAGCCTGCTCCGACGACATCGGAGCGGAATGTAACCGGTGCGTCCATCCACCTGGACTCGGTCGTCAAGCGCTACAGGGGCCAGCAGACGGCTGCGGTCGAGCGCCTCGACCTCGAGATCGAGGCGGGCGAAATCGTCGCGTTCGTCGGCCCGTCCGGTTGCGGCAAGACAACCACGCTCAAGATGATCAACCGGCTGATCGAGCCGACCGAAGGCCGAATCTTCATCGGGGGTCGCGACGTCACCAGGGAGGACCCCGACAAGCTGCGGCAGTCGATCGGGTATGTCATCCAGTCCGGTGGCCTGTTCCCGCACTGGTCGGTTGCCAAGAATGTCGGCGCCATTCCGCGGGTGCTCGGCTGGGACAAGAAGCGGATCGCCGAGCGCACCGACTACCTGCTCGATCTGGTCGGCCTCGACCCCGGCACCTTCGCCGACCGGCTGCCCAAGGATATGTCCGGTGGACAACAGCAGCGGGTCGGCGTCGCACGCGCACTCGCGGCGGACCCGCCGGTGCTGCTCATGGACGAGCCGTTCGGCGCGGTCGACCCGATCACCCGGGTTCGCCTGCAGGACAGTCTGATCGCGATCCAGCACGAACTCGGCAAGACCATCGTGCTCGTCACGCACGACTTCGAGGAAGCCACCAAACTGGGCGACAAGGTGCTCATCCTGTCCGAAGGAGGGCACGTCGAGCAGTACGCGCGCCCCGAGGAGATCCTCACCGACCCGGCAACGCCGTTCGTGGAGGAGTTCGTCGGCTCCGGCGCGAAGCTGGCGTATCTGACCGTATCGCGGGTGCGCGACGTCGAATACAACAAGGTGATGACCGCTCAGGTCGGCGAATCGTCGAAGGCCGTGATCGAGCGCGCGAGGGCTGCCGGATATACCTGGGTCGTGGTCGTCGACCGGGCCGGGCGACCGCGGTCGTGGCCTTCGCTCACGGAGGTGGCGACCAAACCGGAGGTCTCCGACTACCTCGATCGGCGGCTGCCGGTCGTCGCACGATCCTCGACGCTCAATGACGCGCTCGATGCCATGCTCGCGGCCAGCCAAGGCGCCACTCTCGTCACCGACGGCCGCGGCGCGGTGGTCGGCTCGCTCAGCATCGACTCGGTGACCGAAACGATCCGGACCAAGCTCGCCGACGTGCGCTCCGAGGAGCAGGACTACGCGACCTACATCGACGGAACCGATCCGGCGCCGACCCCGGTGGTCGCCGCCGACGACGAACCCGGATCGGCCGGGCTGTCGTGAGTCGTCTGCGCCGCATCCCGATCGACGTATGGTTCGAGCCGATCATCATCCTTGTCATCGGTATCGGATACATCATCTGGTACCGGTCGACGACGTTCACCGCGACGGAGAAGGCTTCGCTCGACTGGGCCAATCTGCAGAACACGATCCTCCAGCACATCAAACTGACCGTGGTGGCCACCGTGATCGTTGTCGTCGTCGCGATTCCGTTGGGCATCGCGCTGACCCGCCCCACGTTGAAGTGGCTCGAACCCATCGCCGTCAACATCGCCAATATCGGCCAGGCCGCGCCCGCGGTCGGCCTGCTCGTCTTGTTCACCTTCTGGTTGGGCACCGGATTCCGTACGGCGATCGTCGGTCTCGTCGTGTACGCGATCCTGCCGATCCTGCAGAACACGATCGTCGGGCTTCAGCAAGTGGATCAGCGCACGATCGAGGCGTCGCGCGGCATCGGCTTCTCGGGTGGCAGGACGCTGTTTCAGGTCGAGTTGCCGCTCGCGGTGCCGGTGATCCTCAACGGTGTGCGCACCGCGCTTGTCATCCTGGTCGGCACCGCGACGCTGAGCACGTTCATCGGCGCGACCAGTCTCGGTACGTTGATCACGACCGGTGTCACGCTGTTCCTGCCCAAGCTGCTCATCTCCGGCGCCATCCTCGTCGGGCTGCTGGCGTTGACCATCGACTGGCTCGGCAGACTCGTCGAACTCGCCGCGACCCCACGAGGTATCTCATGAGCTCGCCACACGCCCGACTGGTCACGCTGCTTTCCGCATGCGTCGCGACGATGTCGATGCTCACTGGGTGCGGTCTGGTGAGCTCGTCAGGAACGTTCCACCACACGCGCCTGCCGGGCGGTGAGCAGCCGCTGGACGGTGCGAAGCTGGTCGTCACATCGAAGAGCTTCACCGAGGGTGTGCTGCTCGGCAAGATCACCGCGACCTACCTGGCCGCGGCGGGCGCCGAAGTCACCGACATGACCGGCGCACCGGGTTCCGCATCGTCTCGACAGGCCCAGCTCAACGGCGACGCCGACGTGCTCTGGGAGTACACCGGCACCGGGTGGGTCAATTACCACAACGAAACCGAGACGATCTCGGACCCGAAAGAACTCTGGAAGCGCGTCCACGATGTCGAGAAGCGCGACCACAACCTGGAGTGGCTGCCGCCTGCCAACTTCAACGACACCTACGCATTCGGCGCGTCGACACCGAATGCCGAACGCCTGAATGTGAAGTCACTCTCCGACGTGGCCGCGCTACCGGTCCCCGACCGCACCTTCTGCGTCGACGACGAATTCTTCAGCCGCTCAGACGGTTTCATTCCTATGTTGCAGAAATACGGGATCCCCTACAACGATCCCGACGGAGTTCCGGCAGGCAACGTCACGCGCATGGACGCAGGCGTGGTCTACACGGCGACAGCCAAGGGCGCCCCATGCAATTTCGGCATGATCTACACCACCGACGGTCGGGTCAAGAATCTGAACCTGGTCGCCCTCGACGATGACAAGAAGTTCTTCCTGCCCTACAGCGGCACGGCGGTCGTGCGCGGCGCCATCATCGACCAGTACCCGCAGATACGTACCCTGCTCGCAACAATCTCCGAGCGCCTCACCGATGAGCTGATGCAGGACCTCAACGGTCGTGTCGACATCGACGGAGAGGATCCCGCCGACGTCGCCTACGACTGGCTGCGAAGCGAAAAACTGGTCGAGTAGACGGATTCGTGCGGCCATCGGGGCAACCCGACCACGCTGGCTGTGACGCGCGGGCCCACGGTTCAGCAGTCTTCGTAGCTGCCGATGGCGGCGACCTTCGCCGCCGAGGCCGAGTCTGGGTCGAAGTGGTAGCCGAGCCATTCCTTGGCCAGCCGGCGGGCCAATTCGAGGCCGATGACACGTTGACCCAAGCACAGGACCTGCGCGTCGTTGCTGAGTACCGAGCGTTCCACCGAGAAGCTGTCGTGTGCGGTGACCGCACGGATGCCGGGGACTTTGTTCGCGCTGATCGCGACACCGAGGCCGGTGCCGCAGACGAGTATCGCGCGATCGGCCTTGCCGTCCGCGATCATTCGCGCGGCGTTGACAGCGACGTGCGGATAGGCGGTGTGCTCGTCGTTGCCGACACCGACATCGAGGACCTCGGCAACGCGGTCATCGGATCGCAGGTCGGCCTGGATCGCGTTCTTGTACTCCAGACCGGCGTCGTCGCAGCCGATTACGATTCTGAGCGGTTCGATCATCGGTGTGCTCCCTCGGTGATGAATGTGTCGACGACCGTTCGCGCGCACATCGCGAGGGAGATCGCGCCCGCGTCGGGACTGCCGAGGCTGCGTTCGGCCAGTGGGCGAGCGCGACCGACCTTCGGGCGCAACGCGGCGGTCGCCTCGGCCGCCGATTGGGCGGCGGCGGCCGCACCGGGCCAGGACTCACCGCGTTCGGCCGCCTCGATGAGTGGCAGTAGCGCGTCGAGCATCGTCTTGTCTCCCGGCTGCGCGTTGCCGAGGCGGGTGAGCGCGTCGAACGCGGCGCGCAAGGCTGCGACGATGTCGGTATCGGTGGGGATATCGGTGTCGCCGAGTCGGCTGCCCATCGCTGTCAGCGCCGCGCCCCACAGCACACCCGATGTGCCGCCCGCCTGCGCTGCCCAGGCGTCGCCTGCGGCCTCGAGCACGCCGCCGTGGCCCGCGCCTCGAGCAACGGCGGCATCGGCGGCCGCGCTGGCGGCGGCGGTACCGCGGACCATGCCACGGCCGTGGTCGCCGTCCCCGGCGATGGCGTCGATTCGGCCGAGTTCCTCTTCTTCCGCAAGCATTTTCGCGCTGACGGCGTGCATGGCCGTCGCGATGGCGGCACCGCAGCGGCGGGCGGCTTCGCCGGCGATCACCGGATCACCAGGGTGGCCCGGATCAGCATTGTCAGCGGTGCTGCGGCGCCCCCGAGGCGTATCAATGAAGCTGCCGCGGCGATAGGCCGGAGTGTCCGCGGGTGCGGTCCAGAACCGTTCCAGCTCGTCGTCGAGCCACATCACGGTCAGTGAGCAACCCGCCATGTCGAGGCTGGTGACCAATTCGCCGACCTCCGGCTGGATCACGGAGTAGTCGGCAGCGCGCAGCAACGATGCGGCGGTGGCCCACACCACGAACAACTCCTCGTACTTGGTGCGACCGAGTCCGTTGAGTATCACCGCGATTCGGGCACCGGCACCGGCGGGTTTCTCCTTCAGCACGCCCGAAACCAGCAGCTCGGCGAGCTCCGAAGCCGTCGGCATATCGTGCGAGGCGACGCCCGGTTCACCGTGAATGCCCAGACCGAGTCCCATCGTGCCCTTTTCGACGGTGAACAACGGTGCCGCGGCACCGGGCAAGGTGCAACCGCCGAAGGCGACGCCGAGTGTCCGTGTGTTCTCGTTGGCCAGCGCGGCCACCCGCACCACACCGTCGAGGTCGTAGCCCGCCTCGGCCGCCGCACTCGCGCATTTGAACACCGTGAAATCACCTGCGATGCCTCGGCGTTTCGCGGTTTCCTCCACTGGTGCACTGGCGATGTCGTCGGTGACCGCGAAATAACGCGCCGGGATTCCGTCGGCCTTCAGTTGCTCGACAGCCAGGCCGAAGTTCATCACATCGCCCGCATAGTTGCCGGTGGTGAGCAGTACGCCCGCGCCGCCTTCCGCCGCGCGGGCGACCGATACGGCAGCCGCAGCCGACGGTGAAGTGAAGATATTTCCGACCACAGCGCCATCGGCGAAACCTGGACCAACTACCCCGCAGAACGCGGGATAGTGTCCCGATCCCCCACCGACGACCACGGCGACTTTGCCTGGCCGAGTGGGGGCCGCGCGAACCACGCCGCCGGGGACACCGACGGCGTACCCGGCGTTGGCGTCGAGGAAACCGGACAGCATGTCCTCGGTGAACGACGCCGGGTCGTTGTACAACCTCGTCATCGGGAATTCGTCTCGGACACTGTCGTGTTCCTGCGGTGCAGGAAGAGACGTTGTTGGTCGGGCATGTCGGTGCTCCTGGGAACATTGTGCGTGTGGATCAAGTGGTGGTGCACCGATCCAGAACGGGGGGTAGCAGTGTCGAGGACGTCGAACAACGGCTCGACCTCCTTTCCGAGGGTGCCGGTGTCGTTGCGGTCTGAGCTGGAAATCTCCCGGTGTTCAGCGGGAGAACCGTTGACAAAGAACCTCTATCGCAATCGCTTTCCGGAATCGGGATCGAACAGGTACACCCGCTGCGGCGGCGCCGACAGCGCGACCGGCTGGTGTGCCTCGAAGTTCTCCTGCGACGGCGTCTCGACCAGTACGGTGCCCTCGACGCCGGGCACATCCAGTGCCGCCCGGCCGAACTCCATCAGATGCTCGAAGTAGCGCACCGACGCGGCCAGTTGACCAGGCCCGGCGGGCCCGGTGACAATCCGGCTGTCCTGCGGACGGACGCCCACCTTGACCCGCTGACCGTCGGTCACCTCGGATACGGTCACCGGCATTGTGCCGCTGCCGATTTCGACAACCGCACCGGTGCCGTCGCGCCGAACCACACCATCGACCACGTTGATCTGTGGCTCACCGACGAACCCCGCGACGAACAGATTGGCCGGATCGTCGAACACCTCGTCGGGCGTGCCGAACTGCTGGATGATTCCGCCGTCCATGACAGCAAGCCGATCCGCCAGGCTCAATGCCTCCACCTGGTCGTGTGTGACGACGATGGTGGTGTAGCCGAATTCTCTTTGCAGCACCTTCAATTCGCGCCGTACCCGTTGCCGCGCCGAAGCGTCCAGGTGCGAGAGCGGCTCATCGAGCAGCAGCACCGGCGGATTGCGGATCAGTGCTCGCGCCAGGGCGACTCGCTGCTTCTGCCCGCTGGACAGACCCGCGGGACGCAGGTCGAGCAGCTCCCGCAATTCCAGCCGATCGGCGATATCAGCGACCAGGCCGTCCGCACCGGCAACCTTGCGCGCCTTCAATCCATAGCTGAGGTTCTGCCGAACCGAGAGCGGTGGATACAGGGCGTAGCTCTCGAATCCCACACCCACACCGCGCTTTCCGGGAGGCAGATCGGTGATGGTGCGCTCGCCGATACGAATATCGCCGCTGGTCACCGTCTCCAGACCGGCGATCATCCGTAACGTAGTGGTCTTACCGCAACCCGAAGGGCCGAGCAGAGCGACCAATTCGCCCGGCTCGATATCGAGCTCGATACCCTTGACCGCCTGGAAACTCTCCCTGCCGCGTGCTGAGTAGGTCTTGGTGAGGCGTTCGAGGGTCAACCGCTGTGCGACCGACCCCCGAACGTTGGTCTCGACTGTCACTGCTGCTCCTCGGAATTCGCCGCTGGCGACTGCTTGCCGGTGGTGGCTCGAAACGGCACCTCGGCGGAACCGAGACGTAGGCCGTCGCTGCCGGATTCGCCGGGTTCGAAGATGTGCACGTCCGACAGCGCCACCGTCACTACGACATCGGCGCCTTCGCGGATGTGCGGTCCACCGGGCGACAGCGCGATCAGCGCACCGCCGCCGACATCGACGGAGACCTCGATATTGCGGCCGAGCCGCTCGGTCAATGTGATCCTGCCTGGCAAACTCGCTATACCGGGCGCATCGATTTCCCGCGCGCCCACCTCGATATCGCACGGCCGAATACCCAGTCGCACACGGCTACTCGTGCTGAGCCCCAGGTGGGTGGGCGCCGGAATTGCGATACCGCTGCCCGGCACCCGCAACGCTCCATCGTCGAGAGTCGCCTCGACGATATTGATCTCCGGCTGGCCGAGCGCCTTCGCGACGAAGGTATCCACCGGCGTGCGCCAGATGGCTTCGGGCGTATCGACCTGCACCAGTTGCCCGTCGCGCAGAATGGCGATCCGGTCGCCCAACGCCAGGGCTTCCTGGTAGTCGTGGGTGACATACACCGTCGTCGTATTCGACATGCGCCCGAGTTCGCGCAGTTCCGCACGCATCGCGGCACGCAGCTTCGCGTCGAGATGCGAGAGTGGCTCGTCGAGCAGGTAGACATCCGCGGGGCGGATCAGCACCCGGCCGAGCGCCACCCGCTGGCGCTGCCCATTGGACAGTTCGCGCGGAAACCGCTGCTGCAACTGGTCGATGCCGAGCGTCGTGGTGACGGCATCGACCCGTTCCCGCTGCTGGACAGCGGAGTACTTGCCGATGCGCCCTGATCGCAGCGGCGAGGCCAGGTTCTGCGCGACAGTCTGCTGCGGATACAGTGCGTAACTTTCGAACGCCATCGCCACATTGCGGTGGTACGGCTCCACTTTCGTCATATCCGTGCCGCCGATGTGCACCGAGCCGCTGTCCACCTCGACCAGTCCGGCAATGGATTTCAGCGTCGTGGTCTTGCCCGCGCCGGACGGGCCGAGGACAACGAAGAACTCGCTGTCCGCGACCTCGAGCGATAAGCCGTCGATGCCGACGGTTTTCCCGTAGTGCTTGGTGAGGCCGTTGATCGTCAGGTGTGCCATCAGGACTTCACCGCCCCGAAGGAGAGCCCGCGCACCAGATAACGCTGGATGGTGAGGGCGAGTATCAGCGGTGGCAGTGCCGCGATGACCGCGGCGGCGGCGGTGAGGTTGTAGTAGGCCTGTCCGCCGCCTCCGAGGAATTTGGTAATCGCCACGGTGACAGTGCTGGCATTGCTGTCGGCCAGGATCAGGGGAAAGACGTAGTTGTTCCAGGCGAAGATGAATGCGAGCAGCGCGGCGGCGGCGATTCCCGGGCGGACCAACGGCAGCGCGATCATCACGAAGGCTCGCCGCCGGGTGTAGCCGTCCAGCAGAGCGGCCTGCTCCAGATCCTCCGGCAGGTCCTGGAAGTAGGACCGCAAGATCCAGATAACCAGCGGCATCGTCACCAATTGCAGCACCCAGACCATGCCGAGTTTGGTATCGAAGAGACCGATCTGGTTGTAGATGACGAACAGCGGCACGATCACCATCAGCTCGGGGGCGAACCGGAACGACAGCATCGTGAACATCAGGTCGTTGGAGCCTTTGTACTGCCATCGGCCCGCCGCGTACGCGGCCGGGATACCGATGACCAGCGAAACGATCACGGCGCCACCGCAATTGATCAGGCTGGTGAGCAGTGCGGCCTTGAAATCCACGCTGGTGAGATCGGTGCCGCGCTGACTCAGCACGGTGCCGAAGTTGTCCAATGTCGGACTGAACTCGAAATAGGTGGTGGTCTGCTGCGCCGGAGTTTTCAACGCCAGCAACACCATCCACACGATCGGGAACAGTGAGAATATGAACCAGCCGATCAGCACCACATCCGCGCCCACCGAGGCCGGGGTGAACCGTCGCTGTCCGGGTAAGAGTTCCTTGGCCATGACTACGACTCCGCTCCGGCAGCGCGACGCTGCGCCTTTCCGAGCACGCTCACCAGGAGGCGTGCGGTGATGAACACGATCACCCACAGCAGGAACATGTATGTGCTGCCGCGGGAGTAGTCGAGGTTGATGATGGAGTCCTCGAACGCACCGATTTGTAGCGTCCGCGTCGATACGCCGGGCCCACCCGCGGTGAGGACGTATACCGCGTCGAAGACCTTGAGGTTGTCCATGAATCGGAAGATGACCGCGACCAGGATGTAGGGCCACAGCATCGGCAGCATCAGCTTGCGGAACATGTAGAACCAGCTCGCGCCGTCCACCGCCGATGCCTCGAACGGTTCCTTCGGCAGCGACCGGATTCCGGCGAGCACCAGGATCGCGACGAACGGGGTGAAGATCCACAGGTCGACCAGGATCACCGACCACAGCGCGTTCTGACTGCTGAGCCAGTCGAAGGTGGACCCGAGACCGAGGACGTGATTGAGCACGCCGAACTGCGGGTTGAACATCAGCTTCCAGATCACTCCGGCGATCACCGGTGCGATCATCAGCGGCAGGATCAGCACCTTCTCGAAAATCCGCCCGATCAAGCTGGAACGGTTGAGCAGCAGGGCGATTGCGACACCGATGACGGTTTCCACCACAGTGGCCACCACCGCGAAGGTGCCCGTGACGCGGACGCTGCCCCAGAACTCGACGTCGCCGAGCACGCTTGCATAGTTTCGCAGCCCGATGAGCACCGGATTCGGGTTCACCGCAGCGTAATTGAGAACCGAGTAGTAGGCGCCGATCACGAACGGATACAGGATCCCGATCACGATAAGTACCGCGGGAACCGACAGCAGATACGGCCGCAGCGAACGACGCCATCGCGGAATCTCCGGCACCGCAGGTGATTGCGCTGGATCGATGGCTTCAGGATCCGCCTGCGACGGCGGGCGAACGGACTGAGTGGTCATCGCCACCTCACTTTCTTCGACCCACGGGTCACAGATTGACCTTCGAGGTACAGGTCTTGGCCAGGCTGGCCAGTCGCGACCTGGCATTCGCGCCGCCGTAGATGTCCTGGAGCGCGACGGCCCAGTCCTCGGTGGTATCGAAGAACTTCTTCTGCGGGGTGAACTGGATCTTCGAGCTGGCGATCACGGTCTCGAAGGCCTCCAGGTACCCGGGCATGCCGCCGAGTTGCTGTTTGAACACACCGTCGAAAACCGACTTGCGGACGGGATCGGCGAAGATGCCACCCTGCACGGCTTTCGAGAGCACTTCCTTGCCGGTGACCCACTGTATGAACAGCCAGGCCGCGTGCTTGTGCTTGGACTGCGCGTTCATCGCCAGCGACCAGGTCCACAGGTTGGTGTTGTAGTTACCGCCGGGGCCGGCCGGGCCCGGATACCAGGCGATATTGCCTGCCTGCGCGCTGGCGCCCGGCTTGTTCTTCGGGTAAGTAGCGCTGTCGGCGTCGTAGACCATCATCGCCGTGCCGTCACCGAGATCGCCTGTGGCTTGCGGATAGTCGTAGGTGGTCCATGATGTCGGCCCGGCCCGGTGCTGCATCTCGATCCACTTCTCGGTGAAGTTCACCGCGGCATCGGAGTGCATGGCCGCATTCAGCTCGCCACCGGAGAGTTCGTAGTCCTTCGCGCCTTCCCTGGCGAATTGGGTCATAAATCCGGGATGGATCGTCGCCCACGATTTGGACCCACGGGTAGCGATGCCGTACCTGTGCGCTGAGCGGTCGGTCAGGTCGATGGCCAGCTGGATGAAGTTGTCGAAGGTGTCGGGCAGCTTGATCTTTCGCTGATCGAAGTAGCTCTTGTTGTAGGCGACCACATTGTTCTCGAAGCCCCAAGGGATGGCCCACTGGCCGCCGGTGCCCAGGGGGCTGCCGAGCTCGAAGTCCCAGCGGGTGGAGGTGCGCAGGCCCTCATAGATGTCCTCGAAGTCGTACTCGTCGCTGGTTGCGGACGAATTCGCCAGCCAGGGAGCGAGATCCTCCACCCAGCCGGGCGGACCGTACTGCCAGATGAAGTAGGCGCCGAGCATGAACACATCGTGTTTGCCGGTGCCACCGGCCAATTCGGTGTTCAGCTTGGTGAAATAGTCGGCTTCGGGCACCAGGTCGGCGTTGACCGTGATCCCGGTCAACTGGGTGAACTCGGCCAGCAGCGGTTGCAACGACTGCTGATACGGGTGCGGCGTCTGTAGCAGGTTCAGGGTGGTGCCTGCCGCGGCCCGCCAATTGAACGGCCCACTCACCTCCCCCGCCCCGTTGGTCGCGCTGAAACTGCCGCCAACCCCGCAGGCCGCGAGCACCGGCAACGCCGCGGCCGCGGCACCGGCAATGCCCATGGCGCGCAGCATCTCTCGGCGGGAGAAATGATTTCTGCTCATATACTTGTTCCTCATCGAACTCTTCGGCAGTCAGGACGGGATCAGCGAGACTTTCACCGACTCGGTTCCGCTGGCGACCAGATCGAGCCCCTTCTGAAAGTCGCGCAGCGGCAACTGATGCGTGCAGATCTTGTCCATCGGCAGCACGCCCGACTCGATCATTCGGATCGCCGCGGGCCAGCAGTGCGGGCCGAGATGCGCGCCGCGCACGTCGAGTTCCTTGTCGTCGCTGATGATGCTCCAGTCGACGGTCACATCACTGCCGAAGACGCCGTACTCGACGTAGGTTCCCAACTTGCGCAACAGGTTCAGGCCCTGCGGCACCGCGGAGGGATGCCCGGTCCCTTCCAGATAGACATCCGCGCCGTAGCCGTCGGTCAGTTCCATGACGATCGCCTGCGCGTCCTCGTCGTGAATATTGATCACGATGTCGGCGCCACACTCGCGGGCAAGCGCCAACTTCTCCGGGGCCATATCGAGCGCGATCACGTGGGCCGGACTTTTCGCCCGCGCACCGGCGACCATGCCGAGGCCGATGGGGCCGCAACCCGCGACCACCACGACGTCGTCGAAGGTGATGCCCGCGCGCTCGACCGCGTGCAGTGAGCACGACAGCGGTTCGGTGAACGCGGCGTGTGCGGCAGGAAGATCCTTGGATACCTTGTGCACCAACGCTTGTACCGGATAGACCATGTACTTCGCCATCGCGCCGGGGGTGCGGCGCTTGAAGCCGTAGATGTCGTGCGGCTTGCACATGTGGTACTGCCCGCGCAGGCAGTAACGGCATTTCCAGCACGGCACAATCTGCTCGGAGACCACCCGGTCACCGATCTCGACATTCCATCGAGCGGCGCCTTCGGCATTGATCTGCACGATCTCACCGACGAATTCGTGGCCGGGAATCACGCCTGTCTCCGCATAGGCGGGTCGGGTCTCATCGCCCCAGAACTTGGCCGCGCCGTGATAGCACTTCAGGTCGCTCGCGCAGATCCCCACCGCCTCGACCCGGACGAGCGCCTCACCCGGTCCGGGAACCGGGACGGGAACCTCTTCCAGCCGATAGTCCTTGGGGCCGTGGCAGATCACCGCTTGCATCGTTTCCGTCATTCAGCCACTGCCCTTCATCTTGTGTCGGCGATCACATTAACCGACGCATGACACATATGTCCAGAACGAATGTTCAGTGAACGACTGGCGTGAGCAGATGTGCAGTGGAATACTTCGGGCATGCCCAGCAGCCCCGACACTCCAGTGTCGTCGACCGCCGAAAGCGGCCATTTCGCACCGTCGCTGCTCTACGCCGCCGCGAAGATGTACTACGACGAGGACGCCACCCAAGCCGAGGTCGCCACCAAACTGGGCACCAGCCGGGCCACCGTCAGCAGGCTGCTCTCCCAGGCCAGACGCGAGGGCATCGTCCGTATCGAGGTGCGCGCACCGCGCGCGGACGACCACGATGACCTCGCCGTCACCCTCGCCGAAGCCATTGGGCTGCAACGGGTATACCTGTCCGCACCGCTACCGGCCCCGACTACGGCCAAGCCGACCGTCGAGGTGATGGGCAGCTACCTCGCGCCCGCGGTCTCGCGCGCACTGTCGCACGTCGGGCTCGTCCCCGGCGACGTACTGCTGGTCTCGTCGGGCCGCACCGTCTACGAGGTGGCACAGTTCGACCTCGATCGCATTCCCGGCGTGCTCGTCGTGCCCACGGTCGGCGGCAACGATCAGCCCGAGGAGTGGTATCAGACCAACGAGATCACCCGGCTGATCTCCAACAAACTCGGCGGCAGGCCGAACTATCTGTTCGCCCCGGCCCTGCCAGGACCCGATCTATACAACACCCTGCACGCCGATCCTTCCATCCAGCGGGTGCTGGATCTGTGGCCGAGGGCGCGGTGCACACTCATGGGAGTCGGTGCGCCACCGCTGTTGCGCGACGATATACCGCAGTTCGTTCCCACCACCTCCACGTCGTTGCGCGAGGCCGTCGGCGATGTGTGCTCGCGGTTCTATAATCGTGCGGGCGAACCCGTCGACTTTCCAGGCAGGGATCGGTTGATAGCCGTGGAATTGGCTGTTCTGCAACAGATTCCGGTAGGGATCGCCGTAGCGGTCGGCACCGAGAAGGTCGCACCGATTCTGGCCGGGGCCAAGGCCGGGTACTTCAACCAGCTCGTCACCGATCCCGCCACCGCACTACAACTGTTGGGGAGCCGGTGAATTCGATCCGACTCGACGGTAAGCGGGTGCTGATCACCGGTGCGTCCAAAGGCATCGGGGCCGACCTCGCCGAGACCTTCGCTCGCGCGGGCGCGTCGCTCGTGCTGTCCGGTCGCGACCGCGAAGCACTCATCGAACAGGCCCGAAACCTACAGCAACAGTATGGGGTTCGTGTCGAAGCGGTCGCCGCCGATCTGTCCGACAGTGCCGCACCGGTCAGGCTGGCCGCCGACGCCGCGGCGGTCTTCGGCGGGCTCGATATCCTGATCAACAACGCGGGCATTTCGCACCCGGAGCTGGTCACCGAACTCACGCCGGACGCGTTCGACGAGGTACTCACCGTCAATCTGCGTGCCCCCGCGCTGCTCGCCGCCACCGTCGGCGCGGCGATGGCGCGCGAGGGCGGCGGATCGATCGTCACGGTCGCCTCCGCGGCCGCGTTGCGCGCACTGCCCGAACACTATGCGTACTGCACGTCCAAGGCCGGTCTGGTGATGGCGACGAAAGTGCTCGCGCTGGAACTGGGCCCCCGCGGTGTGCGCGCGAACTCCCTCTGCCCGACCGTCGTGCTCACCGAGATGGGTTCCAAGGTCTGGGGCGAGGAGGCCAAGTCGGCCCCCATGCTGGCACGAATCCCGCTGGGCCGCTTCGCCTTCCCCGCGGAGGTTTCCGCGACGGCACTGTTCCTCGCCTCCGACCTCGCGGCGATGATCAACGGGGTCGACATTCCGATCGACGGTGGCTATACCGTCAGCTGAACCCGGCCAGGCGATGCACCTGATCGCGGGTCGCCGGATACAGCTGCAACCACGTCTCGTACAGGGCGTCGTATCGCTCGCGTAGCTCAGGATCCGGCGGTATCTCCCGCGCGATCCGCGCCCAATCCGTATCCGGCGCAACCAATCCCACGCCGATCGCGGCCAGCAGCCCGTCACCGTAGCTGGCGCCGATGGTCTGCTCCGGCTGTAGCTGGGTCAATCCGGTGATGTCGCTGAGCGCCTGTGCCCACACCGGACTGCGCAGTCCGCCGCCGACACCGACCGCGCGAACCACCGGCGCGGCGGCGTCGTCGAACATCTCCAGAATCTGGCGGATGCCGAACGAAATCCCCTCGTACGCCGCCCGGAACAGGTGCCCACGCCCGTGCCGCAGTGTCAGTCCGGCCACGACGCCGCGCGCGTCGGGATCGAATACCGGCGTGCGCTCACCGGCCAGGTAGGGCAGCACCAGCAAGCCCTCCGCACCCGGCGGCACGGCCGCGGCTTCGGCCATCAGTACGTCGAAAGACGCTCCGCCCGTGACTTTCTGGAGCCAGTTGGTCAGGCTGCCCGCGGTCGAAGTCCCCGCGGCGAGCGCGAAGGTGCCCTCCTGGACACCCGTCGTCGTCCACAACGCCGGGTTCGTATGGAACTTCTCGAGCACCTGCACCAGGAACATCGTCGATCCGTACATCAGCATCAGATCACCCGGATGCCGCACACCTACGCTGAATGCCTCGGCATAGGCATCCACGGTGCCCGCGACGAGGGGCGTACCGGCCGGGATCCCGGTCTGCGACGCCGCATGCGCGGTCACCACGCCGACCACCTCCGACGGCCACACCAGCCGTGGCAACGGCAGTGCGCCCAGAATTTGCCCGGCCCACTCGGCATTCCAGCCGAAGTCGCGAATCGAATACAGCGGATCACACTGACTGGCCGTGTGATGGTCCTGCACGTATTCGCCCGTCAGCTTCGCCACGATAAACGAATTCGAGCCGTACCAACGGCGCGCACGGGCGAACGCCTCCGGCTCGTTCTTGCGCACCCATTCGATCTTCGGGCCGACGGCCTGGCTCGACAGCGACTTCCCCGAACGCAACAGAATCTCATCCGCGCCGAACAACTCGGTGAGCTCAGCGATCTCCACCGACGCCCGGGTGTCGATGCCGTACAAGATGGCAGGCCGCACCGGCTCGATGTTCTCGTCGCACAACACCAGGCACGGACCGACACCGCTCACACACATCCCCGCGATCCGCGCCCCCGGCGGCACGGCATCCATCAGCACCCGGCTGATCGCGCACACCTCCGCCCACCACACGCCGACAGCGTCGACCTCGGCCCACCCCGGCCGCGGCAACGACATCTCATGCCCCACCTGATGCTCGGCCACCACCACCCCATCGGGCCGCACGAGCACCCCCTTACTACTCCCCGTCCCCATATCAATACCGACAAGCAGATCCACGGACGTCAGCGTAAGCCTTTTCCGGTCGAGCACGTCGGTCCTGCGCAAATCCGCTACACCGCGCGACGTCACGGACCTCCGTAACCCCCGCACCGATGGTGGTCGCACTCGATGGCCGGGCGCCCGCACCGCACCTGAGCCCACGATCGGTCGAGGGCGCGCGCGAGGTACCAGTCGAGGCATTCGGCGATGACGGGCAGTATGTCGGTCATGCGCGTATTGATTCAGCTTCGCCTCTCCGCCGATCTGGTTGCCGCTGTTGCCGATCCCGCGACCACGGTCGCCTCGGCCGATGTCGCCGGCGATCTGCCTGGAATCGTCTTGGATCGCTCGTTCGCTCCGGTCGCTGTGCCGAGGCCCGTTCCCGCCGCCGGCGAGACCGATCAATTGACGTACTCGATGGCACCGGCCGACGCGTCGGTGGTTGTGCGTGGCGAGATTGCCGACGCCGATCTCGCCGCCGATGTCTCGCGCTTGACCGGCTCACCCGTGGTCACCGGAGTCTTCGCCGATCCCGTCATCGAGACCAGCCTGACATGCGGCGGAGGCCCTGCCGTCGGAACCTGGCACGACGTCGGAACACTGCTGCGCAGTGGCGATCTGGCGGCGGCGGGAATGGATGGGAGAGCGGTGGCGCTCGCCATCGTCGATAGCGGCATCAACGCCGCACGAGTCGCGCAGGTGCGCGGCGGGCAGGTGACCATCGACAAGGCGCGCAGTTGGAACCCTGCCGGAGTCACGGGAACGGCAGGCGAGTTCCCGGTGGCCCACGGCTCGATGTGTGCTTTCGACGCACTCATCGCCGCACCACAGGCCTCGCTGATCGACATTCCGGTTCTGCAGAGCAAACGGCAAGGCAGCACCGTGATGGACGGACTGCTCTCCGACGCCCTGGCCGGCTACGCGCACTTGCACACCGTCCTGACCGATCAGCCTGCCGCAACGCGAGCACTGGTGATCAGCAACAGCTGGGGCTCGTTCGCACCGAGCTGGGACTTCCCCGTCGGACAACCGGGCAACTACTCCGACAATCCGTCGCACCCGTTCAACGTGATCGTCGGCTCGCTCGAAGCCGCCGGTGCCGACATCATCTTCGCGGCGGGCAACTGTGGGCGGGACTGCCCGGATGATCGCTGTGCCTTCACCGATCGGCCGATCGGCGGGGCCAACTCACATCCGAGTGTCTTGGCCATCGGCGGCGTCGACACCAAAGGTCAACGAGTCGGCTACTCCTCCCAGGGGCCGGGTCGATTGACCGCGCGCAAGCCGGATATCTGCGGCTACACCCACTTCCTCGGGTCAACCGCCTTCGGCGCGACCGAACCGGATACCGGAACCTCCGCGGCCTGCCCGGTCGCCGCCGGCCTGGTTGCCGCGATTCGCACCGCGTGGTCCGCGACCGAGTTGCCACCCGCTCAGCTGCGAGCACTGTTGCAGCGCACCGCGACCGCGCAGGCCGGAGGTTTCGACTACGACTACGGATACGGCATCGCCAACGTCGGGGCGGTCCTCGCGGAACTGGAGCGCAGCACGACCCGCGCATAGCGTCGAGGCGTGCCGCTGCTCGCTATCGGATGCCGTACCGACGCGCACCGTTTCTACGAGCGGGTCGGCTTCGAGGCCTCACACATCGGTTTCGAGGTGAGGATCCGAAGGGCGTCTCGGTCAGCGCTACACAACCGACTCGGATGGGTCAGCCCGGCATCGGGGCGCGGAAGTGGCTGGGTTCGGCGTCGGCGGGCATTTCACTCGCCGAGGTGAACGGCTCGACCTGGGAACGCAGGTCGACGAGGTGGCGTGCGTGCGCCTCCAGTGACCGATCCTCCTCGGTGACCGGGTCCCATTGCCGGACCGGTCGCGCTTTTCCGTTGCCGTCGACCGCCACCACGACAGCGAGGCCGTGCGCCGCGAGAGCGGGTTTGTCGGAGTGGGTATCGGTCGCTGTCACGTGCACACTGACGTGCATGCTGCGCGGCCCGGTATGGATCAGCCGGGCGGTGACCTCGACGATGTGGCCGATAACGATCGGCTGATAAAAGCGGATCCCACCGAAGTAGGACGTAATCACGTGCTGCCCAACCCAATCCGCTCCGCAGACATAGGCCGCCTCGTCGATCCAACCCATTGTGCGGCCGCCGTGCACCTTGCCGCCCCAGTTGATGTCCGACGGAGCCGCCAGGAATCGCAGCGTGGCGCTCGGCGCGGTGCCCTCGGCGGTGTAGTGCTGGGCCGCCATGGCCTCCTCGATGCGCTTGCGCACTGAAATCCTCGCCTGCGCCTGCCTATACCGACGCAGCTCGAGAGTTGTGGTCGGATCCCATTGCGGGACTGCGACGGTCTGCCGGTTGTCGTCGACCGCGACGAAGATCGTCAGGCACTGCGCCGTTTGCACCGGCCGCTTCCTGGTCGGATCGGTCGAATAGACGCTGACGAGGATATGCATGCTCGTGCGGCCGGTATGGACGAGGTTCGCGTGCAACTCGACCAGCTCGCCGACCGCGATCGGCCGGTCGAGGTGGATGTTGCCGACGTAGGCGGTCACGCAATAGCACCCGCTCCACTGGGCCGCCGCGGCGTAGGCGACTTTATCGATCCATTCGAGAAGCTTGCCGCCGTCGACCGATCCCGCGATACCGGCGTCGACGGGTTTGACGAGAAAACGGTGGATTGCCTCGGAACGTCTGTCGGACGCCGCCTGGCTCGAAACGGAGTCAAAAGTAGTGGCGCTCATAGCCCACCGATCTATTCAGGTTTACGGATGCGCGATTTCGACTCCGTTGTCATTCGAGGAGAATAGGCACTCACGCCGCTACGGGCGAGTAGGCCGCTGATCTCGAACGCGACAGGCTGGAGAAATCCTCGAGCTCACCGCCGCACCCCTCAGCGGTCCAACGGACCGCTGAGGGGTGCGGCGACGGAAGCTCTCTCGAGTCCTACCGGGCGGGCCCGATGCCGAAGGCACCAAGCCCGGCTCTTCAGCGCAGGCGCGCCTCGATGGCGTCGATGATGCGTGGACGCAGTTCGGCGGCGCGGATGATGGCGTCGACCGAACCGACATCGACAGCGCGCTGAATATTGTGCACGCGGTCGAATTCCGCGGCGACCTCGCCGAGTTTCTCCACGCGGACCGTCGAGCGGATTTCGTCCAATTCCGCGGTCAAGCCCGCGCGGTCGGCGCCGGGTGCGTTCGCGGCGAGCGACTGCAAGTCCCGCACCCTGGAATCGGCCGCGGTGCGTGTGTTGACCTCACCGGCGAACACCACGGCAGCGGCCGGAGCACCGCCGAGCACCGAGGCGAACGAACCTTCCAGTGCCAGCACGGTCATATTCGGGTTCAGCGCCTTCGAGAACACCACGAACGCGCCGCCGTGGTATCGGGAAATCACGCAGAACACAATGGGGCCTTGGAAGTTCACGATCGCACGGCCGATCTCGGCGCCGTACTCCAGTTGCAGCTTCCGCATCGACTCGGGCGAGCCGTCGAAGCCCGACAGGTTCGCGAGCACGACCAGCGGCCTGTTGCCACTCGCCGCGTTGATGGCGCGCGCGGCCTTCTTCGCCGACTGCGGGAACAGGGTGCCCGAGGTGTAGGTGTCCGGGCCGTCGGTGGACGGGAATCCGCGCCGCGCCACATTGCGCGACTCGATGCCGAGCAGGCACACCGGGATGCCGCCGAGATGCGCGTCCTGCACTACCGCGGTTTCGGAGTCGGCCATGCCCGCCCAGCGTTCCAGCACCGGATGGTCCTGGTCGGAGACCGCCCGCATCACGGTCCGGATGTCGAAGGGCTTCTTGCGGTCCGGGTTCGCGGCGGCGGAGAAGATCTCACCGACAGTGGTGAAATCGCTGTCCGCCAGGATGTGCGGGAAGTCGGAGACGTCCCGATCGACGGGGTCGCTGGTCAGTGACCGACGCGGCCCCTGCTCGCCGGGTGCGATGTAGGTGTGGTCGTAGTGCGACATCAGCACGTCACGCGCGGCGGTCAGATTGGGCGCCCAGTACTGCGCCTGCCCGTTCGGACCCATAACCCGGTCGTAGCCGCCGATGCCGAAGTTGTCCTCGGCCGACACACCACCGGAGAAGTCCAGCGCCTGCTTGCCGGTGAGCACCATCGTGGACTCCGGCGTCATCACCAGGATGCCCTTGGTGTGCATGAGCATCGTGGCCTCGGCATTCCAGTACGGCTGTGCGCCGACGTTGATGCCCGCGACCACAATGTTGATCTCGCCGCCGTCCTGGGTGAATTCGACGATCCGCTTGAGCGCCGCCGCCACCCAGTCCATGTTCTCGGTGCCCGACTCCATGGAGATCCTGGCGCCGGAGGACAGCGCGTACCACTCCAGCGGCACCTGCATCTGTTCGGCCAGGTCCAGCGCCGCGATCACCCGGCGGCACTCCGGTTCCGACAGTGCGCCGAGCGACTTCGTCGGATCGCCGAGCAGGATCACCCTGGCGATGCCCTGCGGGTGCTGCGGGGTCGGTGTGGTGACCACGCCCGCGACGATCGCCGCGGTGTTGCGTCCCTTGGGTCGGTCGACGGGCACCAAAGTGTGGTCGGCGTCGAGGTCGTATTCGGCGAACTCACCGAGCAGACCGGTCAACTCGTAGGGGTACACGGTGTTGCGGCTGCTCGCCCGCAGCACCTTCTGCCGATACGCGTCGAGCGGCTCGACCAACTCGTCGGACCGGTCGCCGACGGTCACTTCGGTGGAGTCGAATCCGATGCGCACGGCGACCTTGACCAGCTCACCGGTCTCGGGATCACGCTGACGCGCGATCAACAGGATTTCCTCGAGGCCCGCGCCCGCGGTCGTCGGCCGCACATGCTGCACGACCGTCTCCAGCTCGGCGGGCGTGACGTCGATCGGCGGCCAGATGTACATCACGATGCGGTTGGTGTTGAAGCGTTTGGCCGACGGCCGCAGCGACTGTGCCCGTCGGATCGAGTCGAGGCAGGTGGCGATGGTGGCCTCGGCGGTCGGCAACGCGAGCAGCCTGCCGTCGTGCTCGCGCAGTGCGGCCAGGTCACGAACCTGCGCGAACGCGATGAGGCGATCGTCCGACGGGTTCTCCTTGGCGACGCACCGGAAGAGGTAGATCTCCTCGTCGTCGGAGGACGGCAGTCGGGTGAGGTCGAACTTGCGCAGCCGCTGCATCTGCATCCGTTGCGCGATGTAGGGGTGCAGACCGCGGATCAGTCGCTCCTCGGCCATACCGGTGGCCGACGGACGGAAGGTGAAGTGGTGGTGCATGACCGCGCCGCCACTACCCGCGACGGTGGCGGTGATCCGATGCACCTGGTTCGGCAGCGGGTACGCGCTGAGGGCCTCGTGCAACGCCGATGCCATCGCGTCGAAGTCCCCCGGCTGCTTTTCCCAGCTGAGGTAGATGTCGGCGTCGATCGACGCGGCGCCGGTCGCCAGCTCGGCGAGCCCGCGCAACGCCGTATCGAGCGCGTCGAAGCTGACCGCCGCGGACACCAGGCTCAGGCCGCGACGCTCGGCGATCACGAATGTGCAGCCACCCACGTCCTCGGTGCGCACGCTGGTGAGGCCCTTGTTGCCGTAGTAGCGCCGAGTCAGCACCTCCAGCATGACCGTATTGTCCAGCTTGCCGCGCACCAACCGCTGGCCGAGCAGCCGCACCAGCGGCTCGGTGCTGCGGACCATGTCGGCAATGTGCTCGGCGCGATCGGACGCGTCCGGCTGTGCGTCCAGATGGCGCAGGTGCTTGCGGATGTTGGTGTAGGCGCGGGCACGATTACGCCGCAGCAACGGCTGGCCGTACCAGGCGTACACAACGCCGCGCGCGAGATCGGCGATCACGGGGAAGCGCACCTGCGTCGCGGCCACCAGTCGCTCCAGCGCCAAGCCGACGGGTTCGCGCAGCGCCCCGTCCGGCATCGGTTCACGCAGCCACTCGCGCAGCAGCGTCGTGATGACGGTAACGGTGTCGGATGGGCGTTGCTGGGCGAGGAAGATCCGGAAGACCGCGGCTTCGAGCTCAGGGGAACGTTCCAGCTCGGTGACGCCGTAGTGACCGAGCGCGTTGGCGAGCTTGGTTTGGAACGATTGCGGCAGCCCGGCCCGCTCGACATCGAGGCTTTGCAGGTAGGTGTGGAAGTATTCGCGGGCGCTGTGCACGTGACTGTGGTTGCCCTCGTCATCCAAGGACCGGTTGTGGCTCAGCTCTGCGAGGTCCGCGAAGACCGCGATGAGTTCGAGTTCCTCGCCGAGCGGTCGGCGGCCGTCCTGAAGGGCGGCCTCGCGCGCGGCGAGGTAGTCGCCGAGCACTCGGCGGTCGTCGTGCGGGTCGACGTCGAAGCCGAGCAACAGGCTGCGCAGGTCCTCTTGGCCGCGGGTCGTTCGCAAGTGCGGTTGGACCTGTGCGGAACCAACGGGCAGGTCCAGCTCGACGGACCCGACCGCGGTGCTTGCCTCGGCTTCGTCCTCATCGGCGAGCGGCTCGAGCCACAGCAACGGCGCACCGGTCTCCACCTGGCTGCCGACGGACACGGTGCATTCCTTGAGCCGTGCCTTGAACGGTGCGCGCAGCACCGTCTCCATCTTCATGCTCTCCAGCACCAGCAACGGCGCGCCCGCCTCGACTTCGGCGCCGATCTCGAGCGGCGTGGCGACCACCAGCGCGGGGGCCGGTGAGCGGACGACGCCACCTTCGTCGCGGCTGATCCGATGGGTCACACCATCGACATCGACGAGGTGGATGGGGCCATGCGTGTTGTTGATCAGGCGGTACCGGGTGCCGTTGACCAAAATCTGCCCGGTATGACGATCGAAGCGCTCGAGGTCGACGTCGGCGGTGCGGATGTCGCCACCCGCCTCGATCCCGATGCGGAACCGATGGGCGCCGATTCGTGCGACGCGCACGCGGTAGCCGACACCGCGCAGTTTGAGGTCGAGCGGCCGGCCGCTCGCATGCTGCACCTGAGGACGTCCGCCGGAGGCCGTGGACAGTAGCCGGTGCCGCTCGACGCGCTCCTCGTCCTCGTAGGCATCGATGGCGGCCGCGGCCAACGCGATGGCGGAGTGCCGGTGCGAGACGAGCCTGCCTTCACCGCGGACGCGGTCGATCCAACCGGTGTCCGCGCTGGCATCGATCACTTCGGGCTGGTTGAGCAGGTCGAGCACGAAGCTCTTGTTCGTCGCGCCGCCCTCGATGATCACGCGGGTCTGCGCCATAGCTCGGCGCAGCCTGCCCAGCGCTTCGTCGCGGTTCGCGCCGTAGGCGATGATCTTGGCGATCATCGAGTCGAAGTCGGCGGGAATGGTGTCGCCTTCGCTGACGCCGGTGTCGACGCGGATGCCCGGCCCGGACGGCAGGTCCAGCAGCGCGATGCGGCCGGGGGCGGGCGCGAAGTCGCGGTCGGGATCTTCGGCGTTCAGCCTGGCCTCGATGGCGTGCCCGCGCTCGGCAGGCGGTTCGCCCTCGAGCCTGCCGCCGGAGGCCACCAACAACTGGGCCCGAACGAGGTCGAACCCGGTGGTGTATTCGGTGATCGGGTGCTCGACCTGGAGGCGGGTGTTGACCTCGAGGAATGCGAACAGCTTGTCACCTGGGTGGTACAGGAATTCGACGGTCGCCGCACCGCGATAATCGACCGCGATCGCCAGCCGCTCGGCCGAGGTCTTGAGTTCGGCGGCCTGCTCGGGGCTGAGCACCGGAGACGCTGACTCCTCGATGACCTTCTGGTTGCGTCGCTGTACCGAGCAGTCGCGGACGCCAAGCGCCCACGCAGTGCCCTGACCATCGGCGATCACCTGGACCTCGACGTGCCGAGCGCCGGTGACCAGCCGCTCCAAGAACACCACGCCACTACCGAACGCCCGCGCGGCCTCCTGGCGGGTGCGCTCGTAGGCGTCGATGAGATCGTCGTCGTTCGTGACCACCCGGATACCGCGTCCGCCGCCACCGGCGGTCGCCTTCAGCATCAACGGGTAGCCGATTTCCGCCGCCGCTGCCTGGGCGGCTTCGACGGTCTCGACCGCACCACGGCTCCACGGCGCGACCGGCACGCCGACCTCCTCGGCGATCAGCTTCGCGCCGATCTTGTCGCCGAGCTTGCGCATAGCCTCCGGGCTCGGGCCGATAAAGGTGACGCCGATCTGTTCGCACAGCTCAGCGAAGGCCGGGTCTTCCGCGACGAAACCCCAGCCGACCCAGGCGGCGTCGGCCCCGGTCGAGATCAGCGCAGTCTTCAGCGCCTTCAGATCCAGGTACGGGCGCGCGGACGCCGGGCCGAGGTCGTAAGCAATGTCGGCCTCGCGCACAAAGGTCGCGTTCCGATCGACATCGGTATACAGAGCGACGGTTTCAATCGGTCGCGCAGTCTCTGCGGCCAAGTCTCGGACGGCGTGGATGAGGCGCATAGCGGCCTCTCCCCTGTTCACGATGGCGATGCGGCTGAACACTTGCCGTCTCCTTCCTCTCCAGAGCGCTGGCCCGGTCGACGGGCGAGGGGTGCAACTCGGTCCCGCGTAGTCTGCACCCTTATCCCAGATATGTGCACAGCGTGGCGGTGTTACTCGCACGTATCGTGAGAAATGGGCCCGCAAGGTGGCATCAACCTTGGCAGCGGAGAGTTTTCGGCTGCCGCCCGATCCGCTGGCCTATCGTTCTCAGAGTTCCTGGTCAGCGCCGAAATAAACGTCGGATGCGCCCGCGGCTACCTGAGCCGTCCCGCGGTACCGCAGCGGCGGTTTCAACGGCTTCCCCGGCCGAGCTCGCCTGAGCGAATCGCACATGCAGCTGTTCGCGGACCTGGTCGGGGGTGTAGGCGCGGCGGCGTCGCTCGGCGCGAACGATCACCACACCGGTGGCGACCACACCTGCCGCACCCGCCAATCCCACTGCCTTCCACCACCTCATACCGCATAGGCTACGTCCATGACGGGTACGGGCATCAGTCTCGACCGAGCGCTCGAGCTCACCAGAACCGGCGACATCTGGCTATTCCGTGGGCATTCGGCGGCTGACCGGGCGATCCGGATGACAACGAACAGCCCGGTGAACCATGTCGCCATGTCCGTCGTCATCGATGATCTGCCGGCGCTGATCTGGCACGCGGAGCTCGGCCGATCACTGCCCGACATGTGGTCGGGAACCGAGCACCGCGGCGTCCAGTTGCACAATCTGCGCGATGCCGTGCTGATGTGGGCGCACCGCTACGACCAGCAGGCCTGGTTACGCCAGTTGAACCGTCCGGTCACCCGAGAGATGGAAGACAGCATGCTGCGCACCATCGCCCGGCTCGACGGAACCCCGTTCCCCTCCACTGCCGCACTAGCCGGACGCTGGCTGCGCGGGCGTGCGCGCGTCCCACGCCACACGCCGCGCAAGCCGACCACCCAAGAGTTGGAGAACGCGTACTGCGCGGAGATCGTGGCCGCGACCTACCAGGCGATGCGACTGCTACCGCAGGACCGTAGCCCCAATTGGTATGACCCGGGCCGATTTTGGAGCGGAGACGGACTGCGGCTCGACGGCGGCTATGAGCTGGGTGGCGAAATAGCCGTCGAGGCGCCGGCGGCGAACTCCTGACCACGGGCGTCGTCAGGGACTTCAAGCGGGCATGGGAGGCCAAGGACATCAACGCCCTGCTCTGCCTCCTCGACCCCGACGCCACCGGAATCGCCGACGGCGGCGGCCTGGCCAACACCGCGCTCCGCCCGATCGAGGGCAGCGAGCAGATCGCTCGCTACCCGGTCGGCTTCGCGGACAGAATGCCCGGCCTGAACCAGACCACGGCGACGGTGGTGGCGTTCGACATCGCAGGCGACCGGATCAAGCGCATCTGGGCCGTCCGCAACCGCGACAAACTCCACCCGTGGACGACAGGCGCTAACGGTGCGTCTGGGCAGCAGGAGCGGGGTGGCGAGCAGGAACACGCCGGAGATGGTGATCGCGGCCAGCGGGTCGGTGAGGGTGGCGAGGATGCCCCAGAGCACCGTCAGGACAGCTTGTAGAAGTTTGCTGCTGACGCTCCACGTACTGAGGACTCGAGCGGCGTGATCCGCGGGAGCCCGTCGCAGGCGTTCTGTTGCGTAGATCGGATTGAAGATGCCCATGCAGGTGATCAGCAGGCCCTCGACGATGATCACCGTGATGAGCCCGGAGACGCCGGGGTGGATGAATGCGAGACCGAGCGGGCAGATTGATCGCAACCAGCCGGAGACGATCATGACCCGGTGCCGACCGTAGCGGGTCACAAGGGGCGCGGAGAGGCGGGCCCCCACGAATCCTCCGAGCGCGGGAATGCCGAAGGCGAGACCGTATTGCCAAGGCGGGAAGTGGTATTCGCCCAGCAGGAGGACGGTCAGCAGCGGGACGGTGGCCATGATCAGGCCGCTCACCAAGATCGAGTTGAGGAACAGGCACCGTAGTGCGCGGTCGTGGAAGATGACCCGCCCGCCGGAGAGCAGGTCGGCGCCCCGCAACCTGGTGTCCGGGCCGCGAGGGGCGGCGGTGTCGCCGCCGCGGATGCGTAGGACCGCGAGCGCGGACAATAGGTAACTCATGGCGTCGGCCAGCACGGTGATGACCGGGCCTAGTAGCCCCACCAGCGCGCCGCCGAGGGGCGGCCCTGCCGCGGTCGCCACCCAGCTCGTAGCTTCGAATCTTCCGTTCGCGACAAGGAGATGTTCGCCGCGGACGAGGTGTTTCAGGTACGCGCCGGAGGCTGCGGTGAAGACGATGCTCGCGGTTCCGGAGATGACCGAGACAACCAGCAGTTGGCCGTAGGTCAGCAAGCCGAGGAAGTACGCGATCGGAACACTCGCCATCGCGAGGAACCGGGCCAGGTCCATCGCGATCATCACCGGCCGTTTGGCCCGGTGGTCGACCCACGGCCCGAGCGGGAACGCAACGATCGCCGCGACGACGAGCCCGGCCGCTTGGAGCAGTGAAACGGCGAATGCCGGTGAGTGCAGCACCTGCACCGCGATGAGCGGGAACGCGCCGAAGGCGATCCACGTGCCGTATGTACTGACGGCGTAGGCCGACCACAGCCAGCCGAAGCTGCGTCCCAATTGCACGTGCGACTCCTTCACAACAACCGATGTCGAGGCCCTGAATCACATCAGCCGTACCGACGCAGGATCAAACAACTGATTCCTCGGCGAGCCACAACGATCAGTTGGGCACCCATAGGCTTGCCCCATGGATACCGAGGCAGTGCGATCGTTCGTCCGTGCGGCCGAGCTCGGACAGCTACAACACGCGGCCAACGAGCTGGGCGTGACGCAGCAGGCCGTCTCGAAGCGGATTGCGACCTTGGAACGGGAGCTCGACGTCCGCCTGTTCACCCGTACCGCCCGCGGGGTCGAGCTGACGCTCGACGGTCAGGCGTTTCTGCCGCACGCGAGAAGCATCGTCACGGGTGTCGATCGCGCCATCACCGCGATCAGGCCGGGTTCGCGTGCCCTTCGCATCGACGTCCTCGGCTTACGATCCGCGCAGGCCGTTGTCCTGCACGACTATTGGCGGTCGCATCCCGAAACCGCCCTCGACGTGGTAACCCTCAAGGTCGACGACCCGCGCGTGGTGGTCGCCGCCGTCCAGGCAGGCGATATCGACGCCTCGTTCCGCTCCGTCACCGATCCGGCCACACTGCCGCGTGACGTGCAAATGATCCACGCGTTCGACTCCCCGCTGGAACTCCTTGTCAGCCCGAGACATCCGCTTGCCTCCGCTCGAACATTGACGCCATCGCAGCTGCGCCGGCATCGGATCTGGGTGCCGGGTATCGCGCAAGGCAGCGAATGGGCGGAGTTCTACGATCAGCTCGCCACCGAGTTCGATCTCCGCATCGACGCCGCGGGCCCGAACTTCGGCAACGAAGTACTCCTCGACACCCTCGCGGACTCCGCGGACCTGGCCACCCTCGTCGGCGCGCGCGACCGGTACATCTGGCCGACGAACTACGACCTGCGCCGCATCCCGATCATAAATCCGACGCTCGCATACCCGCTCTCACTCATCCTCCGCAGAACGGATCCACACCCAGGACTCCGGGCGATCATCAACCACTTCGCAAGCCTGACACCACTTTCGGAGCCGGCTTGGCTCCCATCCTGGGCAACGACCCCGCGCCGCGACGACGACATCGCTCGCACCGCCAGCAGCACCCGTATGCCCGGACGCGTTCGAGATTGACCCATCCCGGTCCCGGCGACCACTGGATATACGCATCGAGAGCTCCAGGAGGAGGAGCCAGAACTCCCTCGTGGATTCTCTGTCGTCTACGTACACTCACGGCCATGGCATGCCGCATCAGTGAGCTGATCATCGACGCCGCCGACCCCGACCGGCTGGCCGCATTCTGGAGCGAGGTCCTCGGCTACGTCGAACTCGACCGGGAGGACGACGGAAGCATCGAGATCGGCCCGCCCGACACCGGTTTCGGCGGCCCGCAGCCCACCCTCCTCTTCAGCCCCAACAGCGACCCACGGACCGGGAAGCTCCGACTGCACATCGACGTCAACGCCACCGACCGCGACCAGGACGCCGAACTGGAGCGGCTGCTCGGTCTCGGTGCAAAGCCCGTCGACGTCGGCCAGACCGGCACCGAGAGCTGGCACGTCCTCGCCGACCCCGAAGGCAACGAATTCTGCCTGCTGCATCCACGACTCCAGCCGCTCTGACCACACGCATCCCGGCGCGATCACGAGTTCGGCTGTCGCAGTGGGGGCTTGTCGATCTGTTCGCGGAGGATATCGCCGTGACCCGCGTGCCTGGCGAACTCTTGGATCATGGCGAGCAGTGTCCATCGCATGCTGACCTTTCCCTCGCGAGGATTCTCCTTGGTGTCGTCGAGGTCGAAGCGGGACACGATCACACGTGATCGTTGGCTTGCGCGCTCGAACTCGGCGATAACCTCTGCCAGCGACTCGTCGTCGGCGACGGCGAAGGTGCCCTCGTCGCGGCGCGAGTATCCATCGCATTCGGATTCGTCGAGTCCCGCCCAGAACCGTTGGAACCAGATCCGTTCCGCGGCAGCGGCATGCTTGATCACCGAGATCGGTGTCGTCAGCGACGCGACGAGTCTTCGGCGAGCGTCGGCATCGGAAAGGCCGCGTACGGTCTCGACGAGTGCTTCGCGGTTGCGGTCGAGCATGTCCTCGATGATCGCTCGCTCGGTGCCGTTGGTAATTGGGTTGGTACTCATAGGATTTCGCTCCATTCTGTTGGGTTTGCCGAGGCTCGTGGGGTATGTATCGGTCAGGTGAATGACACAGGGCGGCGATGCGGCGATCGATCTCAGGAAAGGGACGAAACGTCCTGTGTCAGGGAATGACCGGGAAGAAGGAGGCATTCCATCCGCTCGTCGCGCAGATTGCGCACGGGGCGGGGAGGGGCGAGGTCAACATCGCAGCCCAGGCCTGTCAGGAGTCTATCGGAGTCGGTGCGACCCCGCCCAGTTCGGCTGCTCCAGCAGATTCACGGCGGTCGGCACGCCCGGATCGTAGGCGTCGGTATTACGCACCGGCAGTGCACATCACGAATGGTTTCGAGTAACAAGTACGACCCGTGTGCGATGTTCCAGACAACATCAATTCAGGAGGTTCGGAATGCTCTCTGCGAAGCGGTTTGCAGCCAGCGCCGTCGTTGCCACCGCAGCTGCGGCCACTGTGCTCGCTGGTGGTGGCGCGGCCCAGGCCGACGTACCGGTGTGGCAAGCCAATTGTCACGTTTACAACGTCTTCAACACCGGCGGAATGGCCAATTGTGAGTTGCCGACCTGGCATCAGGTGAAACTCACTTGCGTTGCGTGGCCCGTCCCGTTCACCTACTGGAAATACGGCCCAGTGCAGTATGGGCAGAACCAGTCTTGGGCCAGTTGCGACTCACTGAACGCGATGGTGGGGATCGAGGTTGTCCAAGCGTAGGTCGTGCTCGGCACGGGTGTGATTGTTGCTGATGCTCCGCTTTGACATGGTCTAGCTTTCGTTCTGTGCTGCGCTGGTTCCGGATTCACGCTCCCGAGGAGGACGCGTGGTATTGGTTCGAGGTGGGCGATGACGGGTGGGCACTGCGACAAGCAGTATTCGTAGCGGCATTGCCCGTACCCGTGTCTGATGTGCCTGTCCTGGTCATCGACGGTGTTGTCGGTGGAGCGTCTGTTGCGGCGTCGGCTGACGAACTTGTCCGGGTGCGCGAGATGTACGGGTTGCGCGGCGTGCAGTTTTACGAAGCCGTTTATGGCGTGCTGGCCGAAGGGCCTGTCTGCACTGCGGAGGGTGCCGTGGACGCCGCGCAGGCAGAGTTCGAGCAGGTATGGAGCCTGGCTGTGCGGCATCGTCACTTCAGCCGCTACGACACCGGTCCGCTTCCGGTAGGGACACATGTGTCGGGGACCGTGGCTGCCCTGCCTTGGGGGCCGGGCAGGACAGGGTTGTTCGTGGATATCGGTTCGGCGGCCCAGGGCTTCCGGTCGCCGGAGGACCGCCCGGCCGGATACTTTGTGGATTTACTCCACTTACCTCGAAATCCCGAGGATTGGCCGCGGGTCGGAGCCGTTCTTTCGCTGGAAGTAACGACCATCCGCATCAGTCTGTACTCGCTGTACAAACGCACGGATATCCAAGTCAGGCTCCGGCCGGTTCACGAGGCGTGAACCCGGCTCTCGGGTTGATCGCGCAGCGGTCGGCGGTGATGTTGCCTCATGGAAGTGGTGCGGATGGCACTATGCGGCGGATATCCTCCACCGCCACGCGTTGGCGCTCGGTCTCGACCAACACCACATTCGCTGATCGTTATCCTCGATTGTGCGCCGTTGGAGCGGTGACGTGACATAGATGGGACCGAATACATGCTGATAGGCCTGTTCGCAGCCTTGCTCGCGTGCATTGGCTACGGAGTGGCGTCGGTGTTGCAGGCCTACGGTGCGCGGCGGTCGGCCGCAGCGGCGCAGGTTCGCGGGGACGCGGGGCAGTCGACCGAAACCGGGGCTCCCACTGTCGCTTCCACTGTCGCGGCGGTATTGACGGTCTGGTTCATCGTCGGCACCGTGCTCGACGTGGTCGGATTCGCCGGAAACGCGGTGTCCGCGCGATTGATCCCGCTGTTTCTCTCGCAGACGATCATGAGCGCGAACCTGATCATCACGGCGGTGCTGGGCATATTCGTGCTCGGGATCCGCTTGCACCTGCGCGACTGGGTGGCAATCTGCGCGGTGGTCCTGGCACTGGCCGCTCTCGGCGTCGCCGCGGGAGAAGAGGGCGGCGGCAACGATAATCCCGTGCTGCACTGGGGGGTGCTGATCGTGTCCGTGCTTCTATTCGCCGTCAGCCAACTGGTTGTGCGACGTCTCGGATCCAGGGGCGCGGTGGCCGCCGGGCTCGCCGCCGGATTGCTGTTCGGGGCAATGGCGATCGCGGTCCGCATCGTTCGAGGGATCGATCCGCTGCAATTGTCGACACTTCTCGCCGACCCCGCGGCATGGACGATCGCGATTGCCGGAGTCGGTGGTTTCTACCTGCATACGGTCGCATTGCAACTCGGATCGGTGAACGGAGCGACGGCGGCACTTGTCGTCGGCGAGACAGTCATCCCGGGAATCGTCGGGGTGCTCATGCTCGGCGACACCTCAACGCCGGGACTCGAGTGGCTGGCAATTCTGGGCTTTTTCCTCGCCGTCGGTGGCGCGGTCGCGGTCGCGGTGTTCGGCAATCTGCTCCAGACGCAACAGGACACCGCGTCTGAGCGAGAGTTGGATTCGGTCTGAATCCGATAATATTGCGCCGCGACGATTCACACGGATGGCGTCATTTGGGCGATGATCGCCGCACCCATCCAGCGTCGTAGATATCGCCGCAGTTCATCGTCGCTGCGTGGCGGATTGCCCGGGGAAACGAAGAACGACTGCATCGTTCGCAGGACGTATTCGACGAGCTCGTGCAGAGACGAATCGTCGTATCCGTAATGCTCCCAATCGATATCGAAGCGCCTGATCATCGTCATGCCGAAGGTCCGCGCCTCTTCGGAGGTCAGGCTGTCGGGCTGGGCGTTCGAATACGTATTGGAAAGCAGAATGCCGAGGTGCGGCGTTCGACGCACCTCGGCCAGCGTGTACACCACAGCTTCGGTCATCGCTTCGACGGGTTCCTCGATACCGCTGACCTGATTTGTCAGCCGATCGAGGAACCCGTCGACCGATGCGATGGCCGCGGCCCGCATCAGCGCGTCCGCACTGGGGAAGTACCGGTACACCGTCTGCCGGATGACACCCAGCGATTCCGCGACATCGGCAATGCCGATCTCCGAGCCCGTTCGCCCGATCAGATCGACGGCAGCCGCGACGATGCGGCGCGACGCGTCCTCATCGCTGTCCGGCGGACTTCCGCCCCACCCGCGCCTTCCTGCCACTGCTCGCTTCCTCGGCTCGACCCATGTTTGTCACGTGCGAAAACCCCGTGCGAGACCCCTGCCAACGGGGCTCGACGGTACCACGGTGCCCTTGCTGCGATCCGGGGCAACTGCGTTAATTCTGATCATACACGGGCACCGATCTATGTATGATCACGTCACATCGCTTCGGAGCATCCGAACGCGGCCATCGGACCAGACCACCGCCGAAAGACGAGGTACCGCAACGTGACCGATCTACAAGTCCGGAAGATGCGTTTCGCATTCGCGGACTATGACGTGCCCTTCCTATGGAACGAAGAGAATCCGGCCTTCTCATCCATGGCCAACGCGGTGTCCTTCTTGGCGATCGGTTTCGAGAAGATGATCGTCAACATGATTCGCGAGGCCATGCCGCTGATCACCGATCCCGCGATAGCGCAGGAAGCCGACGCGTTCGTGCGCCAAGAGGGGCAACACTCCACCGCGCACCGTCAGCACGCCAATGGACTGATCAAGCAGTACCCGGGGCTTCAGGAAACTCTCAACGCAGTGATCGCGGAATTCGACCACCTCACCGTGCACACTTCCCTCGACTACCGGCTCGCCTACACCGCCGACCTGGAGGCAACCTTCACCCCGGTGTTCAAATTGATGCTGGACAACGATTCGACCCTCTTCCAGCCGGGAGACGACCGGGTCGCGTCACTGTTCATCTGGCACTTCGTCGAGGAAGTCGAACATCGAAGTTCCGCGCTCATTATCTTCGAATCCATTGTCGGAAGCGATGTTTACCGGATGCGGATGGCACCGTCGATCTTCGGGCACGTCATGAAGGTCATCAGGTTGGCGTGCGATGGATTCAATAAACATGTGCCACTGGAGGATCGGAAGATCGACGCACTGTCGATGTTCGGGTCCTACCGGCTCGGGCAGCGGCTGCGCCGACGGCTGCGGCTGCGCACGCAGGACAACGGCCCGATGCCGCGCGCCTTCGACGATCTACCACTGCGCGAGCAACTGATCGCGATGGTGGGCATCATCCGCAGCCAGTTGCCCAAGCACAACCCGGATCACGAGAAGCTGCCCGCACTCGCCGATCTGTGGTTCGAACGCTACGCGTCCGGCTACGACGTATCGCACTGGTACACCGCCGATCCCGTGGCATCGAAGAAGGCGGACCGGTGACCGATCATTGCGCAACCACCTTCGAGCAACTCGCGACGGAGCTCGGCTTCTCGTGTCGAGAGGCCGGTGGACTCGCCGAGGTACGCAACCCATTCGCATTGGAAAACTGGACGCTGCCGGTCCTCGAGTTCACTATCGTCCTCGGCGCGGTGCTCGCGCTTGTTTACGCGGTCATGCGCTTTCGGCGTCACGGCGACCCCACCAACTTGGTGGTCTGGTTCGGCGCGACCGCGTATCTGTTCATCATCGAACCGCCGCTGTATTTTCCCGCGGCCTTCGGTATCGACGAACACGTCGACACGATGTTCGCGCACAACGTCTTCACCGTGGATTTCCTCTGGGGTCGACTCCCCCTGTACATCGTCGCGATCTACCCATTGATGGCCACTCTGGCCTTCGAAATCGTCAGAACGCTCGGGGTCTTCCGCCGGTACGGGGTTCTGATCGGCGCAGTCTGCGTCGGCTTCGTCCACCACGCCTTCTATGAGATCTTCGATCACCTCGGACCGCAGCTGCGCTGGTGGGAATGGTCGACCGAAAACCCGCTGAATCAACCGATGTTCGACTCGGTACCGCTGCCGAGCGTGGTGGTATTCGCGGCCCTGTGGCCGATGTCGCTGGCGTTCTTCGTCCAGCGGCTCGTCGGTCGCCACGTCGACAAGGGCCAAACCTTCACCGGACCGCAGTTGGTCTGGCGGACAGTCGTCATCGGCGTACTAGGGTCGCTGGGCACAGCCGTATTACCCATTCCCGCAACAGTTTTCGGTTCCGGGAGCACTACTCTGCGCGGCTTCCTCTATGCCGCCGAATTGGTCGTCGTCACCGTCGTCGCTGTCCCGATCCTCATCCGCCAGTGGCTCCGGCTACGTCAAGACCCGAACGCTCCACACCACACGAACGGCTTCGTCCGCATCTACACCGTGGTGTACCTGAGCGTTATGGCATTGCTCTGGGTGACCGCGTTGCCCGATTTCTTCGACGCCGTCGACGGTTCGACGAGCGAGGGAGACCCCATCGGGAATCTCTGGTACACGGCGGCATGCTTCGCCGTCGCAATACTGTGCGGAGCAGCCATATTCACCGTGCCGAACAGAAAGGCCGACGAGACACCGATTCCTTCGGCAGGAGAACATGCGGTTCCCCAGACGGCGTAGCCGACACCGATCTGCCCATCGGTGCCGAGAACTAGGCGACGATTCGGGGCCGAAGTTGCGGTCGAGCTGATCTCGGGTCAGGCCCCGCCCGATCGCGAGTTCGGTGATCGTTCCGGCAGCGGCGTGCGGCCTGCGGTCATCGCGTCTACCGTTGCCGGGGACAGCATCTCGTCGGCGACAAGGCCCGCCAATCCGACGAATGCGCCGTTCTCCCCCAACTGTGACGGTCCGATATCGAGGTTACGTAACGCGTGGGTGTGGGCGTTCGCCTCGACGGTGCGCCGCAGTCCGTCGAGGAACGGGGGCAGCACGCCCACCGCGCCACCCACCCGCACGAATCTCGGGTTCACGATCGTCACCATCGTCGCGAGCACGGTCCCGACGAGTCGCCCGGCGTGCTCGGTCGCCCGCACCGCGTCGCCCCGGCCCGCGCCGACCAACCGGACGACATCGGCCACACTGCGCGCGCCGATGGAGCGCAATTCGCGGATCAGCGCCTGCCCACTCGCGCTCGCCGCGACACATCCGCGCCGCCCACAACTGCATCGCTGCTGGCTGCCCTCGATCCGCATATGCCCGATCTCCCCCGCGGACCCGCTTTCGCCGCGGTGGATGTGCCCCGAGATCACCACGCCCGCACCGATACCGGTTCCCACCTTCAGCCCGACAAGGGTCGCGTCGGGACGGCCGAGAGCGTAGTAGTCACCCAGCGCCAGCGCGTTCGCGTCGTTTTCCAGCAGCACCGGGACGCCGAGCGTGTCGGCGAACGGTTCGCGCAGCGGCACGCGGTTCCAATCCGGCATGGTCGGCGGCGCTACCGTGACACCGAGCTCGTGATCGATCTGTCCGGGCACCGACAGCGCCATCGCGCACAGGGTCTCCGCACGCCCGGTGCGCCGCAATAGTTTTCGTCCCGCGTCCAGCAGCATCGGCACGATTTCGTTCGGGCTGTGCCGCGCGGGCAGCCGGTGGTCGTCGCGCGCGAACACCGTCCCACGCAGATCGACTACCGCCAGCGTCGCATGACTCTGTCCGAGATCGGCGACCAGCGCGGTCCGGCCCGTGTCATCGACCTCGAGTAGCTCGGCGGGCCTGCCGCCGCTCGACTCGCGGTATCCGGCCTGCCGCACCAGCCCGAGACCGCGCAGCACCTCCAGCCGCTCCACCACGGTGACCCGCGACAACCCGACCCTTTCCTGCAACTCCAGGCGCGTCATCGGCCCCACTGCCCGCAGCAGAGCGAGTACATGTCCCGGCGAGGTAGGGCTCGGAGGCGGCGATTCAGTCATGGGAACGTTGACAATATCTCCCGGGGCACTTAAGTTCACCCAACTTACAAAAGTACGAACATCGTTGTTACCCACAGGGAGCCATGCATGGCGGCATCCGGTCTGAGGCGCAGATCCGTCCTGCGTGCGGTGGGCATCGGCGCTGCCGCGCTCTCGGCGGCGGCGTGTACCGGCTTCTCCACCACCGGCAACGGCGGGATGCTGTTCCTGTCCACCCAGTTCCGGCCCGCCGACGAGGCCGAACGTTTTCGCGGTCTGCTAGGCAAGATCGCGCCCGAGGTCAGCTACGTGACCATCGAGGAGAGCCCGTTCGCGAGCCAGGTGCGCAGCCAGGTCGTGGCGCGCTCGACGCAGATCGGCATGCTCGGAGGTCTGCACGGCGATATCGCGCCACTCGCCGACGGCTATCTCGAAGACCTCACCGGCCTGCTCGCCGACCTCGGCGACCGTGGCTGGCCCGCCGCCTACCTCCAACTCGCGAAGGCGGGCACCGACCGCACCTGGTACGTCCCGTGGGCCACCGCCAGCTACGTCCTTGCCGCACACGCCGACGCGCTCGAGCATCTGCCGCCGGGTGTCGATGCCACCTCACTCACCTATGACCAGTTCCTCGATTGGGCCATCGCCGCGCGCCGCGCCAATGGCAACCGCCCCATGCTCGGCCTGCCCGCGGGCCCGAAAGGCTTGTTGCACCGCTTCACTCAGGGCTATCTGCTGCCGTCGTTCACCGGCGGCCAGATCACCACGTTCCGTTCGAACGAGGCGGTGACGGCGTGGCAGTATTTCCGCGAGCTGTGGGCCAACTGCGCGGGGGCGAGCACCAACTACGACTTCATGCAGGAGCCGCTGGCGAGCGGTGAGGTGCGCATGGCGTGGGATCACGTCGTGCGCCTCGTCCACGCGCCAGAACACGATCCGCAGAATTGGCGCATGCTGCCCGCACCGCGCGGCGAGCACGGCCTCGGCTACATGGCCGTGATCACCGGGCTCGCGATCCCCAAGGGCAGCACCGATCCCGAGCTGGCGCAGCGGACGATCAACGCGCTCACCAGGCCGGAAGCACAGATCGAGCTGTTGCGTTCCAACGGCTTCTTCCCCGCGGTCGGCGCCACCATCCCGGACGGCCTTCCGCCTGCGGTCAAGCTAGAGGCCGACGCCGTGTACCGACAGCAGCAAGCGCCGGACGCGATCCTCTCGCTGCCGCCCGTCGGCCTCGGTCAGCGTGAGGGCGAGGTGAGCAAGGTGTTCAAGGACAGCTTCCGCTCGATCGTGCTCGACGGAGCCGACATTCGATCCACGTTGGACCAACAGGCCGGTGTGCTCCAGGGCATCCTCGACGATCTGAAGGTGCCGTGCTGGGCTCCCGACCGCACCGCCGACGTTTGCAGAGTGGAGTAGACATGCGCGCGCGAGCGAGTTCCCCATGGATCCTGCTACTGCCCTCGATCGTGCTGCTCGCGGCGCTGTTCGGCTGGCCGCTGGTACGGGCGGTGATGGATGCCTTCGGTGATAGCGACGGTTTCACCCTCGGCAATTGGCGACGGTTGTTCGACGATCCGTACTTCCTTACCTCGCTGCGCAATACGCTGCTGCTCATTGCCATCGTGGTGCCGATCCAGCTCGTGCTCGCCGTCGGGATGGCGCTGCTCATGCAGGCACGTCCGCGGTTCGCGGGCGGGCACTTCTATCTATGGTGCCTGCCGCTGGCGATCTCCGAGCTGGCCGCCGGGCTGGTATGGCTGTCGATCTTCAACAGCCGCGGCTATCTGAACTCGCTGCTGGTATCACTCGGCCTGTCCGAGGACGGCGTGCAGTGGCTCAACTACCAGAACACCGGCACGATGCTGCTGGTCGTGGTGATCGCCGAGGTGTGGCGCGCGACCTCGCTGGTATTCGTGATCGTGGTCGCGGGCGCGCAGATGATCCCGCGCGACTACGACGAGGCCGCGCAGGTCTTCGGCGCCAACCTCTGGCAACGGCTGCGGCACGTGACGCTTCCGCTGCTCGGGCCGAGCCTGCAAGTGGCACTGATCCTGCGCACGATCCTCGCGCTGCAAGCCTTCGCCGTCGCGCAGGTGCTCACCGGGCGCGACTTCCCGCTACTGGTCGGCGAGACCTACGAGTGGTACTCGAACCTGCAGAACCCTGCGGTCGCCAGCGCGGTTTCGCTTGTCGTGCTTGCGATCTCGATCGGCACCGCGGTGTTCTATCTGCGGACGGTCCGGCAGCCGGAGCAGTCGCGATGAGCCAACCGCAGCAGGTCGAGGCAGCACCGCAGCTCCCGCCCATCGACCGGACGCCGCTGCGCAGGCGTCGCAGGCACGCGGTGGGGGTTCAGCTCGCCTGCATCGCGGTGACGGTGTTCATGGCGCTGCCGATCGTCCTCATCGGACTCGCCGCGGTGTCCTCGCACGACGCGCTCAACGAGTTCCCGAAGTCGTTGATTCCCAGCGGATTCTCCACCGACACACTGACCTCGTTCTTCCGGGCGACCGGAACCATACAAGCGCTCGGCAACTCGCTGCTCGTCGGCATCTACACGGTGTTCTGGTCGCTCATCATCGGCGCGCCGGCGGGATATGCGCTGGCGCGCAGCGCATTCCGAGGCAAAGACATCTATCAGGTGTTCATTCTGCTGGTGCGTGCGTTGCCGATCGTGGTGCTCTCGGTGCCGCTGGCGACGATGTTCCTGCGCCTGGACGTCTACGACACGGTGTTCGCGGTCACGCTCGTACACACCACGCTGGCACTGCCGACCACGGTGCTCATCACGGCGAGCATCTTCGTCGCCGTACCCGCCGACCTCGAGGAAGCCGCACGGGTCTTCGGCTGCACACGCTGGCAGGCAGCACGCAGAGTTGTTGTGCCGCTGGCACTTCCCGGCCTCGCGGCATCATCGATCTTCACCTTCGTCTTGTCGTGGAACGAGATCCTCGGCGCGACGATCGTGACACTCGGACACCGCACCCTTCCCGCCCAGGTCCTCACCACGCTCGACGAGGCGTCCACCCCCTACCGGTTCGCAGGCGGCTTCGCACTGATCATCCCGGCGCTGGTCTTCATCTTCGTGATGCGGCGCTACCTGGTGAACATGTGGGGGACAACACTTAGATGACAGAGGTTCGCAATGGCTGAGGTGATTCTGCGGGACCTGGCGAAGACCTATCCCGGCGGCACGACGCGTGCAACCGACGAGGTCTCCCTCGAGGTCGCCGACGGTGAATTCATGGTGCTGCTCGGGCCTTCCGGCTGCGGCAAGACCACGTTGCTGCGCATGATCGCCGGGCTGGAACTGCCGGACTCGGGTCAGATCGTGATCGGTGGCAAGGACGTCACCTACCTCGAGCCGCGACGGCGCAACCTGTCTATGGTGTTCCAGTCCTATGCGGTGTTCCCCAACAAGAAGGTCGCCGAAAACATCGGCTTCGGCCTTCGTGTGCATGGTGTGCCCGCCGATGAGATCCGACGCAAGGTCGAGTGGGCGGCGCAGCTGCTGCAACTGACGCCCTACCTCGACCGGTACCCGGCGAAGCTCTCCGGCGGCCAACGCCAGCGTGTCGCCGTGGCGCGCGCGATCGTGATGGACGCCGACGTGCTACTCATGGACGAGCCGCTGTCCAATCTGGATGCCCTGCTGCGGCTTTCGTTCCGCGCCGAATTGAAGAAGCTCGTCGGCGAGCTCGGCACCACCACGGTCTATGTCACTCACGACCAGGTCGAAGCGCTCTCGCTGGGTAACCGCGTCGCGGTGATGCGTGCAGGGGCGATCGTCCAATGTGGCCCGCCGACAGAGGTATACGACGGCCCCGCAACGGAATTCGTCGGAAGCTTCCTCGGAAGTCCACCGATGAACTTCCTCACCGGGACAGTCGAAGTCGGCGACGCGGGGCCGCGCATCGAGCTGGGCGGTCAATCGCTGCCCGCACCCGCCGCGCTATCGTCGTTCAACGGCAAGACGCTCAACCTCGGCATCCGCCCCGAAGCCATTGTCGTCGACGACGAACCCTCCGCCGACGGCCTACGCGGCGAACTCCAAGTGCTGGAACCGCTCGGATCATCGACCCTGCTGACCGTCGATGTCAGCGGGCAGACGCTCAAGGTTCAAGCGCCGTCGAGCTTCCACGCCGACCATGGGGGCAACACACTGAACCTACGCTTGCCAACGAAGGCATGCCGGTGGTACGACCCGGAAACCGGATTGCTGCTGGAGATCGGTTGAGTCAGAACAGCTCTCGGCTTCGGCCCGGCCGGTTACGCCGGGAACCGGGTCGTCGATTACCCAGGTCTCGGCGGAGGCGACCGCTATCGGTGGAGGCCCGTGATCGGCCCTTCTTCGCCGATGCGAGTGAGGTCCGAACTCGTGATCGATCTCCGAGTAAGTAATCTCCTCAGGGAACACGACTACGAGCGGAACGCGGATCACCTGAACCCGGCACCGAGGGGCGCAGCGTTTCCGTGGATCAGCAGAGGCGGGATGGGGCCACAGTGATCGAACCGACGACGGCAGCGCAGCACACCTTCGGGACGAGCGCGTTCGCCGTGACCAGCGATGACCGTCGCCTGCACTACATGGTGCGCGGCATCGGCGAGCCGACGGTGGTGTTCGAATCCGGCATGGGATTCTCGCGGTCGATCTGGGGGCTGGTGCAGCCGTCGGTTGCCGAGCGGGTCCGCACCGTCGTCTACGACCGGGCCGGGACCGGGCGCAGCGATGACGATCCGCAACCGCGGACGCTCGACCGGCTCGCCGGCGACCTCGACTCGGTGCTGCGAGAGCTGGGGTCGGGCCCGTTCATCCTCGTGGGGCACAGCTGGGGCGGCCCCATCGTCCGCGTCGCCGCGGCGGCCGACCCCACCCGCATTCAAGGACTGGTACTGATCGATCAGAGCGACGAGAACTGCGAACTCTACTTCGCGCCTTCGGCACAGAAGAAGAACGCGGTGGCCCGGGTGCTCATACCCTTACTCGCGCGGTCCGGGCTCTACCGACTACTCGGCAGCAGGATCGGCGGCGCCCAGCCCGCCGATGTCGCCGCGGACCACCACGCCGAGGACTTCACGGTCCGCGCCGCACGAACCCTGCTGGCCGAGCAGGACCAATTCGGTGCGGAACTGTGGCGTCTCCGTCAGCGACCACCCGCACTCGGCGCACTGCCCGTCTCTGTTATCTCCGGCACAAAAATGCCGCGGCTCGGGCACGACACGCGTACGGCGCTGACCGCCGCCCACCGGCAAACCGCGGCCATGTCGCCGAATCGCAGGCTGGTCGAGGCGCCGGGCTCCGGTCATCTGATCATGTTTTCCGAGCCCGAACTCATCGTCGAGGAAATTCTCCACTCGGTCGGCATCGTGTAGTGACCGGGCGATAGTCGGGCGTAGCTGCGCCTGCGCTCCGGCCATGCGCGGATTGCGGACGGGCTACGCCCCAAAGCACCCATTAGGGTGTTGCGGCACAAGAGTCGTAGCATACTTCGAAGTCGGCGACGATCCCGTGGACGCCGAACGTACTTGGGCACAGCAAAGATTCGCGTTTTTCGGTGTAAGGATTGGACGGCTGTAGTGGTTGATTTCGCGGAGCGATTGAACAAGCTGTTCGACACGGTGCACCCTCCGGGGCGCCCACCGCACACCAGTGCCGAAGTCGCCGCCGCACTAGCTGTGGCCGGACGCCCGATCTCGAAACCCTATCTCTCTCAGCTACGTTCAGGTCAGCGCACCAACCCTTCCAACGACACCGTTGCGGCCCTTGCGAAGTTCTTCAAGGTGCGACCGGACTACTTCACCGACGATGTGTACGCCGCCAAGATCGATCACGACCTCGACCTGCTTTCGCAACTACGAGGCTACGAATTACGTCGTCTATCCAGTCGCGCGTTCGATCTTTCCGAAGAGTCCCAGAACCTGCTGACCTCCATGGCCGATAAGCTCCGCACCAGCGAAGGACTGCCCCCGCTACCGCCGGGCACCACCGAATAGGCCGATCGGCCCTCAGACGCGATCGGCACTACACCAGCCTTACAGGGCCATCGATTCGAAGACGTGGTCCGCCGAACGCGCCACGGTCATCCTGGCGAACAAGACGACAGTGCCCGACCGCGTGAGTCGGACACTGTCGTGTTGTTCGTAGCGGACGGGCTCAGGGCAATTCGTTGATGCGGATGTGGTTGCCCGCGGGATCGCGAAAGGCGCAGTCGCGAACACCGTACGGCTGGTCGGTCGGCTCCTGGATGACCTCGGCGTCGCTGGCCTGTAACCGCTCGAAAACGCCGTCGAGGTCCTTGGTGGCCAGGACGATGGTGGCGTAGCTGCCCTTGGCCATCATCTCGGCGATGGTGCGCCGCTCGTCGTCGGTGATGCCGGGGTCGGCGGCGGGCGGGTGCAGCACGATCGACGTGCCGGGCTGGCCGACGGGGCCGACGGTGATCCAGCGCAGCCCGTTGTATCCGACATCCTTGCGGACCTCGAAGCCGAGGGTGTCGCGATAGAAGGCCAGGGCGGCGTCCGGGTCGTCGTGTGGGAGGAAGCTCGAGTGAATGGTGATGTCCATGCCGGCTACGTTAGGTGCTGTTCGGTGACCGGCGCTTCTCGATTCCTGACCGGTCTGGTCACCTGTTTCACCACACACGACGGCATCTCCGCCGTCGCAGGGGCCGTCTCGCGGCGATAGGTGCTCGGCGGCACACCGACCAGCTCGGTGAAGCGAGTACTGAAGGTGCCCAGCGACGAGCAGCCGACCGCGAAACAAACCTCGGTGACGCTGAGATCGCCACGACGCAGCAGCGCCATCGCGCGCTCGATGCGCCGGGTCATCAGATAGCTGTAGGGCGACTCACCGTAGGCGGCACGGAACTCGCGGCTGAGATGCCCCGACGACATGTGCGCGTCGCGCGCGAGCGCCTCGACGTTCAGCGGCTGCGCGTACTCCCGGTCGATCCGGTCGCGGACGCGACGCAGCCGCGCGAGGTCGCGCAGGTGCTCCGCCTCGGTGGGTCTGCTGGTCACCTACGAGATCGTGCCACATCGATCTGTTGAACGTGCCCCACCAGAGGTCCCGCCGCGTCCACGGCGACCCAGGTCAGGCGCCTACGTACGCCGCGAGGTGCTCGCCGGTAAGGGTGGAGTGGGCGGCGACGAGGTCGGCGGGTGTGCCCTCGAAGACGATCTTGCCGCCGTCGTGTCCTGCGCCGGGGCCGAGGTCGATGATCCAGTCGGCGTGTGCCATGACCGCCTGGTGGTGCTCGATGACGATGACCGATTTGCCGGAGTCGACGAGTCGATCGAGCAGGCCGAGCAGGTTCTCGACGTCGGCGAGGTGCAGGCCGGAGGTCGGCTCGTCGAGGACGTAGACGCCGCCCTTCTCGCCCATGTGGGTGGCCAGCTTCAGCCGCTGCCGCTCGCCGCCGGACAGCGTGGTCAGCGGTTGGCCGATGGTGAGGTAGCCGAGCCCGACATCGGCGAGCCGCTCGAGGATGGCGTGCGCGGCCGGAATACGCGCCTCGCCGGAGCCGAAGAACTCCACGGCCTCGCTCACCGGCATGGCGAGTACCTCGCTGATATCGCGGCCGCCGAAGTGGTAGTCCAGTACCGCGGCCAGGTACCGCTTTCCCTCGCATACCTCGCAGGTCGTGGCGACCCCGGCCATGATCGCCAGGTCGGAGTAGATGACACCGGCGCCATTGCAATTGGGGCAGGCGCCCTCGGAGTTGGAACTGAACAGCGCAGGCTTAACGCCGTTGGCCTTCGCGAACGCCTTGCGGATCGGCTCGAGCAGTCCGGTGTAGGTCGCCGGGTTGCTGCGCCGCGAGCCCTTGATCGCGCCCTGGTCGACCGAAACCACATTCGCACCGGCAGGGATCGACCCGTGTACGAGCGAGCTCTTGCCGGAGCCCGCGACGCCGGTGATGACGACGAGCACCCCCAGCGGGATGTCGACATCGACGCCGCGCAGATTGTTCGTCGTCGCACCGCGAATCTCCAACGCGCCGTTGGGTTTGCGCTCCGACTCCTTGACCGCGGCCCGGTCGTCGAAATGGTGGCCGGTGGTGGTGCCGCTGGTCCGCAGCCCCTCGACGGTGCCCTCGAAGCAGACGGTACCGCCGCCGGTACCCGCACCCGGGCCGAGGTCGACGACATGGTCGGCGATCACGATCGTCTCCGGCTTGTGCTCCACGACCAGGACGGTGTTGCCCTTGTCCCGCAGCCGCAGCAGCAGTTCGTTCATGCGCTGGATGTCATGGGGGTGCAGGCCGACGGTGGGCTCGTCGAAGACATAGGTGACGTCGGTGAGCGAGGAGCCGAGGTGGCGGATCATTTTGACGCGTTGCGCCTCGCCGCCCGACAGTGTGCCGGAGGACCGGTCGAGCGAGAGGTAGCCCAGCCCGATCTCCACGAACGAGTCGAGGGTCCGACCCAGTGCGGTCAGCAACGGCGCGACCGACGGCTCGCTGAGTCCGCGGACCCATTCGGCGAGGTCGCTGATCTGCATCGCGCAAGCGTCGGCGATATTGATCTTCTCGATCTTCGACGATCGAGCCGACTCACTGAGCCGGGTGCCACCACAGTCGGGACAGACGGAGAAGGTGACCGCCCGGTCCACGAACGCCCGGATGTGCGGCTGCATCGCCTCTTTGTCCTTGGCGAGGAACGACTTCTGGATCTTGGGGATCAGCCCCTCGTAGGTGAGGTTGACGCCGTCGACCTTCACCTTGACCGGCTCCTTGTAGAGGAAGTCGTTGAGCTCCTTCTTGGTGTACTTGCTGATCGGCTTGTTCGGGTCGACGAAGCCCGACTCGGCGTAAACCCGCACCGTCCAGAAGCTGTCGGACTTCCAGCCCGGGATGGTGAACGCGCCATCGGCGAGCGATTTGGAGTCGTCGTAGAGCTGGGTGAGGTCGATATCGGAGACCTTGCCTCGGCCTTCGCAGCGCGCGCACATGCCGCCAAGGATGCTGAAGCTGCGCCGCTCCTTCGTGGTGCGGCCGCCGCGCTCGATGCTGACCGCGCCTGCACCACTGATCGAGGCGACGTTGAAGGAGAACGCCTGCGGAGAGCCGATGTGCGGCTTCCCGATTCGGCTGAACAGGATGCGCAGCATCGCATTGGCGTCGGTGGCGGTGCCGACCGTGGAGCGGGGGTCGGCGCCCATCCGCTGCTGGTCGACGATGATCGCCGTCGTCAGCCCGTCGAGTACGTCGACCTCTGGCCGCGCCAGCGTCGGCATGAAGCCCTGCACGAAGGTGCTGTAGGTCTCGTTGATCAGCCGCTGCGACTCCGCGGCGATGGTGCTGAAAACCAGCGAGCTCTTGCCCGAGCCGGAGACGCCGGTGAAGACAGTCAGCCGCCGCTTGGGGATCTCGATGCTGATGTCTTTGAGGTTGTTCACGCGCGCCCCGTGCACACGGATCAGGTCGTGGCTGTCGGCAGTGTGCGGCGCGGGTGACTGCGTGTTCTTCCTCGTAGCCATGCTTATCGTGTCTCCATCTGTGCGCGAGCGGGGTATGCACACGTTAGCTGTGGCCCATCGACCAGCGCTTCTCGATTCCTGATCGGTCCGGTCGCTCGCGATGCGCGCGCCAACAATAAGCAACCAATGGTTGCGCGAAGACAATCGACCGGCTAGCGTCATGCGCAACCAAACGTTGCACATGGAGGAATGGTATGGAGTACGGCAGCATCGAACGAGAGATTCACGTCGACGCCTCGCCCGAGGTGGTTTTCGAGGTCGTCAGCAGCCCCGAGCACATCTCGCAATGGTGGACCGACGATGCCGATTTCGAGGCACGGCCCGGCGCGGTCGGCGAGCTCATCTGGGGCGACAGGGCAGAAGTCGCCCCGATCACCGTGGTGACCGCCGAGCCACCTCGATTGTTCGCGTTCCGCTGGTGCTATCCCGACGGCAAGGTCGACGACTCCGCCGACTCGATGCTTGTCACCTTCGAGCTCACCCCGTCGGGCACGGGCACCAACATTCGGCTCACCGAGACCGGGTTCCGTGAAATGGGTTGGGAGGCAGCGAAGCTGGAAGAGCAGTACCGCGAACACAGCGTCGGCTGGGACACCTTCGTTCCCCGGCTCGGCGAGTACCTCGCGCGGCTGGTGTCGACCCCGTGACCACCGCCGTCGACGACGACCTGTGGTCCGCGATCGGAGACCCGACCCGTCGGCGGATGCTCGACCTGCTCCTTGCCGAGGGCGACAGCACCGCGACCAGCCTCAGTGAGCACCTGCCCATGACACGCCAAGCCATCGCGAAACATCTCGGTGTCCTCGATCGCGTCGGCTTGGTGCACGCCACGGCGGCCGGGCGAGAAAAGAGGTACCGGGTGGACGAGGCCCAGCTTGCTCGCGCGGTCGCGCAGTTGTCCTCGGTGGGGGCGATGTGGGACGCCAGGCTCCGGCGTATCAAGCGCATCGCCGAATCGATTGCGCGCAGCACAGATCAACGCAGCACACAGCAATGAATTCACGAAACTCATACCAGAACCAACACCGGAAAGAAGAAGGAAAATGGTAGACATCCTGCACAGGGTCGGAATCAAATCATCTGTGGCCGAGGTCTATTCGGCCCTGACCACGGCCGAGGGCCTCGCGGGCTGGTGGACGACCGACACCGAGGGCGAAGGCGATAATGTCGGTGGCGTGCTTCAATTCCGTTTCCCCCCTGGCGGATTCGATATGAAGGTCCTCGAGCTCGACCCGGGCAAGCGCGTGCGGTGGGAGGTGATCGACGGTCCCGAAGAATGGATCGGCACCCAGGTGAACTGGAATCTCGATCGGGTCGGCGACTACACCATCATTCTCTTCGAGCACCAAGGCTGGAAGGAACCGGTGGAATTCATGCACCACTGCAGCACCAAGTGGGCGACCTATCTGATGAGCCTGAAGGCACTGGCCGAAACCGGGAAGGGCGCTCCGTCCCCCGACGACATCCAGATCAGCGACTGGCACTGACAGCGGAGGCACTCAGGTCAAGGCTTGCAGGGTGTGCAGCACCCAGTGGCCTTTTCCGTTGGTCTTGGCGTAATACAGGCTGGCGTCGGCGGCGTCGAGGAGAGCTTCGGCGTTGGCGCCGGCGATCGGTGTCACCACTGCACCGATGCTGGCCGCGATCTGCAAGTGTTGGCCTTCGATGGTGATCGGGTCCGTGAATACCGATAGCAGTTGTTCGGCGATCATCGTGATCTGGTCGGGAGTGGCCGGTGGCGGGACGAAGGCGACGAATTCGTCGCCGCCTAGTCGGGAGACCAGGCAGCCGTGCTGGCTGAGCTTGTTGTTCAGGCGGTCCGCCACCGCCGTCAGCACCTTGTCACCCGTGCCGTGACCGAAGCGGTCGTTGACAATTTTGAAGTGGTCGAGATCGGCGAAGCACAGTCCGGCGCGGTCACCTTCCTCGGCGCTCATGATCAGTTCATCGATGCGTTCGAGCAGGTAACGCCGGTTCGGTAGGCCGGTCAGCGGATCATGCCTGGCCTGTCTGCGCAGTTCGTCCTGGAGCCGGTGCTGCTCGGTGACGTCGGCACCGATGGCCAGCAGATAGTCCGGTTGGCCGTCCTTGCCCTTCACATACGAGATGGCGAACGACATCCACCCGACACTGCCGTCGGCACGCACCAAGCGTCTGTCGAGCGAAACGGTGCCTTCCCCTGCGGGCACCAGCTTGTCGTAGAGCAGCGCCCGGATATCACCCTGGTCATCGGGATGAGCGAAGTCGTAGACCGAGATCCCGCGTAGCTGGTCGACCGGGACGCCGATCATATCAGCCAATCCTCTGTTGGCTTCCAACAGGTTTCCATCGGTGTCGCCGATGGCGATGGCGATGGCCGTATTGTCGAACAGGATACGAAACCGCGCATCCCGTACGAGACGGGCGGCTCTATCGGACCCCTCATCGTCCGGCGAACTCAGGGCATCGAATGCCCGGTCCAGCTCCTGCTGGTGGCCCTGCCCCAATGCGGCCAGCAACCCCGCGAGTCGCGCTCCGGCGTCGGGACGAGCACTCTGCTCGGCCAGCCGGTACAAGATCTGCGCCGATACGGCGGGTACCCGCCGGTCGTCGGGCAGCCACGACGCCAGCGCCGCCCCGACCCGGTATCCCACGGTCACGACGAACGGATCAGTGTCGACCGCGGTCGCGAGATCGTCGACCATGCCTGCCAACAAAGGAATATCCCGGCCTTCGTGCACAGGCATGTCGCCTACGGCAGCAAGCGCAAGCCACCAACTACGAGCCAGTACCGCACTCTTGCTGTCGTCCACCCCAACCCTTCGATGCGCCGTTTCACTCGACCGCCCTCGTTTGGAAGACGGTGATCCGTTCATCCGACGATAGGCCCGATTCGTCACATTACCGCGTGACCGAATCGAGCATAGTGACAATTACGGGAGCCGATTCTCGACGAAGATCGACTCGCCCTTGTATCGCTCGGTGGCGATCTGCCACACCCAGGTGGCTTGCACGCATCCGAGTAGATCCCGCACGTGCGCCGACACCGGCTCGGCGACGGTCGGGTCGGCGAGTTCGGCACACTTCCGATCGATTCTGGCACGGATCGAGCGGAACTCGGTTATCCGATCGTGCACGATTCGGGCGGCTTCGTGCACGGCGTCGGACAGGTCGGCGCCGGGGGTGTTCAGCAGGCACACCGGGATCAGATTGAAATCCGCACGATCCCAGATGCATTCCTTTTCGAAAGAGAACACGTCGTTCATCAGCGCCCCGATCTCCACGGTCAACCGCTGCAACCGTCGCAGGTCGACCTCGAGCCCGCGGGCACGCACGCCCTCCCAGCCCAGATACTCCTCACGGCCGAATTCGCACAGCGCGATCGCCGGGTACATGCCCGATACATGCGCGCGCAATTCGATGTAGTCGGCGACCGCCAGCAGGTCACCGCGGGCACGGGCGTTCTGATCCCGGATCGCCGGTCGCAGATGGTCGACTGTGGACTCGAGAAACCGAGCCAGCCAGCCCGCGTCGGCCTGCCGCGCTGCCAACGCGAGCAATTCGGCGGTCGCAGCCTCCACCGGGCTCGGATCCGCTGCGGCACTGCGTGTCTCGAGCAAGGCACACAGGCGATGCACCGTGAGCCGGGCCTGCTGCTGTTCGGCGTCGGTCAGGTGGGCGAACTTCTCTCTGCCGACAGTATCGTTGAGCCAGAACAGGATTGCGTTGTAGATCCCGATGGTCGTCATCCGCTCCGCAGTGACGGTGTTCGGATGCAGATACGGCGTCATGCTGTTGTAGTGCGCGCCCCCGGCCTCCAGCCAGATGCCGTGCCGACGGCAGAAATCCTCCACATCCGCACAGGCGCTCTCCCCGAACGGGTTCGGTGCGAAATCCCGGCAGAACTCGACGATGTCACAGTCGGACGTGCTGAACAGCTCCCGTAACGACCAGACCCGTCCGGTCCGAAGCAACGTCACATACTCGGCCTGCATTGCGGCGAGCCGCTCTTCGACCATCAGCGTGTACTCACCCACGGCATAACTCCCTCTCCGACCACACTCCGCCACAACTCGACAGCGCGCCGGGCCGAATCGGCCACCGGCCGTGGTTCGGTCCAATAATCGTAAACGATCGCGATCCAGATTGCGCGGCGATATCCACGCCCGCTCGGCTACCACGGCCGCACCATGACCGCATCCTCGCATTTCCAGCCGACCACAGCCGACGATGGCGGCCCGGAAATGCCGACCGCAGCCCCGTTTTACCGTCCAGCGGCGCGCGCTGGCCCGACGGTTCGGCAGATGCCTCGATGTCGATGTCGGCGCGTCCCGAAAGCGCACCGGAGTGACCCTTGCCACAGGCGGTACACCCGCGTACCGTCAGTTGGTACATCGGAGTACCGCGCAGGGAGTTGGCGTATGACCATCGTGAGAATGCCCGAGGGACCCACCACACCAGGCTTCGTGCAGGGCTTGGAGATCTTGACCGGACGAACCCGCGCGTGGCGGCGACTACACGACCGCTACGGCTCGGCGTTCACGGTGCAGTTGCCCAGATTCGGTCGGACAGTTGTGCTCTCGGAGCCCGCAGAGGTGAAGGCGCTGTTCACCGCGAGCACGGACCTGGTCGACAACATCGACATCAACCTCGGACAGTTCCTCGGCCCCGGGTCGCTGTTCGCGCTGGTAGGCGAGGAGCACCGCAAACAACGCAAACTCCTCACCCCGCCGTTCCACGGACGCCGTCTCGCGGTGTACGAGGCGCTGATCGAGGAGGAAGCGGTCCGTGAGATGGCCTCGTGGCCCTCGGGTCGCGAGTTCGCGACCATGGACCCGATGATGCGGATCACGCTGAATGTGATCCTGCGCGCGGTGTTCGGCGCCGAGGGTGCGGAATTCGACGAATTGCGTGAGCTGCTACCGAAGTTGGTGCTGGTCGGATCGGCGCTGGCCGCGTTCCCGGTGCCGAGGAAGTTCCTCGGGCGATACGGTCCGTGGGCTCGATTCGCGGCGCATCGCCGCAGCTATGACGAGCTCGTCGGGCGTCTGATCGATCGCGCGGCCGCGGCCGTCGACCTCGCCGACCGCGACGACGTGCTCGCGATGATGCTCCAGGCCCGCTACGACGACGGCTCCGCGATGAGTCACAGCGAAATCGCCGATGAACTGCTGACGCTGCTCAGCGCGGGCCACGAGACAACCGCGACGACGCTGGCCTGGACTGTCGAGCGCCTGCGCAGGCACCCGGAATTGTTGCGCCGCTTGGTATCCGAAGCGGACGAGGGCGGCTCGGCGCTGCGTGAGGCCACCCTGCTGGAGGTACAGCGGGTCCGCCCTGTCGTCGACGCCACCGGACGCAAGGTGCGCGCGGACTCGCTGCAACTGGGCCGGTGGACGCTACCGAAGGGCCAGAACATCATGGTCAGCATCCGCTTGATGCACGACAACGAGCAACTCTTCCCGAACGCCCGCGCCTTCGATCCGGACCGCTTCGTCGGGGTACGGCCTGGCACCTTCAGCTGGATCCCCTTCGGCGGCGGCGCCCGCCGCTGCATCGGCGCCGCGTTCGCCACCATGGAGATGAACATCGTCTTGCGCACGCTGCTCAGGGATTTCGCGCTCGAGCCGACCGCTGCGCCCGACGAACGCACCCACTTCCGCGGTGTCGCGTTGGTACCGGCGAAGAAGGGGCGTGCCGTGGTGCGCCGCCGCCCTGCCGCCGCCACCTCCTCGGCCACCGAGACCGCCTCGTCCGCCACCACATCCGCAGCGGCCGGAGCGGTGACCGCGTGACCGAACAATTCGCTGAGGTCGGAGGCCCGGTAACCCTGGCCTACGAGCGGTTGGGCAATGGCGGCGGCACACCGCTGCTTCTGATCGCCGGACTCGGTCAGCAGCTGCACGAGTGGCCCGAGGGGTTATGCAGCGAACTGGTGAGTCGCGGCTACGACGTGGTCCGATTCGACAATCGGGACGTCGGCCGGTCCACGCATGCCGGATTCACGCCGCCAGGGCCGCTGGATCTCCTGCGCAAGCATTGGCACCATGCCCAATACGATCTCGCCGATATGGCCGCGGACACGGTCGGATTGCTCGACACAGTCGGCTTCGCGTCCGCGCATCTGGTCGGCATGTCGATGGGCGGCATGATCGCGCAAACGGTTGCCGCACACGATCCGGTTCGCGTCCGCTCGTTGACATCGATCATGTCCACCACCGGTGCGGCGAAGGTGGGACGGCCCGCGTTGTCGACCTGGCGTCTGATGTTCGGACGACCCGCGCGCAACCGGGACGAACACATCGCGGCCGCCGTACGCATGTACCGCCACATCTGCTCCAGCGGCTACCCCTTCGACGAGGCCACGGTGCGTGCCGCCGCGGCCACGACATGGGACAGAGATCCGCATCCGGCGGCGGGCGTCGGCCGACAACTCGCGGGCATTCTGAAATCCGGTGACCGGACAGTACAACTCGGCACCATCGCGGCCCCGACGCTGGTCCTGCACGGCGACCGCGACCTCATGATCGCCCCGACCGGCGGTGCCGTCACCGCACGGGCCATACCCGGCGCCCGGCTGCACAGCCTGCCCGGTATGGGCCACGACCTGCCTGCCGAACTGTGGCCGACCATCGCCGAACTCCTCGACGACCACATCCGCACGTCCGAATCCAGGAGCACCGATGCCCCGAATAGCTAGGCAACTGTCCGGCCATCCCGTCATGATCACCGGCGCCGCCTCCGGAATCGGTCGCGGCCTTGCCCAATTGCTCTCCCGCCGCGGTTCGCCGGTAGCGATCGCCGACATCGACGAGACGGGGCTGAAGCAGACCGCCGCCACCCTGCACGGTCCGGTGCTGACGCGGGTACTCGATGTGCGCGACGCCGCCGACCAACGCGCCTTCGCGGCCGAGGTCCGCGACTGGCTGAGCGCTCCGCTGGCGGCGGTGTTCAACAACGCCGGCGTCGCGGTCTCCTCCTCGGTGCTCGACGCGGTCCCCGAGGACGACGAATGGTTGTGGCAGATCAACTTCGACGGCGTCGTCAACGGCACCCGCGCCTTCCTGCCGCTGCTCGTCGAACAAGATCATGGTGTCATCGTCAACACCTCGAGCGTGTTCGGCCTGGTCGGCATGCCATACCAAAGCGCTTACTGTGCAGCGAAATTCGCCGTCCGGGGATTCACCGACGCGCTGCGTCAGGAACTTCGGGGCACCGGCGTCTCCGCGGTGAACGTGCACCCGGGCGGCATCACCACCAATATTGCCCGCAATGCCAGGGTTAACAAGGATCCCGAGGGCCGCGGTCGTACCAGGGAGCAGATGGCGGCGGAATTCGAGGCCGTCACCCTCACCTCGCCGGAGAAAGCGGCCGAAATCATCTGCCGCGGAATCGAACGCGGAAAGGCACGCATTCTCGTCGGACCCGACGCCTACGTATTCGACGCACTCGCACGGGTGGCCCCAACCCACTACTACGACATCGTCGGGGTGCTCGAGCGACGGCTGCGCACCCGGGGCAAGGCGGAGGTGAACTCGTGACCGAACATCTCGATGTGCTGATCGTCGGAGCCGGACTCTCCGGTATCGGCGCGGCCCACCATCTACAGTCGGCGTTTCCGGAACGGACCTACGCAATCCTCGAGGCGCGCGAGGAAATAGGCGGCACCTGGGATCTGTTCCGCTACCCCGGCGTGCGGTCGGACTCCGATATGGCCACTCTCGGTTACCGTTTCCGTCCGTGGACAGCGGCCGAGGCGATCGCCGACGGCCCGTCGATTCTGCGCTACATCCGTGACACCGCCGTCGACGCCGGAATAGACCGCCGAATCCGATTCGGGCACCGCGTGATTCGCGCATCCTGGTCCTCGGCCGACGCACACTGGACGGTGCAGGTCAGCCACGACGGCGCGACCTCGACACTGACCTGCCACTTCCTCTACGTGTGCAGCGGCTACTACCACTACGACCAGGGCTACTCCCCCGATTTCGCGGGCGCCGAGGAGTTCGGGGGCCAGATCGTGCATCCGCAGCAGTGGCCCGCTGACCTGGACTACGCGGGTAAACGCGTCGTCGTGATCGGCAGCGGCGCCACCGCGGTCACCATCGTCCCCGCCATCGCCCAGACGGCGGCACACGTGACGATGCTGCAACGGTCACCGACCTACATCCTCTCCGCCCCCACCGAGGACGTCGTGGCGACCAAGCTGCGCGCGCTGCTCGGGGCGCGTCGCGCCTACGCGATCACCCGATGGAAGAACGTCGCGATCAGCACGCTGATCTATCAGCTCAGCCAGCGAAAGCCGGAGATGATGCGGAAATTCATCCGCACCCAAACCGTCGGACAGCTGCCCGAGGGCTACGACGTCGACACACATTTCAAACCCGACTACGGCCCGTGGGATCAACGACTGTGCCTGGTTCCCGACGGTGACCTGTTCGGCTCGATCCGTGCGGGCGACGCCTCCGTGGTGACCGACCGCATCGACCGATTCACCCCGAACGGACTCCGGCTGGAATCGGGCGCGGAGCTGGCGGCGGATATCGTGGTGACCGCAACCGGTCTGCGGCTGCTGGCACTCGGCGCGATCGAGCTCGTGGTCGACGGGCACGCGGTCGCACTACCGGAAACCATGTCCTACAAGGGAATGATGCTCGGCGGTGTCCCCAATTTCGCCTTCACCATCGGCTACACCAACGCGTCATGGACATTGAAGGCCGACCTGGTCGGGGAATTCGTCTGCCGGCTGTTGCGGCATATGGACACCAAAGGCTATGACCAGTGCACTCCGCGGCCCGACCCGTCCATCAACCGAGCACCGCTACTGGATTTCCAGGCGGGATATGTGTTGCGGGCCATCGAACAATTCCCCAAGGCCGGTTCACGGGCTCCATGGCGGCTCGGGATGAATTACGCCCAGGACGTGGTCACCCTCCGGCACGGCCGGATCGAGGACGGCGTCCTCCGGTTCACGGCCCGACCTGGGGCACCGGCGACGCAGCCCTCGGTTGCCGACCTCGTACCCGATGATCGTGATCCGGAACAGGTGAGAGCCTGAGGAGGTCACTAACCTGACTCTCGTGACACGCGCCGAGCCGACTACCACCACCGAGACCACGCCCGCGGAATCCGGTTTCCGCAGGCGGCTGCTCGACGCGATGGCCGAGGCCGTACGCGCACGCGGCTATCGGGATGCGACCGTGGCCGACGTGGTCCGCAACGCCCGCACCTCCCGCCGCACCTTCTACGAACACTTCACCAGCAAGCAGGACTGCTTCATTGCCCTGCTGACCGAGCGGAACAACGAAACCATCCGGCAGATCTACGACGCGGTCGACCCGAACGCCTCTTGGCGCACCCAGGTGCGCCAAGCCATCGAGGCCTGGATCCATGCCTCCCAAGCCGACGCCACCATCACTCTCGCCTGGATCCGCGATACCCCCGCGCTCGGCGAAAGCGCCCGCCAACTGCACCACGACGCCGCCGAAGCCTTCATCACACTCATCCAAACCCTGACCACCACACCAGGATTCGAGGCTCCCGAGCTACACCCACCTTCCCGGCAGATGGCAACAATCCTCTACGGCGGCTTCCGCGAACTCATCGCCTCCACCGTCGAAGAAGGCCGCGATATCACCGAAATCACCGCCATCGCGGTAGACACCGCCATAGCCCTCGTCGGCCCCCGATACGACCCGCCGATTCCCTAGGAGCCTGCCGTACCCATCAGTGGGTAGAAACACAGGTAAGCCTAAGCTTAGTTCTGTCAAAATTGCCGGGTGCCATTCTTCGAAGGTGTCAGCGGACAGGTCCACTATCGCTCGTGGGCGACCACCCGGCCGCGAGCGATAGTCGTGCTGCTGCACGGTCTCGGCCAGCACAGTGCCGACTACCACCGATTCGGCCGCGTGCTCCGTCGTCACGGCATCGAAACCTGGGCCATCGACCATATCGGCCATGGGCTCAGCGAAGGCGAGCCCGAGACCATAGCGCCGATCGAGCAGCTCGCCGCGAACGCGCTGCGGCTGACCACCCTCATCCGCGCCACCCACCCAGCCCTGCCGATGGTCATGGTCGGGCATTCGCTCGGCGCGGGCACCGCGGTGGTCGCGATGCGGTCGAACTCGGCCGACGTATCCGGCATCTCCGCGGTAGCGCTGAGCGGAACACCGAACGATGTTGCGACACTGGAGGTCCCAGCACCGAACGTGCCAACCCTGGTGTTGCACGGCGTAGATGACCGGCGGGCTCCGATCGGGCCGATCCGCGAATGGGCCGCCCGGTGGCCACATACCCGAATGCGTGAATTCACCGACGCAGGACACGATTTGCTGCACGAGCCGGTTCACCGGGCCGTCACCAGTGCGGTCGTCGAATTCACCGAAAATACGGCGTCGGGCGTTGCCCGCGAAGACTTTCCGGCCGAAACGGTCACCACCGTGACCGCGAACCGGAAAGACGCCCTGGAAGCGGACGCGGCACGCACCAACAAACTGATGGTCCACCGACGGCGCTCCGCCGCAATCAAGAACTGACGGCGTCATGGAATGCGACGGCGAAGCGCACCATCTCGTGCTCGTCCGCGGCTCGCTCCAGAAGACCGGCCCCCGTCCGTTGTTCATGCCGCCCGTCGGCAGTACTCACATTCGGACGGGGGTTTCGACGTTCCGAGTCGTGGTCAGCCCTTGACCAGGTCGGGGGTTGCAGTCTCGTACTCGTCGGCCGCTTCCGGGGCGGCGGCGCGGCCCGGCAGCAGCACTGCCATGGCAATCACGATCAGCGCCAAAGCGGCGGAGACGAGGAAGGCCAGACGCATGCCGTCGAGGTGCGCGGTGACAGGGTCGGTGCCGTTGTCGAGAAGCGCGGTGCTGCGGGCCGACATCACCGTAACCACCATGGCGGTACCGAAGGCCGCGGAGACCTGCTGCAGGGTGCCGAGCATGGAGCTGCCATGCGAGTACAGGTGTTGCGGAAGCGCGCCGAGGCCGAGGGTGAAGACCGGGGTGAAGGTCGCGGCCAGCGACGCCATCAGCAAAATGTGCAGAGCGATCAGCTGCCAGTACGGCATGGTCATCGAGATCTGACTGAATCCGGCCAGCGACACCGCGATCCCGACAGATCCGGGAATCACCAGCCAGCGTCCGCCGAAGCGGTCGAACAGCCGCCCGATTGTCGGCCCGAGCAGACCCATCGCCAACCCGCCCGGCATCACGAGCAAACCGGTCGCCAGGGGGCTCAAGCTACGCAGGTTCTGCAGATACAACGGCAGCAGGATCATCGACCCGAGCATCGCCATGAACGCGATCGACATCAAAACCAGCGCCTTGGTATAGGTGCCGGACAGCAAGACTCGCAGATCCAGCAGCGGGGTGCCGGTGCGCTGCAAACGCAGCTGCCGGAACACGAACCCGGCGATGAGGGCTGCCCCCGCGGCCACCATCAATGCCGGACCGGTGAGGTTGCCGCTCTCGAACTTGCTGAGCCCGAATACCAGTCCGCCGAACCCGAGCGCGGCCAACACCACACTGGGCGAGTCGATTGCCCCGGCCTGCGATTCGCCGATGTTCTCCAGCTTGCGAAGGCCGAGCCAGGTGACGACCGCCGCAATCGGCAGCACCAGCACGAAAAGCCAACGCCACGAACCGACCTGGAGCACCAACCCGGAAATCACCGGGCCCATCGCAGGGGCCACGGAAATGGCAAGGGTGACATTCCCCATCACCCGGCCGCGATCATGCTCGTGCACGACGGTCATCAGCGTGGTCATCAACAGTGGCATCATCACCGCGGTACCGCCTGCCTGGATGATCCGCCCGAGCAGCAGCACCGCGAACGACGGCGCGACAGCCGAGAGCGCGGTGCCGGCCAGGAAGACACCCATCGCCACGGCATACGCCTGCCGAGTGCTCACTCGTTGCAGGAACCAGCCGGTGGTCGGGATGATGGCCGCCATCGTGAGCATGAACGCGGTGGAGACCCACTGCGCCGCCCGCTCGGTGACCTCGAGGTCTTCCATCAGACGCGGGATCGCGTTGATCATGATGGTCTCGTTCAGGATCACCACGAAGGTCGCGAGCACCAGCACCCGAATGACGGTCGGTGTCCCACCTCCCGAGGCGGGAGCGGTTCGTTCGGCAGACATCGGGTACCTCCGGAGCATGGGTCGTCGACAGGAAAACATGTGGCCCATTGCCGAGTTACCGCATCGCATCCCAGCACCACAGTGGTTGAGACGGAATCAGCTGCTCGAACTCATCGGACGTGCGCAAGTATTCCGGTCGGCACCGACATAAATCATTCGATTTTCCTGCCGATCCACCGCGAGCTCCCCTGAATTTGCTGGTCAGCAGCCCTTCATACGGAGGTCGATACCGAAACGTGAGCCTGATCACGTATCCACGGAAGGCGCTGGCACGTCCGCCCCGCGTCGAACGGGTCGGGCGAGGAGGTGCCGGCGTTGAAGGCGCGTAAACAGCTCCTCAGATCGACCCGACCGACTTGGCGGCGGCGGACCGCACGACGGCATGGACGAATCCGAGCTTGACCGTGACGGGTTCGGGGATCGTGAACGGATACAGGTCGGCTTTGCCCATCGCCCTGGTGACTCGGTTGAGCATCAATGACAACCAATGCCAGTCGGACAGGATCGTCGAGATATCGGAGTCGGCGTAGGAATGCCGAGGGGCGACGTCTTCCTGTGTGTACCCATCGATGCGGTCACCGTGCAGCACAACGCCGGACGCGGCCGCGGTCGCCAACGTATCGGTGATGTGCAGGTAATGGGCGAAGGTCTCCGCGAAGTCTTCCCAGGGATGCATCGTCGCGTATTCGGATATGTAGGCGGCCTGCCAGTCTGCGGGCGCACCGAACTTGTAATGACGGTCGATCGACTCGCGATAGTCGGCACGCTCGTCACCGAACAGTTCACGACATTCATCGATCGCCGGACCGTTCTCGACAAGAATCGACTGATAGTAGTGGCCGACCTCGTGGCGAAGGTGCCCGAGCATCGTCCGATACGCCTCACCGAGGCGTACTCGCACCGATTCGCGATGCGCGTCGAGGATTTCCGCGAGATCGATGGTGACGACGCCGTTCGCATGTCCGATGGTGACGGTTTCTTTGCTCGAAAAGCTGGACAGCAGGTCGAATGCCAGACCGCCGTCCTTCTCGTAGTAAGGCTCTATCGGGAGCCCCAGGTCGAGCAGCTGGAACAGCAAGCGGCGTAGGGCGTTTCCCGTCCGCGCCAACTTCTCTAGCGCAATAGTGTCGTCCGCCTCCGGTCTATGCCTGATCAGACGCCCAGCGAAACACTGTGCGCTGCCGGAATTCTCGGCGACCAGCCAATTGCATCCCCAACTCCACGAGGAACAGCGCAGCCACCGGGTCGAGTCGATGACGACGCCCTCGGCCGGGGCCTGCATCAGAGTCCGAGTCGGAATATGGAAGCCGATCGCAGCGCCGCAACCACTACACGCCTGTGCCTCGAAGAACGCAAACTGCTGACATACCGGACATCGGAATGCGCGCATTGCAGGGACCTACCGATCAATCAATTGTCGGGGCCGCGCGTGAACACCCGCATGCAGCATGTCGACCTACACGAGGGTGTTCGGTTCTCGCTCGATGCCGACGATACCGGCTGAGCGCGGATGTAATAGGCACAACGCTCGAACATCTATTTCTGCACGGTCAGGCCGGTGAACCGATCTGTGCCGCACTCCGCGATGAATCCGAAACTTCAGCCCAACGCAAATACGCGTCTTACCTTGTGACTCGCGTCATACTTGGGTCGTATAGTAGGCGACAAGATCTGCGCGACGCGACAACGGACATCGAGTTGTCGATTCAGAAATATTGGCGCACAAAAGAATTGATTGCACTCCGACCGGATACTCGACGGCAATTCAACCAATCAGAAGGCAATCATCCGGACCCGGCAAATCCTCGAGGACCCCGATGAACTCGACTCACACCCCCAACGCCGATTCTGAATCTCCGCAGTCCACCGCACCCGACCCGAGCCGACAGCTACGTCCGCGCCGGGAAGGGTACAGCTACGCGGGCTTGCTGATCGCGCTTGTGCTGACATGGCTGTCACTGACCCCGTCACTGCTACCGCGGGGGCCGCTGTTTCAGGGGGTTGTCACCGGCGCGGCCGCCGCCATGGGATACGGCCTCGGCGTACTCGCCGCCGCGATCGCGCGGTGGGTCGTCCGCCGCCACGCCGAGCCTCGAGCGAGATCGTGGCATTGGTGGGCGCTGGCAGTAGTCGCGGTGGCCGGGACTATCGCAGTTCTCCGGTGGTTCGCGAACTGGCAGGACCAGTTGCGCAACCTGATGGGGGTAGCCGGGCTATCGCTGTCCGCGTATCCGCTCATGTTCTTGATAGCCGCCGTCGTTTTCGTGGTGTCGATCGCGCTCGCGCGGATGCTGGTCAGCCTCTGGCGGTGGGTTGGACGCCAGCTGAATCGGGTGGTGCCCGCCCGTGTCGCCGCCGTCGCGAGCGGCGTGCTGATCGCCGCCGTCATCGTGACGGTGCTCAATGGTGTGGCGGCTTCCGCGATCATGTCGCTGTTGAACGACACCTTCAAAGCCATCAATCAGGAGACCTCCGCCGACACGGTTGCCCCCACCGTTCGCGAGCGCTCTGGCGGGCCCGGATCACTGGTGAGCTGGGACTCCCTGGGACGTCAAGGTCGCATCTTCGTGGCGGGTGGGCCCACCACCGAAGGGCTCGCGACGTTCAATCAGCGACCCGCGCGCCAACCGATTCGCACCTACACCGGGCTCGCGTCCGCTGACACCCCCGAGGAAGAAGCGGATCTGGGTGTCGCCGAACTCGAGCGTGCCGGCGGCTTCGATCGAGCGGTCCTCGGAGTAGCGACCACCACGGGCACCGGCTGGATCAACGAGAACACCGCCGCGGCATTGGAATACCTCCACAACGGCGACAGTGCGCTGGTGAGCATGCAGTACTCCTATCTGCCCAGCTGGATATCGTTTGTGGTCGACAAGGAACGCGCCAAGCACGCCGGACAGGCACTTTTCGACGCGGTGTACGCGAAATGGCAGACGCTGCCGCCCGAGCATCGTCCGAAGCTGGTGGTGTTCGGCGAGAGCCTCGGATCCTTCGGCGGGGAAGCGGCGTTCTCCGGGGTGCAGGATATGGCGGTCCGCACCGACGGTGTGTTGTTCGTCGGACCGACCAACAGCAACGTGGTGTGGCGCGACACCACTGCCCGACGAGACCAGGGCACACCCGAGTGGCTGCCGATCTACCACAACGGGCAGACAGCCCACTTCGTCGCCCGCCCAGCCGATCTCGACCGACCCGCCGCGCCCTGGCAGGCGCCGAGGGTGGTGTACCTGCAACACCCTTCTGATCCGATCACCTGGTGGACTCCGCGACTGCTATTCGAAAAGCCCGACTGGCTACGCGAGCCACGCGGGTACGACGTGCTCCCCAGCACGCGGTGGCTTCCGATCGTGACGTTCCTGCAGGTCTCCGCTGACATGGCCGTCTCGGTGGATGTTCCCGACGGCCACGGGCACACCTTCCACGCCGATATCGCCGACGCCTGGGCGGCGATCCTGCAACCCCCGAATTGGACCGCCGCCGACACCGTCAGGTTGCGGGCAATACTCACAGCCGAATAGCGATCCGATACCAACTAGCACAAAGGGATTCGCCATGAACAGCACCGAGAATCGTTCGATACTGGCCCGCATCTCACCAACGCAATGGATTGCCCTCGCGGTCACAATCGTGGCGATCGTCTTCGTCGCCGAGAACCGCAGCAAAGTCTCCATCGAATTCCTGCTGATCACTATCCGCTCACCGATGTGGCTCATCCTGCTGACGATGTTCGCGGTCGGATGGGTCACCGGCGTCCTCACCATGCGCCGCCGCTTCAAGTAGGTTCCAGACGTCGTACGACCGGCCGCGCGAAAAGCCCATGTCAGGCATGGCCAGATCATGACCGGCAGCAGACTCGGCGCGGTGACGAGGGCTATCCAGATCGCCTGGATCGCGTACGCGGAGCGCACGGTTCCGATAAGTGGGGCGACCTGGCCGGGGCGACGGCGTCTGGCGGAATAGGCCCCGATCACATCCGGCTACTACGATCAGGGACCGAGTCGACGGTTCGGCGAGGCGGCCCGTTCGAGACCGGAGGGCCTATACGCATGACCGATTCCGAACGCGAACCCGCCGACAACCGCAACCCGGGCACCCCCGAACCGGTACCGCCGCCATTCAACCCGCCAGGCGGCCAGGGCAATCCCACTCCAGGCGCAAACCCCGTGTTCTTCGGTCCCGCTGTGGCGGGCCCGACTGCCGACTCGCCCCGGGACCCCCGAATCGGTCCCGGATACCAGCCGCCGTATCCGCCACCCCCGACCGGCAGCGGCAAAACGGGTCTGATCGTCGCCGGTGTTGTCGGGCTGGTAGTGGTGCTGGGTATCGGTGTGGCGATCGGTATCTCCATCGGCGGCGACGGTGACAGCGATTCCACTGCCCGACAGGGAGCGGGGCCGGGAACCTATTCGATCAACGGGATCACCAATGCGTGCGATCTGGTCGACCCCACACCGTTGACCAAGTGGTCGGCCACGCCCAGAGACGCTCCCAACCACCAGGAAACCCCGCCGTCCGCCTATGACAGCGGCGGCCTGAAATGCGATGTCGGCTATACAAGTTCGACCGGCGACGAATTCCCCATGAACAGAGCCCGACTGAGCGTCGAGGCCGAGTTCACCGACGGGACGGCTCCGCCCTTCTACGACCACTGGAAACACTCCGACACCGTCACCGCCGAACCTGGGTCGGTCTCCGGCGAGGTCACCGGAATCGGCGGCCAGGGCTATTGGCATTTCGAAGTGACCGGCAACCTCGTCGCGGAAATGGCCTACGTCGTGTGTGTGCAGGACGGCAATGTCTCGGTCCGGGTAAAGATCGCACTTACGCGTGAGAAGGGGTCTCCTGCGGTCGGCCGGGACGAACTCGATTCGATCGCCAGGCCCCAAGTCCGCAGGGCACTGGACGGTTTGAGGGAGAAGTAGCAGCCATCGACTCGAGCAGGCCGGTGCGGATGACTGCGCGGCATCGGCAGGAATACGATCGGTTCGGAGTTGATGGTCGACGGGGGAACCCGTTGCATTACCGGAGGGCTACGGGATGACCTACTCCCAGCGCGGACCTGACGATCAGCCGCCGCCGGGCAGCGCCGATCCCGGTGCGCGGCAACACAATTCGCCGGTGGGCGGCTGGGGTGACCCCGACTCGGGCAGCTACACGCCCGCGCCCGCGTTTGCTCCCGGTCAGCCTGTTATCGGGTACAGCCGACCTGGTCACGGGTACGGGCCGCCACCGCCGTCGACCGGTGGCAGCAGAACAGGTCTGATCATCGCCGGTGTTATCGGTGTGGTGGTGGTGCTGGGTATCGGTGTGGCGATCGGCATCGCCCTCGGCGGCGACGGTGGGGGCAATTCCGCTGTGGGCCCGGCCTCATCCAGCGCCCCGGCCCCTTCCAAGGCCGCGACGACGTCACGCAGGGAAGCCGCGCCGGGGATCTATTCGATGAACGCCATCACCAACGCCTGCGACCTTGTCGATCCCAGGCCGTTGCACAGATGGTCGTCCACGCCGAGAGAAGACCCCCGGCATCAGGAATTCCCGCCGAATACCTCCGACGGCGGCAACCTGTACTGCGCCATCCGCTACACCAGCCCCTCGACCATCGTCGACGACGCCGCCGTCGACGAAGCCGGAATCGGCCTCCAGGCACAGTTGACCGGCGCCGATGCCGCCCCCGCCTATGACCGTTGGAAACAGACCGACACCGCCGCCACCAGCGCGCGGCAGGCCTCCGGCGAAGTCGTCGGAATCGGCGCCCAAGGCTACTGGCATACCTCAACCACCGACACCGGCAACGGAATGACCTACATCGTCGCCGTACAAGACAGCAACATCTCGGTGCGAGTAGAAGTCGCCGTCCTGCGCGCAAAAGGCGAACCCCCGGTGAACCGGGACGAGCTCGACGTGATCGCCAAGAACCAAACCCGGCAAGCTCTGAATGGACTGAAGGGGTAGGTAGGTGCTCGGCCATGCGCGGCCACGGCCCCTGAAATATGCTGGAGTTTCAACGAATCCGCTATCGCGGCAGCGTCGCCCACGAGCATCGAAGACTCGCGTGTACAGCGCCTCGACCAGGTCGGACCGGAAAGCCACGTATCTGAAAATCAGACGGTTGCACTGTGACCGGTTCAGGGTTGGTCGCAGCAGTCGCAGGCATCGATGGAGATTGGTTGCCGGATGGTGTCGCCGAACGGCGCAGTGGGGCAGCATGTTTCGCCCTTCCACGCGTTGATGCCTTCTTTTACCGCGATCACCGCGATTACCAGCGCGGCGATCGGGTCGGCCCAGGACAGGCCGAACAGGCTGTTGAGCAGCAACCCGACCAGCAGCACCGCCGACAGGTAGGTGCACAGCAAGGTTTGCTTCGAGTCCGCGACCGCCGATGCCGAACCCAATTCACGCCCGGTGCGACGCTGCGTCCATGACAGCACCGGCATTACCGCCGAACTGACGGCGGCCAAACCGATCCCGATCGGCGAATGCTGCACTTCACCGATCCCGAGCAGTGACCTGATCGCATCAACGGTGACGTAGGCGGCGAGGGCGAAGAACGAGAACGCGATGACCCGCAGCGCGACCTTCTCCCGGGCTTCGGTATCGCGACCGGCGAACTGCCAGGCCACCGCCGCGGCGGAAGATACCTCGATCACGGAGTCCAAACCGAATCCGATCAGCGCGGTCGAGGACACCCGGGCGCCTTCGGTCAGCGCGATGATCGCCTCGATCACGTTGTAGCTGATCGTCGCCGCCACCAACCAGCGGATCCGGCGCGATAGCACCGCCTTTCGGTCCGGGCTCGGACCCAGCGTGACCACCGGCGTCCTCAGATCCGCCATCAGCAGCACTCCTCGGTCTCGGCGGCCGGACAGCAGGCCGGGTCGACCGCCAACACCAGCCCGACCAAGTCGTCCAGAGCTCGGCCGATCCGCGGGTCGGCCAATTCGTAACGGCTGCGGCGGCCCTCGGGGACTGCTACTACCAGACCGCAGCCGCGCAGGCAGGCCAGGTGATTGGACAGGATTTGTCGTGACACCCCGATCTTGTCGGCCAACTCCGAGGGATAGCCGGGCGTGCTGCGCAGGCTGAGCAGGATCTGCGTGCGGGTCGAGTCCGACAGCGCATATCCGAAGCGCGACAGCGCATCGCTGTGCATCAAGGTGTCCACCTATGAATAATACATAGATTTCTGTATTCAGAACAAGATGTATCAACGCTGCGGTAGGTCCCGAAGTAGCCGAACTCGTCTATGCCGAGGCCGCCACACACGTCGTTCCGCGAGGGTTGTCGGTGGGTATCGGTACCGTCAGGTGCGTGGAAACTGGGGAACATATCCAAGAGCTCGCGGACCGCATCGTGGCGCTGCGCGACGCCTACTATCAAGGCTCGCCGCTGGTCGCGGACGCCGAGTACGACGCGATCGAGGATGAGCTACGTGGCCTGATCGAGGCGCACCCAGACCTCACGCCCGACCCGAATCCGCTGGAGCAGGTCGGCGCGCCCGCAGTGCTGCACGCCCCGATCCGGCACTCGCGTCCAATGCTGTCACTCGAAAAGGCGACCAAGCCCGAGCAGGTCGCGGCGTTCTTCGACCGCTTCCCCGGCCAGTCGGTGGTTGTGATGCCGAAGCTCGACGGCTTGTCCCTTGCCCTGGTCTTCGAAGACGGTCGGCTGGTGCGTGCCGTGACCCGAGGTGACGGCACCACCGGTGACGACGTGACCATGCTGGTCCGCGCATTGGTCGACGGCGTCCCCGAGCGGATCGACGTCCCTGGGCGGGTCGAGGTGCGTGGCGAGGCAGTGATGTTGCGTTCGACCTTCATCGCCTACAACGCGGCGCATCCGGACAAGCCGCTGATCAATCCGCGCAATGCCGCGGCGGGCACGCTGCGGGCGAAGGACCCGGCCACGGTCTCCGAGCGCCGCCTGCAGTTCTTCGGCTTCGACTTGGATACCGCTGCCGACGGCGCTGCGGTCGATCTCGGGGAGGCCCTGCGCACCCTGGGGGTCGCGGGTGCGCAGATGCGGCTTTGCGCCGACGCCGAGCAGGCGCAGGCGGCGATCACCGCGATCGAGCAAGGTCGCAACGAGCTGGACTACGACCTCGACGGCGCGGTGCTACGGCTGGCCGACCGCGATGCCTACGCCGCGGCCGGGACTCGGTCGAACTCCCCGCGTGGCGCGCTGGCGTTCAAATTCGCCGCCGAGGAGAAGACCACGTTGCTGGCCGAGGTGATCTGGGACGTCGGCAAGACAGGCAAGATCGTCCCGGTCGCGTGGCTGGAGCCGGTGTTCGTTGGCGGCACGACGGTCACGAAGGCGACGCTGGCCAACCAAGAGGTGATCCTCGCCCGCGACATCAAGATCGGTGACACCGTGCTGGTGCGCCGTGCGGGTGACGTGATCCCGTTCGTAGCGGGCGTTCTCGACGCCTCCAAACGCACGGGCGAAGAACGCGAGATCGTGCCGCCCACCGTCTGCCCCTCGTGCGAGCAGCCGGTCACCGAACAAGGCAACAGCCGGGAGCTGTTCTGCACCAACGTCTCCTGCCCCGCGCAGACGGTGCGCAGGCTGATCCATTGGGCGTCGCGCGCGGCGGCGGACATCGACGCCATCGGGCAGGTGTGGATCGAACGCCTGGCCGAGGCGGGCATCCTCGAGAGCCCGTCGGACTTCTACACGCTCACAAAAGAGCGCCTGCTCGAGTTCGACCGGATCGGCGAGGTCTCCGCCGCGCGCATGATCGACTCGATCGATGCCAGCCGACAAGTCGGCCTGCGCCGCGCGCTGATCGGCCTTGCGATTCCGATGGCCTCCGACGGCACCGCCGCTCGCCTGGCCCGAGCGGGATTCGGCTCGCTGGAGGACGTCGCCGACGCGGGCGAGCAACGGCTCGTTGCGGTGGAGGATATCGGACCGAAAGTCGCTGCCTCCCTGGTCACACACCTCACTCGGCTACGTCCGGAACTGGCGCGGCTGCGCGAGGCGGGCGTCAGTCTTGACGTGCGCGAGGAGGACCTCCCCCCGGTCATCGCGGCCGGCGCTCCCCTGGCAGGCAAGTCGGTGGTGATCACCGGCGCGATCAGCGACCCACGCTCCGGCGAGAAGGTCGCTCGCCCCACCTTCCAACGCCTATGCGAGAAGGCGGGCGCGACGGCGGCGTCCTCGGTCTCGGCGAACACCGACCTGCTCATCACCGGTGCGGGGGTCGGTGAGAGCAAGCTGACCAAGGCGGAGAAGCTCGGCGTCGAGGTCATCGACCAGGGCGAAATCTGGAACCTGTTGATCGCCGCCAAGGTCGTCTAGACCTCGGCGCGGCCCGACCGGGCCGCACCGACCGGGACATGCCGAGACGACGTCGTCGCCGGTCTGATGGGCTTGCGTGCGTGGACCTTCGACCGGCCCTGCCGAGGACGGTGGGTCCGGTGTCTATGCGCCGCAGCCGATTTGACGGGCTACTTGCGCCGGTACGCCGTTGCGGTTCACGCAATCGAGAGCGGAACCCAAGTCGATCACACGCCAGTGCAACTGCCCGTCTTGCTCGACATAGTGAAACAGGTACATGCTCGGCTGGGTTTCACCGTCCGGCACGCTGCGCGCGGTGGCGTAGTCGCCACTGCACCTTGGCTGTTCGAGATCGGCCAGGGGAAAACGAGGGCCACCCGTCATTCTCAGAGTGGTTATCAGGTACTCGCGGGTCACCACAGCGCAGGGATCGGTCACCGGTGCCGCGACCGGAGGCGCAGGTGTTACGACCGGAGGCGCGGGTGGTGCTACCGGAGGCACAGGTGCCGCGACTGAGGGCTCGGGTGCCGCAACTGGGGGCTCAGGTGCCGCTGGAGGAGCTGACTCGGTACTCACGGCGGCGGGTGCTGAGGTCGGCACCCGTGTGGCGACGGTGCTCGATGCCGAGGAGCCGGAACCGGTGGCGTCCTCGCCACCGCAAGCCGTGAGAACTGCTGCGGCAGCAGCGACTGCCGCAGCGAAGAGAGCAAGTCTGGTCATGGTTTCCTCCCGAAAGTGGCCACCACGCGGCAGGCCACTACAAGAGCATCTGAGCGAGAAGGGTTTTCGTTTCAAGCTCTGTAGCGACTCGCAGCCGTAGGCGCGGTGCCCGGCCACGAGCCGACGATCCCGTCTCGGGCGGTGTGGGTCAGCGTGGCGGTAGGTTCATGTCCCGGTTCATCATCGGGATTTCGATGCTGATCGGCAGCCGTAGTTCAGCCAGGTAGATCAGCGCCGCTTGGCGGAGGAACTCGTCGAAGAGCCAATAGGCATCCGGCGCCAGCGGGACGATGGGGAGCAGCCCTTCGCGAACGGCGATAAATGGTCCCCAGCTCACATTGAGCAGCGGGGTCCAGACCGGCTCCCTCGGGATGGCCAGCCCGTCAGCGATCTTGTCACCGAGCAGGAACCGGGTGAATGCGCCGAGGACTGGCTTGCTGAGAACGGCGAGGTCGAGATTCACACCCAGTCGCAGCAGTCGGTCGGCCAGCTTGGCGCCCTCGGGGGTCGGTGCCAGTATGGGGTCCAGAACCTGTGCGGCCTGGGAGTTCGCCTCGGGCCACGAGTTCGGTATGTACTCGTCGCGGATCCCGAGCATGTGGGCACACACCTGCCACGAGTGCAGGAATGCCTCCGACTCGTCGGCGGGCATCGGCACCTTCCACTCGGTCAGGTGCTTCATGACGGTTGTGGGCAGACTGTGCCAGGTGACCATCATGTCGTTCTGACTGATCGGAATGTCCTCTTCGGCGGAACGCACCCAATGTGGGGACTGCGGCAGCAGGTGACGCACCGCGGCATGCACCAGCCGGGTTTTGACGCAGGTCACGATCATTTCACCATCGGGGGCATAGGCATTCGCGGTCCCGATGTCGTAGCCGAGCTTGGCGGTTTTGGAAATACGGTCCTTCAGGTCATGACCCCCCTTCGAGTAGTAGACCGCACGCGCCTCTTTGGGGATGACCGTGCTCATCATGCCGCTGGCCAGACCGTACAGCACACCTAGATACAGTCCGCGCTTCTTGTTGAATCCGATCGCGGTGCCGAGCTTGCCCTGATCGGTCCAGGTCGGAAGCTGACGCGCGTACTCCATGAAGTCCCGCAACTCCGGTGGCAGACCGACCGGTAAGGGCTGACCGTTCCTGGTCCAGGTCCGTAACGACTCGTTGACCCTGGGGACTTCGCCCCTATCGATCAGTCCGGCCATCAGCTCGTCGACCTCGGGGTCCCACACGGTCATCGGGTCCGCACCTGACCCGGTTCCGGCCACCGACCCCTGCGGTGACCATGTCCACGGCTGCGCCCGTGCGGGCGACACTGCGGCCAGGGCACCGAGCGTGCCCAGAATCCCACCGGCCTTCAACGCATTACGCCTGTTGAGTCCATCCATGTCTTCGCTACTCCTTGCTGAGCCCGGCGGCACTGTGACGACGCGGCCAGAACCAAGAAGACCACACCATCTGCCTAAGAATGAATATTAACTTAGCAAGCCCTGTGGCATCCGGTGCATGTTTCTGCCGTTTTGCCCGAATCGGGCTGACGCACCCCATGAGAATCGACCCTACAATCGTTGAATATCGCTATGAGATGCCAACATTCGCTGCACCACCCTATCCTGGCCGCCATCGCGAACCCCGCGACGAGCACGACAGGACAGCGAGGTCTGCACCACAGATCTGTTCAAGAAGGATTGATAACAACACTCAGGGAGCTGACACACACGCAGCCTACGATCGCACCCCGCCCGACGTGGTCCACGTCCCGCCAGCCGCCAGCAATCGCGCTCCACTGGCGGCCGCTCATCACCGCTAGCGCCGATCCCAGCCGCCCGCCCGTGCAGCCTGCACTGCGGATCCCCAAAGGGGAATACATCACGGATCGACAGATCTCGGCGCGGGCGTGCCCCAGATGATCTCAGCCAGTTGATCTTTGACCGCCATGAAGATGCATGTACGCGCCTATCGATGGACGGATGCACCGGTTTTGCCGTTGTGCCAGATCTCGGTGCTGATCGACCGGAACCCGCCGTCCCAGATGACCCGATTCCCAATCTGCGGGCCTCGAGAGTGCGTCTGGCTCCACAAAACTTCGGCGGAGCTGTCGATGTGGGCCGAGGTTCTACGTCGGGTGGGTGAAGGCCCGATCGGCGGGCCGGACAAGAACAAGGAGACAGGCGATGACCGACACCCGATTGCAGGACGAAGCTGCTATCCGAACCATCTTGGGGGGCATCTACCAGGCGTGGGACGTTCACGACGCCGATGCTTTCGTCGCCGAGTACACCGAAGACGCCACCGCGATTTTGCCAGGTTCCTACCGGCGATCCAAGGAAGAAGTCCGCCAGAGCATGGCCGCCGGGTTCGCGTCGTTCTTGAAGGGGTCGACGACCAAGAACACGATCCAGAGCATCCGATTCCTGGGCAACGATGCCGCTGTCGTCGTCAGCGAGACCGGCGTCCTGTTCCCTGGCGAGACCGAGGTGCCCGCCGACCGGGTCGCCAACGCGACATGGGTGCTGGAGAAGCGTGGCGAGAAGTGGCTGCTCGCGGCGTACCACAACAGCCCTGCCAACGCCGGTTGAAGACGCGGACCAGGCGGCACTATGCGGCGGACATGCGCTCTAGCGCAGCCGGACCGCGACCGGTTGGGATACAGCAGTTGGCGTGCACCGCTGACCGACTGCTGATCGCGGCTACCTCAGCCCTATCGCCATCTCTTAGACCATGTCTTACGTGATTGTGATTCGGTTCTGCTGCGTCGGGTCCGGTTGTGCTGCATGATGTTCGACTTGTAGTCGATGAGTTGTCGAACGCCTTGTCCCGGACGAGTTGTGGGCCTTGGCCTAGCCGTTGCTACCGGAGTTCACCCCGCGTCCGCTGGGTGGCGGGACCGCGCCGACCGACGAGCGCGCAGTGTTCACCGCGGTGGTGTTCGTGCTGACCAGCGGCTGCGCCTGGCGGATGTTGCCGTCGTCGTTCGGTGTCACCGTGCCGACCGCGCATCGCCGGTTCAGCGCGTGGACCGAAGCCGGTCTCTGGCGGCGATTACACCGCGCCGTCCCCGACGAGCTGGGCAGCAGAGGCTTGATCGACTGGTCGCGAGCGGTAATCGACGCGGCGTCGGTGCGAGCAAAAAAAAGGGGACCTCAGACCGGGCCGAGCCCGGTCGACCGAGGCAAATCCGGCTCGAAGATCCACCTCCTGTCCGACCGCACGGGAATCCCTCTGTCCGTGGGTATTTCGGCTGCTAACACCAATGACGCACAAGCGCCGGGGCCACTGGGGAAAGCCATCCCCGCGACCCGATCCCGGCGCGGTCCACGCCAGCGCAAACCCGACAGGCTGCACGCCGACAAAGCCTACGATGCTGCCAACCTGCGCGAATGGGTACAGGATCGCGGGATCGGCGTCCGGATCGCCTGCAAAGGCATCGAGCCCTCCGACCGCCTCGGCCGCCACCGGTGGGTCATCGAGCGCACGATATCGTAGCTGACCGGCTACCACCGCCTCAACATCCGCTACGACCGCAAGGCCACGCGTTATCTCGGCTTCCTCACCCTCGCTGCGACATTGACCTACTTCAAGAGACTCGCCAAGTCATCCACATGAGACATGGCCTTAGGCTAGAGAGGAGAGCAATGAGAGTTCTCTGCGTAGGGTCGTGCGGCAGTGACCTTCCGGAGGAAATACTTCGAAACTTCGGGTATCAACCGGGGAACCAGTTTTCGGTGATCGTCGGCGTCGAGTACACCGTCCGGGCGATGGGGCTGTGGAACAGCGGTCTAAACGTCATGGTGGTGAGCATGCACGGATGGCCCAAGTGGTATCCGATAGAGCTGTTCGTGGTCGTGGATGGTGAATTACCTTCAGGATGGGAATTCTCAGTGATGGACGGGAAGGGCCCATTTGTTCGCGCACTGTGGGGATATCCGGCACTCATCCACGACCCGGACCACTTCGGTGGCCTCGCCGAGCGCGAGGATTCGGCACGCGAGGTCTTCCTTCGGGAGTCCGGAGTGACTGAGTGGGACGAGAAGACTCGGAAATTTATCGAGTGAGTATCGGCGGGTCACGCCGCGGACCAACGCGTCCCAGCGGTCGGCGCACGGCCGGTAAGCGCACCTAGATTCCGATGCACGCACCGCTGATGCACGCACGCACGCACCAGCGACGACACGCAAGCTCCACCAGCAAAGAAGACACGCCGCTGCGCGCGTAACAAGGAGCCTCAGACGAACGGTGTGCACGACGTGAAGCTCGTACGTGGCGGAAACGCTCCAATCACCGCTTCGACTGTGACCGTGATACTCGAATGGGGGTCCCAGTGCGAGGTTGATCCACAAGCGCTACTGCTGACCGAAGCCGGAAA